>JBKHJO010000048.1:0-18532 GCA_046538105.1 Anaerolineales bacterium | reverse complement strand
GTGCCCTATACCAAGCGCATGGCCGAACTGGCCGCCGAGTACAGGCCCTACTGGTTCGAGGAGCCCGTCCTGGCCGACATGGTGCCCCAATACGCCGAGTTGCGCGAGGCGGTGACCGAGACGGCCATCTCGGGCGGCGAGCACGAGTACACGCGCTGGGGGGCCAAGATGCTGCTGGAGGCCGGAGCGGTGGATATCCTGCAGATGGATCCCACGTGGGCCGGCGGCCTCACGGAGATGACCAAGGTGGCCGCCCTGGCCTCGGCCTACGGCATTCCCCTCATCCCCCATCACGGGGGCATGGCCTCCACCCAACTCATCGCCTCCCAGGCCCTCACCACCTGCCCCATCCAGGAGTGGCTCCTGCAGCACGGACTCCGGGGGCAGTTCTTCCTGGAATACAAGATCGAGCCCGAGGAGGGCTATATCGCCCTGCCCGAGGGCCCGGGCATGAGCATGGAACTGGACGAGGAGGTCATCGAGACGCGCGAGGAGGTGGATTTCTCCTGAGGGAGGTGCCTCGGCAAGCCCCTACCCTGTCATAGCTCGCTTCATATCGCTAGAAACAACCGGTGCTGGAAAGCAAACCAGCACCGGTTGCTCGGGTCGGTGTGGGTGCACGCAAAGTCTGTTAGACTTACCGGACATATTAGAAAGAAAAAACTGACGCGGCAGGAGTAGCGTGAGCGCGGCCTTGGGCGCCATCCAGATGCGTCGACGCAGGTCGACGCCCGGCGCTAAGCGCCTCCGCGCCCGAGTTCACTCGGCGCCCCGGTGGTGCATGGACTAAAGTCTCATTGCACAGGCCTACGGCCAGATGGGCCACCTTCGTGGCCCATCTGCCTGCGCGGACGAGCAATGTCTAATGATCTACAACATTTGCGTGCACCCGGTAGTGTCCTCTACTTGAGGCAAGAAGGCATAGGGCGTATCATTAACAGCATAAGAATCTGATAGAACACAGCAGGAGGAAGAGATGATCGAGCTTGGATTGGGTGCCATTCACGAACTGGACGACGAGAGGCTACAGTTCGCCCAGCAGTTGGGGGTGCAAAACATTATCGTGCACACGCCCCCGCTCATGGCGGCCTGGCCGCAGGGAGATGCGTCACGGGAGGAGGTCGGGGGCGGATACTGGGAATTCCTGGAACTGCTCCAGATGCGCCGGCGAGTGGACGCAGCGGGCCTCAAACTGTACGCCATCGAGAATATGCCCATGGACTTTTATGACAAGGCCAGGTTGGGACTCCCCGGTCGCGACCAGCAGATCGAGAACGTGCGCCGCATCATCCGTAACATGGGCCGCGCAGGGATCCCCGTGCTGGGCTATCACTGGATGCTGGTGGGCGTGTGGCGCACCGAGCACACCCCCACCGGGAGGGGCGGCGCCGTGGTGACCAAATACGACCACGGCCTGGCCGAGAACGCTCCCACTTTTGAACACGGCGAGTACGATGACGAGACCATGTGGGAGAATTTCGAGTATTTCCTCAAGGCAGTGGTGCCCGTGGCCGAGGAGGCCGGCGTGCGGCTGGCCCTCCATCCCGACGATCCTCCGGTACCCAACATCGCGGGTACGGCGCGCATCATCCGCAGCACCGAGGCTTACAAACGCGTCATCGGCATCGTCGACAGCCCCAGCAACTGCCTCGAGTTCTGCCAGGGGACGGTCTCCGAGTGGTGCGAGACCCCGGAAGAAGTATACGAGGCCATCCGCTACTTTGCCTCTAGAGACAAGATCGCCTACGTCCACTTTCGCAACGTACGGGGCACCGTGCCAAAGTTCGAGGAGACCTTTATCGACGAGGGCAAGGTGGACATGCTGGAGGCCATGCGGGCCTACAAGGAATCCAATTTCGACGGCGTCCTCATCGTCGATCATACGCCGGGCATGGTGGGCGACACCCGTTGGGGCCATCGTGGACGCGCCTATGGCATCGGCTACATAAAGGCCCTGCTCAAATGCGTCGACGGGGCATAGACCCGTCCGAGAGGCCCTTGGGCCAAGAAGGTAGAGACGCAAAATCTTGCGTCTCTACCTCAGCGGGCGCAAGGAGCCACTGCAAACCAAATAGTGAGGAATTGCGCGGCTGGTCCATTTTAGCCCTACGCGGCGAGAGGGTTAAGGAAGGAGCCATCTCTCGAAAGCCAAAAGTCTCCTTGGGAAGCTGTAACTGGATCGGTAACAGACTTTGCATCTGACCACGGTAAGGATTTGACACAGGGATGGGACGCACTAGAATATACCCAGTGGGGGTATAGAGCGCGGGGCGTTCCCGCGTCAGCAGCCGCCATCTTGGCTTCTTGGTCAGGAGGGGACCCGATGGTAGAATGCAGAGAAGAACTGATCGGCAATCCGTCTCCCATCGAGAAATAAAGGAGAATGTCCTTGCCATCGAGAGAGACATCCATCGCCACAATCGTACTGATAGCCTGTCTGATATTGCTTGCGGCCTGTGCTCCCGAGGCCGCCTCGACCCCCTCGCCGACCCCCGTCTCGACACAGGAGGAAAAACCCTCGATCACGCCAACAAAACAGGCCTCGACGAATCCCAAGTCGCCTGAAGCGGGCAATCCCGCCTTCGATTTCACCCTCCAGAGCCTGGGGGGTGAGGAGGTCTCGCTGAGCGATTTTCGCGGACAGGTGGTGATGCTGAACTTTTGGGCCAGTTGGTGCGGGCCCTGCCGCATCGAGATACCGCACATGATCGAACTGTACAACGAAAAGCGCGATCAGGGCTTTGAGATCGTGGCCGTCAACCTGCGAGAGGACGCGGACCGGGTAGAGGATTTCTCGCAGGAACTCGGCATGGCCTTTCCCATATTGTTGGACAAGAACGGTCAGATAGGGGCTGCCTATCATGTGCGGGGCATCCCCACCAGCATCTTTATCGACGAGGAGGGCGTGATCCGCCACGTTCACATGGGCACGCTCACCGAATCGGCTCTCCAACGCTATGTGGCTGATCTGATGTCATGAGGACGGAGATGCGACGCCAGGACTCCTCTCGGACCTACGCGCGAATCGACGCTTGCGAAATGGATCTTCAGCGCACGGATATCTGGTCGCAGCGCATCACTTACATCCTGACCCACTTTATGCGGTGGTTCAGCGAGCACTGGCTCTTTATGGCCAACCTGGCCGTGGCCCTCTATCTCGGCCTTCCCCTACTGGCTCCCGTCTTGATGCACGCCGGGCACGAGGACCCCGCGCGGCTGATATATCTCCTGTTTCGCCCCCTGTGTCACCAACTACCGGAACGCTCTTTCTTTTTATACGGGGCGCGATGGACCTATTCCTACGATCAGTTGATACAGATCACGGGCCAGATGGTACCCCAGCGCTATATAGGAGATCCCCAGATCGGCTACAAGGTCGCCATGTGCCAACGGTGCGTGGCCATCTATCTCTCCATGCTACTCTTCGGTCTACTTTTTGGGATCGCACGAAAATACCTGAAACCCCTGCCCATCAGGGTACTGTTCGCCATCATCGCTCCCCTGGCCATCGACGGCCTGGGACAACTGGTGGGATTATGGACCAGCACATGGCTGAGCCGCACTATCACGGGGGGCCTGTTCGGCCTGGGCTGCATATGGTTCGCCTATCCATACCTGGAGCGCGGGATGACGGAGATCCAAGGTGAGACGGCCAAAACTCTCGCCCAGTGGGAGGAAACGGGATGAATCCCCAACATGTAACCTTTCCCCTGGCCCTGTTCGCCGGGCTGCTGTCCTTCTTTTCTCCCTGCATCCTGCCCCTGGTGCCCGTCTATATCGGGTATCTGACGGGCACGAGTATCACCGACCTTGGGGAGACAAGCCGGCGGGACACGTTGCTCCACGCCCTCCTTTTCATCCTGGGGTTCGGCCTGGTCTTTATCCTGTTGGGTGTGGCGGCGGGTCTCATCGGCCAGATTATCCTGCCCATCATGCCCTATGTGATCAAGGTGGGCGGCGCTGTTCTCATCCTCTTTGGCCTTCACATGACCGACCTCATATCCATCCCCCTGTTGAACCTGGAAAAACGACTGGCTCTCCCCCAGGATTCCTCGGGCTACTGGGCTTCCTTGTTGATAGGTATGATATTCGCCGCGGGATGGACGCCGTGCATCGGCCCCATCCTCTCCACCATACTCCTCATGGCTGCCAATGGCAGGACGGCAACAAACGGGGCTCTGCTTCTAACAACTTACACCCTCGGGCTGGGGATCCCCTTTCTCGTCACTGCCGCGGTCGTCGATGTCGCCCTTCCAACGTTGAAAAGGATGAACCGCCATACACGGCTCATTTCCGTGATCGCGGGAGGCCTGTTGATCGCCATGGGGCTGTTGCTGGTGACAGGTTACTTTGAGCCTTTACTCTTTTGGCTGAACGCCAACATCAGAATATGATCGCGAACTTTTTGAGGCAAGCAATTTTGCACACGGGACTCGCTTGGAGTATAATCAGTGTTTGGTTTTATGGTATGCAAGGTTAGTGTGCCATCGTACCAATTCGAGGATACAGGAGTTTCCGCTTATGCCGACATATGAGTACAAATGCGATGCATGCGGTATCGTCTTTGACCGTTTTCAACACTTTTCCGAGGATCCCCTTGAGACCTGTCCCGAGTGCGGCGGCGTCGTACACCGCGTCATTCAGCCCGTAGGCATCATATTCAAAGGAAATGGTTTCTACATCACGGATAATCGGGCCGACACGTCATCGCTGATGCCCAAGAGAGAAAAAGATAAAAAGAGCGAGGACACAAGCAGCAACGGGGACGGTAAAGAGGAGGAAAGCGAGAGCGCATAAACTTGCGTCTCATGTTGATCGATAGATCGTCTGTACAGAAAAAAGCCATGGACTAATGGTTCCATGGCTTTTCCCCACTGTGTCATGGAGCATGGAAAGGCTCTTCAGGGGCTAGAGTTGGAACCCTCCCTCGGCCTCGACCACCTTGTAGTTGAAATCCACGACAAGGTCCTGAAGTTCCGCCAGAAGAGCCCTCCACTCGTCGCTGGCCAGCGCCTTTTCCATCGTCTCCAGTTCCTCCGTGACGCCGCCGGCCAGGACCTGGGGGCCGCGCCCCCACACCGCGTACCAGGCGTCCGTTGGCTGGATGCCCATGCCCATGACGGACTTGGTAAAATCGTGAGTCAAAAAGTCAAGGTAGTCCTTCTCTTTACCTTCCTTGATGTTCCACGTCATGATAAGTTTGAACATGGTTTATTGCCCCTTCCCACTTGCAAGTATACATACTATAGCAAAAGATCTCTCAGACAACAAACGGGAAAGGAGAAAAGGTATGCGAGCCGTACTTCAACGCGTCACAAAGGGCGCCGTTCGCGTAGATGGCGAGATCATCGGCAGCATCGGCCAGGGCCTCGTCGTGCTTTTGGGCATTCGATCCGGAGACACAAAAGCCGACGCAGAGTGGCTGGCGCGCAAGGTAGCCACCCTGCGCATCTTTGAGGACGAGGAAGGCAAGATGAATCGCTCCCTTTTGGAGGTCGACGGCGAGGCGCTGCTCATCCCCCAGTTCACCCTGTACGGCGATCCTCGTAAGGGACGGCGTCCCAGTTTTGTCGACGCCGCCGCGCCCGACGTGGCCGCCCCATTGGTGGAGGAATTCTACGCCCTGTTAGAGGAACAGGGAATCCGCAGGGTGGAAAAGGGAGAGTTCGGCGCCTATATGATGGTGGAGATCCACAATGACGGACCAGTGACCATCATCGTGGATACCGACATCTCGCGGCGTGGCAACCCCAAGGACTGAGAGGCGCTACGAAAGATCAGCCGTGGCTGTGGGGCGCGCCTCGTCACCGGCAAAATAGCGACAGATGGCATCCGCATAGGCCGTGGCCAGGCGATCCAAGAATGCCCGGTCACGCGCCAGTTCCGCCTCCCGCCGATGGGTGATGAAAAGAGGCTCGCTCAAGGCTCCCGGCACCTGACAGGGCCGAACGATGCGCTCCGTCTCCGGTCCCAAGAGCACGAGATAGGAGCCCGGTTTTCCCAACTCTTCAAGTACAAGATCCTCCATCACGCCCCGATCCCGGATCCCATATCCCACGTCGTGGAAGGCACCCAGAACGGCCTCCTGAACGAGTTTCGCGAAGCGCAGGCTCTTGTCACTAAAGGATCGATCCGCACAATAAAAGGTGACAGCGCCTCCCACGTCTTGGACGGGGCTTCCATCATCCAGAGCGAAGGCGTTCTGATGAATGGAGAGCAAAAGGTCGGCTCCTGCGGCGTTTACCAGATCCACCCGCGCCTGGTTCTCATCAAGGGGACTCACCCTCCCATCCCCATTCACGTCCCGCTCCTCGGCATTGAGTAGATAGTCCCCGTCGCGGGTGAGAAGCACCTGATAACCACGTCCTCGCAACACCTCGGCGATGCGCAGCGCGATATCCAGATTGACCTCGCTCTCGGTGAAATCCAGCCTTCCCTCATCATCGAGGCGGCACGCTCCCAGGTCCCGCCCTCCATGTCCCGCATCGATGGCCACCAGAAAGGGAATTGGCGTCGCCGTGGGGGTGGGCGGCAGCGGCGTTGGGGAAGGAGAAGGGATCGACGTGGCTTTGAGGGTAGGCGTTATCGAGGATCGAGATTTCACAGTGAAAGAGGAGGTAGGTTCTGACACGAGCGGTTTGGCCAAAGCGCCGGCCTCTGGCATGATAGGCGTCTGAGGCAAAGGGCCAGGTGCATCAGATGAAGCGCCCTCACTGCCGCCCTGCGTGATGGAACATGCACAGCACACCACAACACAGCAGAAAACAAGGACGATAAAGGAAATCCTCCATACGTCGCCGATCAGATAGCGAGCATGTGGCAACGGCTGCTTCTCCCTCTTGCCTCGTGAGATCAGCATAGGATTTCCAGTACCATCTCTACTTCCAACTGAGGATCCAAATACAGGCCCCTGCCAGTATGCTACAGGCAAGCACCAGGCCCAACAACTGTCCTGCCGACAGGGTACCGGGGGCGTTCCATACGAGCAGGATGACCATGCCGACGGAAAGTACCACCCAACTGGCCAGGCGAGGATGCTCTGTGAAAAAGTGCTTCAGCGACTCTCGTGAGGACACTTTAGACCTCGCTATCCATATAGGGTGTATCCACGGGCACATACTCCGTAGAGGGGATAGCATTCCAGGCTTCCAGGACCTGGCGCCAGGTTTCCTCCAGGGAGCCACCATTATCGATGATGCGATCAGCGCACCCCACCTTTTCCTCGGCCGGCGGCTGGGCGCCCATGCGCATCCGTGCCTCCTCAGCCGTCAGATCCCTCTGCTGCATCAACCGCTCAAGTTGGACCTCTTGCGGGCTGGTAACCACCCATACGCTATCACAGTAAGCATGCACCCCGGCCTCCAAAAGTTTGATCGCCTCGATGACGACGACATCCGCTTCACAGCAAGCCAGCCGCTCCTCGATCCTGTTCAGGACCGCCGGGTGGACGATCTCCTCCAGATCAGCAAGGGCCCGGTCATCGGAGAAGACGATGGAGCCCAGGGTTCCACGGTCGATCTGTCCCTTGGCATCAAGTACCTCCGAGCCAAAGCGCTCGGCGATACGACTCTGCACCGAGTCATCCGCACGCATGACCTCGTGGGCCACCTTATCCGCATCGATGGCACAGGCGCCGAGACGGGCCAGCATCCCAGCGATCGTGCTCTTGCCCGTGGCGATATTGCCCGTCAAGCCGATGACGTACACGTCAGGCGCCCTCCGCAACCATCTGAGCCAGCCGCTCCCACTCCTCCATGTACTCGGCCAGGGAATCTTGGGCCTTTTGATATTCCAGACTCAGGGTATGGACACGCTCCATGTCCTGTTCTGCACTGGCGACATCGATGAGATGTTGTATCTCTTCCAGGCGTCGCTCACAGCGGTGGATCTCTTCCTCTACCGCTGTCAGACGCTCCGACTTTTGCCGCACGGCTCGCTCCCGGCGCGCCTGTTGGTATGCCTGATCATCGCGCTTCCTCCGCTCGCGGGTCTCAACGGCGTCCTCGATCCTCTCAAGGCGCCTCCGCTCCCGCACCCAATCGCTATAATTCCCCTCCACCCCGATCATCTCCCCATCCCTTATGCTCCACACATGGGTGGCAAGGGCATCGATGAGGTAGCGGTCGTGGGAAACGAACAGAATAGTGCCCTCAAAATCTTGCAGCACGCCCTGGAGTATCTCCTGGGACGCCACGTCCAGATGGGTGGTGGGCTCGTCCAGTAGCAGAAAATTGGGGTCATCCAAAGACAACAGGGCCAGGGAGAGCCGGGCAAATTCCCCCCCGGATAGATCCCCCGTCTCCTTGAAGACATCGTCGCCGGAAAAGAGAAAGCGGCCCAACAGGGAACGGGCCTCCCCCACGGTGAGGTCACTATTGTCGAGCACCTGCTGCAGAACCGACTTTTTTTCGTCCAGCCACCCGTCGCCCTGGGGTAGATATCCCAACCGCACGCTGGCGCCGATCTCGATCTCGCCCGACAGAGGGCATTGCTGCTCCAGAACGGTACGCAAAAAGGTGGTCTTGCCCGAGCCGTTTGACCCTAAAAGGGCGACGCGATCCCCACGCCGAATCAAGAACTCCCCCGTGTCGAACAGCACATGCTCCTCCAATGCTTCATCAGTCCCCCGCCCTTTGCCGGGCCTGTCGGCATAGCCGATGGCCGCGCCGTCGCTCATCAAGACGCGGTCGCCTGAGCGCAGGGACGTGGATAGACGCAGGTTCATCTGTTTGGAGGATGGCGGCGGTTCGATGCGCTCCAGGCGCTCCAGGCGCTTTTCTCGCCCCTGTGCTTCCCTGCTGCGCTGCCCCGCCTTGTAGCGACGGATAAAAGCCTCCGTTCTGGCGATGAATTCCTGCTGTTCCTCATACTCTCGTCGCCACCGTTCACGTCGTTCACGTCGCTGCCGCATATAATGGCTATAGTTGCCGCGATAGAATTCGAGGCGTCCGTGGTTCAGTTCCCACACGCGGGAGGCGACTTTGTCCAAAAGATAGCGATCGTGGGAGACGAGGAGCAAAGTGTGTGGCCACTCTATGAGGTAGGACTCCAGCCATTCCAGGGCCTCGAGATCGAGATAGTTTGTCGGCTCATCGAGGACGAAAAGTTCTGGCTCACGCAAAAGGAGTTTTGCCAGCAAAGCGCGGGTCACCTGCCCTCCGCTCAAGACGGCGATGGGCCAATGGTACATCTCTTCCGTGAAGCCCAGGCCGGTAAGCACGCGCTCGATCTTTACCCTGTAGCCGTGGCCTCCGGCCTGCTCAAAACGCTGCTCGACCCTGGCATAGCGCTCCACGAGGCGCTGAGAACCAGGATGGACGGCCATCTCTTCCGCCAGTTCCTGCAACCTTTTCTCCATCTTTTGTACGTGGGCAAAGACATCCAGCATCTCCTCGTAGAGGGTCTGCTCGCTGGGGAACTCGGCCTGCTGGGGCAGATAACCCATGCGCAGATTATGCGCATGATGCACCTCGCCCTCATCGGGCACAGTGACACCCACGATGATCTCCAACAGGCTGGTCTTGCCCGCCCCATTGGGACCCACCAGAGCGATCTTGTCCCCACGGGCGATACTGAAATCCAGCCCGACAAAGACATCCTGCGCCCCATAATATTTGGTTAACCGTTCGCCAGAAAGGATGGCCATAGGGGATAGAATCTGTGGTATAGTCAAACAAAGCGATTGTACCACAGATAGCAGCAAAGACCAACTGGCAGAACCGGCGGGGTGCACGCGGATGTTGTAGATCATTGACCATTGCTCGTCCACGCAGGCGGACAATTGGCCGCAGGCCTGTGCAATGAGACTTTTGACCATGCATCACGGGGGGTGCCGGTCGCCAGCGGCCAATGAACTCGGGCGCGGGGGCGCTTCGCGCCGGGCGTCGACCTGCGTCGACGCATTCGGATGCCGCGCAAGGCCACGCTCATGCTACTCCTGCCATGTCAGTTTCTTCTTTTCTAGTATGTGCGGTCAGCCTAACAGACTTTGCGGGCACCCGCCCGATAGCGCCACATTGCCACAAGGTCTAGGACGGAGCGGCGCACCACCCTAGACGGCATGGTCATTAGTCAAAGGTAAAGACGGTACGGATATTGCCCTCCACGCCCCCGTAAAGGCGGTCGAACACCTCCTGCCCGTCCTCGATCCTGGCATATTCGCTGATAAAGGGGTCCACGTCGATGCGCCCCGAGGCGACCAGTTCCACACAGTCCGCATATTCCCCATTGGAGGCACAGACGCCATAGATGGTGATCTCGCGGCTGACGATGCTCTGCAGGTCCGTCTCGATTCTGGGACTCACGTTCCCGATAAGGGTGAGGGCGCCCGCCTTGCGAGTGATGGCCAGGGCCACATCCTCCGTCTCCTGCAGGCCCACCGCCTCCAACACGGCGTCCGCTCCCTCAGGCCCCGTGGCCTGCCGCAGTCGGGCGAGCAGATCCTCCCCTTCGGCCGGAACCGTCACGTCCGCGCCAAGTTCCTCGGCCAGTTCGAGGCGTGACGCGGAAAGGTCGGTGATGACGACCTTTCCCGCCCCCTTGAGACGGATGGCCTGGAGGCTCACCAGTCCCACGGCCCCCGCCCCCACGATCACTACGGTATCGTTCAGTCTTAGGGGCGTGCGATTCGCGGCGTGGACGCCGATGGAGGCCGTCTCTACCAGGGCCGCCTGGGCGAAGGAGAGATTGTCGGGCATGTGAACGGCGATCCAGTGGGGCACCACCACGTATTCGGCCATGGCGCCGTGGCGCCGATAGTTCCCCTCGGATACACCGATGACCTCACGGTTCTCGCACATGTTCACGTGCCCACTCAGGCAGTACTGACAGCGGAGACAGTACACGGTGGAATCGAAACAGACCCGATCTCCGGGAGCGAAATCGGTCACCTCATCCCCCACCGCCTCCACGACACCCGATGCCTCGTGCCCCATGATGATGGGTGGCTGGCGACGTCCCGTCCTGCCCGTATAACCCTTTATGTCGGAGCCACAGATGGCGCAGGCTTTTACCCTGACGAGCAGATCCTGCGGCCCATAGTCTGGGATGGGGTAGTCCTGTATCTCTAAAACGTAAGGTTCTGTAAGAACCAGTGCCTTCATTCTCACCTCCAATGCCTAATTTCCTGGCAAAAAGCAGGAAAACCCTAAAGGTTTCGGGTAAACATCCTTGTTCCCTAAATTGAAGCGCATCTCGGCTAAATCGAAACGCTTTTAAGTCTCCTGCTAAACCTTTAGGGTTTCCAGTAAAGTCAAAATCGACCCTCTACAACGAACGCCTTACCATTCGCCATAGTGCAGGATGTCCTCCAGGTCCTTTCGCACCTTCCGCCCCGGTTCATCGGCGGGATAGCCCAGGGGCGTAAAGGCGATGGGCTCCACATGCTCCGGCAGCCCCAGGACCTCCCGCGCTGTCCGGGGATCAAAGGCCCCGATCCAGCACGTGCCCAACCCCTCCTCTGTGGCAGCAAGGATCAGGTGATCCATGGCGATGGTGGCATCCACGTCACCGTAGGGCCTGCCATCATCGCGCACCCAACAGACATCCATGTCAGCACAGGCGCAGACGACCAGGGGCGGCTGGCTGGCGAACCAATCCCGGTCGTAGATGCGTCGCAGTTTATCCTCGTGTCCCTCCGTCTCGATCACGACGAGCCCCAGAGGCTGGCGATTGGCTGCCGTGGGAGCCAGCACAAAGGCCTCAAAAACCCGCTGCAAAATCTCCTCATCGATGGGCCTGCTCTCATAGGCACGCACCGAATAACGCGTACGAATCAGTTTTGAGAAATCCATCTTTGCCCCTCCCTTTTTCTATGCACGCAATACTAACAGCCTCGGTCGTTCACAGCACAACGGATCCCTCGTGCCGTCTACCATACCAACACACCCTTGATATAGCCATCCTCTTGCTCTGCGGCGATGTCGAACATCTCGGGGGCTTGTTCCACGGGCATCACGTGCGTGATGAGGGGTTTGAGATCGAAAACACCCTTTTCCATCATAGGCACCGCCCTGGCAAAGATCCGGGCAAAGTCAGGCGCAATTGAGGGCGACGTGCTGTAAAGTTTGAGTCCCATCCCGTGCCAGGCCCCCAGATCCACACGACGATCGCCGTGTTTGTGCCACGAGAACAGATTCAAGGTCCCTGCCCGACGCAGTATCTCATAGTTCAGGTCAAAGGCAGCCTGAACCCCCGCCGTCTCGATCATGGTGTCTACGGGATCTTCCGCAAGGGCCTCCACCGCTTCCTGTCCTTGATCCGTGCTCAGATCGATGATCTGATCCACGCCGAACGTCCTGGCGAGTTCAAGGCGCGTCTGATCTATATCCATGGCGATGACCTGTTCAGCAAGCGAATGCACCAGCCCCTGGGCAAAGATGAGCCCCATAAAACCGGTGCCCACGAGGGCGATACGATCGCCGGGGCGAATCTTGCACCATTCCAGACCGTTCATCACACAGGCCACCGGCTCCGCAAGCCACTTCTCATAGTCCTCGACATCATCACGCAACCTGGCCACGCAATCCGCGGGTACATTGGCGATGTGGCCAAAAAGGCGAGAGTCGTTCCCCATGGCGGTCACCTTATCGCCTTCCTTCAGCCCTGTCACACGGGAGCCGACCCTGCGTACGATGCCCACCCCCTCGTGGCCATGCAGGAAAGGATAGGTAGCCCCTTTGGGCAACATGCCCTCATACAGGGCTCGATCCCAGGCACACAGCGCACTGGCTTTGAGTTCGATCTGCACCTCCTCCCGGTCCGGTCCGCCGATCTCAAATTCCCGTAACTCCACTTGCCGATTGCCCACATAAAACATCCCCGTCGCCTTCATCTTCTCTCCCCATACAATCCTACCGTATCGTACCCGTTCACTCTACGAACCCCCTCCATGCTGCCCGTGACGCTGCTATCCGTTGTACGATCTGACAGCGTCGAGCATGGCCACGATATTCTCGGGAGGCACGTCGGCCATGATGTTGTGTACCTGCTGGAAGACGAACCCCCCACCGGGAAACAGGGTATCGATATTACGATGCACGTGCTCGACGATCTCGTCGGGCTCCCCATTGGGCAGTACCTGCTGGGTGTCACATCCTCCGCCCCAGAGGCAGATATCCTGCCCAAATTCTTGTTTAAGCCGCTGCGGGTCCATATTCTGGGCGCTGATCTGCACCGGCTGGACGATGTCCAACCCCGCATCGATCATATCCCCGATAAAGGGATAGATACCGCCACAACTATGAAGCATGACCTTGACACAGGCCAGTTCCTTGGCTCGCTGCCACATGATCCGCTGCCGCGGCTTGAAAAACTCTTTGTACATGGAAGGCGATACCTGTGGTCCTGTCTGCATGCCGAAATCGTCGCCAAACATGATGATGTCGATATAGGGACCGACGGCGGAAAGAAACTTTTTCAGGTTCTCCAGGTGCAGTTCCACCAGACCATCCAGGAAACGGTGGGCACGCCGCGGCTCCCCGGCCAAAAGCAGAAAAAAGTTGTCGTTGCGAAAGAGGTACTGGCCCATCTCAAAGAGATTCCCGCCAAAGAGCCCGATGATGGCCCTGTCCGTGGATGCTCGCAGCGCCCTAGCCCCCTTTGCCAGGGCCTCCAACCCCTCCTCATCATAGTCTATGGTCGTGGGTGGCGACCGAAGGATGCTCCACATCACTTTCTCCTGGGGCGTCTCCAGGTCGTCGAACTCCTCATCCTCGCTATCGGCCAGGGGCCAGCACGTCTGCTCAAAGTAGAGGCTCCCCTCCTTTTGTATGGCGATGAGCGTGCCGTCCTCGTGATAGATATGCCAGTCTCCATCCACTTTTTCGGGGTGAATGGTGGCTGGAATCTTGCAGGGCGTGCCATCGGGCAGCACCCAATCGTGCCAATGGTCGGGATCGCGGTCAAAGCCGCGTCCCAGTTCGATGGTATCCACCCCGAACCGATCCAGGACCGGCTCTTCCACGATGGCCAGTTGCTGTACGAAATCGTAGACATAGATATCGCCGCTGGTGATACCCAGATGTTTCTTGAGCCTATCATAGGCGATAGCCATAATGCCCGACGAGCGGTGCCCGCTCAGATCTATGGGCACCCGGTCGGTCTCTTGATGATCGACGGCGGCCATGACGCGCTCCCGCGAATTCATTCAACGTCCTCCTCTCTACAAACCTGGCTCCACTGAAGGCGTCGGGCGTTCAACTGCCTGGCACTTGTACGATAAATAATGTCAAAGAATCCATTCTACACACAAAGAAAGCAATAGCGTAGGGATCGACGGCAAGTGCCAGGCAGCTCTCCTTGCTCTTATCCCTAGCCCAACTTGTCCACGGCATTCAAAACGTCGGCCACATCCGCCAGGCCGAGTTCCTCCAACCTTTTTCGGGTGGGCCAACCGTTATGCACGTTCCAGCCCCGCAGCGCATAATAGGTATCCAGGAGCGTGATGAATTTCTGGCGGTCCAGCATCACGCCATCGTCCTTGCCCGGATACATGAACCCATCCAGGGTGGACTCGTCGATATCCCTATCTCGTCCATGATCCCGCACATCGATGGCCCGCAGTTGATTCCATATCCGTTCCCCCGCCCGATCCAGTTCCTCCTCGCTGACCCGGTATCCGGTGGATGTCGAGAACAGTTTGGCCATCAGGGCCGTATCGGCGCTCCCGTCCTCGCTCAACACGCTAAAGACCCTGGTGTTCTCATAGTCGCACAGCACCAGGGAATCCACGATCATGCCCCGGTCGCTGTGCCAGATGGCGGGTATGGCTTTGGCCTCTGGGGGATCGTACGTAAAGGACGGATCCCCCACATCGGGATCCCCGTACACCCTGGCGCATACATTGCGCACCTTTTCTAGGGAAAAGGGTCCGCGACGGGGCCCGCTCTGGGGCAGGTAATGCTGCACGTGCTCCGTCCACTGATGGGTGGAGTCATTGGCCGGATCCCGCGTATCCACACACCATTGCAGGATCGGAGGAAGCCACCACGGCCAGTAGACGATGCCACCAGGCCCCCAGTGTCCTCCCCAATGCTCCGTCTGTCCGCAGTGGCGGGGATAGATGCGATCGAGGAGTTCCCTGCCACGCCCGTCAAAGAGCCTGTCGGCGGCGTAGCAGGCGCCATCGGCGAGGGCATCGCCGATCTCGCCCTCGCGCCTGGCCATCTTTTTCACCAAAGTGGTCAGGAATTCGGCAGAGCAGGAGGCCGTGTCGCGAAGATAGAGGAGGGGACTCTCGGGCACGGGGATATCCAGCCCATCGATCTGGTCGATCAATCCATGCTGTTTACAAAGTTGCAGCCAGGGGATGACCCCGTAAGAGATCTCCCAGCCATTGAGCCCATAGTCACTGGTGATACTTCTGGCTTCGGCCTCCACCTCTGGCGGCACCTTCATATAGCCCCAACATTGGCGCGCGACAGTATGTGTCCCGGCGTCGGTGCCGGAAGACACGTCCATATAGATGCGGTGCACGCACGGGGTCATGCAAAAGCCACATTTACGCATGCGATAGTTCTCCCCGGCCGCCGCGTCGATGCCCAGGCTGTGGGGCTTCTGCCCCTCACGGCTGGCATGCAGGCAGAGATCCATAAACTTTTGGGGGTCAGCCAGGCGCACGCCTCCCGTACCCCGCACCGCCACGGCCTTGAGGTTCTTGGCGCCCATCACGGCCCCATACCCTCCCTGGCCAGCGGCGTTGCCCGTCTCGGTCTGGATGACGGCCACCCTGCACAGGTTCTCTCCGGCCTGTCCGCAGGAGATGACGCGTACCTTTTCCCCGTGGACGTCGCAAAGGGCCCGCGTGGTATGAAAGGTGCCCGTGCCCCACAACTCGCGGGCATCCCTGATCTGCACCTCATCGTCGTGGATCCACAGATAGACCGGCTTCTCCGCCTTGCCCTCGATCACGAGACCATCATAGCCCGCGTACTTTAATTCGGCACCCCAGTGTCCTCCCATGCCCGAACGGGAAAAGACGGGCGGATGCTGCTGGGGAGCCACCCCCGCCACCTCCACGCGCCCCGCCCCGGAGGCCAGGGTGCCCGTCAGGGGCCCCGTCATGATCATCAGGGGATTTCGCGGGGCAAAGGGATCGGGGTCCAGGGGCCCCCGCTCCCAGGCGATGCGCGCCGCGACGCCCACTCCGCCGATGAACGCCGGCACATAATCCGTGGTATCTATATGGGAAACCTCTCCAGAGGAGAGATCCACATTCAAGATCCTGCCCGTCCAGCCATATGTCTCCTGCATACTGTCCTTTTCCACCCTCCCAACGCTCCACAACAGATATCAGACCCGGCGCAGGCGTCTGGCGCCTGCGCCGGGCATCTCAGATTCTAAAGATGTCCCAGATCTTCCAATACCTCCTCCGCCTTTATGCGCAGCAGCGAACTCTCGCCCCCCACAGTGACAAAGCGAAAGCCCTTGTCCAGCCAGTACCGGGCGTTCTGGGGAACGCAGGCGAGCCCTGGAACCTTGCCCGTCTCATGGCAGGCTTCTAACACGCCGAGGATGGCCGCCTCGTGGGCCGCCCTATCCTCAGAATCGCTCAGATCCACGCCCATGGACAAGCCCAGATCCCCCGGGCCGACCCAACAGCCATCAACGCCCTCCACAGAGAGGATCTCTTTTGCATGATCGGCAGCCCGCTTGGACTCGATCTGCACGGCGAGATAGACCTCGTCGTCTATCCCCTCCACATAGTCCTCACCCAGAAACGCCGTACCAAAGGGACCGATGGAACGCCCACCCCGGGGCGCATAGCGCACGGCGTGGGCGGCCGCCTCTGCTTCCTCCGCCGAGTTGACCATGGGCACGATGATGCCCAGGGCACCATTATCCAGCGCGCGCCCGATGGCGTAAAAGTCGTTCTGTTCCACGCGCACCATGGGCGTGGCATCGCCCAAACATATGCTGCGAAAAGCCAACATGGTGCTGTGATGTGTCCAGTCGCCGTGCTGGTTGTCGACGAGGATGAAATCGAAACCGCTCAGGGAGAGCAACTCCCCTGCCAGGGGCGATCCCAATCCCAATCCGATACCGATGACGGCCTCACCATCCAGTAACTTGTGCTTGGTCTCATTTTTGCGCATTCTTTTTTCTCCCTTTTGTATCCCACCTAGGATAACAGTCTAGAGACTCTAAAGGTTTAGCACCACAGAGATCACCATATGTTTTGGTCTGCAAGTACGTTACAAAGGAAATGCAAGTTTCTAGCGAAAACCTTTAGGGTCTTTCACGTCGACGAAACGGTCAGCCAATGGCCTCCTGAAGGACACGCATCGTGTTGCCCCCCAGAACCTTTTGCACGTCCGACTCGCTGTAGCCCCGTTCCAAAAGCCCCTGGGTGATGCGCGGATAGGCCAGGGCATCCTCCAACAGCGTCCCGCCGCCGTCGAAATCGCTCCCGATGCCCACGGTATCCACTCCCGCCACATCGACCACGTGGTCGATATGATCCAGCAGGCCCTCGAATGTGGGCTCGTCGGAATCGACGAAAAAGGGCACAAAACTCATGCCGATCACGCCGCCATTCTCCGACAGGGCCACCAACTGCTCGTCTGTCAGGTTGCGAGGATGATCGCACAGCGCCCGCGCGTTGCCATGGGAAAAGATCACGGGCTTGGTGGTCACCTCCAACGCGCTGAAAAAAGCCGAGGGGCTGACGTGAGCCAGATCCACCAGGATGCCCAGGCGGTTCATCTCCTTGACCAGATCCACGCCAAAGTGAGTGAGGCCCACCCCCTCGCGCGCCTCGGCATTGCCGTCGGCGGCCCAACTACTCACGTTGTGGGTCAACCCGATGGATCGCACGCCCACCTCGTAGAGCATGCGCAGCACGTTGAGGCTGCGCTCCGTGCAATCGGCGTGTTCCACGGCCATGATGACCGCCGGCCTGCCCTCTTTTTTGGCCCTCAGGATATCCTCGGCCCGGCGCACGATGACGACGTCGCCCCGACTCCCGGCAATATCGTTCAGCAGATAGCCAAAGCCGTCCAACGCGTAGGTCAGGTGATTTCCGCGGGCCAGGGTCACGTCGACGGCAAAGAAGGCGGCGTCGATCCCGCCCTGGTGCATCTTGGGGAAATTGATCTGTATATCCGCCGCCCCCTCCCGTGGTCCTCCGGCGCCGCGAAGAAAGGCGATGGTGCCCGAATGACGCTCCTCCGCCCCCGTCTGCCTCCCAAACAGACTCAGATTGCCCTGGCGAATATGGGCCACAATCGTATCGTTGTGCGAGTCGATAACCAACGACTCGTCGTGCAGTGACGCCGCATCCATCTTGCACCTCCAAGGGTTTCATCCCCGAATGATCACACCTGTTTGACACTATAATGAAAAAGCGGGGGCATGTCCAGTGGTGATAGCGTCGTTTCGGGAACCCGTCACGGATTGTAGAACCCCGCCGTGTCCTGCAGGCCCTGGCGGACAGTGGGGCGGAGGAGGACTTGTTGTACACCACCTTTGCGTCGGGACGTTGGCGCAAAAGGCAACGGATGAAAAGCACGAGAGTTTCGCCCCCCTCTTTAGC
>JBKHJO010000047.1:0-18621 GCA_046538105.1 Anaerolineales bacterium | reverse complement strand
TTTTTCTCCAAGGGAGTCTGGCCTGCCAGATTCTCCATCTGCACAGCAATCATCCCCAATTCTTCATTATACCCTCCGCACCATCGTCATCTATAATACACGCAATTCATATAGCCCAAGGGGGTCTCATCATGCGTATCGAATCGGTGGATTTGTTTTACCTGGCCATGCCCGAGATACGGGACATCGCCGACGGCAGCCAGGACGCCCTGTTGGTGCGCCTGCGGGCCGGCGAGTATGTCGGATGGGGCGAGTGCGACGCCTCCCCCCTCACCTCCATCGCCAGTTTCGTCTGCCCCATGTCCCACGGGGTCTGCAAACCGGTGCGGGATTCGGTGCTGGGCCAGGAACTGAACGACGTGGAGGACATTCAGCGCATCGGTAATCTGGTGAGAGAGAACAGCCTGGACCTGCTACAGACCGACCACACCCTCTCGGGCATCGACATCGCCATGTGGGACCTGCTGGGCAGGCGGCTGCAGGCCCCCGTCTACGAACTGTTGGGCTACGATGAGGCCCATGCCAAGATGCCCTATGCCTCACAACTGTTCGGCGACACGCCGCAAAAGACCTGGGAAAAGGCCCGGCGGATCCGGCGGGAGGGCTATCGCGCCACCAAGTTCGGCTGGGGCCCTTTTGGCAAGGGCACGCCGGAGGAGGATGCGAACCACCTGCACGCCGCCCGCGAGGGGCTGGGTCCCGAGGGCATCCTGCTGGTGGATGCGGGGACAGTGTGGGGCGAGGATGTGGAGGCCGCCGCCCTGCGCCTCGAGGCGTTAGAAACGTGCGACGCCACCTGGCTGGAGGAACCCTTTGTCTCCGAGGCCCTGGAGGCCTATAGGGAACTGTCGGCCCGCTGTGAGAAGGTGGAACTGGCCGGCGGCGAGGGGTGCCACACCTACCACATGGCCCGGCGTATGATCGATCAGGCCGGGCTGGGCTATATCCAGATCGACGCCGGGCGCATAGGGGGCATCAGCCAGGGAAAGCGGGTGGCCGACTATGCCCAGGCCAGGGGGCTGACCTATGTGAACCACACTTTTACCAGCCCCCTAGCCCTGAGCGCCTCCCTGCAGCCCTTTGCAGGACTGACAGAGGATGTGATCTGCGAATATCCCGTCGAGCCCAGCGCCATGGCCAGGGACCTGACCCGGGAAAAGATCCTCCCCGACGACGAGGGGCAGGTGCACCTTCCCGAGGCACCGGGCCTGGGCGTGACGCCCGATCCCCAGACGCTGCAAGCGTACCTGGTGGAGGCAGAGATTCGCGTGGGCGGCGAGGTACTCTACACCGCGCCCGAGATTTAGCGATGGCCATCGTAAAAGAGTAACGATGCCGTTACCTATTTGTAACCGTATTGAAACCTTGATGTGATATGATGGGGATATGTAGACTTGTTCTGGCCTTTCGGGAGCAGCCGCGTGTCCAAGATTCTCATCATCGAAGATGACAACTATACTGTCAAAGCCCTGCAGAGCCGGCTGGAAAAGGAGAATTTCGAGGTCATCACGGCGGAGAGCGGCCATCGGGGGCTGGAACTGGCCCGCGAATCGTCTCCCCTGCTCATCGTCCTCGATCTCGTCATGCCCGACATCGACGGTTTAGAAGTACTAGAGCAACTCCGTCAGGACGTGGTCACCTGGGATACGCCCGTCGTGGTCCTGACAGCCAGACAGGACCACGAGAGCCGGGAGCGCAGTCGGCAACTGGGCGTCCTGCGCTTCTTTCGCAAGCCCTTTAGCCCCAAGTCCTTGACACGAGAGATCAAGCGTCTGTTGTTACAGATCCCTCCCCACCTCAGCGGGAAAACCGGATAACAACATCATCCCCTTGTGGCGTAGCGGCGCCACGCCACAAGGGGTTTACACGTCCCACACACCGTGGTATACTTTTGGTTGAAGGCTACTTTTCGATATGATGCAGGAGGGAAACACTGGAACCAATCGAGAGAGCCAGATCCATCGTTGACGTCCTTACGGAGAGGATGGGTACCGATGTTCTGCTCCTGGATCTTTCCGAGATCACCATCATTGCCGACTATTTCGTCATCGCCACGGGAAACAGCGAACGACAGATAAGGGCGCTGACCAGCGAGGTGCGTCAGGCGATCAAGGAGGAGTACGGTGTGCTGCCCCTTTCCGTGGAGGGCGAGGCGGAGGCGGGATGGGTGCTGATGGACTATGGGAGCACCGTGGTCCACCTGTTCTCGGAGGAACAGCGCAACCGCTACCGCCTGGAAGAGTTGTGGAACGAGGCGCGAACGGTGGTGCGCATCGCTTAGCACAGGAGAAAAAAGAAAACGAGGGTCCAGGAGCGCCATGTCAGGTGCCCCCTGGACCCTCGCCGTATACGGGCAGGAACTATTCTATTCGAACACCCAGGGATCTGTGTCCCTTTCCCAGGAGACGAGTTCCTCGTCCTCGAAAAAGAGGGAGATCTCCCTTGTTGCCGTGTCGGGCGCATCGGAACCATGCACCAGATTGCGGCCGATCTCCAGCCCATAGTCGGCCCGGATAGTGCCCGCGGCGGCCTCGGCCGGATTGGTGGCCCCCATGGTGCGCCGCACGATCCGTATGACATCGTTCCCCTCCAGGACCATCACTACCACAGGCGCCGAGGAGATATATTCGATAAGCCCTTTGAAAAAGGGCTTGCCCTCGTGTATGCTGTAATGGCGCCGTGCCAGCGCCTCGTCGATCTGCATCAGTTTCATGCCCACGATCTTGAGTCCACGCCTTTCAAAACGGGAGATGATCTCTCCCACGAGGCCCCGCTGTACAGCGTCCGGTTTCACAATGATGAGTGTTCTCTCCATGGAACTGTATCCTACCTCCTCTATGGATTCGATATTCTATCTACAATAAAGGCCCCGCTCTGGGGCCTCTGGGGAATATGCTGTGCATATTCCCCGCTCTCTGCGAGGCCTAAAAGAGCCTCGCAAGGGCTTGGTAAAAAGTCAGAATTGCAGATTGCTATCCCCCGCCTCCTGGCTCTCCAGACGTTCCCTCGCTTTCGAGAGAACAGCAGCCAGATGCCGGTGGTCAGAGTGCCAGCCATTCAACAGGGTAAGATCCTCCATGACATTGGAGAGCAACTCCTGACTCTCCTGTTGAATCAACTGGTCGTACTGGATCGCCGCCTCATCTATCCTGCCCATGCTCCCCAGTTTGCGTGCCAGGTCCAGTCGTGTGGCATGATCCCCCGGATGCTCGGCCAGATACGCCAGTTCCTCCCGCAGCCACAGGGACTCGGCAGGCGTGGCCTCCCTACTGGAAGGTGATGGCTCCTGCGGCATCTCCGCCTCCTCCACCTCCTCCACCTCATCGCGCGGCAGAGAACCTTCTGTAAGCCGTGGAACATCCTTTTTTCCACGGAGGGGCAGTTTTCTCGCCGCGCCCTCGATGGTCAACGGTTCCGTCTCCTCCTCTTCCATCTCCAGCAGATAGGGAGGTGGTTCCCAGGAGGCGTCCTCTGTGGCGAGGGGCAGTCGCACTTTGCGCAGCGGCAGCGGCGAATCGGGTCCCAGAACATCCTGGGCCACGCGATTCTCCGGGTCCAGGGCCTGGGCCTTTTGGAGCATGCTGCGCGCCTCCCGATCCTCCCTGGTGTTGAACCGCATCTGGCCCAGGATGAGGTTGGCCTTCAGACAATGAGGCAATTCCTCCAGGATATCCATACAGACCGCCGCCGCCTCCTCATAGCGGCGATCCAGCCAAAGTGCCTCGGCCAAGGCGACCCGAAGATCGAAGCGATAGTCTTTGTCGGCCAAAAGTTCCCACATCTCCTCAATGGCCTTGGCATAGAGGCCGCCCCGCAGATAAGTCCGTGCCAAGGCGGCGCGAGTCATCCGCACACCACCCTTTTGAACCATGTCGTGCTGCTCACAGAGATCGTACAGCCCAGCGCGTATAGCATCGTCGGCGGGCGACAGTTCCACAGCCCGCTGCAACTGCCATATGGCCTCGTCGGGCTGCTCCCACACCTTATAGATCTCCCCCAGGCTGGCGTAGGCCAGGGTATGCTCCGGATCGGCGCCCAGCACGCGCCGAAAGAGATCGGCAGCCATCTCGTACTCTCCCGCCTGCAGGCATACCTGACCCAAAACGCTGTAAGCCCCGACATACTTGGGATAGTACTCCAGCATACGCTGACAGAGCCTTCCGGCGGCCTCAAGGTCGCCCGCGCGCACCAATTCCTGGGCCCTTTTTTCTTGTCCACTGAGCGTGAGGTCCGCCATATAGCCGCCCTTGGGGGAAACCCTACCAAACAGTGTCGTTATTATGCCCCGATTCAGCACCCATGTCAACACAAATTGACCACATCGTTTGACGGAGTGGTGAGGCAGAGGATAGAATGGGCCCATGCGTGAGAGGGAGCGAGGAAAGCTTATGACAGACGGAAAGGAGCGCGGGGCATGAAAGAGTTGCTGACAACGGACGTACTGGTTGTGGGAGGAGGGCCGGCGGGCATCGGAGCTGCACTGGGAGCCGCCAGACAGGGCGCACAGACGATGGTCATAGAGCGGCACGGCTTCTTTGGGGGCGTGGCCGCCTTTGGCCGGGGCATGTGCATGAATCAGATGCGGCCGGGGGGTGAGGCGCGCTCCGCCGTGCACGAGCTGCTGATAGAGAAACTGATGGCCTATGGCGATCTGGCGGCAGAGTTCAGGAGCGAATCGTTGCTAAAGCACGCCCTCTTTTGTAACGTGGAGTACCTCAAGGTGGCCGTACTGGATGCCTTGGACGACGTAAGCTGCAAGTACCTGGTGCACATGCGGGCGGTGGATACCGTGGTGGAGGACGGACAGGTGGCAGGCGTCATCGTGGCCACTAAAAATGGGCTGGCCCTCATTCGTGCCGCATGTGTAGTGGATTGCACCGGGGATGCCGATGTGACCCACTTTGCCGGTGTGGAGACGCTAAAGCACAGCGTGGGATCGCCCATGACGCTCTGCTTCAATGTGACCAACGTGGACATGGAAGAGGCCCGAGAATTTGCTTCCACGGGGAACAACATGGAAGAGGTGGCAGAGAAAGCACGAGAAAAGTATGCGCTGATCCCCGACACGTGGGGCCTGGGACGCTTTCCCTCCAGCAACTGCTTCTACATCAACCACGCCGGCACCCGAGTGTTGGGGCCCCTAGACGCCACAGATCCACAAGAGTTCACCAAGGCGGAATGCACGAGCCGCAGGCAGGTTCTACAGATGGTGGCCGCCATGCGAGAGTTCGGCGGGGAGGCGTTGGAGGATATCGAGATCATCGCGGCAGGTGCGCAGGTGGGGGTACGAGAGACACGCCGCATACGGGGCGAGTACCAACTCACGGAGGAAGACTCGCTGTCGGGACGCCAGTTCGATGACGCCGTGGCCTGGCGGAGCGGGGTCCTGGACATCGGCTTTGTCAGGACGCAGCCCATGCCTACCCACGACGTTCCCTATCGCTCCCTCTTGCCCCAAGGGGTGGAAGGATTGCTGGTCGGCGGACGGTGCATGTCCACGGACCACCCCGCCGCGTCGGCGGGCAAGAGCATGGGCAACTGCATGGCCACGGGCCACGCCGCGGGAGTCGCCGCCGCCCTCTCTGTAGCGGCCGATTGCACACCCAGGGATCTCCAGATATCGGACCTTCAGGACGCACTGCGGGATGACGGCGTAGATCTGTTACGGGCGGGCGGAAGCGTGGAGTACTCCTCGGAAGCGGCCGACCATTGGCGTGAGGGCGAGATCTGGGATCGATGACCTGGTGGCAACACAGGATTTTGCATATACGATGATATAGCATTCATCTATCAACAAGGGAGCGATCAGATGGGAACGAGACTTGAGGACAAGGTAGCCGTGATAACGGGATCGACCTCCGGCATTGGGCGTGCCACCGCGGAGCTGTTCGCCCAAGAGGGTGCACGGGTGATCGTCAATGGTCGCCGCCAGAAGCTGGGCGAGAAAGTGGTGGAAGGGATTCGGGATAAGGGAGGCATGGCACACTATTTCCATGCCGACGTGAGTGAGAGCGATCAGCTGCGCGCTCTCGTCCGCTTTGCCGTGGACACGCACGGGAGGCTCGATGTTCTCATGAACAATGCCTTTTCCGGCGAAAGCGCCTCCGTCGTGGAGATGGAAGAAGAGGAATGGGACGCGATCTTTGCCGTGACAGTCAAGGCCGCCTTTTTGGGAAGCAAGTACGCCATCCCCGAGATGATCGCGGGAGGAGAAGGTGCCATTATCAACACCTCCTCGGTGCACGGCCTTTTAGGGGGCAGGGAGAACGTGGCATACGACGCGGTCAAAGCCGCGTTGATCAACATGACGCGACAGATGGCCGTAGACTATGGGCAATATGGCATCCGCGTGAACGCCCTATGCCCGGGCCGGATCGTCACAGAGAAAAAGGTGGAGATGCTCAAGGCTCATCCCGAAGAGGTTCGGCGACAGAAACTTGTCTATCCCCTGGGCCGGCCCGGCACCATGGGCGAGGCGGCCTCGGCAGCCCTTTTTCTGGCTTCCGACGACGCCTCCTTTGTCACCGGCCACGCCCTGGTGGTGGACGGCGGCCTGACGGCACAGCTTCAGGACGCAGCAGCCGCCCACGTGGAGGAGGGTCTGCTGGAAGATCTCGGCCGCAAGGAGGGGTGAGGAATTTCCGCCGCCGCCCACAGGGGCGGAGGGCACTCCGTCCCCTTTTATTGACAGGGCGTCCCTCATCACCTATGCTATGTGCATTGACGTCAGATGTTCTCATATAGTATGGAGAAGATAGATGTTGAGCGAGGATCTGTTGGCCATCCTGGCCTGTCCGGCCTGTAAGACGCGCGTAGAACTCGTCGCCGACAAGTGGCTCGTGTGCCAGAATCCCGAATGCCGGCGAAAATATCCCATCAAGGACGGCATACCCATCATGCTCATTGAGGAGGGGGACAAATACGTCGATGTGGCGGTGGAAGATCTGGAAGAGATGGAACCCTGAGAGACTGGAGGGGGCGATTTCCCCCCTGTTTTCCTCCCCTCAGCGGCTCATCGTCCTTGTCCTCATATTTCTTTTCTGCATGGTTCTACCGGCGTCCGCCGAGGCGCCCATGCGCATCCTCTCCACAGAGAACGACTATGCCTTTTCCGAATTTCTACAGTTCCGCCTAGAAGCCGAGGCCGAGGAGTCGATCACAGAGGTTATCCTCTTTTACGGTCAGGTGGAAGAGCCCCTGGTCAGGCGCATCTACCCCGCCTTTACCCCCGGCAAACGCGTGCAGGTGGAACACACGGAGACCCTCGAAAGGGGCCAGTTCGCGCCGGGCACCCGCCTGCATACCTGGTGGGAACTGCACACGGCGGACACCTCTTTTGAGACGGAGCGTAAAGAGTTCACCTATACGGACAACAACCACGCCTGGCAGAAGGTTGCCGGGTCGCGAGTGGACGTTTACTGGTATGGGGGTAGCGAGTCGCGAGCGGAACGACTTTTAACCAGCGCCGAGGACACACTGTCCCACCTGGAGGACGAGGTGGGGGTAACGATCGAGGAACGCATAGGCATCTATGTGTACAACAATCGACAGGACATGCAGCGTGCCATCTCTCCTCGCAGCGAGGGATACGATGAGCGCGTGATGACCCTGGGGGTGACGACGGGCAAGGACACTCTCCTGCTGCTGGGTTCCCATCGCGACGTGGAATCGACCATGGCCCACGAACTCAGCCACATCGTGGTGGGCACGAGCACCGACAACCCCTATACGGACCTACCACGCTGGCTGGATGAGGGACTGGCCATGTACGCCGAAGGAGAACTCCCGGTGAACAATCGCCAGGCACTGGAGAGGGCCATCGAGGAGGACGCCCTGATCTCCATCCGCTCCATGAGCAGTTACACAGGGCGCGCGGGCGAGGTCGATCTCTTTTATGGGGAGGCTTACAGCGTTGTCCAGTTTCTTCTCGACGAACACGGTCGCGAGGGCATGCAGCAATTGTTGCACCTCTTTTCCACGGGTATGCGCCAGGAGGAGGCCCTGCAACGCGCCTATGGCTTTGGCCTCCAGGAACTGGACGACCGCTGGCGGGAGAGCCTGGGACTGGAGGCCCGTCCGCGGCCTACAGAGCGCCCCTCGCCGCAACCAAAAGAGGAGCAGGAAAGAGAGGATGAGGAGGGGCCGTTGTGTCCCTCCCTTCTGAGCGCGATGATCCTGCCCCTGGGAGGTGCGGTCCTGGCCGCGAGGGCGAAAAGGTACCCATGACATCGGGGATGCCCTGATGCCAGAGTTACCCGAGGTGGAGATCATCGTACGGGACCTGCGTCGGCAGATCGTGGGGGAGACGATAGACGACGTGAGGGTGCGCTGGGCCCGCTCCATCGACAGGCCCAACGTGGAAACGTTCATAAAACGCCTCTGTGGTCAGAGGATCCGCGAGGTGAGACGACGGGGCAAATTCGTGATCGTGGACCTGTCGCAAGGGCACCTGCTGATCCACCTGCGCATGACGGGGCAGTTGCTGCTGTGCGACGGTCCCCGTGAGACCCTGGAGGAGGACAAGCATGTCCACGTCATCCTCCTCTTTGCTTCCGGCCGCTTGCTGTACTTTCGCGATATGCGCAAGTTTGGCCGCTTTTACCTCGTCGACGACGCGGATGAGATGGTGGGAGATCTGGGCCCCGAGCCCCTGGCGAAAGAATTTACGCCAACTGCCCTGGCGAAATTGTTCGAGGGCCGGCGTGCGCGGGTCAAGTCTTTGCTCCTTGATCAGCACGTACTGGCGGGCCTGGGCAATATCTATACGGACGAATCACTGTGGAAAGCCGGCATTCATCCCTGTCGCCCTGTAAATGACCTGAACCTGGAAGAGATGGCGCGCCTGCACGGCAGCATCCTCCAGGTTTTGCGCTCCGCCCTGGAGAACAGGGGTACCACGTTACAGAGTTATCGCGATCCCAACGGCAGACGCGGGCGGAATCAGGAGCGGCTGGCCATCTATGGGCGTGCGGGCGAGGCCTGTCCCCGCTGCGGCCAGACCATCGAACGCGACGTGATGGCGGGGCGGGGAACCTACTACTGCCCCGAATGTCAGCCATGGGACGACTCCCGCACATAGGACGGGATACCGCGGTTTCGTTCCATCACCAGAAAAAAAGGAGGCGAGATATGAGGGACAAACAGAACAGGAACGCTCTACGTGATGCGCTGGCCCAACATCGTCAGGCCCAAAAACGCGGGGAAACACCTCCTCTGCTCTCACTGGCGAGGACGCGCCAGTTGGCAAGGGAAACGGGATGCGGCCTCTGGGAGGTGGAGTTGCTCGCCCTCGAGATGCAGATCCTCCCCGGGCGCTATCAGCGCAATCTGGGCACCGTCGGCTGGGACGGTCAGTCGCGACTCCTCCAAGCCACCGTGGCCGTGGTTGGCGCGGGTGGGCTTGGCGGGTGGGTCATCGAAGCCCTGGCGCGCATGGGCGTGGGCCATCTGATCCTCATCGACGGCGACCACTTTGAGGAGAATAACCTCAACAGGCAGTTGGGGTGTACAGAAGACACCATCGGGGAAGCAAAGGTCACCTGCCTGGCAGAGCGCGTGGCAAAGATCAATGCAGCCGTCGAGGTGACACCCAAAGAGATGTGGCTCGACGAGGACAATGCAAAAGACCTGATCGCCGGCGCCGATGTCGTGGTGGATGCTCTGGATACCGTGCCCGCCCGCCTCATACTGCAAGAGGCGGCTGCCGCCTGCCAGATCCCCCTGGTACACGGGGCCATCGCCGGCTATACGGGCCAGACAACCACCGTGTTCCCCGGCGACACGGGACTGAAGGCCATATATGGCCCACAGCCAGCCTCCGAGCGGGGCATCGAGACCGAACTGGGGAATCCCTCAGCCACTCCCATGATGGTCTCGGCGTGGCAGAGCCAGGAGGTGGTCAAGATCCTGCTGGATCAGGGAGAGCCCCTGCGACACAGGATGCTCCTCTTTGACGCCCTGGCCGGCGACGTGACGGAAATCGAACTGGCATAGATATGCCCCTCTCCGGGACAAGAAGAGTAACCAATTTGTAACCTCTCGTACACTGTATGGATACTTTGCTATGCTATACTCCTTGTGTGTTGGCTATCAGAAGGATCTCAAAATGAGAGGGCGTCTCGTCGTTGTTGCCGAGCAGGACGTGCTTGAGGGAGACATGCCAGAGTTGTTGCGCCAGGCTGGCTATGAGGTAAATGGCGTGCCGTCGAGTCCTCAGGCCTATATGACGGTCTACAAATCCATGCCAGAGATGGTGCTTTATCACTGGCCTTCCGATTCCCCCGCTGCCAAAGAGCTTTTTATCCACCTGCGCAACGTGGTCGATGTACCAATCCTGATACTGGCGGACGGATCGCTGGGCAAAGATTTCGCCGTGAGGACATTGCGCCTCGGAGCCGACGATTACCTTCACAAACCCTATGGAAAAAAAGAATTACTGGCGCGCATAAAAGCCCATCTGCGGCGCTACTGGCAGTGGAATGAGACGAGCACGTCGGCGAATGTTGTCATAGATCCTAGTTCCTGCTCCCTCAGCATGGAAAACCAAGAGATCAGATTGACCGGTAACGAGTATCGCCTCTTGCGCTGTCTGATATGCCATGAAGGTAGAGTGGTCAGTCGGGAAGAGTTACGCAACGCCATCTGGGGCGCCGATGCAGAGAAGGTCTCCTCCGCAAGCCTCAACCTGTGTATTCATAACCTGCGCAAAAAGATCGAGCGCGATCCTCACAGACCCGAATACATTGTGACCAAATGGGGCGTGGGGTACTATCTGGCGCGCAGAATCCAAGAAGCATGAACTGCCTTGTTTCATTTTGGCTTCCCCCACCCTCGATGATATAATACGCTATGCTTTTGAGCATACAATTTGATTTTAGGGAGCCTTTCTGCTCCTGGACGGGTATCCGCACACTGCCTGAAGCGGATCGAGAGATTCGGGGGCAATCCCACAGAGAGGAGGCGATTTTTGCGCACATACGAGTTAATTTTCATCGCTCACCCCACCCTCGACGAGGAAGGGTTGCAGGGGCTGGTTGACCGCGTAAGAGATTTCGTGACCGACGCTGGCGGCAACGTCACCGAGGTCGATCATATGGGAAGGCGGCAATTGGCGTATCCCATTCACAATCGATGGGAGGGGTATTATGTTCTCTTCCATGCCGACATGGAACCGCCGGCGGTGGCCCAAGTTGAGCATGAGTTGAACTTGAGGGAAGATATACTTCGCTATTTGTTGATTCGACGGGACGAAGAATAAATAACAGCCCGACGGAACGCTGTGGGGCTGTTGCCAGAAGAGGGAGGTTATTACGTTGGCTGATAATCAAGAAGAAAGGGAAAGCAGATCAGGGCCGAGAGGACGCCCGCGGCAGGAACGCTCTACGCGCCACAATAGGAGGTTCTGCGAGTTTTGTGCTGAGGAAATAGAGCATATCGATTACAAGGACATCGATCTGATACGCAAATACGTGACCGAGAGCGGACGCATTCTGGGCAGGGGTAGGACGGGGGCGTGTGCCAAGCATCAGCGGATGTTGACGCGGGCGATCAAGCGAGCCCGTCATCTGGCCATGCTACCATATACCGCCGGACATGCACGCGGAGACACCGCATAGTCGCACCTGTCCGCCACCTCAGTGGCGTTATTTACACATCTATGAATCACCAGAGGGTATAGGGGATATTCCTATACCCTCTTTGCTAGAGTTCATCGTGTGATATAGGGGTTTTTATGTCAAAAAAGAGATCGAAACAGGCACAAGAAAGACGTCTCAGAAGGATTCTTATCGTCGGCACCGTCGCCGTCCTTGTCCTGGCCGTCCTTATCCTGGCCTGGGGACTGTACGATCAGTATGTGCTGCAACCCAAAAAGCCCGTGGCCACCGTGTCGGACGTGCCCATTCCCCTGGAAACCTATCAAAACCTGGTCAGGTACCGGCGCTGGGACTATCAGAACTATCTGAATCAATTGGAGAACCAAAAGCTCCAGGTAAGCGGCAGCGACGAGGAGACACAAGAGTTTTACACACAATATCTGGATCAGCAGATGGAGCAGATCCAGGAGGAGATGGCAAACCTGCCCACCAGCGTCCTGAACGAGATGATCGACTATGAACTGGCGCGCCAGGAGTGCGAGCAGCGGGACATCACCGTGTCATCCGAGGAGGTAGAGAGAAGATTGGAGAGCCAGTTCGGCTATAATCCCGATCCGCCAACACCGGCGCCGACCCCCATCACCTCCACCGAAAACATTACCCCCACCCCCACGGTCGAGCCCATGACGTACGAGGAATACGTGGAGCAATCCGAGAACTGGTTCGAGACAACGGCGGAGCAGACGGGCTTTACCAAGAACGATTTCCTCGATCTCTTGGAAAAGTCTCTCTATTACGAAAAGTTGGCCGAGGCCATCGGCGACGAGGTGCCCACCACGACCGAGCAGATCCGCGCGCGCCACATTCTGGTCGAGACGGAAGAGGAAGCAGAGGAGGCGCTGGCGCGGCTGGAGGCGGGGGAGGAATTTGCCACGGTGGCCGCAGAGGTCTCACAGGACGAGAGCAACAAGGACCAGGGAGGTGACCTGGGATGGTTCGCCAGGGGAGGCATGGTACCCGAGTTCGAGGAGGTCGCCTTTGACATGGAGCCCGGCGAGATCAGCGATGTGGTAGAGACGTCTTTTGGCTTCCACATCATCAAGGTCGAGGAACGGGACGAAAACCGAGAATTGAGCGAAAGCGAATTACAGCAGATGCAGCAGCAGGCGGCACAGGAGTGGTTCGCCGAGCGCAGAGAATCGGAAGATGTTCAGATTCACTGGGATTCAAGCATGGTACCCGAGATGAGGCCCACACAGCCTTATCAACCCTGATTCCACAGGCCCAGCGGGATACAAGCAGATCTTTTGGGGGAGGAAATCATGACAAGGATAGAACAGGTAGCAGCGCTGAGACAGGCAATTTGGCTGGATTACATCGACCGTCCCCTTCTTACCTCGGGCGAACTGGCAGGCTTGGTCGAGGAGGGGATTCGCGGCGTCACGTCCAACCCCACCATATTCGAGCGGGCCATTGCGGGCAGCGAGGCCTATGAAAAAGATCTGGCGGATGCAGCGAGGGCGGGTAGGAGCGCGGAGGAGATCTATGAGTGCCTGGTGTTGGACGACATTCGTCAGGCCCTTGAGATCCTGTATCCCGTATACGAGGAGACAGATGGGTTGGACGGTTATGTCTCTCTAGAGGTCGATCCCCTGCTAGCGAACGACACAGAGGGTACGGTGGCCGAGGCCAGGCGCCTCTTTGACGAGATCGACCGTCCCAACCTCCTGATCAAAGTCCCGGCCACCCCAGCGGGCATCCCGGCCATCGAACGGCTCATCGAAGAGGGGGTAAATGTCAACGCTACCCTCATCTTCTCCCAGTCCCACTATGAGGCTGTGGCCAGGGCCTATATAAGGGGATTGGAAAAACGCGCCGAGGGCGACAAAGCAGTAGCCAATCTGGCCTCGGTGGCTTCCCTCTTTGTCAGCCGCATGGACACGGCGGTGGACGAGATGTTGGAGGAGAGGGGCGAAACGGATCTGCAGGGCAAGATCGCCATAGCCAACGCCAAGATGGTCTATCAGGGCTTTGAGGGTGTTTTCAGCGGGGAACGCTGGGAGGCCCTGGCCGCGCAAGGTGCCCGCGTGCAACGGCCCCTGTGGGCCAGCACCAGCACCAAGAATCCCACCTATCCCGACACCCTGTATGTGGAGCGTCTCATCGCACCACACACCGTCAACACCATGCCGCCCGGGACACTGGACGCCTTTTGCGATCATGGTATGGTGGCGACCACCATATACAGCGGCATACAAAACGCCACGGAATATCTGGCACGGCTGGATGCATTGGGCATCGATATCGATACCGTGGCAAAAGATCTGCAAGAGGATGGCGTGAAACAGTTTACCGACTCGTTCAAGAGCCTGCTGGAGACCATCGAGAAGGAGAAAAGGGGTATTTTGAGGGCTTAGGTATATCGCCTACGGTGTACGTCCACTATATTGGGCACGCCCTGTATCTCGTTCAACACGGCTGAAAGCTGACTGACATTCTCCACGCCCACCGTCACGGTGATGTGCGCCATACGATCATCATCGGTAGAGACGTTGGCAGCGCTCAGACTCAACCCCAAATCTGCCACGACGCCAGCGATATCCCGCAGCAGCCCGCTGCGATCAAAGGCCTCTATATGAATCATGACGGGATAGAGTTGTTCTGCCTGCCCCCAGGAGACGGAGATGAGGCGCTCCGTGTCCTTTAGATTGGCGATGTTGGGGCAGTCGCTGCGGTGCACGGTGATACCTTTGCCTCGTGTGATATAGCCCACGATGGAATCGCCAGGCACGGGGTTGCAGCAGTTGGCCAGGCGCGTGAGCAGGTCTCCCACGCCGGTAACCTTGATATCCGAAATCGCTTCCTCGGGAATGGCCTCGAACTTGAGCCCTGCGACATCGGCGTTCGCGTCGTCGATCTTGTTGGCGATATGCGAAGGACTGATGTCGCCATAGCCCACAGCGGCCAAAAAGTCCTCGACGTCATCATACTTGAATAGGTCAGCGATCTCGGCATACGACTCCTGATCGAGGCCCAAACGCCTCAGTTCATGCTCCAGGATCTCGCGTCCGGTGCCGATGTTCTTCTGACGTTGCTGTCTTCGGAACCACCTTCGGATCTTTTGGCGCGCCCGCTGAGTGGCCACATAGTGCAAATGGGGCGTCAGCCAGTCGCGGCTCGGTCCTCCCTCCTTGGCAGTGACGATCTCGACCTGCTCTCCCATCTGCAATTTGTAGTCCAGGGAGACGAGTCTTCCATCAACCTTGGCGCCTCGACAGCGGTGTCCCACCTCCGTGTGGATGGCATAGGCAAAGTCAACGGGGGTAGCCCCCCTGGGCAGATCTATGATATCGCCTTTGGGAGTAAAAACATAGACCCGCTCCGGAAAGACATCGCTCTTGAGCGAATCCACGAATTGACCCGCATCCTCCACATCCTCGCGCCAATCGGTGGCCTGCCGCAGCCACCTGATCTTGGCGTCCAGGGCCTCGTCGCGTTCGCCTCCCTCCTTGTATCGCCAATGGGCGGCGACGCCAAACTCAGCAAGTCTGTGCATTCTCTCCGTCCGTATCTGCACCTCCAGAGGTCTGCCGTCAAGCGCCACCACAGCGGTATGCAGCGACTGATAGAGGTTATCTTTGGGCATGGCGATATAGTCGTCGAATTCGCCGGGGATGGGGCTCCAGAGGCTATGGACGATACCCAGCACATGATAGCACTCCCGCACCTCATCCACGATGATGCGCACGCCGTGGAGGTCATAGATCTGATCGAAATCCCGATCCTTCTCCTGCATCTTGCGGTAAATGCTATGGATATGCTTGGGACGCCCCATAATGCGTGCCGCGATCCCCTCTTCCTTCAGTCGCTCCCGGAGCACCGACATCACACGTTCCAGGTAGGCTGCCCGCTCCGCCCGACGCTCGGCCAAAAGCCGGCCGATCTCGTAATAATTGTCGGGATCCAGGTACCGAAAGGCCAGATCCTCAAGCTGCCACTTTAGTTGCCAGATCCCGAGGCGGTTGGCCAAAGGCGCATAGACTTCCAGCGTCTCCCGTGCCTTTTCCTGCTGTTTCTCTTCTGGCAGGAACTGTAAGGTACGCATGTTGTGGAGGCGATCCGCCAACTTGACGATCACCACGCGAATGTCCCCCACCATAGCCAGGAACATTTTACGCAGGTTCTCCGCCTGCTTCTCGCCCAGGCCGGCCCCGTCCAGTTTGCTCCTCCGCCTGGCACGAAGCAACTTGCTCACGCCATCGACGAGTTGCGCCACCGTCGCCCCAAACTCTTTTTCCAGGTCATCGAGGGTCACGTCCGTATCCTCGACCACGTCGTGAAGCACCCCGGCAATGATGGTCGACATGTCCATATGCAGATCCGCGAGAATAGCGGCTGTGGCCAGGGGATGCACTACATAGGGCTCCCCTGAGGCCCGACACTGCTCGCCGTGGGCTTTTCTAGCATAGGCGATGGCACGACACACCTCATCGAGGTCGTCGGGATACAACTCCTCGATACGTTCGACGAGATCCTGTTGATCCGCGAGTTGGACATTCTCCACCATACTAGCCTCCATATGTAATAATATAACTAGTATGGCATTTTTGCAACACAAACGATTTTGGAAAGACGCGCGTCAGATCCTTGCAGCGGACCCAAACTTGGCTCTACTGAAAGAAGGTCCATGAGTTGCGTCGCACTTGATGGACATGCTCCAGCAATTTACTCTTGTTATATGCAGAGTATGCTTTTCTACTGTAAGGTCTCGCGAAAGTGCGACGCAACTGAACGTCCAGTGCTTTTTCAGGGAAGCCAAACTTGCATTCTGTAAGCGTCCGCGTATAATTAATAGGTAGGCGGGCAGGTGGCTCAGTTGGTTAGAGCGCCACGTTGACATCGTGGAGGCCGTAGGTTCGAGTCCTATCCTGCCCATATCAAAAGCCACCAGAAAGTGTTCTGGTGGCTTTTTTTTGTGCGCCGGACATCTCCTTCACAGAGCGGTCGTTATGATGGCCCCTCCCCTTCCTCCTCAGGCTCAAGACAGACACCGGGCCTGGGTGTGGGATAAAAAACCCTTTCGCTGCCCGCCTCCCGCAGTGCATCGATCATCTCCTCAGGATGGGGATGGAGGGCAATGATGGTGCCCCCATGACCGGCACCGGCCAGTTTCGCCCCCAGGGCTCCGTGCTCCAGGGCCACGCTGATGAGTCGTTCATTGGCCTCACCCGAACCGCCGAGGTCCCGCTGAATGGTATGGTTCTCGTTCATCAGGCGTCCCAGGCGCTCCCAATCCCCCGCAAGCAAGGCTTTCTTTCCCTGGCGGGCCAGGTGAGTGATCCGCTCATATCCCTCGCGAACCTCCCGTTCGCCCTCCAACCAACGTTCGCGAAGGGGCCTGTGCACCGCGCCCGAGGAATGAGATGCACCCGTATGGGCCAATACAAAGGGCAGCGCGGGGACGTAATCGTCGAGAGGCTCGATGGTGGCATAGAGTTCCTCGGAGGCCTCACGATAGAACTGCTTGCCGCGGAAATCCATATAGTTCAGGCCCCCAAAGGTGCACATATAAGCATCCTGGTAGCCGCAGACCACACGCAGATGGTTAAGTTCGATATAGCGTGCCAACTCGGCGACCCGATAGCGACTATAGTCCAAGCCCTTAAAGTGCAAGAGGCCATACAGGATGGCCACCGTCAGCGCCGTGGAGCCGGCCACCCCCGCCCGAACGGGGATATCGGTCCAATAGGAGATGTTACAGCGCAGGTCGTCCTCGTGAAAATAGTCCAGGATGGCCCGGGCCACGTCGAAATAGTCCCCATTCAAGATCAGATCGTCCGGGCTTTCGATGACCGTCTCCTGGCCGGCCACTTGGAGACGCAGTTTGTCGCGTGGCTCCACACACACGTGGGCACGGAAATCTATGGAACAGGAGATCACGGTGCCACCGTACATATCGGTGGGATTGCCTATAATGCCGCAGCGGCCTGGTGCAGAACAGTGAATCGTTTTCATAAGCCTAGAGTTCTCTCGTTCTACGTTTCAGATATTGACGCACAAGATACCCATACTTTTCATCGGCGATGGCGAAATCGATAAAGGCCCTGAAATAACTCTCGAAATTGCCGATATCATAACGGCGTTCCCCTGGGCGCAGGGGAATGGCCCGCACTCGGTGTCCCAGTTGCAGGAGGTGCTTGATGGAGTCTGTCAGCTGGAGTTCACCCCTCTGGTCAGGCGCCGTTCGTTCGATGGCCTCAAAGATGACGGGACTAAAGATGTACCGAGCGGCGATGGCCAGATTGCTGGGAGCCGCCTCCGGTTGTGGCTTTTCCACCACATTCTCCACCGCAATGCTCCTTCCATTCGGGGCCTCCTCCCCAGGCTCGATGATGCCGTAGCGGTGTACCTCGCCGGGATCCACCTCCTCCACCGCTATGGTGCATGCGACCCCGCTCTCCAGATGGGTCTCGATCATGGCGCGCAAAAAACTGGCCCCATCGCGATCCTTGATGATGGAATCGCCCAGAGCCACCACAAAATGGTCGTTGCCCACAAACTCTTGGCCATGCCTCACGGCATCGGCCAGACCTCGGGGCACACTCTGGCGCGTATAATAGAAGCGCACGTCCGTCTCTGTATATCGCAACTCCTCCAGCAGATCGTATCCCCCGCCACTCGACAACTGCCGCACGAGTTCTGGATCCGGGTCGAAATGGTCCTCGATGGCCGTCTTTTTGCTACCCGTAACAAGGAGGATCTGTCGCAGACCCGCTGCCTCCAACTCCTCTACCACATATTGCACTACAGGCCGCCGCCCTACGGGTAACATCTCTTTAGGTTGGGATTTCGTCGCCGGCAACAGGCGTGTGCCCATGCCCGCCACAGGGACGACGCCTTTTACTATACCATCAACGCGTACCATATGCCCTCCCCTTTCCTCCGGAATGCAGATAATTTAAAGATGGCTCCACTGAAAGAAGGTCCATGAGTTGCGTCGCACTTGATGGACGTGCTCTAGCAATTT
>JBKHJO010000001.1:0-152241 GCA_046538105.1 Anaerolineales bacterium | reverse complement strand
CGATTCCCAAAAGACAAGTGGTTGCCAACCCAAACCTCCTGCTACCCATTTCTCATACCTTCATTATAATGCCAAGAACTGAGAGAGTAAAGGAGATCCTTGCCCATAGTTAACATCGGGACAGAATGTGAGAGAAATACCTCGCCCGATTGGTCGCAAAAGGACTGAGGGCATATAATGAGAGGTGAAACTGCCAGAACCCCTGCCTCTACACTGCAGGTTGTGGAATCTTTTTAATCGAATCACATTAAATCGAGAAAGGAGGCGATGCGCATAACGTTTCTGGGCACGGGTACCTCCCATGGGGTCCCCACCATCGACTGTATGCTTGACAACTATGAACGATGTCCCAAAAAAGTCTGCCTAAAGGCGGATGCGAATCCCCGTCACAGGCGCAGCCGGGCATCGATTCTCGTAGAGACCGAGGAGACAACCATCCTCGTGGACACGTCTCAGGACTTTCGACAGCAGGTACTGCGCAATCAGGTGCGACGCATCGACGCCGTGCTCTATACCCACGGACACGCCGATCATATTTATGGCCTGCCGGACATACGCTCCTACTGCCGCCATCAGAAGAAACCCATCGACATATATGGTTCTGCGGAGACATTACACATATTACACAGGGCCTTCCATTACGTGTTTGATCCCCCAGATTTTGAGGGGGGTGGTATCCCAAAGGTGATTCCCCATCTTTTGGAAACCTCGACGGAAATCGGAAAGACAAAGATAACTCCCCTTCACGTGGAGCATGGATCGTTGAAAGGCTGCCAGGGATATCGTATAAATAACGTGGCCTATATCCCTGATGTCAAGCGCATTCCCGAGAACACGCTGCAGAACCTGGAAGGATTGGATCTGCTCATTCTCAATTGTCTACGCCTGCGTCCCCATGGCAGCCACCTCTGTCTAAAGGAAAGCCTGGAATATGCACGACTGTTGGCCCCCTCTCGCTGCATTTTCACCCACATGACACATGACATAGACTATCAGATCGAGGAAAAAAAGTTGCCTTTATGGGCAGATTTCGCCTACGATGGATTGATCGTCGAGACCTGATTGACCACTGAGACGAAGGATAGATCAGCGGATACTGTTGGGAGACATGGATGACCGAGAGAGAACCGATCAGAGAGGATGATGAGAACCCTATATGGCGTGGGATCGACTTTTCCGGTGTCACCCTCGTGATAGGCGTGGGTAGCGGGCACCTGGTGGAACTGCTCAATGAGCGTGTGACAGCCTCCCAGGGACGCCTCATCGTCGCTGGCGATAGATTATCAAAGATAAAAGAGATCCTGCCTTTGACGGAAAAAGGCTTCTTGACGCCACTCCAGGCCCACCTGCAACATATCCCCCTCCTTGACCAGACAGTAGATCTCCTGGTGATGAGTGGCGTCTTGCGCCAGGTGCCCGAGGCTAGAATCAACGCCACCTTTGATGAACTGTGGCGCGTACTCGTCCCCGGGGGACAACTGCGCATCTCTGACCTTCTCGAGCCGCCAGAAGCGGAGCACACCCGCGCCTGGGCCCAGCGGAACGCCATCGTGCGCAAACTGGGACGGGCTCTGGATGAGCCGACGTCGATCTCTGTGGATATCCGACGCGCCGCCAGAGCCCTGCGCTCCGCGGGATTCGACGATCTGGGAATATCCATACTGCCCGGAGTCCCTCTGACCCAGGAGTGGCTAGAGGAGACCATAAGGGCCATGCGCACCATGACCTCCCGTATAGTCGACCGGAAGATACAACAGGAAATATTGAACGAGGATCTTGAGGAACTGGTGGCCGCCTACAATCAAGGAGAGCAAAGCGCCGCCGAACGTTTCGTCCTTCGCGGCGTCAAGGCCGGCGACGTGGCCCTTAATCCAGAGTCACGTTGGCAGGGAGCGGGCATATGACCATCTATGTCGACGTTTCCAGCGCCGTCCACGCCAAGGCAGGGCTGAAACGCTATGCCGAGAACCTGGTACGGGAACTTGAACAGCCCCTCGGGGGGCGCCTCCACCTCTTTCAGAATAGCCTCGGGCGTCGCGGTCCTCTGGCAGGCTGGGAGGAACACCCCACTGTCGGCGTGCGGCACGGATACAAGATGTGGCGCGCGCTGGTTCTGGCAAGGCAGGTCGTCCATTGGCCCATGGACGACCTGCTGCCCGATGCCTCCCTCTTTCACGCCACCGAGCACCTGCTGCCTCCCCTGAGACGGATCCCCACCGTGCTCACCGTACACGACCTGATCTTCGAGCGCTACCCAAAGTACCACAAGATAAAGAATTATCTCTACCTGCAGGCCGCCATGCCCCTCTACTGCCGGCGGGCCACGGCCATCATCGCCGTCTCCGAATCCACACGGGAGGATATCATCGATCTGTATCATATCCCCCCGAAAAAGATCACCGTCATCCCCGAGGCCGCGGACCCCAACTTTTGCCCCCAGCCAGCGGAGACGATAGAGGCCGTGCGCAGCCGCTACGACCTGCCACCCCGCTACCTTCTCGCCGTAGGCACTATCGAACCACGCAAAAACCTCTCCCGGTTGGCCGATGCCTCCGGTCCCCTGTTTGATCAGGATCTGGTCGATGCCCTGGTGCTGGTGGGCAGCAAGGGTTGGCTGTACGAGGACTTTTTTCGACACCTCGAGACTCTTCCCTGGCAGGACAGGATTTTGCTCACCGGATTCGTAGAGGAGGAGGATCTGCCCGCCGTATATGCGGGGGCGCTTTTGATGGTACAACCGTCTCTATATGAGGGTTTTGGACTGCCCGTGCTGGAGGCCATGGCCTGTGGCTGCCCCGTTTGCGCCAGCAACACCTCCAGCCTACCAGAAGTCGGCGGAGAAGCAGCACGCTACTTTGACCCTCGGGACACCGAGGGGATAATACACTGTATCGGCCACGTGCTGCGCCACCCACACCTCCATCAGGAGATGGTGGCCAAAGGGCTGGCGCGTGCAAAAGCCTACTCTTGGAAGCGTACCGCACGCCAGACCCTCAACCTCTATCAGCGGCTGATAGATGGTAGCATCTGACATTCTGGAACGGTCGTCTGGAAGAAAGGAGTGTACACGATGAAAAATGGTTCTAGATCAGCGCGCAAATGGTACGGAGCCCCCCTCATCTTTGATCCCCTTGAGGGAAAGACCATCATGGCCCCCCCAGGAAAGGGACGCGGATATTGGGTGGGGGCGCCCAGCGTCCTTTACGACGACGAGACAAAGAAATTCTATCTGTACTATCGCGTCCGCAAACCGCGCCCCGTTCGAGGCGGCGAATGCCACATTGCCACCTCGGACGATGGCGTCACCTTTCACGATATATGGAGAGCCACAAAAGAGGATCTGAACTCGCCCTCCGTAGAGCGCTTTTGTCTGACCAGGAGCCTGGATGACAAGTGGCTGCTCTATATCAGCTACGTCGACCCCCAGACCAAACGCTGGCGCATCGATTACGTCGAGGCCAAGAGGCCAGACGCCTTTAATCTATCCGGGAGCGAGGAACTGTTCACTGCCGAGCGGATAGGAGCGGAGGGGATAAAGGACCCCTGGGTCATGATCGTCAACGGCCTCTACTATATGCTCATCAGTTATGCCATGAGCCTCGATATCACCTCTCCCGAGGATCGGGAGCAGATGCATGCCACGGCTGACGTCTATAACACCGGTCTTACCCTCTCCAGCACAGCCCTGGCCGTGAGCGGTGATGGCCGACAGTACCAGTGGAAAGGGAACATATTCCCTCCACGCAAGGACGCGTGGGACGCCTACGCCGCGCGTCTGGGTTGCCTGGTGCCTACAGAGAACGGGTGGATGGGCTACTATGACGGGGCCACCTCTGTGGAGGAGAATTATGAGGAGCGCACAGGCATGGCCCAGACGTGGGACCTGACCCACTTTTACCGGCTCAGCCAAAAGGGCCCCAGCATCGTCTCCCCCCACGGCAGTGGAGGGCTGCGTTATATCGACACCGTCGTGTTTGACGGGGAGATCTACTTCTACTACGAGTTCTGCCGTCCCGACGGCTCCCACGAACTGCGGCTCAATCGCGTCCAGATATAGGATCTGAATATCCGGACTGCTCTATAGGGCGTTTGGCACTCGGGTTCGCGTGCTAAACGCCCCTTTCCCAAAATTAAAAAAAAGGCCGCTATGGAATCATAGCGGCCAAAAGACAGCATCAGGGGAAACCGATACCTATAATCCCTCAGGTATCTCCACGCCCAGCCTTTGGGCAACCTCTCGCAGGTTATTCACGGTGCCTTCAGGTAGGGGAATCCCCTCCGCCGCGCGTTCCTCATGAACGCGATCCTCAAGTTCTCCGGGCATGAGGATCTCCTCAAACCCCTCGGCCTTGGGTAGCCCCTTGATCCCGTCTATAAGATCGTCCACATTCTCCTTGAACGTCTCCAGATCGCTGAACATACCGATATCCACAGCCGCCACCACACTGTTCTGCGTGCCCGGCCGGACCTCCTTCCCCGCCAGGGTAGGAGCCACCAGCGGATTGCCCGCCATGATGTTGGACAGACAGGCGAACATGATGGCCAGATTGGAGCCCTTGTACGCACCAAAGGGTAAAAGGATGACTGCTTCCTCGGGATCGGTGGTGGGGTTGCCCTCCGCGTCCAGGGCCCAGCCCTCGGGAATGGGCACACCCTTGTCGACGGCCAGGTTGACCTTTCCTCCCGCCGCGACGCTTGTGGCCATATCCAGCACCAGCGGCCGATGCTCCTTGGCAGGCACGCTGATGGCTATGGGGCTGTTATGTATACCACGAGCCTTGGCCCCATAGGGCGCCATGTTGGGCGGATTGCTCACCAGGGCGATCCCGGCCATACCCGCCTCGGCGGCCATCAGCGTATAGTAGCCCATGGCCCCTTGATGCGTCGTGTTGCGAATGAGCCCCCAGCCGATCCCCACCTCCCCGGCCTTTTCCATCACCTGCTCCATGGTAAAGGTTGTCACCACGGGACCAAAGGCATGATTACCATCGACGAAAATCACCGCCGGCGTCTCTTTCAACACCTGAATATCAGGATCGGGATTCATACCTCCTTTTTCCACACTGGCCAGATACTGAGGAACCCTCAACACCCCATGGGAGTCGATGCCCCTCAGATTCGCCCACACCAGCACACGGGCCTCGACCTCTGCATCCTCAGGAGGCATCCCCATCTCAACAAAGATTCTCTTGGTGAAATCCTCCAGCACTTTCCATTCTACGCGCATTTCCGACACAAAGAGCCTCCCTTTACACATAAACAATGGGTTTAGACTGCCAAACTACCTGACATCGATCAATATCAGGCACCAAAAGCCCGATATCCTCTGAAAACTATGTAAAACAGGCATCGAGCGACTCCTGGAAATCACAAAAGGCTATCGCATCGTCCCTTCTTCAAGATACCGGTTGAACAACTGCCCCCACGATGTCTCCTCTCGCCATCGCTCGTACACACGCCGCTCCTTGAGAGGCCAGCGATAGTAATCGTGGTACGCCTCAGAGACAAAAGAGGCCACGTGTACAAAGGGGGTATGAAATAACAGTTTCTGTAGAACCTTGGTGGGACCAAACCACGACAGCCACCCCAGCATGCGGTGAAAGTTCATCCCAATGCGAAAGTCCCAATCCTCACCGGAAACGTCGTCCCCGACAATCTCGATCTCGCGGACGTTGCCCACTCCCAGTCCTTGCTCGTGGGCCAGGCGAATATAGCCGATATCCATGGGATCGAAACCCATCATCTTGGCCGCCACGGCGTCTATGGCCACCTGATCACCACTGGCTAGTATCACGTTCTTGATTTCGGGCTTCATGATGCGGGGTCCTGTGCCGTTGCCCGCCGTGGTGCCATCCATCACAGCAAAGATTCCTGTATGGATCTCCTTTTGAATCTTTAGCAGATCCACCAGCGTCTGGTGAATCCAACTATGGGTATAATGGCGCTTGGTGTTCAACAGACCGCCAAAAGCGTTCTTCATGGCCCCCGTCGTCTTGGTATAGATGTGACACTTGACCGTGGGTAGATGCACGATACTTTTGCCCATAAAGAAATCGGGAACGTGAATGCCCTCCGGATAGATGCGCGGTAGGACATTCATCTCCGCCTCCGGTTCATACAGGATCCAGTCCATGTCACAATCCTTGAAATTGTACAGCACGGGAATGTTATAGCGTCGAAAGATTGGGACATAATTGTTCAGATCCTCCCCCTTAAAGGTGTCTATAACCACCGTCTTGTTCTGCACGCAGACGAGTTTCTCATAACCGCGATCTCGAAGGGCCAACGTCGTCCCCTCCAACTGCCAGGGCGTGGTGTTGGCACTGGGAAAGGGGTAATGCCAGGAGATATTGTCTTTCAAAATCACCGTCTTATCGGCGGGGAGAAACTCTTCCACCTCGGCCAGTTCCAACAGCCGGTCATAATCTTCCAGAACCTTCTCTGGACAGGTCTTCAAGACAGCCACCTTGGATCGGGTCGTCATCTAAAGGACTCCTCTAACAGTTTTCGAATCGTGCCACGCAAAACATAAAGATCTATATCAGTTTTATTCTCCATAACTATCAATTCTATACTGACACCCCTTCAAGGTCAAGGGAAAGAAAAGCAGGTTATCCCTCATCCGCCTGCGAATGCTCCTCGATAGGTCGCCATACCCGGTCCTCTTCCATGAGTCGCGCCGCCTCTTGGGGCCCCTGACTGCCAGGGATATACCTTATCGGTTCCACCTGATACGTCAAAGGATCTACCAGTTCCCATGCTAACGCTATCTCGTCACTTCGGGCAAAGAGGGAGGCGTCCCCCTGGATGGCGTCCAATAACAGGCGCTCATAGGCGTCGGGCAGCACGTGTTCGCCAAAGCGGCGCCCATAGCGAAAGGTCATGTCCACCCCCTCGGTACGCATGCCGGCTCCCGGTATCTTGACCTGAGAGTTCAGATGAATCCCCTCGTTAGGTTGAATATAGAGAGAGATATAGCCCGGAGGGAGTTCCACATTCTCAGGGAATAACGTATGAGGAACCTCCTTGAACTGCAAGGTGATCTCGGTCATCTTTGCTGCCAGCCGCTTGCCGGAACGCACGTAAAAGGGCACCCCCTGCCAGCGCCAATTGTCAAGGTGCATCCCGAGTGCCACATAGGTGGGCGTCTGTGACACGGACTCCACACCCTCCTCCTCTGTATAGCCCGCATACTGTCCCCACACACCGTCCTTTATGGAGACGGGACGAACGGCTTTCAACACTTTGGCCTTCTCGTCGCGCAGAGCCTTGGCATCAAGCGAAGCGGGAGGCTCCATGGCTACAAGAGAAAGAATCTGCAGGATGTGATTCTGCAGCATATCACGTGCCACGCCAGCCTGATCGTAATAAGCGGCCCTGTGCTGCACCCCCACGCTCTCGGCCACCGTTATCTGTACATGATCCACATAGTTTCGACTCCACAGAGGCTCAAAGATCAAATTCGCAAAGCGAAAGACCAGGATATTCTGCACCGTCTCCTTGCCCAAATAATGGTCGATGCGATATACCTGATTCTCATCAAACACGGCGTGTATCGTGTCATCGAGTTCCCGGGCACTTGACAGATCATGCCCAAAGGGCTTCTCGATGATGATACGCTGCCACCCCCTCTCGCTTCGGGCGAGACCGGCCTTCCCCAATTGTTCCACGATAACGGGATAGAGGACGGGAGGGACCGCCAGGTAGAACAGGCAGTTGCCCCCAGTATTCGTCTCTAATGCCCCCAAGGCCTCGCCCAGACGCCGGTAGGCTGCGGGATCGTCATAGTCGCCCGAGAGATAGGATATGCGTTCGGCAAACTCGGGCCACCGCTCACACATCCCCGGCTCGAGCCGTGCATAGTCCTGTACTCCTTCCAATAGCCGCTCGGAGAATGCCTCCTGAGAGAACTCGCTTCTGGCAAAACCAAGAACGCGGACGTCCCGGGGTAGCAGCCCTTCACACAGAAGGCTGTGCAGCGCGGGAACTAACTTGCGGCGCGTCAGATCCCCCGAGGCGCCGAAAATCACGATGGCGGCGGGCTCCAAAGAAAGATGTTCCAGGCTTCCCATATCCCTGCTCCTACTCCTTTTCGGTAACGATAAAGGTGGGTATCAACGCTTCACCATATCCGTCAGTAGCACATACCCGGCGACTGATGTTCCATATGTCAAAGTCTGTATGTGGTCCAAGATCAAACAAGGCCCATGCCCACGGCCCCCTTACCCGCCAAAGCCCGCTCCCTATTGCTCCTCGCAACGATACCGGGCAAAGGCGTCGAACAGCGCCTTGAGATTCTCCTTGGGAATCCTGGCCTGAATATTGTGCACGGTGTTAAAGATAAAGCCCCCACCCTTGCCAAAAATCCGCACGGTCTCCTTGACCTGCTCTTCTATCTCTTCTGGCGAACCAAAGGGCAGCACGTGCTGCGTATCGACACCACCACCCCAAAAGACGAGATCATCTCCCCAACGATCTTTTAGGGTACGAGGATCCATGCCCTCTGCCGAGATTTGCACGGGATTCACAACATCCACGCCGGCGTCCACAAAATCATCATAGAGATCGACCATGGAACCGCAACTGTGATAGAAGGTCTTCCAACCGGTGTGCTCGTGAACCCAGTCGTTGATCGCCTTGTGAAATGGCTTGAACAAATCACGATATGCTTGAGGAGAGATAAAAGACCCCTTTTGCGCGCCAAAATCTGTACCGCTGATAAAGATGGCCACGATCTTTTCTCCTACAGCCTCCTTGTAGAGCGCCAGGTTTTCCATGGCGATCTCCAGTTGGCGCTCAAAGATACCCCGCACATAATCCGGATAGAGAACCGTGGCCATATACCAATCGGCCACCGCCCTGATCCCCTTGGGCTCGGGAATGGAAACACCGGGGACATAGGCGATGTCGCCAAAACTTGTCCCGGCAAAATTGCCGATGATGGCCCGCGTCGTGTTCTCATACAGGGATGTGGCACGCTCCTCCAGCAGACGCAGTTCCTCGTCGGTATAGACATGATACATGTCCTGAACCCATTCCTCGGGGTCGAGGGATTCTGGATCGTAGGGCTCCTGCCGCTCGATGGCATCGTGATAGAATCCGTCCGCGGGCATACGCCCCGACGGCGATAAGGAGCGATCCCCTCGAGGATACTGGTAGAGATTGCCGTCCTCAGCCACCTCCGTGTTAAAGCCTCCCGGCACCAGGACGGGCGTGCCGTCGAACAGGGTAAAGGGTTTCCAGTCCCGCTGGGGAAAACCAAAGAACGTACTATCATCGGAAAGACCCACAACATCGATGCCCAACGCATCCATAACATCGTCATCCACTTCACCCAACATCTGATAGGGCTCATGAACTTTGATGCGCTGTTCCTCCAGATCATAGGCCTCACGTAAACGATAGAGAGCAGACGCCGCGATGCCTGTTACAGCCGTCGACCCCAAATCCAGGGGCACACAATCCGGAACCTCATGATTGAGGGCTATCATTACCCGCTCGCGCGATGTGGTCATCATCTCACCTCCCAAGCCAAGTGAATCCTCAGATCACGGTCTATTCTAGTCCCCAGTCGAGGATAAGGCAACCCGACAACATCTGAGGATGACCAATATGCAGGCATCCTGTATAATGGACCGCGATCATATAATTGTCGGTTACCTCGGAGGCAAAAGGATGAACTCACGGGAACGGTTTCTCGCCTGCATGCGGTTCGAACCGCTAGATCGCGTGCCAAACTGGGAGACGGGTTACTGGGCGGACACCCTCGAAAGATGGTATGAGGAGGGGCTGCCCCGCCCCCTCAAGTCACCCACGGAAGGGTTGCTTCCGGGCGATGAGGTCAAGGGTGAGGCTTTTGCCTGTCGTCTACGCACCGAGCCCAGAGACTATGCCGTGCACGACTACCTCGATCTGGACACGGGCGCAGAGAAGGTCGATTGCGAGACCGGTCCCTGCCCCCCGTTTGAGACCGAGATCCTGTGGGAGGACGACAATACGGTCAAACGCCGGGAACCCGACGGCACCGTCGTGGTCATGGGCAAAAGGACGGCCAGCCTACCCCAGATTGTAGAGTGGCCAGTAAAGGTCAGAAAAGACTGGGAGCAACTAAAAGAGGAGCGCTTCCGTCTGGACATGGAGGGACGCCTGCCCCCCGACTGGGAGCAGCAGTTACAGCGCTACAAAGGAAGGGACTGGCCCCTGGTCATCGGTGGCCCCTTTTTGGGCGTCTTTTCCTCCCTGCGCACCCTGTTCGGGTTTGAGAATCTCATGTACACCTTTTTCGACGACCCCGATCTCATACGCGATGTCCTTTCGCACCTGACGGAACTATGGCTGTACATCTTTGAAAACGTCTTTGCCCAGGTGCAGCCTGACTATGCCTACTATTGGGAGGATATGAGTTACAAGGCCGGCCCCATGGTCTCCCCACGGATCTTTCGCCAGTTCCTTCTGCCCGTCTACAAGGAGATCAATGCGTTCTTTGCAGTCCACGACATCGATATCGTCCTGCTGGATACCGACGGCAATGTATGGGAACTCATTCCTCTTTTTCTAGAGGGCGGTGTCACTGGCCTCTACCCCTTTGAGGTGCGCGCCGGCATGGATGTAGCAAAAGTAAGAGAGGAATATCCCCGCCTCCAGATGCTGGGGGGCATCGACAAGAACGCCCTGGTCGAGGGACCAGAGGCCATAGACAGGGAACTGGAGCGTATAGCCCCCGTGATCAAGACGGGAGGCTATGTGCCCGCCGTCGATCATTACGTCCCGCCGGATGTTCCCTGGGATAGTTTCGTCTACTACCGGCAGCAGTTGCGCGAGATCCTTTGACGGCTATATCGCCAGCGGGTCATCCGCGCCGACCTCCTGGCGGTACGCGTCCATGTCCACGACCTGGCCTGTCAGGCGGGCCCGCTCGGCGGCAAAGGCCATCAGATGGCTCTCCAGGGATTCCCGCGCACTGGTGGGCGCGGAATACACGGGATCTCGCAGGGCGGTCACAAAGGCATTCATCACCCCTGTATCGCCACCCCCGTGGCCGCCTTCTGCCTCGCCGGGACGTACGATCTTTTCTCCCTCTGTGAGATGGTCGTACACGGCGATCTCGTCTGACGTGCCCGTGGCCCGCAGGGTGCCTAGGGTACCATCATAGCGCGTGGTGCGCACGTTGTTGTGTGAGTGGCCATGCATGGTGAAGGTGATCGTCGTCCCATCCTCCAACTCCATATTCACGACCTGATGATCCACCACATCGTTATCACAATGATAGACGCAGCGACCATACGGCCCTTCTCGCAGAGCCTGCAGACGCGCCCCCACACTCTGATCCAACGAGATTACGTTGGCCGGCCAGCCCGTGTCCTGCAGATATATTCGCGGTGCATAATATGGACACGCGTCCTGCGCCGGACATCCATCGGTACAGCGTGCCGGAGCACCCTCTGGTGCGTGCTCGGGCCGAAACGCTGTCAGGCGCCCAAAGGAGGAAAGCGATTGCACCTTCTGCCCCAGCACCCAGTAGAGTATATCCATGTCGTGGCAACATTTGGCCAGGATCATGGGCGAACTGTTATCGGCCCTACGCCAGTTTCCCCTCACGTAACTGTGCGCCATATGCCAGTAGGCCACGTTCTCCCGATGATCCACACTGATGATGCGTCCCAACTCGCCGGAGGTGACGATGTCGTATAGTGTCCTCCAGAACCGCGTATAACGCAACACGTGACATACCTGCAGAATCCGCCCGGCGTCGATGGCCGCCTTTACCATGGCCACGCACCCTTTCGCGGTGGTGGCCATGGGTTTTTCCAGTAGCACATGATAGCCGGCCTCCAGCGCAGCCAGGGTGGAATCACAGTGCATGCGATCCATGGTGGCGTTGATCAGCGCCTCGGCCATCTGTGGCTGCTCCATCAATTCCTGCCAGGAGGCAAAGCGGCGTTCCTCGGCTATCCCATGCTCCCGAGCAAAGCGCTCCCGCCGTCCCTTATCGGGCTCGGCCACGGCGACAAAACGCGCCCGGTGGGGGTTTCTCCTGGCATAGCGACCGTAGGCGAATGTCCCGCGATTCCCCGCTCCAAGCAAGGCCATCTCCACGGACTTTGACATCGTTTCCTTTCCGTTCTTGACAAAATCTTTCCCTGGTTATAAGTTTATGTTGAATCTAGTTCACAAGGGAGGCATCCCATGCCAGCGAAACAGTTCGAACTCTTTTCCCTGGAAAACCTGAAAGAACTTGATCTGCCCCAGGGACCGGAACTGTCCCCATCATCCCCCTTGGAGGACACCTGCGCTCCCTTTCAGAAATACATGGAGCAAAAGGAATTCACCGAGAACACCATCAGGTGCTTCCTCAGCGATATGCGGCTCTTTGTCGAGTTTGCCGGGCCCACGACGCCCCTGAGCGAGTGTTCCACAAAAAAGTTGCGCGACTTTCTCCATTATCTGCAGGAGGAGCGGGATACCCCCTGCGCGCCGAAAACCCTGGATCGGCGCATCACCACCCTGAAGGTCTTTTTCGAGTGGCTGGTCCGCTATGACATCCTGCCCCACGATCCCGCCGAGCCCCTGGAGCACCGTCAGGCGCACTCCCCCCTGCCCCATATCCTCAGCGAGTCCCAGATCGAGACCCTCCTCTCTATCACCCGGGCCATGCGCGACGCCGACGAGGCGCCCGACGCCCGTCCCCACCTGCTGGTCACGCTGATTCTCTCCACAGGAATGAAAAAGGGCGAGTGCATGGACATCGCCCTCGAGCACATCGACCCGGGCGCCCCCGACACGCCCCCCTCTGTATACATCCATTATGACGAACCCCGCCTGCTCTTTAAACGGCGTCGCCTGGCCCTGCCAGAGGACTGGATCGACACCCTGGAGATATACCTCAGGCGCTACCAGCCCCAGGAAAAACTCTTTGAATGTACGGCCCGCAACCTGGAATACGTGCTGCACAAAATATCCGATCTGGCCAATCTTCGGAGCAATATCACTTTTGAGATGCTGCGCTGGACGTGCGCGGTCAGGAACTATCAGGAGGGGATGGACGAGGAGCGTCTGCGAAAGCGTTTGGGCCTGTCCGAGATCGCCTGGCCGGACACCCTATCCACCATTCAAAAACTGGGCCAGGGGCCCCTCTAATCCGGGCTCAATACCGCCTCGGGGACATAGCACACTCCCACCGTCCCTGGCCCGCTGTGCACCGTCAGCGCGGGCGAGAGATCACAGTACAGCACCTCCACGGTAACGACGTGCTCTTTTATCGCCTCACAAAGTTTTTCCGCCTCCCCACGCGCCGCGGCGTGGGTGAGGGCCACCCTCACCTCGCTGCCCTCGTCCACCGCCCTGGCCAGCAGCGAGGCGATCCGCCTGTATGCCTGGCCTCGGCTGCGAACCACCCCCAGAGTGGTGATGAGCCCATCCTCCATGCTGATCAGGGGCTTGATATTCAGCATCGAGCCCAACAGGTGGCGGGCCCTGCCGATACGCCCCCCCATATAGAGATAGCGTAGGGTGTCCGCCGTCTGAATCATACGTGTATGAGGAATCATCCTCTCCACAAGACCCACGACCTCCTCAAGGGACGCCCCCGTCGCAGCCGACCGCGCGGCTTGTAGGGCCATCCACCCATGAGCCATGGAGACATTGCGTGTATCTATGACCCGTATGCACAGATCGGGATCCCGCTCCTGCATCATCCGGCATCCGATGATTGCCGACTGGTATGCGCCGCTTCCTTCGGAGGTCATGTGCAGCGAGACGACCGCCTCCGCCCATTCGCTGGCCTCCCTGTAGGCCCGCACATAGTCACCAGGGCCCGGGTTGGAGGTAGTGGGGACGTCATTCTCGATGGAGAGTTGTTCCATATGCGTGTTGATCTCGGTGGGCGAGATATCCATGCCATCTCGATAACTCTGCCCCCCAATCTGAAGATAGTACGGCACCACAGAGATGTGATACCGCCCATACATCTCCTGGGGCAGGCTCGCCGTGCTGTCTGTCACTATGGCAACGCGAGACAAAAACGCTATCCTCCAAGTACCTGAGAAAAGAAAAAGGGACACTGAGGTGATCATTCCCCAGCATCCCCACTTTTTGAAATGATGGTCGGGGCGCTCCTAGACGAAATGCTCTTCGATATACTCTACCGCATCGCCCACCGTCTCTATGCTCTGCGCATCCTCGTCCGAGATCTGGCCCCCGAACTCGTCCTCGAACTCCATGATCAGTTCCACCAGATCCAGCGAGTCGGCCTCCAGATCCTCCCGGAACCGCGCCTCCTCGGTAACCTCCGACGCCTCCACGCCCAACTGCTCCACAATGATGGTCCTGACGCGATCAAGAATATCCATAGACGATCCTCCTCTTTCCATATGCTGTCAAAATCCACGTGACGACACTGCCCTGCATTATACCCCAGCAGAATGCCGTTCACAAGTCCAGATAGCCAAAACACGAGACGACTAAAAGGGTTACGGGGTCATAGAGGGATCCCAAAAGGAGCACAAAAAAACGGCCCGCCGTCAGGCGGGCCACAAAAACGCATTCGTCCTTTGGTTGTGAATAAGCTATCATTCACTTCCCAGTTTGCTAATCGTCGTTCTCCCAATCAGAACCATCATAGGACATAGCGTCATCCTCATCCGATTCATAGACCGTAAGATCCTCGCCATCGTCAGCCCATGTATAATAGTACTTGGTGTCGCGCTTGAGATACTGGCCAAATGTGTCTGTAACCGTGTCTCCTCCCTGTATCTGTATTTCTTCACTCTGGTCAGGTATCGAATCTTCCCCTTCTACCACCACATCCTGCGTATGATAGGTATCGATGGCCGTCTGCACCGTCCCGTACTCGGAAGTCATGCTCCGTTTGGTGGCCGTGTCGGTCAGTCCCCCCACACTCATGGCCACGATGCCCACCAGGATGCCCAGGATGGCCAGCACGATCAACAACTCGATAAGCGTAAATCCATGCTCTTGACGCATTCTTTTTTCCTCCATACTACAGTCAACAACTCTTTTGCGAACGATCTCCTACACCCCTTCTCTGGCTATTGTACCTCCTGAGACTCCATCCTCCTTTCCCATCCAGTGCCACGCTTCCCTTTCCTCTAGTCCTATCATAACATGGAATAAGGCATTCTCGCGTAAGGAGGACATAAATCACGACTAAAGTTTTCATAAAGGGCCTGGCGCACCCTGGGGTTATTGCCTCACCCACTGCCCCGACGTATAGACGAACAACTCCATGTCGCTGTAACGCTGGCTCCCCTCCACCGTGGTCCCCGCATCCTGCACCACCAGATTCTCTCCCCCCGCCTCCCACGTATAATAGTACGTGGTATCATGCCTGAGATATTCGCGAAACCCCAGGGATTGGGATCCCGTGATCACCGACGGCGTCGTACATGGTGCGATGGTCGGCATCGCCTCGGCGTTCGCCGCCTGGATGGTATAGGCATCCATGGCCCTTTCCACAATCTCCCATTCGGAGCGCATGGCACGACGGGTGGCCATGGCCACAATGTCCCCCATGCCCACAGCCACGATACCCACCAGAATGCCCAAAATACCCAGTACCATCAACAGTTCCATTAGAGTGAATCCGCGCTGTCCTCTCACTCTCCACCTCTCTCCTGCCCATACTATTCCACGCATCGCTCCCTCCACACCGACCGCCTCACCGGTGCCGTTGGCCGCCGTTCACCTCCTCCTGTGCCATGCGCGAGCGCAGATAATCGGGATTGTTGGCCCGAGCCAGTACCGCCTCGCGGGTGATCAATCCCCGTCGCAGTAGGGCCATCAGTGCCTGGTCCAGCGTCTGCATCCCCGCCCGCTGGCCCGTCTCTATCACCCCCGGAAGTTGGTGGGACTTGCCCTCGCGCACCATATTGCGCACCGCCGAGGTGGCCAGCATCACCTCCACGGCAGCAGCCCGCCCCTCGCCATCCACCGTGGGTACCAGGGCCTGGGAAAGCACCCCCTCCAGGATGTTGGCCAACTGCACCCGCACCTGTTCTTGTTGGTGGGGAGGAAAGACGTCCACGATACGATCGACTGTGAGGGCTGCTCCCGCCGTATGCAGGGTGGAAAGCACCAGGTGACCCGTCTCCGCCGCCGTGATGGCCGAGGCGATGGTCTCCAGGTCCCGCATCTCTCCCACGAGAACCACATCCGGATCCTGACGCAGGGCGTGTTTTAGCGCATCGGCAAAACTCCTGGTATCGCTCCCTAACTCGCGCTGGGTGATGAAACTCCTCTTGTCGGGAAAGAGGTATTCGATGGGATCCTCGATGGTGATGATACGCCGCGCCTCACGCTGGTTGAGATAGTCGATCATGGACGCCAGCGTGGTGGACTTGCCACTCCCCGTGGGACCGGTGACCAGGATGAGGCCCCGGGGCTTCATCACCAACTCCTTACAGGCCCCGGGCAGTCCCAACGTATCGATGCCCGGTACCTCCGAACTCAAACGGCGCATGACGATGGTTAGGGTGTTACGCTGGCTCGCGATGTTGACCCGGAATCGCGCCACCCCCTTGAGCCCGTACGACATATCCAACTCCAGGTCCCGATCGAAACGCTGCCGTTGCTCTGATGTCGTGAGTTGCTCATAAAAACCCTCCAGAGCCTCCACGGCAAGAGGGGCATACTGGGACTGTTGCACGAGATCGCCATTGATACGCAGCACGGGAGGGCTGCCCACCTTGAGATGAATATCTGACGCCTCCTCCCGCGCTGTCAGGCGCAACAACTCGTCGATATCCTCGCATGACTTGCCCTCTCCCACTCGTTCTCGTACATTCTGCCCCTCGCTAACAGGGAAATCCATCGCCGCAATCCTCCCAGAAGAAATCTGCATCATACATCGTGTGCATCACATATCCACAACGCATAGCACGCCCGATTCAAAGATAAGTTGATGATGGATACGAGGGGGAATATTGTCAAGTCCTAAAGAACGTCTGAGGGCTCTACACGGTAAAAACCACATAAATTCGCGCCTATTATGCTGAATCTGCCGCCGTAGAGGGTAGGATTGGCTCAGATAAAAAACAACAGGGCTTCCCCAGACACCATGAGGAAAAAGGTCGTCGTCACTAAAAAGGGGGCAAAGGGAACAGGCGTCTTGCGGTCGGCCATCCCACTGGCCAAAAGTATACCTCCCACCAGACCGCCAAGGATAAAAGAGCCAAATACGGCGATGAGAATCCCTGGAAACGCGACGACGAGCCCGCAAAAGGCTGCCAGTTTCACGTCACCAAAGCCCATGGCATCGACGCCCATGACCTTCAGGGTCACGAACCAGATGAGCAAAAAGATCAAAAAGCCCAGCAACCCGCCCGCAATCTGGCTCGACACGTTCAATACAAAGAGGGAGAAACCAGTGTGAGCGCCGATATTCTGCAGGAACCGCAGCACGGCGCCACGAAATCGAGGATGAAAAGGAAGCCGCCAAAAGGGTGTCATCAGCAGCGCAAAGCCCGTCGCAGGCAGGACAAGGGTGTTGGGAATCAACATATGTTCCAGATCGATGAACATCACTGCGAAAAGCACGCAGGCGTACACCGTGGCGATAAGGAGTTGCAGGGTCGCACCATACACTCCATAAAGAAGGGCGAACACCAGCCCCGTCAATATCTCCACAACCAGGACACGGGGGGGAATGGGCGCACCACATGTTCGGCAGCGACCGCCCAACACCAGATAACTGAGTACGGGAATCAACTCCAGAGGCGACAGTTCGCGGCCACAGGAGGAGCAATGTGAGGGAGGATGCAGAAGGGATCTCCCGGCCGGCAGGCGGTCGATGACCACATTGAGAAAACTTCCCACCACGAGACCCACCAGACCATAGGCAAGATATCCATGCATTGACCGCTACGCCCCTTTAAGCGCCAATCCGAGATTTGTCATATACTCTGGCACGGGCAGTTCCTCCGGGCAATCCATGGGGGCCTGGGGAGTTTCCACGGGTCTATCGAGGACGCTCGTCAGATAATCGACCTCTTCCGGACCGCCCAAAAGTTTGCCCATGACATACACGGGGGTGGAGGAACTTATGGGTGCATTGCCATGCCCGTCATTGTAAAAGCGAACCGTCTGAGTCAGTTCATCGAGTAGTTGATCGCGCTTGGCCTGCTGACTCACCCCCTCCTCTGCAAAGGAAAAGGCACGCATGATGGCCGGCAAATAGTCCACGACGAGCACAATGTCCAGTGCATGGGACTCCATGTTGACCAGGATGGCCATCGGTTCCCCCACGGCGCGCACCAGGGCCAGGGGTTTCAGATCCATGACAAAGGGACGAATTCCTGCTGCCTCCAGGGACTGCACCTGCGCATCGATAAACTCACGGGGTACCCCCAACAGATACACGTGCTGTTGCTCTCCTGCGCCGGGGATGGATTCCCACGATAGATACAGATCATCCAGGGGGACGGGCATCTCCTTCTTGGCCTCCCGCGAGATCGCCTCCTGCAAAACGGAAGCCTGCAGCCGGGGCATGGTGATCATTCGCGGCACAGAGCGCAGGGCGCTCACGCCGGTAATAACGCGCCTGCGACCCAGCCCCTGCTCTTTGAAAAGATCATCCAATATCTCGCCCATCTCGACGGCACTGGTAATCAGACCCTCGGACACCAACCCCCTGGGCAGGGAAACCCTTCCCCAGTTGATCACGCGAGCGCCCTCTGCGGCCAGAAAACGCAGTTCCTCTGTCTCAAATGCCAGGGTGACCACGCCCTCTGTGCCCAGTCTGTTAAATAGCCCCATATAACGCATCCCTCCTCTTACGGTATCCGCAGTCTCATACCAACCACAATACGAGAATTGGACAAACCGTTAGCCCCCATGAGAGCCCCCACCGTGGTTCCAAAACGCCTGGCGATACTATATAGCGTATCTCCGCGCTTTACAATGTATACATGGGGATGGGACGGAGGTCCCGGAGGCTTTGGCGACCAATCAGGCGGCCAGGTGGCCCAATCCTCCGAGGGAATGAATAGCCTCTGATAGACGCGGATCTCGTAGGTATCTAGACCATTCGCCATCATCAACAGGGGAACCGTCGTATCGTATCGATTGGCGATGGAATAAAGGGTCTCTCCTGGCTGGACGATATGTATGATGGCTCCAGGCTGAGCCGTGGTGGGGATAAACAGGGCACTGTAGGCCCAGACCGTGTATCCGGGAAGGTTATTGGCCATCCTGATGGCCCAGACCGTCGTTCCGTACTGCTGGGCAATGGAATAGAGGGTCTCTCCTGGCTGGACGATATGCACGATGGGCCCGGGAGGCACCGCCCCGCTGACCGGCATCCAGATCACGTCGCCCACATGTATCAGGTAACTCATCATACCATTTGCCTGCATGATGGCCTGCACAGTGGTATCGTGGCGTTTGGCCAGACTATATAGGGTATCTCCGGCCTGCACCGTGTAGGTGATAGGAGAGGTGGGGGCCTGCGGAGTCGACGTGGCGTCGGGGACGGGGGTGTCCGTCGGCGCCAGTGTCGGCCCCGGGGTGGGGGTCGATGTAGGCGGAAGGGGTGTGGCACAATAACGGTCCAATAACTCCAACCCCAACTCTGCTTCCGCTCCCTCCGGCTGCAACTCCAGGGCTGCCCGAAACTGCGTGAGGGCTCCCGAACAATCTCCCTCATTGAACAGATGATACCCATAGCCTATGTGTGCATCATATTTCTTTTTCTCTATATCATCATATTCGGGATCGATAGCCCTGATCTCGTCTATGAGACGCAATGCCTCCTCCCAATCGAGTTCGTCCCGCGCAGCATCCAGTTGTTCGGAAAGATCCTGCAGTTTTTCTTCCTCTGTAAGGGTGGGCGTCGGATCTTCTTGCTGCGGGCGCAGCAGAGGGGAGGGAGGTGGAAGCGTCTTCTCCACCCCATAATGGGCCGTAACTGGAGCGGTATATCCCTCCCCGGGATCCTCGCACGCCTCCACACGCCGCGGCACGGCAATTCCCAGTATGATAAAACACACTGCCGCTAAGCAAACGAACTCCTGCGTTCTCACCATTCCCATCCCTCCATGGCAACGGCCTTTTGAACATCATCCCCCAATCCCAGTGCCAGCGCCCGATCATATTCTGGACCCACCCCTCCCTCCTCCTCTTGGGGAGGCGCTTCCCCAGGAGCAGGCGCGGGCAAGGGCTCATCCAAAGAGAGTTCCGAAGAAAAGACCTCTAGATCGGCCTCAGCCGTCGACGGCCCGTTGGACGCGATGTAGATATTGCTAAGAATGAACGTATCATAAGCCTCCCCGCCCCCCACCCGCGCAAGGAAACGCATCAGATCAGGAGTCAACCCCCGGGCTTCCAACACAAAGCGCTGATTTTCATAGTACCCCTCTCCCTCTTTCTCGGAAACGGCTACCCTTTCCATACGCACAAGCTCGACATCCACGTCACTGGCATACGTATAGTACCTGACGATCTCCGCTCGCACCTCTCCCCGCGTCGGCATACCGGCCAGCAGGGATCCCAGCTCCTCTTTGGCCTCTGATATACGCTGACGCACCGTTTCTGGCCCCTGCTCCTGCATAGTGCGGATGCGTTCGATGGAAGATATGCTCGATTCATAGTCTCTTTGAAGCATACGCTGTTCCCGCAGGGCGCCCACCAGAGATACCAACACCACGACAAAGAGTACCAGGGACACCACCAACCCGGCCACAACTGCCACATTGACGGAGTTCTTTATCTCGATACGTTCGATCAGTTCGCCAATATCCGTATTCATGGTTGTATGGGCCGCATCTTCAGAAGAAGCACAAACTGCACGGTCACGTTTTCATCTTCCTCGGTAGTCTGTAACGCCGCCCTGGGCAGGGCGCGCAGAGGAGAAAGGGAGAGGGACCGTCCCATACCTGTCTGATCATAAGCCACAAAACGATTATTCCCCCCAGAAAAAGAATCGGTTGAGCCCGACGGCGTAAAGGTAGGGCTGGGCGTAGGTGTTATCGTTAAAGTAGGCGTCGCCGTGTTCGTACCCGTAGCAGTGGCAGTTGGCGTACTGACAGTGGGTGTCGGTGTCTCAGTAGAGGTAGCCGTCGGTATACTGGTCGCAGTGGGTGTGGGAGTCATGGTAGCGGTGGGTGTGGGCGCCGCCACCTCCCAGGCAAATAGATGATACGCTTTATCCGGGCCAAACTGGCCCTTGTTCTGGACGATAACTACCACCTCTCCATCGTGCAATGCCTCGAATTTGACGCGGGAATTCAGGTGCCCAGTACCCGGCCAATAGTCATCGCTCTGACAGTCCGGAGGGTCACATCGATGGACGGGACCCGTCGCCACTAACACGGTGTCAACGCCCGGTGCCAGTTTTACGCAATCATCGGGAACATTGGGACGCACTGGCCCAGCATCATCGCCTGGGCGGGTGGGCGAACCGCAGGTGGCTACGATATAATGTCTCCCCCCCTTGACACGCAGATGCACCCGGTCGACATCCCCCTCGGGGAAAAAGGTGTGGCGCTGCACCTCGTTCACCGAGATATGACGCTTAACCTCCATATCCGGCTCATATTCGTCACCCCCTGCCTGCTCCAGAATCAGATCGTAGGTCATATTGGGACCAAACCTCCCCTTGTTGGTCACCACGGCGCTGGCTATCCCATCCTGTCTGGGCTGGAACTCTATACGGGAGGAAAGGTCGTTGGGGCTCACATCATCGCTGGAATACTCCTGATCACCAATGAACACCGTCAGCACCGTATCAACGCTCACCGCCAGATTAGCGGTCCGCAGTTGATAGGCACGATCCGACTTGACCTGGAACTGGACGCGGTCGACATCCCCCTGCGGATAAAAGGCGCGCTGCTGTGTCTCTCCCACGGCGATGGGTCTGGGTGAATCGTCATCGGGCTCATACAGATCCTTGACCTCTCCCTCATAGACTCGCACCGTATACCATTTATCGGGACCGTACTGGCCCTTGTTAGTCACCTTGATCACCACACGTTGGTCCCTCTCCTGCTCGGGGATCTGAAACTCCACCAGGGAGGCCAGGCTACCCGTCACAGTGTCCCTTGGACACTCGCATGCCAGGTACTCGTCTCGTTGAGAGGCACAATCCTCATTCACATATCCCACATCGCCTACGCTTACCTCAAGGATTGTATCCACACCGAAAGCCTGGGGAATAGCCTCGACGCAGTATCGCCGGCCCCCCTTGGCCATAAACTCCATCTGGTCCACATCGTGTACGGGATTGAAATTATGCCGCTGAACTTCTCCCAAGGCGATGGGCTTGGGGGTAAAATCGTCAACTTCGTATTCATCGTAAAGCACGGCCGTAGAGGTCGTCGTGGGCGTCTCCGGCACCACGGTACCCGTCACCGTAGCCGTGGTGGTCGGCGACGGCGTGGGAGTGATCGGCTCTATAGACTTGTCCGAACTCTCCAGAGACTCGACGACGACCTCCTCGAATACCTCAGCCCGCTCCAATCTTCCCGCATACGCGAGGACATCGTCGCGACTCAGGGCAACTCCAGCCAGCGTGAGTTCCGAGTCATCCTGATAGAATTCGGCAAGGCGCATCTTCTCGCTATCATAGGAGAGAATGCTCCCAAAGACGCCCTCCCAGTCCCACCGTCCGGCCGCCATAGTGGGGGAAAGTTCTCCCATCACCTCCAGAGCATACAGCGTCCTGCTCAGCTCCTGATTCAGGGCCACGACCGTAGGAGGTGGCGTTCTGACAGCGCTCAACGTGCTCCTCGCCACTTCCAGATCGCGGTCCAACTCCCTCATCCGTCCTCGCGTGCGGCGTAGAAAGACAAAGGACACCATGGTCAGAAGCAGCAGAACCATCACCGCAACGCCAAGCATCTTGATGATATAAGGAACCACTCGAGGCCGATACTTTTCCGGCAGGACGTTCAGGTCGAGGGGTTCAAATGGCGCCTCTTCCCTGGGCATGCTCAGTTCACCAATCGACCCCAAAGGGGCTCACGATGTTCGTGCGTCCCGATGAAATCACAGCCCAAGAGGCCGCTGAATGCCATGGCAAAGATATGCAGCGACAGATCCTTCTTGTCCCCTATCATTGCCGGTGTTATGCGCCCCATTCTGTGTGAAAAGATCCCTCCCGATCAAGACGACGATAGGTGTGGGCCCCAAAGTAATCGCGCTGCGCCTGGGTCAGATTGGCCGGCAATCTCGCGGTGCGGTATGCATCAAAGTAGGCCAGGGCAGAACTGAATGCCAGACAGGGAATCCCCAAATCCACCGCCGTACGGATCACATGCCGCAGCGATGCCTGATCAGACTGCACGGCATCGCTGAAATAGGGATCCAGCATGAGATTATCCAGTTCCGGATCACGCTCATAGGCCTCGGCGATATCGTTCAAAAACCGCGCGCGGATGATACATCCCCCACGCCATATCCTGGCAATATCGGCGAGATTGAGCCCATATTCCTTTTCTTCAGAGACTGCTTGAAGCAGGGACATTCCCTGAGCATAGGAGCAGATCTTGGCCGCGTAAAGCGCCCGCCGCGTGTCCTCGATGAGCCGTTCACGATCCCCATCAAAATCTATGGCCGGGCCCCCGAGCACATTGCTGGCCCTCACCCGTTCCTCTTTCAGTGCCGAGATCAGCCGCGATTCGACCGCCGCATTGATGGTGGGTGTGGGCGACCCCACATCCAGTGCGTCCTGGGACATCCACTTGCCCGTCCCCTTTTGTTTGGCCTCATCCAGAATAAGATCGATCAGCGGCTTGGCCGTCTCCTCGTCCTTCTGAGCAAAGATATCCCTGGTGATCTCGATCAGATAAGACTGTAGTTCGCCCTCGTTCCACTCACCAAAGATATCGTATAGTTCCTCGGCGGACAGGGATAGCGCCCGATGCATCAGATCATAGGACTCGGCGATCAACTGCATATCCCCATACTCGATACCATTATGCACCATCTTCACATAGTGTCCCGCCCCACGGGGACCGATATACGCGACGCAGGGCTCCCCGTCCGCCTTGGCCGCGATGGCCTCAAAGATGGGCTTCACCATCTCATACGCCTCTGGCTGTCCTCCCGGCATGATGGCGGGCCCCCAGAGGGCACCATATTCGCCGCCCGAGACCCCGGTGCCGATATAGTTGATACTGTCCTCCGCCAGTTCTGCAGCGCGGCGCTCCGTATCCTTGTAAAAAGAGTTGCCCCCGTCGATGATGAGATCACCCGGCGATAGCAGCGGCTTGACCTGGGCCATGACCTGATCGACAGGAGAACCTGCTGCAACCATGAGCATCACCTTGCGCGGCCTCTCCAGAGCCTCCACCAGTTCCTCTACGGAATAACAGGGCGTGATATCCTTACCCGCGGCGGGGCCGGCAACGAACTCCTCGGTGCGCGCCCGGGTGCGGTTATAGACGGCAACGGAAAATCCGTTGCGCTCCATATTGAGTACCAGATTTTGTCCCATCACCGCCAGACCGATCAATCCCAAATCGCTACCCATCTCTTCCCCCTATTCTTGTAGTCGATATAGAACCTCACCAGCACGAGGCACGACAAGTATTCCCTCTTTTTCCCGTCCCATCCACTCGGCCGGATCGATAGTTTTCGGATCCATATAACCCAGATTGATGCGCTCGCAGCGCTCTTTGGGCACCCCCGTGGCTAGGATCACGCGAACGCGCGGCCTTTCCTGACCATCCTCGTATGTCCCTGCCCCCTTTACATGGGTCGCATGGGCCATGGCCGTTCGCGGAACGTCGGAGAGTGTGTCCATATGCGCCAGGAAATAATCGCGCACATGATAGCCGATCTGATCGAGGATCTCACCATGCGTGTAGGATACCTCGTCAATGTGGGGCGCGTAGATGATGACCTGGCCCCCGTCGGCTACGATGGGCTCTGTCTTGTACATACCCTTACCCGCGGTCCAAACATCGTCATACAACTCGGGCATGACGGCCAGCACGGTGTCGCAAGTGTGCTCCACATAGGTCACGTTCACCTCTACCGACAGTTTGGCAGCCTCGGCCTGGGAAGCCTCGGGCGTACCGAAATACAGACCCGCCAAATCCGCATGCCCCTTGACCACCATGCTGAAACAGGATTTAGGGATATCGATGAAACGCGCTGCTTCATCCAGTGCCCGACGCACCGGCGTATCCTGATACCCGATTGTATTGACGTTTCCGATCAGGGCGCCCAGCCAGTGGGTAAAATCGATGATACCGGGGCCGCTGACTCCTGGAAAAAAGTACTTGTTGCCCCCCGAGAAACCGGCGATCTCGTGAGGGAACACGGGCCCACAGATAATGATATGATCATAGTTCAGGAGGCGGCTATTGATCTCCACCACGACATCTTCCTCAAGCAAACCCTCGCTGAGAGTACGACTCTTTGCGGCAGGAATTACGCCAATCTCTTCCAGCCCCTGTCGCCAGTTGTGATTGTAAAGACCGATCTCGGCATACTTTTTCCTGCGCTCCTGGAGCGTGATGCCCAGATGGTCACATATGGCCTGTTCGCTCATGGGAGCATGAGTGCCCAGGGCGATTATAAAGTCCAGAACCTGCGTCTTCTCTCCCAATAGTTCGGTGAGAGCGCGAAAGCAGAGGGGCAGCGGTGAACTGCGGGTGCCATCGGGCATGATCACCATCACTTTCTTGTCCTCCACATCAATCTGCTCCAGGCCTTCCTGGAAAATTTCTCGCGCCTCTTCTTCTGTCAAAAAGCGATCCGTATACCCTTTGCCAATAGTCATCTATTCTCTCTCCCACGGGGGTATCTCGGGCAGAGCCTTCTCAAAGTCGGAGATCAGCGCAGCCTCGTACTCCCCTCCATATGTCCCAGACAAAAAACGTTCAAAAGCCTCTTTGTAGAACCGTTCCCAACTCTCTTCCTCATGCCCCGGATTTACGGGAAAGAAAAAAGCCCCGTTCGCTCGAGCCGCCTGCAGATCGCCTGGCGCATCGCCTATCATAAACTTTTGGCCGGGCGCATATTTGCCCTCGGAGGCTAGACGCAGATGCTCAGCCTTGGTGCCCAGTTCCTGTCCCGCGATCACTTCCACATATTTGTCTATGTCATGTTCCTTCCATTCACGGACCAGGGCCTCCACGGGGGTCTGCGAGACGACGATGGCATCGGCGGATCGTGAGATCAACTCGATGCTCTCCCGCGCATAGGGAAAGGGGGCGACTCCATGCACCATATCCGCGATGGTCGCGTTCACGGCCCTGCTCCAACGCAGCGCCTTGACGAGTTCGGGATCCTGCGTCTCGGCTACGAGTTCGGCCAGAGAATCGTTGCTCTTGGGCCTATCGGAGGCGATGAACTCCCGTATCTTGGGGGTCTCGGGAATCGTAGCCCCTCGCCTTTGCACCTCGGGACGATCGCGCAATAGATCAAAGACCTTTATCAGCGCAGGCCATCTGTTTGTACCCCGCCATTTCGAGTAGAGGTTGACGAACTCGGCCGCCTCGCGCGCATATTTTGAAACGGGCTGTAACCCCCAATGTTTGATGATATTGGGAATGAAACACTCCTTGTGCTTGATCTCCATGGTATCGAAAACGCAGCCATCCGAGTCGATTCCCACAAAGAATTCGAATTGAGGTTCCAGTTCGACCAGCGGGCGCACAATCTCTGCATGATCATTCACAAGCAATCCCTCCATCCACCGTATCAAATCCAAGGCGTGAATACGACTTTATAGGAGCAACGGGAGCACCCCCTCACCCACGAATACATCTCCCGGCACCTAGTATAACCGGGGGCTCTGCCCCTGTCAACGAACCACAATCTCATCTCTAGATCCAGAGCCAGTCGTTCATCAATCCGCAACGGGGAAGAAATAAAACATGCCTTAATACAACTACCACGTTTCCGGCCGATCTATTCATGATTCGGCCGGAAACGCGGTAGTTGGGGTGCTAGGAATCAACCTGAAAGGCCACCCAGTCCTATTTCGCTGCAGCGATGGCCATCTCCGCAGCGTTCACGAGCTGATAGGAGATGGGTGACGCCGTCAGCCCGGGATGTGTTCCCGTCTGAAAGGTAGCGATATCATCTGCCGTCATGCGGTTATGAATACAACCGCTGATAGCATTGATGAGTTCCCCACCGCTCTTGGCGCCACTTACCTGGCCACCCAAGAGGATGCGTGTGCCCGCCTCAAACACCAGTTTGACTCTGAGCATGGCCATCCCTGGCATAGTTCCCGGATGGCGGTTCGGCGCCTCGGCCGTCCCCACGATCAGTTCATAGCCTTTGTCCCTGGCGCTTGCTTCCGTCAATCCCGCGGCACAAAAGGCCGTATCACCCAGAACGGTGGAATAGACGCCGATGACACCCTGATTCGCCCGTTGCAAGCCAAAGAGATTCGCCCCCGCCACACGGGCTTCCATGCTGGCTATGGAGGCAAGTTTCAAATCACTGGGCCTACCGTCGTAAAAAGATACCTTCTCAGCACAGTCGCCACAGGCGTATATGTCCGGATCACTGGTCTGCATATAGCGGTTTACTTGAACCCCTCCCGTAGGGCCAATCTCCAGACCAGCCTCCACGGCCAACGTCGCATTTGCCCTGGCGCCAATCCCCAAAATGGCCATATCTGTGGCAATCTCCTGTCCGCTGGAGACTCGTACCCCCTCCACATGTTCGTCGCCCACAAAGGCTTCCACCCTTTCCGATCCCAGGATGGTGATCCCTTGCTGTCCGAGCACCTCCTCCACTCTTATGGAGAACTCCTCATCATATGTAAGTTGCAAACAGTGGCGGAGCATCTCGACAATATGGATATCCACATCGCGGCGCCTCTTGCACTCTTCGGCGATCTCCACTCCAATGAATCCACATCCTACGATGAGAATATGCTCGGCTTCATCGACCGCTTCCGCCATGCGCTCTAGATACGGCGCCGACTTTTCGATGGCAAAGACCCCTCCCTTATCCACACCGGGGATGGGTGGCACGACGGGTACAGAGCCCGTCGCCAGCACCAACTTCGAGTAACCCACGCGCTCTCCGTCGGTCATCTCGACTACCTTTTCCTCCGGCGCGACCTCCACGACCTCATCGATCAGGAGATCTATGTCGTTGGACGAGAGCACCGCGTCGGGGATCACATTCTCGTCACACGACCCCAGTTCGCCGAATATATAGGGAATACCACAGGGGATGACCGCCTCCGCATCCTTGCGAATCACAAGCACGCTCTTGTGCGGATAGTGTCTGCGGCTGGTGATGGCAGCGGGTATCCCCGCCGCACTTCCCCCAATGACAACCACGTCATAGTTCCTCATCTTTTACCCTCCCATCACAACATATTGGATGAATGGACAGAAAGTTTGTGCCTTTCTCAGCGTCCTCCGAGAACCCTCTGATCCATGCACATCATTCCTATCCTCTACGAATTTCGTATTATATTATACCATATAAGTACGTATTTCTCAATACCTAATGTTGTTTTCTACGATTTTCGTACCATCTGACAGAAGAACAGCAAAAAGGCAGGATTCAGGTGATCTCGCATACCTGAATCCCGCAAAGGGTCAAACGTTATGTAACGCAGAAATTTTCAGTTATCCGGCAAATAGTCCACGGCCCAGGAAACGCCCAACTCGTGAAGCTTGGCCGCTGTGGGCACGCCGCTCTCTTCATTCCACCCTATCATCCCATAGTAGTTCTGCAGAGCCTCGTGCAGCACCTCCCGGTCGATACCACCGTCCGCCAGGGCACCAAAAGTCGTGGGGCCATAACTGCGTTCCGCAAGGCGGTCGCTGCTGACGTCAAAGCCCTCGCGCACGTTAAAAACGCGAGCCAGGCTAAGGGCGCGCTCACCCACCTTGAGCAACTCGTAGGCACTCACATCCCACCCGGTGGCTGCTCGCGCGATCTCTACCAGTTCCTCCGCCGTCCAGGGCACAAAGAGGCACGTGGTGAGGCAGTTCAGGGTCACCGAGGCGATGGTGTTATAAAGGGTGGCCCTCACCTTCTCGGGTCCCAGATCCTCCAGAGCTATGGCATCCAGGATACCCATGGTCCGCAGCGTTTCATTGGGCATAAAACCATCCTCATCGGGCTCAACGAGCCCCGAATCATGCAGCGCATGGACGTGATCGGCACCCGTTGGCGAGACCGCATAGCCGATGGCCAATCCGCGCTTGAACCGTGGTTCGTGCATGGGGTACGGCTGACCCTTGACCTGCATGGCAAACTGCTCCGCATCTCCGCCAATCTCCTCCGCGATGGACTGCAGATCGTTGGCTAGCAGACCCCCCAACCCATCGCGCTGGGCGATCTTTTCCACCATCTCTACCAGGGCATCGCCATTGCCAAAGCGCAGGTCGATACCATCGGTATCCTCTAGGGTCAGCAACCCATTCTCAAAGCACTCCATGGCAAAAGCGATAACCACGCCCGTGCCAATAGAATCCAGCGAGTTGGCATTACACAACTCTGTGGCCTTGGAGACGGCCACGATGTCATCTACCCCACAACATGACCCCAGGGACGCCGCCGACTCGTATTCGGGCCCACCATAGTCCGAGTCCAGTTCATAGGGAGAGTCGGCATCCACCACTTTTTTGCAGCGCACCGCACACGCATAACATCCCTCCATACCGATGCCGATCTCGGGCATATAGTTCTCGGCACTGATTTTCCCCGCCCCCTCGAACTCGCCATCGCGAAAGTTGCGAATGGGCAGGTTCCCTGTGAGGACCGATCCCTCGAGCCCCACACCAGTCCCCCACTCGTGCAGGCTCGCAGCCTTTTCGCCCTCCCGGACAGCCATAGCCATGTCCCGAGCCATCTCGCGGATCTTGTCCGCATCGACGCCACTGATATCCATGGTGCCGCGCACGGCGATGGCCTTGAGTTTCTTCGAACCCATCACGGCACCCAGACCCGTACGACCTCCCGCATCCTTTAGTCCGTTCATGATACAGGCGTAACGAACCATATTCTCACCGGCCGGACCGATCATGGCACAGCGAATAACGTCATCACCCAATTCCTCGCGGATGCCTGCTTCCGTCTCCTTTGTCTTCTTGCCCCAAAGCGCCGAGGCATCGCGTAATTCGGCTTTGCCATCATTTATCCATAAATAGACGGGCTTGTCCGATGCCCCCTCGACGATGACGGCATCAAAGCCCGCCCTCTTGAGTTCCGCCCCCCAGAATCCACCCACCTCGGCTGCACCAAAAGCCCCGGTCAGGGGCGATTTGGCCCCAACGGCGTTTCGCGCTGCACCGGAAAGGGGAAGTCCGCTCAAAACACCCGGCGCAAAGACCAACTTGTTTTCCGGGCCCAGCGGATCCGTATTGGCCGGGACCTCACGCAATAACGTATCGACGATGATGTTCCACCCACCAAAGTAGTGGCGAAGATAGGATTCCCCAGGCTCCTCGATTGTGACAGTGCTCTCGGTAAGATTCACCCGCAACATCTTGTTATGAAACGAACGTGCCATTTTAGCCTCCCAGAACCTCAGTCCATAGTATACCTTCACTTAAAAGTATACAAAGAAAGGCAAAAATATTCAAAAACAAGGCCCGACGAAAAACGCGCTATATACCCTCCACCTCATCATTCGCCGCCTGAATCAGGGCCTTCATATATCCTATGGAATAGGCCTCGCCCAGGCGTCTCCCCCCTACCATCTGGGGCATGTGATCCGACATCACAGCACCATCAAACTCCACCTCGCGCAGGGCGCGCATCACGCGGTACATATCCATATACCCCGCATCCATAAAGGTCTCCGTGAAACCACCCTCAGGTATCGGAGCGGTGACGTTCCTGAAATGCACCTTAAAGAGTTTCCGACGCTCGCCAAAGTAGCGAATGGTCTCCAAAACATCCTTCCCCATAAACTTCCCACCTTCTAGCCAACAGCCGACACACAGGCACATGCCGATATTCGGACTGTCAGCGATCTCCAGGGCCCGCTTGTAGCCCTCAAAACTACCAAAGATACAGCGCGGCACGCCACCCAAGACGGGCACCGGCGGGTCATCGGGGTGAATGCCTATAAAGACACCCGCATCCTCGGCCACAGGAACCACCTGCTCGATAAAGTAGATATAGTTGTCCCAAATCTCCTCTTCGCTGTACTCGCGCCCGTGGGTAAGGGGAACCTGCCACGTCTTATCAGCCCATCGGCCTTCCTTGGCCTCATCCAGGTGAAACGTCCGCGAGTCGGCGCCCCCGCGAATCTCGTCACGGCCCGTGCTCCAGATGCCATTGCCCATGTGTGCGTACGTGGAGTAGTAGATGCCCGCCTCGCCCAGGTTACGGATGTACTGCAGATACTCTTCGATCTTTTCATCACGCCCCGGCAGATTTAGCGTCACCTCTTCCATATTGTGGCAGTTGTGATTGCCAAGGCGATAAACCTTTAGCCCATGCTCCTCAAACCGTTCGCGCACAGCAGCATAGTTCTCCGCCGTATGTCCCTCGGGGTCCCTCACAGCGGTCATGACCCATTCAACTCCCAATTGCCTGGCGAGTTGCATATCCTCCTCGCTGGCCGTCGCCGGCAACTGGGTGCCGATCTGTATCCCTGGCTCGCTGGCATAGTAACCCGGGATAATGGAAAGGGGATAGCCGCTGTGCCTTGATATCTCGCTCATCACTTTTTTTCCTCCATCATATATAGCAATAGTAGTTGCAAGTCGTACCGACTCCAGGCCGGAAGACGCTGGAAGCGATTCTAAACCAAGGTCTGTCTCCTGTAAAATTGCCCGAGCGGTCGGCGCACGCCTACCCCATGCAAAAGTGATCGACACTCCGCCTCTTGCCCCCTCGCCACAGTCTCACTACAATGAGCACAATAGAACCTCATCATAACAGCCCACAAAAAGGAGCGAATCGAGATGGTCAGTTGGAGAGAATACCTGGAAAAAAACGAAACGCGGTTCATAAAGGAACTGAAGGACTTTCTTCGCATTGCTAGCATATCCGCCCTTTCCGAAAATGTGCCAGAGGTCGAGAGGGCGGGCGAGTGGGCAGCCCAGCGCCTGCGTGAAGCGGGCATAGAAAAGGTCGAGGTCATGCCCACCGACGGGCATCCCGTGGTATACGGCGAATGGCTACACGCCCCGGACGCTCCCACCATCCTCATCTACGGACACTTTGATACACAGCCAGTCGACCCCCTGGATCTCTGGGATCATCAGCCCTTTGAGCCAACCATTAAAAACGACCGTATCTACGCTCGCGGCGCCACCGACGACAAGGGCAACATGCTGATCCCCATCCTCGCCGCCGAGGCCCTTTTGAAGACAGAAGGAGAATTGCCGATAAATCTCAAGTTCTTCTTCGAGGGCCAGGAGGAGATCGGCAGCCCCCAAATTCCCGAGTTCCTGGCCAACCACAAAGACTTGCTGGCCTGCGATCTCATCCTCAACGCCGATGCGGGGCAGTTCAGCGAGGATCATCCGGGGTTGCACGTGGGTCTCCGCGGCATCTGCGGCCTGCAAATAGATGTCCAAGGGCCGGATCACGATCTGCATTCGGGTACTTACGGCGGAGCGGTACAGAATCCCATCCACGCCATTGTGCAATTGCTCAGTTCCATGCGCAGTCCCGAGGGCAGAATCCTTGTCGAGGGATTCTATGACAATGTGATACCTTTGACGAAAGAGGAACGCGAGAGAATCGCCGCCGTACCCTTTGACGAAAAAGAGTACAAGGGGCAGATTGGCGTGGAGGAACTCTTTGGCGAGCCGGGCTACAACACCCGAGAGAGAACCTGGATCCGCCCCACCCTGGAGATCAACGGCATCTATGGCGGGTTCCAGGGAGAGGGGACCAAGACCGTGCTTCCCAGGGAGGCACACGCCAAGATAACCTGTCGCCTCGTGCCCGACCAGGATCCGGGCAGGATTATCCAGTGCCTCGAACAGCACATCGCCACCTACCGCCCTCCTGGTGTCACGGTAAAGACCAGAAATCTGAGTGTAGGCGCCAAGCCCTATGCCATCCCCGCCGATCATCCGGGAAACCAGGCCGCTGCAGAGGTTCTGGAAGAGATCTATGGCGTCGCGCCCTACTATACCCGCATGGGGGGGACCGTGCCCATCACCTCCCTCTTTCTGGAGCATCTGGAGGCCTACTCGGTGAGCTTTGCCTTCGGACTGCCAGACGAACGCATGCACTCCCCCAACGAGTTCTTCCGCCTGAAGAGCTTTCGCCGCGGACAGAGGGCCTATGCTCTGATGCTCAAACGCCTGGCGGACAAACAACTCTAGCGGGAACATGTTTCTCCCCGAACGCCCGCTGCCTGATGAGCAGCGGGCGTCAGAGTTCCCACCCCACGTGGGGCTGCGGTAGACACAACACTCGATCGAGTCTGTCCAGGAGAGCAGCGGGCGCCTGCAAATCATCGGTAATGGCCAGACTGCTCGCCGGACGCACGCCCAACCAGAGTCGTGTGAAAGCGTTGACAGAGGCCGCCACGGTGGGTAGAGCAGCATTCCGGCCCCGCTCAGCCCGAGAGTGGGCCCCCAAAGAAACCACATATTCGCCACCGACGCCCCTCCAGGGGGCATCGTGATCCAGATACGCCTCGATGGGATCCCAAAGACGGAGATTAAAGCAGACCTCTCCCCGATCAAGGTATGTATGTGCCAGACAAGCGGACAGATCACATATACGCATCTGCCACCAGGCCGCCGCCATGTTTCCAACGGGATGGGCGGACTGCCTCGTGATGCGCTTCTCCTTGAAAGGCTGGTCCAATAAATCCTGTAATTGAATGCCTGGCGGCTCCCCCATCTCGATCCAATGCACCTGATCCCCAAGACTCTTGAGCAGGCCCATCAGTTCCCAGAACTGTTGAGAAGTGCGATAGACGAACCAGCGTACCGCATAGGGCCCGTGCTCGCCGCCGCGATCATCGCACCAGATATAGTGGGATAAAGCGCCATCTGGCCCGTCTCCATACCCCAGACCGAACCCCTTTTTCTGCCACAGCATCTCAGAGCGCGTCGCAGCAGCAGGGCACAGGTTGATCTCCCCATGCCGTCGGAAGCGGCAGAGACGCGCCGCGTGGGCGTCGGCCCAGTCCTTCTTGGTAATGCGGCGGGGCATACGCTGGGGAACCTCAGCCCGTAGATGGGCGGGGTCAAACCTAAAGTGGTGCTCATAACTGCCCGTGCCAAAACCGAGGGCGTTGTAAAATCCCTGATCGAACATCCCCAAACCCGCTACCGCGGCGCCATCCGCGACCCCCAGGGCCAAGGAGAGAGTGGCAAGGCCCTTGGCCAACCCTCGTCTGCGCGCTACCCGACTGGTGGTCACCCCCGTAACCCCCACAAAGGGAATGTCTTGTTTCAGATAGCGCATGGTACCGGGGGTGGTGAGGACCAGACACTCGGCACCGCCGTGCACCTCGGCCACCATGGCTCGCGAGGCATCCACTAGAACATCCACAGCCTCCTCTACGCCGTCCTCCAGCCACCCCACTTCTTTCCAAATGCGATGGACGGCTTCTCTATCTCGCCCTCTATCGTATGCCCTAAACCCCACGCGACCTCTCCTTTGCCAAATTGCCCAAAACCGCAGCGATTTTACCCCTTTTCTTCCCTCTCCTCAAACTCACATATTCGCGATCGTAGAGACGACACATGGCTAACACTTCTCTCCTTTGACATTCGTCCCGGGCAAAGGTAAACTCGCAAATGGTGATCAAGGGAGGTTGTGAATGTCCCACGGGAAAAGAAAAGACGAACATCTGGAGATATGTTTGAACGAGGATGTGACATCCGCCCTCACCACGGGGCTGGAAAGATATCACCTCGTTCACAACGCCCTGCCAGACATAGCCCTGGATGACATCAACACCGAAAGCCGGTTCCTGGGCCACACACTCCGTGCTCCCCTCCTCATCTCGGCTATGACAGGAGGTACTGATCTGGCCCAAAAGATAAACAGGCGGCTGGCTACCGCCGCGCAGCAATTGGGCCTGGCCATGGGACTGGGATCTCAACGAGTAAGCATCGAGAATGCCGACCTGACGGAAACCTATAAGGTGCGGGACTATGCTCCCGATATCCTCCTCCTGGCCAATCTGGGGGCCGTACAACTCAATTACGGCTATGGCGTACAGGAGTGCCGGCGCGCGGTGGAAAGCGTACGGGCCGATGCCCTCGCACTGCATCTTAACCCGCTGCAGGAGGCCCTGCAATCCGAGGGGAATACCGATTTTCGGGGGTTACTGGAAAAGATCGCCCACGTGTGCGAGACATTGGAGTATCCCGTGCTGATCAAAGAGGTGGGTTGGGGACTCTCAGCAGAAACGGCAACCCTTTTGCAAGAAGCGGGCGCCACCGCTCTGGACGTGAGCGGCGCTGGAGGCACCTCGTGGAGCCGTGTGGAACAGCACCGCAGTCGCTCCACTATCCAATCTCAGGTTGCCGGCGCGTTCGACGCCTGGGGACTGCCCACCGCCGAATCGCTGATCCAGGTACGAAAGGCCTGTCCCCACTTACCCCTCATAGTCAGTGGCGGTATAACGGACGGCGTACAGATGGCCCTCTGTCTGGCCTTGGGGGCGGACCTCGTGGGCATCGGCCGTCCCCTATTGTCTCCAGCCACTCAATCGACGGGAACGGTGGTGGAATTTTTGACCGTGATCATACACCAACTGCGCACAGCCATGTTCGCTACAGGGGCACTTACCCTCGCTCACCTGGACCCATCACACATAGAACGCAGGAGTTAAGATGATCCAAGGTACGGGAAAATACCTCCAGGCCATAGAGGAAGAACTACAGGACATTTTGAAAAACGAGCAAGAGTCCTATGCCCCCCTTTATGGCATGATGAGATACCACATGGGCTGGCTGGATAGCGATTTTCGGCCCCACGAGGCGCCAGGCGGCAAGCGTCTGCGCCCCATAATCTGCCTCCTGGCCTGTGAGGCCGTCGGAGGGCCGTGGCGAGCCGCCCTGCCCGCCGCCGCCGCCATCGAGTTGATACATAATTTCTCCCTCATCCACGATGACATCGAGGATCACAGCGAGACGCGCCGACACCGCCCCACCGTCTGGCATCTATGGGGTATCGCCCAGGGCGTCAATACAGGGGACACCATGTGGGCCATCTCGCGACTCGCCCTCCAGCGCCTGCTGGATGAGGGACATGAAACAGACCGCGTCCTGCGGGTCATCAAGCGCCTGGACCAGGCCTGTCTTCGCATGTGCAAGGGGCAATACCTGGACATCCATTTCGAGAGCATCGACATGGTCCCTTTGACCGCCTATGAGCGTATGATCGAGGACAAGACGGCCGCTCTCCTTTCAGCGTCCCTCGCCATAGGCGCCTTGCTGGGCAGGGCAAAGGAGGATACCATCGCCTCCTATGGCGCCTTTGGTCGGGAACTGGGCATGACCTTCCAGATCGTCGATGATCTGCTAGGAACATGGGGAGATCCGGAAACCATGGGCAAGTCCGCCGCCAGCGACATCCTGGAGCGAAAAAAGACCCTCCCTGTACTCTATGCCCTGCAATGGGAGAAGAACCATGGACACGAGGAACTGGCGCGGCTCTATACAGAAAAAGGGCTATCACGGGAAGATGTCCCCGGCGTCCTAGAGTTGTTGGAGCGGGCCGACGCGCGAACGTACACCCGGGAACGGGCACAAGAGCACCACCATCAGGCGCTCGAACATCTGGAAACCATAAAAGTGGAAAATCCGGCCCAGGAGACGCTGCGACACATCACCGAAATTCTCATCGGCCGCTCCTTCTAGGGCCGAGTCCGATTTCTTGACTGTTACACGGAACAAATCCATCGCCCGAAAACGTCTACAAAATGGGATCAATAAAGCGAGAGAAGGATGATGGGACGCTATTCCAAGAGATCAAAGATTATCATCACCATCCTGTTGGGACTCGTCCCGCTGGCTTTTCTGCTACTTCGCGCTCCCCTGTTGGCATTTGGGCCCGAGATTCTGAGGAAACGTACATCGATCCCCTCAAACCTGATTCTGGATCGAAACGGGCACCAACTCTACGAGATGATGGATCCCCATGCCGGCCTGCACCGTCCCGTCGACCTGGAGGAGATTCCTCTGGCTCTGCGCCGGGCTGTCATCGCCACAGAGGATGCCTCGTTCTATGAAAACCCCGGATTCAGCCCCCGGGCCATCGCGCGCGCCCTGTGGGTCAATTTCCGCCACGGGCAAATCGTCTCCGGAGGTAGCACCATCACCCAGCAGGTGGCGCGAAATGTGATACTCTCCCCAAAAGCACGCCATAGGCGGGACTGGCGCCGCAAGGTTCACGAGACGGTCATAGCCCTGTGGATGACATGCACCCTGGGGAAGGAACGCATCCTGACCCTGTACCTGAACGAGACCTATTTCGGGAACATGTCCTATGGGGTGGAGGCCGCAGCACGAGCCTACTTTGGCAAACCGGTTTCGCAACTCGATCTTGCCGAGTGTGCCCTGTTGGCCGGGCTGCCTCAATCACCGACCCGCTATAACCCTCTCACGAACCTACAGGCCGCCAAGGAACGTCAAAAAGATGTCCTCACACTGATGGTAAAGGCGGACTATATCACGGCGGAACAGGCAAAAGGCGCCCATCGAGAATCCCTACAATTCGCCAGTGAACCCTTGCAGATTCAAGCCCCCCACTTTTGCATGATGGTCCGCGAAAGGCTCGATCAGGTGTTGGAACCGGAGGCCATACAGCGCGGCGGCCTGCGCATCCATACGACCTTGGATTTGGGCCTGCAACGCGCTGCCGAGGATCCTCTGCAGCGCCATCTCGAGGCGCTCAATCGTGAGACCCCCGATATGCCCAGCCACAACGTTCATAATGGCGCCGTGGTGGTCATGGATCCGGATACCGGTCGGGTTCGCGCCCTCATCGGCAGCCCCGACTACTTTGATGAGAAGATAAATGGCGCGGTCAATGCCACCCTCTCCCTTCGACAGCCAGGGTCGGCCATCAAGCCCCTGACCTACGCCGCGGCCTTTGCGGGGGGGTATTCCCCCGCAACCCCCATCGCGGACGTGCGCACCACCTTTATCACCCAGGAGGGAAATCCCTACACCCCCATCAACTACGACTACAAATACCACGGCCTGGTATCACTACGCCAGGCACTGGCCTGCTCCTATAATGCGGCCACAGTCAGGCTGTTGGACGAGATCGGCACCGATAAACTGTTCGCCATGGCTCGTCGTCTCGGCATCACCACCCTGCGCGAAAACCGCTCCAACGGCCTTGCCCTGACCCTGGGAAGTGGTGAGGTCACACTTTTGGAATTGACCGCCGCCTACAGCGCCCTGGCCAACGGGGGCCAGGGCGTACAACCCCATATCATAGATTATGTAGAGGATGCCGAGGGGCGCCTTTTGTACCAGAGCAGCCCCAGTGCCCACCAGGTGCTTGATGAGCGAATCGCCTACCTCATCACGGACATTCTGGCGGACGACTATGCCCGCCTTCCCTCCTTTGGCGAGGACAACGCCCTGGAATTGCCCTTCCCCGCTGCCGTAAAGACGGGCACCACTACCAACTGGCGGGATAATTGGACCGTAGGCTATAGCAGCGAGCGTGTCGTGGGTGTATGGGTGGGAAACGCCAACAACGAACCTATGAAACAGGTGTCGGGCGTCAGTGGCGCGGCTCCTATATGGAACGCCACCATGCGCAGCATACACCGCCATCCCCCCCCGCCCTTTGCGCGACCCGACGGCATTGTTGAGAAACAAGTCTGCGCCCTTTCCGGGCTCTTGCCCAACCCGGCCTGCCAAAAACACAAGACCGAGCTCTTTCTGGAGGAGAATGCTCCAGCCCAACAGTGTGCCATGCATCACCTGGCACCCCCTAACGTACAGGAGGATGTGGAGAAGCTGCGAGAGAGACGCGTCATCATCCACTGGCCTCCAGAGATCATTGCCTGGGCCGAGGAGGAAGGGCATAGTCTGCCCGGCACGGGCCGGGAGGCATCCCAGCGGCCCTCACCGACGGAAGACGCCGGCAATATAGGAGACCAAGAGGATCAGGGCCTTCCATCCCTCTATCTGACAAACCCCACTCCAAACGGAAGATATGTGATGACAGAGGACATACCACCAGGCCACCAACAACTGGAGGTCAGCGCCTTTGCACAATCACCGGATGACCTGCAGGAGGTGTCCCTGTGGATCAATGGGGAGAGATGGCACACCTGGCTACATCCTCCCTACCGTATCATGTGGCCCCTCACAAAAGGGGAATACTCATTCCGCGTTCGCGGACTGACACAGGATCAGAGTATAATCAATAGCCCTGAACTAAATATCATCGTTCTGCCCGTAGAGGGAGAATAGGAAAGGATGCTGTCATGAAACGTGTATCCGTCAATTCCCTGCTTGCGATATTCTTCGTCGTCGTTCTCATAGCCTGTACGGGCGCGCCGACGGCGACCCCAGTACCGGAACGACACGTGGAGACCACCCCCGAGCCCACCCCGACGCCGCTGCCACCCCGCCCCCCCAGGCTCCTGAAACGCTCGCCAGCCGAGGGAGAAGAGCATCGCGTCGACGCTCCCATTGTCCTCGAGTTCGACCAGGAAATGGACATGGATTCGGTAGAGGAAGCGTGGAGCATCAAGCCGGCCGTGGATGGAGCCTTTTCATGGCAGGATGAGCACACGTTGCAATTTGCGCCCAAAAAGGAATTCCAAAGGAATACCCAATACCGCGTCACCATCGACACCTCCGCGACCAGCGCGGAAGGCTTGGAACTCGAGAATCCTCTCACCCTTCGCCTCCAGACCGTGGGCTTTATTCACGTCACCAACGTGTTCCCCGTGCCCGACAGTACCGATGTCGACACGCAGACGACGATTCGCGCTGTCTTTAACCGCCCCATCGTACCCCTGACGGGTGTCAAAGAACAAAAAGACCTGCCCGACCCCCTTATCTTCTCCCCCTCCCTCACGGGAACGGGCGAGTGGACCAACACCTCCATATACACCTTTGAACCCGGCGCGCGCCTGGTACCGGGGACCGAGTACACGGTACGCGTTCCCGCTGGTCTGGAGGATACCACAGGCGGCACCTTGCAGGAGGATTACAGTTGGTCCTTTACGACGGAACTACCTCGAATAGTATCTGTGTCGCCATCTCCAAATACAGAATACGTCTCCAAGACCACCCCTATTCGTATCTCTTTCAACCAACCTATGGGCAAAGAGGCCACGCAAGAACGCTTCTCCCTTTCACAGCAAAATGGCAAAAAGGTAATTGGATCCTTCTCGTGGCAGGACAACACCATGATCTATACGCCCGACAAGCCGCTCCAGCAGGGAACAAACTATGCCGCATCCCTCGCCGAGGGCGCGCCGGCCGCCGCAAAAGATGTTGTCATCTCAGAAGCATACGAATGGAAGTTCACGACCATAGGCCCGCCAGAGATAACCTCCACATATCCTCGGGACGGACAGCGGCTTCCGCTGCCTGACGCGCTGGAGATGACTTTCTCCAGCCCCATCAGTCAGGAGACCTTTCTTGAGGGCACGACCATCACTCCTACCATCAAACTCAATCTCAATTGGCAGGAGGAGGACACTCTCGTCCGCCTGCATGGGAATCTTGAACCATCTACCACCTACACCCTCACTTTCGATACCGAGATTCAAGGCCGTGATGGTGATCCCCTTTTGGAAGGTTACTCCTTCAGTTTTGAAACGGAAGACCTACCCCCCATGGTAGATCTGGATACCCCCAGCCAGATTGGCACCTACAGTGCCTATGGCAGTCGCGAGACCAGGATACGGCATCGCAATGTGTCTCAGATAAAGATGGAACTCTACAAATTGCCAAAGGAGGATTTCATCGCCCTTAACAGCCAGGAGGGTTGGCGTTTCTGGGACGAGTATCAACCGCAGAATGCTAATCTGATACGTCGCTGGTCCCGGCGGGTAAGCGGGGAACTCAACGATACGGAGACCATCTCTGTGCCATTAGCAGCGGAAGATGAGTCCAATCTCTCCCCTGGCCTCTACCTCCTGGAGGCATCGGCGCCAGAGGTGCCCGATGCCCGGCGCCACGTGCTCGTCGTCTCGCACATGAACCTCACACTAAAGGCCACGGAGGATGAGGCCCTGGTCTGGATCACGGACATGCGGGATGGATCGCCAGTTCCCAGAGCGGACGTCACCATCTACAACGGCGAGGGCGAGCCGGTCGCAGAATCGACTACCGATACCGATGGGATCGCTATGGCCCAGTTTGAGACCCAGGAACCCTGGGCGCCACTGATGGTATTCGCCGAGAGCGATACAAGCACGGGAGCCGTGATGAATCAGTGGTCCGATGGCATAAGCCCCTGGGATTTCGGAGTAAGCAGCGCCCCCGCCAAGTCCGAATATAAAGCATATATCTACACAGATCGTGACATCTACCGACCAGGCCAGACCGTCCATTTCAAGGGCATCCTGCGGGATGAGGAAGACGCGCAGTATGATCTCCCACCACAGGAAAGCAGCGTGGAGATAACCGCGCTCGATGAACAGGAAAGAGAGATATGGCGTGAAACCATAAAGACGAGCACCATGGGGACCATATACGGCGAGATCCCTCTGAGCAAAGAGGCCTCGTTGGGCCACTATCGCATCCAGGCTCTCTACAAAGAACAAACCACCAGCAAAAAGTTCCAGGTCGCCGAGTATCGTCGGCCAGAATTCCAGGTCGAGGTGGAGACCGATCAGGCCGACTATATACAGGGAGATACGATACAGACGACGGCCAAAGCAGACTACTTTTTCGGGGGACCGGTCAACGATGCCACGGTGACCTGGCGTGTGATGCGCGGCCCTCACATCTTTGATCAGTGGGAAGGCGAGGAACACTATAGCTTCCAGGAGTGGGACTATGAGGATAGACGCTTCGATCTGGGCCCCTATGAGGAACTGATCGCCGAGGGCAAGGGTACTACCGATGCCCAGGGCGAGTTTACCTTCAAAGCACCCGCAGATATTGAGGATGAGAAACAGAGCCAGATATACACCCTTGAGGTGTCCATCGTCGATCTCAACAACCAGGAGGTGAGCGCCCGCACCACCGCCATCGTCCACAAGGGCACTTTCTACGTCGGGATGGCCGCAGATCGCTACGTCGGCACCGCCGGTGAGGAACGGACAGTGCGCACCCTGACCGTGGATATACACGGCCAACCGGTCGCAGAACAGGATCTTACCCTCGTCTTTTACAAACACGAATGGTACAGTGTAAAAGAGAAAGCAGAGGACGGACACACTTACTGGACAAACGAGACGCGTGATACACCAGTAGTCACCCGTACGGTGACGACGGACATAGAAGGAAAAGCCCTCGTCTCCTTCACTCCACCTGAAGGTGGCACCTACAAAGTGTTGGCCTCGGGACTGGACGAATACAAGAATGAGGTACGCAGTACCCTCTACCTCTGGGTAAGTGGCACAGGATACATCAACTGGGGTCAAGAGAATAACGATAGGATCGAACTGGTAGCCGATAAAGAGTCTTACAAGTCAGGAGAGACGGCCCATATCCTCGTTCCCTCTCCCTATCAGGCGACAGCCAAAGGTCTGCTGACCATTGAGCGAGGGAGCATCCTGAAGCACCGCGTCATTGAACTGGAGGGAAACAGCGAGCAGATAGCGGTCCCCATCCAGCCCGATCACGCGCCCAACATCTATGTCTCCATCGTCCTCGTCAAGGGTATGGAGGATGACGAAACACCGGCATCCTTCAAGATGGGGCTCGTCATGCTGCCCGTATCGACGGAACGTCAGGAGCTTCAGATAGATATAGATCCCGACCGTTCCGATACTTACAAGCCAAGAGACCAGGCCACCTATGATATACAGGTTAAGGACTATCAAGGAAATGGGGTACAGGCAGAAGTTTCTCTTCAACTCGTCGATCTGGCCATTGAGAGCCTGGTGCGGGGAGATCAGCCGGATATCGTGGAAGCCTTCTATCGCGAACGCGAACTCTCTATAAGAACGGCCACTTCTCTGGCCCGGTCCGTCGACCGATATAATCTGGAGCGCCCGACAGAGGGCAAGGGGGGCGGAGGAGGAGAACCGGGAGGTACCGTAAGGGAGGACTTTCCTGACACGGCCTTTTGGGATCCCACCGTGCAGACCGATGACCAGGGAAAGGCGACGGTGACTGTCGACCTTCCCGACACGCTGACCACGTGGCGCCTGACGGCGCAGGCAGTAACAGAGGAGACCCAGGTGGGCAGGGCGCATGCCGATATCGTCAGTACGCTGGACGTCATGATCCGTCCCGCCGTGCCCCGCTTCTTTGTCATCGGCGATCAGCCCATCCTCAGCGCCGCCATCCATAACAATACGGCGCGAGATCTACAGATGACCACCACGCTGGAGGCGGACGGCCTCGAGGTGAACAGGCCGGAACAGGCCACCGAGGTCCCGGCCCGTGGCCGGAAATCGGTCTCCTGGCCTGTGAGCGTCGAGGCGGTGGAGGAAGCGAATCTGCAGTTCAATGTCAAAGGGGACACGTACGCGGACGCCGTGCGGCTCTCCCTGCCCGTCTACCATATGAGCACACCGGAGGTCGTGGGGACCGCCGGGCAGGTGGAAGACGAGTTGATAGAACTGGTGCGGGTGCCCAGGGAGGCCAGCGAAGAACAGGGGGAACTGAGAATACAACTGGATCCCTCTCTGGCAGCGGGCATGCGCGAGGGTCTCGAATACCTGCGCACCTTCCCCTACGAGTGCATCGAGCAGACAGTGAGCCGCTTCTTGCCCAACGTGGTCACCTATAGGACGCTACGCGAGTTAGGTATCGAGTCTTCAGAACTGCAGGCCCAACTCCCCCAGCAGGTGGGAGTCGCCCTGCAGCGCATCTATACCACGCAGAATCCGGACGGTGGGTGGGGCTGGTGGAGGAACGATGACAGTTCTCCCATCCTGACCGGCTATGTCCTGCTGGGACTGACAAAAGCCCGCAGAGAGGGCTTTGTCGTGGATAAAGAGGTCACCGACCGGGGGGTCAAGTATCTCAAAGAGTGGCTGAACAAAAGCACGCAGGACACACAGGCTTATTGGGACCAGCGCGCCACGGTGCTGTACGCTCTGGCCGAGGCTGGCAAGGGCGATCTGGGCCGCAGTGTGACCCTCTTTGAGAAACGGGACAAGATGTCGCTCTATAGTCGGGCTTACCTGGCCATGACACTCCATCGCCTCGATCCAGAGGAGGAGAGCCGGCCAGATACCCTGGTCAACGAACTGATGGACGAGGCCATCCTGAGTGCCACCGGCGCCCACTGGGAAGAGGAGCAACGTATCGGCCTCTCCATGAATACGGACACTCGCACCCATGCCATCGTCCTGCGGGCCCTGGTGCGCCTCCAACCTGAGAACGAGTTGCTGCCTATGGCCGTGCGATGGCTCATGACCGCCCGTCGGAGCGGCCGCTGGGAGACGACCCAGGAGAACGTGTGGTCCATCCTGGCCCTGACGGACTATATGACGGTCACGGAGGAACTCGGGGGGGACTATACCTACACGTTAAAGGCAAACGATGAACAAAAGGCCAGTGGAAAGGTCACTCCCCAAAGACTGGATACGCCGATCCGTCGCCAGATCCCCATAAAGGATCTACAAAGGGAGGTGGATAACCTCATCGAGATCGAACGATATACGACGGAAGACCAAGAGGGTGGAGGGAAACTCTACTACAGCGCTTTCCTCCGCTACTTTTTGCCCGCCGAGGAGATCCAGCCCCTCAACCGGGGCATCATCGTGCATCGCGAGTATCTGCCTGAGGATTCCGAAGAGGCGACCGCGCAGGCGCAGGTCAACGACGTGCTGGAAGTCAAACTGACCCTCATCGCCCCGAACGACCTCCATTACCTTGTGCTGGAGGATCCCCTCCCAGCGGGATGCGAGGCCATCGATGCCAGCCTGGAGACGAGCCGTAGCGCAGAGAAGGTTTCTGGGCTGGAGCGCGTACAGGAAAACGAACAACAAGAATACTGGCCCTATTGGCACCGCCCCTGGCCCACACACATCGAACTGCGCGATGAAAAGACTGTGCTCTTTGTCGACAACCTGCCTCAAGGCACTTACGAGTATACATATCGCATACGTTGTAGCACGCCCGGCAAGTTTCAGGTGATGCCGGTCAACGCCTACGAGATGTATGAGCCCGATACCTTTGGGCGATCCGCAGGCGCCCGATTTACCATCAACGCCGCGGATTGATCAGAAACGGGCTCCCTCTAGCGAGGGAGCCCGCGGTGTTCATCAACCCTATACAAAAGGGGGGCCAAAAAGATGCTTCACATACCAAAAATTCCTGGATAGTTGCTGCTGATATAGGAGCCGACAAAGGCCATGGCATTGATCGCCCCATGCAGAAAAATAGTGGGCCAGAGGGAACCGCTATACGTATAGACAAAGGCGAGCACCATCCCCATCAAAAAGATGGGCAGGATCACACTGGGAGAAAGATGAATCAGGGCAAAGAGCAACGAGGAGACAACCATCCCCCACACCGTTCCCCAACGGCTGCGCAGACCAGCATAAACAAAGCCCCGGAAAAATATCTCTTCGGTCAGGGGAGCAATCACGCCACCCAAGAACAGAGCCAGCGCCAAGCCTTGTATTCCACCGCCAAAGAGGGGCAAAACATCCGGCTGGGCAGCCCACCCCAACTGTCTCCTCAGTAACTCCCATAAAAAGTTTATGAGCAGGATCAAAACGAGGCCAAAGAAAAAAAGCGCTCCCGATATCAGCCATGGGAACCGCCGCAGCCCCATGCTCCTCCAGCCCCTTTCATACTTTTTCAGGCCCCACCACCATACAGGAGGAAGGAGAAGGACTTCCAGAGAAAAGACCAATAACACGAGCATCCCGGACGAAAGCGAATCCGTCGGGCTTATATCAACAAAAGCCAGCAATCCCATCACGGCGCTCAGGCCCAAAGCGAGCAAACACAATGCGACGATGCCCGCATAGACCATGTCCCGCAACGTCCAGGGCACGTGTTGTTGTTTCTCCTTGAACAATCCCGGATTCATCGCGTCCCACTCATTCTTTCTCAACCAATTCCAGGGCATTCCTGGACAAAATCTGTTCCAGAACCTCGTCCGGCAGTCCCAGTGAACGCAAAAAGATCTCGCGCTGATCGTCGAAACAATCCCGCCCATGGAGCAGGCGGTCCGAGAACTCGAGACAGAATCTCTTTGCAAAACCCGGATCCCGGGTCAGAGCATTGAGACCCGAGTTGGCCGACAGATCGGCACGGAGGTTGGGATATCGCCGTAACATCTGCACCACTTTGCCCTCCCCCTCAATATCACCTTCTGGATAGGCGACCTTGTCAAACTGGTCATCCGCAGAGATGTGTGCCCAAAAGCCGGGACCATGTCCGACAAAGACCGTCTCGGGACAGGCACACACGGCCCGTTCAAAGGCCCCCATGCCTCCGCCATACCACCAGTTCGGACGCGGATACGCACTACCCGTATCCAGTGCATAGTCCAGGTGCACGGTGACGGGGAGACCCAACTCTCCACAATGGCGGAACATGCGCAGAGCATCAGGATTATCGTACATCATGCGCAGTTTTAACTCGCCATAGAGTTTCACCCCATATATCTCCACGGCGGCACGCAGGCGATCGAGCGCATCGGGATGTCGGGGATCTGGCGCATACCCGAGGACGAACTTTTCTGGTGCCCGCTCCTTATAGTACAGGCATCGCGCAAAGGGAATCGGGCCACTCTTGTCACGCACCGGAGTATAACAATAACCGGGCACCGGATCGTATTCGTCCTCCGGCGCCTCCCAACTCAAAAGCCACGTTTTATCGATATGACACGAGGCCATATTCTCCAGAAAGGCAGAGAGATCATGCCCGTGCCAGTCCGGATGGTTGTGGGCGTCGATGATCATGCCTACCTCCTATATTGACAACACCAGGATATCGGGGCGCACTGCGTCTTCAGTCAACGAAATGCCAAGCGCCAAGATCGGGCGCATTGCCCTCGTCACCCTCCAACAGGTCGTCATAGTGCTCCGCTACCTTGCGGTAGGCCTGAGCATGCTGCGCTATGACCCGCGGCCTGTAACGCTTGAACCAGGGAATGCTGTAGAGCCGGGCGCTGATGCCCTCACTCACGGGCAGGCTGCCCAAAGGTTGACGAACGTCTCGACGAGCCTGTGCGATGCGCGTGGGCTTGCCATGGCCATACACGTCGCACGTCTGCAACAGAGGATGAAGATGCAGGGGCCTGTTGGCACCGGGCTGGCAGGGAGAACCCTCTGCACGAACGGCCTCTGCAAAGCGGGTGACGGACAATCCCTCCAAATCTTCGGGATGATAGAGACCCCGTGCGGCATACCATCCCGCCATGTTACTGGAGGAATCGGGCGGCACGCGATGCGCTCTTATACCCGGAACCCCCTCCAAGAGATCCCAGAAATAGTTCATCGCCCGACGGATCTCCTCACAGCGCTCATCATAGTACTTGAGCTGTACCCGTCCCACGGCCGAACTGAGCTGATGCATGCGATATTTGTAGCCGCCCAGGGGCAGGCCGCGAAAGGGACGTAGGGATTCCGTCTGTATGCGGTCGTCATATCGCCCATAGTGGCCAAAGGCCACCGCCCGCTCATACGTCTCCTGATCATCGGTCACCACCATGCCCCCCTCACCGGTGGCAAAGGACTTGCCACTCATGAGGGACATGGCCGCCACATCCCCAAAGGTGCCCAATTTCTGCCCTTTATACAGCCCTCCCTGCGCGTGGGAAACGTCTTCGATCACTTTTAGATCATGCCGACGTGCGATCTGCATGATGGAATCCATATCTGCCGGATGCCCCAGATAATGGACCACCATGATGGCCTTGGTGTACTCGGTGATGTGCCGCTCGATATCATCGGGATCGATACACAGCGTCTCAGGATCTATCTCGGCAAAGACGATCGTGGCCCCCAGGGAAAGGGCTGGCAGCGCCGAGGCCCAGTATGTCACGCTGGGGCAAATCAACTCGTCCCCGACGCCCAATCCGCAGCCGAACATGGCGCTGTGCACGGCCGCCGTGCCCGAACTCACACCCAGAGCGTATTCTGTACCCTGCCAGGCGGCAAACTCTTTTTCAAACTGCATCGTCACGTCCGTGCCCGACATGGCCCCTCGGCGGAGCACGTCCAGCACGGCTGCTTCATCCTCTTCGGTGACGGGAGGCCAATCGAACGCCCCCTCCGAATCTTTTTGTACAGACTTGGATCCTCCATGGATGGCAAGTTTGCCGCTTACCATGATCCTTTCCCCCTTTTGTTCCTTTGTCGACGATGATAGCGTCACACAAAGGAAGAACCTCCCCAGTCTACCAGTTCGTGTACGATCCGTCACGGCGATGCAGATGTGACGCCTCCCACATCTCAAACTCCTGCTCGGAGGCCAACTCCTCATCAAAGTCCACCCCCAACCCGGGTCCGTCGGGCACCGGATAGCGATTGCCCTCAAGAGTCACCTGGACGGGGAACAGATCGGGAGCCATGTCCCGATCCTCGGTGGGCGTGGCCCGCGCCTCCAACCAGGCAAAGTTGGGCACCGCCGCCCCCAGATGTACGCTTGCCGCCGTGCAGATGGGTCCCAGTGGATTGTGGGGCATGAGATCTATATAATGGGCCTCAGCCCAACCCGCGACCTTTTTAGCCTCAGTCAGGCCACCCACGTTACACACATCGACACGGGCAAAGTTCGTGATGCCTCGCTCGATATAGGGCAAGAACTGCCATTTGCTGGAGAATTCCTCCCCGATGGCAAAGGGCACGTCGGTCATGCCGCGCAGGGCCTCATAGGCTTCCGGCGCCTCATCCCGGATGGGCTCCTCCAGGAAATCGAGGGTGCCCTGGGGCATGCGTTGACAGAAGGAAGCGGCCTCGGCAACTGTTAGACGATGATGATACTCTACGCCCAGCACCGGCCCTGAGCCCACGTCTTCCCGCAACCTCGTCATCCACCGCGCCGTCAGGGGAATCGACTCGCGTGGCTCATAGAGTTGAGGATCCTCATACGGCGGCCTGGCCAACCCGATACGAATGGCGGGCCAGTCGTTTTCCAAAAGCAACTCCACGCCTTCCAGCACCTCCTCATAGGTGCTGCCGCCTGTCGTGGCAAAACCCGGCACAAAATCGCGGTGCTTGCCCCCCAGCAACTCATAGACCGGCACCCCCAACGCTTTGCCAGCGATATCATAGAGGGCGATGTCGATGGCCGAGATGGCCGCCGTGAGCACGCGCCCGCCCTCGAAATACTGACTCCGGTACATCTCCTGCCACAGCGCCCCCCGTCGCATGGGATCGCGTCCCACAAGCCAGTTGGCATAGTGCTCCACAGCGCCCTTCATGGCCAGTTCACGGCCAGAGAGGCCGCCCTCTCCCAGACCATAGATACCGTCGTCGGTCTCCACCTTGACGACGAACTGGTTCCTGTGTCCCACCCATACGGGATAACACTTGATAGCCGTGATCTTCATAACTCTCCTTCAAAGATAAACTAATCAAAACGTCCATACTAATTTACAAGATCCAGCACCACCAGTCCCTCCCCTGAACGCCGCAGATGCTCCAGCATTCGCCAGGGCGAAAAGATCTGACCCTGACGCTCCTCCCTGCTCATATCAAGGTGGCGGCTTCTGGGGAATCAGCAATACCTGACCGGCGCCGATAGCATGGGGATCTTCCAGTTCATTCAACCGTACCAAGTCCTGCACAGAAACACCAAACTCATTGGCGATCTCCTGTACGGTGTCTCCTCGCTCCACGCGATACATGGACGACGTGGGAATAGGCGTAGGTGTGGGAATGGGACGCGGCGTCGCCGTGGGAACGGCTGTGGGTGGATGCTGGAGGATATATGCCGCTCGCTCCTCTGCGGCAGCATAAAGCCCCGCATGGGATCCCGCACGTACCACACAATTGCGATAGGCATCCCGCGCCGCCGACACCTCGCCCATCAACTCGTACGTCAAGGCCTTGAGAGCATAAGGAGCAGCCTCCTCGGGCACCAAAGAGATGGCCTGATCATAGGAAGACAAAGCGCGCCGGAGATCATGCTGCCGAGCGTATACGATCCCCAGACCGCAATAAGCCACGGGATCATAGGGATCGAGGGCCAGCGCCCGAGAAAAAGCCTCGCTGGCGGCCGACCACTCACGCTGGGCCATCTTTACATTGCCGATGCCTATCCATGCCCTGGCGTTGGGATTCAGAGCATTGGAGGCCTCGTACTCTTGAAATGCCAGATCGGGCCGGTCAAGCCGCAATAACGCCGTGCCAAAATGATTATGCAACGACGGAAGGTCATCTTCGGGCAAGAGGTCGCTATTCATCACCCGATGGAACTGCCCCGCAGCCAGGCGAGGCTGTCCAACGGCAAGACACGCAAATCCCGTCGAGAGGGGCGCCACAACCTCCTGAGCAAAGATTTCCCCAGAAGCCCCTTTGGCAGATAGCACCAGAGTATCCTGAGTGACCATAAGAAGCATAAGGCTGAACGAGTCAAGGGCGATATCGGTTTGATTGCCGCTGAGCACCGTGATAGAGTAGGCGGCATCGCGCCTTGTTCCGTCTTCCGTCCCCCAGACGACGATGTGTCCGCCCATGCTCTCCCCCCAGGCTCTGGCCTGGCTGGCGGATACGAAAGGATGGGTCACATGCCGCACCGTGGTATAAGCATCCAACCCCATGCGCTCCACAGTATCGCCGACTCTCTTCTCGATGGCCCGTGCCTCACTTGCCGCCTCGGAGGATTGATCGATCGGAGCAACCAGAACTCCCACCTTTCCTGCTTCTACCTGCGCGTCCCTGATCTCTGCCATGGCCCGATGTGTATTTCGCAGCCAAAATACGCCAGAGACCCCGACGGATCCCAGATTGATCAGCAGCACGACGCCAGCCACCAGATGCCACGTGGAACGACCGTGACGAAAAGTCAGATACGCAGCGCAACCGGCGCTCAAAGCCAGCACGACGTAGGTTATCCCCAGACGCGCGTACTCCAGGTTAAAGACAGCCATCCCTTGGGCCATGATCCCCGCCAAATACAGGGCGGGCCCCAAAAGCGCCAAACACCATAAACTCGCATCCAGAACGCGTTCTCTCTGCAAACGTCCTCCCTCGAATAGCCTCATCATCCGTACTGCAAACAAAAGTCCGTGAACATGCCCCAGACCTTACCACGGCCCCACGGCGCATCACACCAATCCTCAAAGGCCCAAACGACACCGGTCAAAATCAGGGATAAGGATAGTCGCCATTCGCTGGTGTTGCTGTACCCGGATACGCTGGCGGTTCTGGCGTGTCCGTCGGCGGTATTGGGGTATCTGTTGATGTAGGCTGCGGCGTATCAGTCGGCATCGGCTGTACAGGCGTATCCGTCAGCGTTGGGGTAGGCCCCCTCGGTGTCTCCGTTGGATAGACAGACTGCAGAGTCGGTGTATCCGTCGCAGCAGGAGCCACCCCTGGCTCCCCTCGCCTCAAAGAGGGACGTACAAGAGTAAAACGTGGAGGTTTTACATAGTCAAGATCCATCACCTCACCACGCTCTTCCTCACGTCCCTGCACCACAAGTACCTGCCAGAAATAACCACCGGGGGAAAGGGTCGCCGAGGTGATACGCTCCTGTTTTTCCTTATACCAGTCATACGCCTCTGGTTCGGTCTCCGGATCGTCGGGCCATATCTGCAGTTCGAACCATTCGTCCTCGCCTAACTCCTGTTCCCAGGCCCACACCAGGTCGATAGCCGTCCCCACCATTTCATCGGGTGGCGCTAGCAACGCCGGCCCTGGTGACAAGACAGGGGTCTCTGCAGGTTCGATAACTGCCTCCCCCGTGAGCGTCGTCTCGGATTCTGCCGTGGGCATAGTCGGGGCGGGTGTGGCGGCATCTACCTCCTGTGGCGCGGTAGCCTTCCCCCCCTCGGATGACAGGGTGGGCGTGGCCCTATCGCATCCCCCCGCAAATACAGACGCCGCAATCAACGAAATCAACGAAACCAAAAGAACTGTCGTGCGTCTGCTCATGCCCGCTCCCATTGACGCGTAATCGAGCTCCAAAGCATCTCCTCCTGTAACATTGCCCGTATTATAAACAAAGCCCTCCCCCTTTGCAATGTGGTCTTTTCTACAATCTCTCATTGCTCAACACCTTCGTTCATGTTATAATCGCTCCCACGTCAACCGGATCTAAAGGAGGCAACAATGTATCAGAAGATTATTATCATCGGCAATCTGGGCCGCGATCCCGAGATGCGCTATACACCCGACGGAACGCCCGTCACCAATTTCTCTGTGGCCACCAATCGTCGCTGGACCGATTCCGACGGGCAGACACAGAAACGCACGGTGTGGTTCCGCGTTACCGCCTGGCGACGCCTGGCAGAGACCTGTAACCAATATCTCTCCAAGGGGCGCCAGGTCTTTGTAGAGGGGAGACTTGACCCACCTGAGCCATATCAGGGACGAGATGGTCAGTGGCGAGCCTCTTTGGACGTGACGGCGCAAAATGTACAGTTTCTTGGCGGGCGTGGCCAGACCGCAGAGGAACCTTTCCCAGAAGGTCATGAAGAGGAAAGCCCTCCCTCCACCACCGATGAGGAAGAGATCCCTTTCTAGACCTCTCCAATACTGGCTATCCCACTCTGTTGGACCGATATCAGAGAGGCCATTAAAACCTTGTAAAACAGGAGTTGTGCGTGCAACGAGAGATTGTGCTCTTCAATGGCTCGATTCATACCCTGGACCCCTCTGTCCCCGTGGTAGAGGCCCTCGCCATTTGCGGAGATCGCATCCGGGCCATCGGGTCATCCCAGGACATGCTCGATCTCTGCCCCAAAGCCGAACGCCTTGACCTGGCCCGGCGTACTGTGTTGCCGGGCTTTATCGACGCCCACGTGCATTTTTCCTCCTACGGGCTGCTGCTCCAACAGGTGGATCTGGCTGAGGCTCCCTCTCTGAACGAGACCCTGCAGCGAATACAGAGGGCCGCAAGAGAACTGCGAGAGGATCAGTGGCTGTTAGGACGAGGCTGGAATCATAACGTATGGCCAGAGCCCGTTCAGCCCACGCGGGACGATCTGGACGGCGTCGTGCGCCACGTCCCCGTGGCCCTCTCTTCCAAGGATGGACATGCGTTGTGGGTCAACTCCCGTGCCTTGCAGATGACGGACATAGATGCCTCCACACCCGATCCTCCCGGAGGGCAGATACGGCGTCATTCCGATGGGGACCCCTCGGGCATACTTACCGAAAAGGCCCAGGCACTGATAAGGGAACACATTCCCACACCAGACACCGAAACCATGGATCAGGCCATGCGGGCCGCCATGAGGGATGCGGCGCGGCTGGGGATAACGGGCATCCACAATTGCGAGGGCTCCGATGCCCTGGCCGCCTTTCAGCGGCTGGAGAACGACGGCAACCTCACCCTCCGTGTGTGGCACATGATCCCCGTTGATAACCTGGCAGCAGCCCGCCAACTCGGCCTGCGAACGGGCTTTGGCAACGATCTGTTGCGCATCGGCCACGTCAAGTTGTTCGCGGACGGCGCGTTGGGCTCCGCCACGGCAGAGATGATGGAACCCTACGAAGGTCGACCCGGCGATCGTGGCGTGCCGGTCACCGAATCGAAAGAGATGTACCAAGCCGTAAGCACAGCGGCCCGTGGGGGGCTGGCCTGCGCCATTCACGCCATCGGGGACGGCGCCAACAGGCGCGTCCTTGATGTCTACGAAAGAGTCTTACAGGCAGGGCTTTCGTCTGCTCTGCCCCAACGTATCGAGCATGTGCAACTTCTCTCTCCCCAGGATATTCCCCGCCTGTCCCAACTTGGCGTGGTCGCTTCCATGCAGCCTATTCACGCCATTCACGATATGGATATGGCTGACCGCCATTGGGGGGCGCGCGCCCGCTGGGGCTATGCATGGCGCAGCGTCCTGGAAACGGGCGCCACGTTGGCCTTTGGCACGGACTGCCCGGTGGAACCCCTCGACCCTCTAAAGGGACTTTATGCAGCCATCACTCGACAGCGTCCGGACGGATATCCTCAAGGCGGCTGGTATCCACAGGAGAGGTTGAACCTCGACGAGGCATTGCACGCCTATACGGTGGGGTCCGCCACGGCCTCTGGCGAGTCACAGATAAAAGGCAGCCTGACCCCGGGAAAACTGGCCGATCTCATCGTGCTGGAAGACGATATCTATGAGCATCCGGAGAGAAAACTCCTCACCACATCCGTGTGTGTGACCATCCTCGGAGGGCAGATCGTCCACGAGAAGGCTTGACCCCTTTTCCTTGTTACACATCTCCCTGTCTTTTTTCATTCGTGGCGGGCTGTGGTAGAATGTGTGTTCGGAGGTGAGCAGATTGAGCGTCATTGATATCCTAAGAATCGGATTCAACAGGGTCGCCAGAAAACTGTGGCTGGCCGCGATACCCATCCTTTTGGACGTCTTTTTTTGGGCGGGCCCCAAACTATCCATCGCTCCCGTCGTTGAGCAGACGATCGATACTTTACAGAGAAGCATGGAGATGACGTCAGACAACTTGGATGCCAATGTTGCCGAGATGTTCGAGATGACTATAGAGATGTTGCAGACCACATTGGGAAGAACGAATCTTTTTGCATTATTGGCCTGGGGGAGATTGGGTGTGCCCAGTATAGCGGGCATCAAGCCCATCGATCCCGGCACAGACTGGGTCATCGAACTCTCTACGTATTGGCATACATTTCTTGCCCAGCTCATCATACTGGCTCTGGGTCTGTTTATCGCCTCCGTTTTTCTGGCCATGCTGGCACAGGAAACGCGCTATGAACATCTGAGTGGACGAAAATTGCTGCAACGCACGCCTCTCTATTGGTTGTACCTGGGCATTATCATCCTTCCCCTGAGCATCCTGGGGCTCTTTGCCCTTGGCATCGGCTTTTTGTTCGGACCCTTTGTGATCTTTATTGGGGTCTCTCTCCTCTGGATAATGCTCTATCTGTCGTTCATTCCCCAGGCCGTGACCCTATCCGAGGCTAATCCTTTCCAGGCCCTGATAAACTCCTTTACCGTCGTGCGGGTCAACTTTTGGCCCACAGTAGGGCTTGTCCTGCTGAGCAATGTCATCAACGTAGGCCTGGGCTTTATCTGGGGTCGCCTGCTTTTGGGCTCCCCCCTGGGAACCGGCGTGGCCATCCTGGCTAACGCTTATGTGGGCACATCTACCACGCTCGCCTTTTTCATCTTCTACCAGGATCGATTCGCCGCCTGGCATGAGCTTTTGGAACAGCAAAGGAGTCAACAATAGCAATGTCCGATTTCCAGCAAAGCTACACTGCCAAAGACATCGAAGTCCTGGAGGGTTTGGAGGCCGTAAGGCGCCGTCCCGGCATGTACATCGGCAGCACCGACAAACGAGGTCTACACCATCTGGTATACGAGGTGGTCGACAATTCCATCGACGAGGCCCTGGCCGAGTGCTGTGACCGCATCGAGGTCACCATCCACGAGGATGGCTCAGTCACCGTGGAGGATAACGGACGGGGTATCCCCGTAGGGGAGGAAAAGAGCACCGGCAGGAACACTCTGGAGGTGGTACACACCGTCCTCCATGCGGGGGGCAAGTTTGGCGGTGGGGGATACAAGGTGGCCAGTGGCCTGCACGGTGTGGGCGTCTCTGCCGTCAATGCCCTTTCGGAATATCTGGAGGTCACGGTGGAATACGATGGCCGGCGCTACTCCCAACGCTACGAGAGGGGCCGCCCCGTCACGGAGGTCGTTGACTACGGAAAAGCCGAGGGGCACGGGACCCATACACACTTTTTGCCCGATACAGAGATCATGAACACCCTCAACTACAATTTTGACGCGCTGAGCCAGCGCTTCCGGGAAATGGCTTTCCTCACCCGTAATATGACCATCCACCTCTTTGACGAGCGCGACGGACGAGAGGTCAGCTTCCATTTTGAGGGGGGCATCAAGTCCTTTACGCGCTACCTGAATCGGGATCGCGATACGCTACACGACCCCTTTTACGTGGAGGGAGAGATCGAGGGAACGAGTGTAGAGGTGGCCCTACAATATACGGACACCTACTCCGAATCGGTCTTTGCCTTTGCCAACAACATCAACACCGTGGACGGGGGCACCCATCTGACCGGCTTTCGCAGCGCCCTCACCCGTACGGTGAACGACTATGCCCGCCGCAACAACGCGCTGAAAGAAAAAGAGGGGAATTTCTCGGGGCGCGACGTCAGAGAGGGCCTGACGGCCATCGTCAGCGTCAAGATGACGGACCCCCAGTTCGAGAGCCAGACCAAAGCCAAGTTGGGCAATGCCGAGATGACCGGCCAGGTGATAAGCATCTTTGGTGAGGCCTTTGGCGCCTGGTTGGAGAACAACTCGGGGGCCGCCAACACCATCATTCGCAAGGCCAAACGCGCGCGCCGCGCCCGCATGGCGGCGCGCCAGGCGCGGGACCTGGTCATGCGCAAGAGCGTACTGGAGACCAGCACGCTGCCCGGAAAACTGGCGGACTGTTCCGAGGGCAATGCCGAGCGCACAGAGCTCTTTATCGTGGAGGGCGATTCGGCGGGTGGGTCGGCCAAACAGTGCCGCGACCGCCGTTTCCAGGCTATTCTCCCCTTGCGAGGCAAAATCCTGAATGTGGAAAAGAAACGCATGGACCGCGCCCTCAAAAATAGAGAGATCAAGGCCCTGATTCAGGCCTTGGGCACGGGAATAGGCGAGCAGTTCGACCTGGATAACCTGCGATACGGCAAAGTCATTATCATGACGGACGCCGATGTGGATGGTGCCCACATCATCACCCTGCTCTTGACCTTTTTCTATCGCTATATGGAGCCCCTCATCACGAGCGGGCATCTTTTCCTGGCCCAGCCTCCCCTCTACAAAGTGTCCACCTCGCGCAATACCCACTATGCATATACAGAGGACGAGAGGGCGGAACTGCTGGCCAACTTGAAGGCCAAGAATGTGGACACACAGCGCTACAAGGGCCTGGGGGAGATGAATCCCGAGCAGTTGTGGAAGACGACCATGGATCCCGAGGAACGCACACTGATCCAGGTGACCCTGGAGGACGCCGCCCTCACCGACCAGATCTTTAACCGCCTCATGGGCAGCGCCGTCGCCCCCCGCCGCAACTTCATCCAAACCCATGCCACAGAGGTGGAGAATCTGGACATCTAGAGGAATTATCACCATGCCAAAGTAAGCGCTCTGCGCAAGATGAAATCGTAGCATCTCCTGTCTCAGAGTTCACTAGGTAGCGATTTACCCCCTGCCAGAGGAGGCAAAACAGATGAAAGTCATCGTCATCATGAACGACAGTCTGCGGCGTGACCATGTCAATGCCTATGGGGTACCGGCGCCCTGGGATCGTCCCGGCCACGAGGGGGAGCCCTTTATCGAGACCCCAAATCTCGACCACCTGGCCGGCGAATCGGCCCTCTTTGACCGCTGCTATATCGCCTCCTATCCCACGGTACCCAACCGGCGCGACCTGTTCACCGGCCGCTGGGGCTTTATGGAGACGGGATGGGAGCCCCTGCGCCCCGACGACGTGCTCCTGGCGGAAGCACTGGAAGAGGCTGGCATCGTCACCCAGCTCTTCTTCGATACGCTACCCATGGGAAGCGACGGCTATGGCTTCCGCAGGGGATTCGACGGCTGGGACTGGGTCCGGGGGCAACACGGCGATCAGTGGATCACGGCCCCCCATCCCATTGAACTTCCCTGCCTGCCCCACCAGATGCGCGGCGATCTGCCCAAGATGAGACGCATCCTGCGCAACAGATACTCCCGTCGCTATGAGCGAGACTATATGGCTCCCAAGACGATCCATGCCGCCATGGACTGGCTGGACGACAATTATACCCACGAGGATTTTTTCCTGTGGGTGGACACGTGGGACCCGCACGAGCCCTTTGATCCCCCGCCCTATGATTATGCCCGCTACGCCGATCCCTCCTACGAGGGACAGGAGATCATCTACCCGCAATATGGCCGCACAGACTATCTCACCGAGGCGGAACTGAACGACATTCGCGCCCGCTATGCCGGCGAGGTCACCATGGTGGACCGCAACGTGGGCCACCTTCTGAACAAGATCCACGCCCTGGGACTGGATGACGAGGCATTGATCATCCACCTCTCAGATCACGGCTACCTCATGGGAGAGCAAGATCTCCTCGGCAAGCCGGGTGATCTGCTGGGCAACCTCTACGAGCCCTCCTGTCACGTGAGCATGATGATACGTCATCCTCAGGGCCTCGGTGCAGGAGAGCGCCTTCCCGCCCTGGTACAGCCCCCCGACGTGATGCCCACCATCCTCGACGTTTTTGGCCTGGACATCCCCGACACGGTACAGGGCAAATCGCTCCTTCCTTTACTTCAAGGAGAGACGGATAGCGTGCACGACGCCGCCATCTCGGGGCGCTTTATCTATGAGCCCATGGAGGGCGTGTCCGATACCTCCGTAGAGTTCGACGGCATGGCCGGCGCCCGCAGCGAGGTGTGCGCCCGCACGGTGACCAACGAGCGATGGAGCTACATCTGCGCCCCCTACGATATGCTGTCTGAGCTGTACGATCTGCAGGAAGATCCCACACAGACCGAGAACCTCATCGCCGAACGTCAGGACATCGCAGAGCAGATGCACAGCATCCTGATCCAGTTCCTGGAGGCACACGGGGCCCCGGAGGCGGGCATAGCTCCCTTCCGAAAGGATGGAGAGGCAAAGCGATGTACGGAGGGAGAGATCGCCATACGCGAGGACAGCACCCTCTACGTCTTTCGGGATAACGAGGGCAAATGGCTGGCCACGCCAGACAGAGAGCAGGCCGAAACCTATGTCACCGACGATTTCGAGGATCAGGAGATCCGTACCATGACCCTTGAAGAACTATATGAACTGGATCCCCGCGCCTGTGTGAGGGCCCGCGCCCAGTACTATAGGACGGCCGATCTCATGTCCGGCACGCCGCGAGGGGCCGTGATCTAGCACGTCAAGATTTTCCATGTGACATATCAGGAGATACTATGCGATATCGAACACTTGGCAGAACGGGCCTAAAAGTATCCGAGGTAGGAGTAGGCGGGGCCCAGTTCGGCATCCCCAACTATATGGGGAAATGGGATCCCTTTTCCCGTGAGGCACAGCGGGCCACGACAGCAACTATCCATCGGGCTCTGGAACTGGGTTACAACTACTTCGATACGGCACCGGCCTATGGCGACGGCCGCAGCGAGGAGATGGTGGGCAACGCCCTCAAGGGGCACCGCGACGACGTGATCCTGGCCACCAAGATCAGCGGGGGAGAGGGCCGCTGGTCGTCGCCGACAACCATCCGCCAAAGCGTGGAGGATAGCCTGCGCCGTCTGCAAACAGATGTCATCGACGTGATCCAGTTTCACGGCGGCTGGCACAACAAGGGAGAAGCCGACGAGATCCTCAATCAGAGAGGGCTGGACGCGCTGCGGGCGCTGCGCGAGGAGAAAAAAGTGCGCTTCCTGGGATTCACCTGCGAAGGGCCCTCGGGCGGGGTGGAGAGATTGATCGCCTCCGGCGCCTTTGACGTGATGCAGGTGCGCTACAATCTCATGTATCAACACCCCTCCGATTTTGAGAACGATGAGGGCATTATCCGCGAGGCGGAAGCACAGGAGATGGGCATCGTCCTCATGCGACCCATGACCAGCGGCGTTTTCCAACGGCTGATGGCCGATCGCTTTCCAGAGATACCGCCGTTGGAGGTGGGAGAACTCTTACTCAACTATGTCCTCTCCGATCCCTATGTGGATGTGGCCCTCATCGGCATGCGCCAACCCCGCTTTGTAGAGATCAACGACGCCATCTCCGATGACTTGGATGCCAGAATCGATCTGGAGGCACTGCACCACCGTTTCGTCGATTAAGCATCTCCGGCGATAATCCCAGGCCAGATTGCCGTATATGCTGCGAACCATAAAGGAGGACACCTTGACCGAGAAAAAAATAGCCGCCATCGTGACCGAATATCGTCCTCGCTCCCACGCCGACGTTATCGTGGGAAAATTCCTGCGTGGATTTCCGACCGATGAGGGGCTCCATGCTCCCCGTGTGGAGATCGCCTCCATGTATCTCGATCAGATCAACGAGACCGATACGGGCGTGGAGACGGCAAAAGCCTTTGACGTGCCCATCTATCCCAGCATCCGTAGCGCCTTGACCCTGGGTGGCGAGGATCTGGCCGTGGACAGCGTGCTCATCGTCGGCGAGCATGGCGATTATCCGTTGAACGAGAAGGGGCAAAAACTCTATCCCCGCCGTCACTTTTTCGAGCAGGTTTCTGGCACCCTCAGCTCTACGGGTGAGAGTGTGCCCGTCTTCAGCGACAAGCACCTGTCTTATAATTGGCACGACGCCAAATGGATGTACGCCCGCGCCGACGAACTGCATATCCCCTTTATGGCCGGCTCCTCCCTGCCCGTCTGCTGGAGGAAACCGCATCTGGAATATCCCCTGGGGACGCCCATGGAAGCGGCGGTGGCCATAGGGTACGGGCCCACAGAATCATACGGTTTCCATGCCCTGGAGACACTGCAGTGCATGGTGGAACGTCGACAGGGAGGCGAGACGGGTGTGGAGAGCGTACAATGCCTGGAGGGAAACGATGTTTGGCGCTGGCTGGAGAAAAATCCCCAACATGCCGCCCTCGCCAAGGCGGCGGGCGGGGCTATCGAGGAAACCGAGGGCCCCTGGAAAAAAGCCCCCGAACTTGTCGAGGAACCCGTAGCCTTTCTCCTGACCTATCGGGACGGACTGTGCGCCGCCGTCCTCATGCTCAATGGATACAGCACCAGTTTCGCCTTTGCCGGTCGGGCCGAGGGCACCATAGAGACCTGCGAATTCCACCTGCAAAGCGGTGGGCCCCACGCGCACTTTAGCTACCTGAGCCTGAACGTCGAGGAGATGTTCCTGACGGGCCAGCCCACCTATCCCGTGGAGCGCACCCTGCTCACCACCGGCATTTTGGCCACGGCCATGGTCTCACGCCATTGCGACCACGTCAAACTGTACACGCCCCATCTGGCCATCGAATACGCGCCTGTAGAGAAGGTACCCTTCCGTCCCATAGGACCCCATCCCTCGGGCGCCACGCTGGATCCCTGGCCACCGGAAGAACTGGACTAACCCTATTTGGGCTTGCAAGGAGAAATCACACATGAATCATCGCGAGCGCGTGTTGACCACGCTGCAGCACGAGGAGCCGGACCGCGTGCCCCGCTTTGCCAATCTCACGCCGGACGTGCTTGAGGAATTCCGTGCCCAAACTGGCCACGAGGATCCGGCGGCGTACTGGGATTGGGACCTGGCCAGCGTCGGCTTTCGGCGCCCCGACCCCCTGCCTAACCTGGAGGAGCGCTTTGGGCGATATTTCCAGGATCTGGATGTGGAATGGAGCCTGGAGTGGTCCAATCCCTACCATTCCGAATGGGGCGTGGCCATGCGCCCGGCTCATCTTCACCACCTGTCCGCCCCCCTCTCACCCATGCGCGACTTTTCCGCCGTGGAAGAGATAGAGAACTATCCCTTTCCCGACTATGTGGGCGAGTGGCGCCACGACCACCTGGAAGGAGAGATCCGGAAACTTCAGGAGGCGGGGTATCCCGTCAGCGCCCACCTGGGGTGGATCTTTCAGACCGCCTGGACGTTACGTTCGGAAGTCAAATTATTTGAGGATTTTTATGTCCATGAGGAATTCGCCGACGCCCTCCTCACCAGGATCACCGACATCCGTATCGCCCAGGCAATCCGTTTCGCCAAGGCGGGGGTTGACATGATCGCCATGAACGACGATGTGGGCAGCCAGAAAAGCATGATACTCGGACCGGACATGTGGAGGGAGTGGCTCAAGCCCCGTATGGCCGCCGTCATCGAGGCCATCAAGGAGGTGGACCCTGACATCCATTTCCGCTATCACTCCGACGGCTACTATGTGCCCATCATACCAGACCTGATCGATATCGGGGTCTCCTCCCTCATCACGGTACAGGCCGAGAGCATGGATATCTATGATATCAAGCGACGCTTTGGCGATCGCATCGCCATGGAGGGCACCATCGGCCTCCAGCGCGACCTCAAGCACGGCACCCCCGACGACGTACGGCGTATGATTCGGGAGCAATGTGAGGGCCTCATGCCCGGAGGCGGCTGGATGGCCTCGCCGGGGAACGGCGTGACACCAGATATCCCCTGGGAGAACCTGGCAGCAGTCTTTGAGACCCTGGATCAGTACGGCCAGTATTGACACGGGTATCAAGAAATAGATCGTTCTGTTCGTTATGATGAAAAGTCGATTGGGATAGAAAAAAAGAGGGAAGAGGATGGAATACGAGACGGTAATCGGCATGGAGGTTCATGCCCAGTTACTTACCAAGTCCAAGATGTTCTGTGGCTGCGCCGCTGACTATGCTGCCGCCCCACCTAACACACGGGTATGTCCCGTATGCCTCAGCATGCCCGGCGCGCTGCCAGTCATTAACCAGGCTGCCGTCGAGGCCACCATTCTGACCGGCCTGGCTCTCCACTGCCACATTCCCGAATTCAGCAAATTCGATCGCAAGAACTATCCCTATCCTGATCTGCCCAAAGGATACCAGATCTCCCAGTACGATTTCCCCCTCTGCGTCGACGGCCATCTGGATATCACATCCAATGGGGAGACCAAAACCATACGCATCCGCCGTGTACACCTGGAAGAGGACACGGCCAAGTTGATTCACGAGCACGACAGCAGCCTGATCGACTTTAACCGCGCCGGGGTGCCCCTGATGGAGATCGTCTCCGAGGCAGACATGACCAATGCCGAACAGGCCCACGCTTATCTCACAAAACTGCGCACCATTTTGCGCTACCTGGGTGTGAGCACGGGAAATATGGCTGAGGGAGCCATGCGCTGTGAGGCCAACGTCTCTATTCGTCCCGCAGGAGCGACAGAATTCGGCACCAAAGTGGAGGTGAAAAATCTCAATTCCTTCCGCGCCGTGCGTCAGGCCATCGCCTACGAAATAGAGCGTCAGGCTGAACTTTTAACAAAGGGCGAACGAGTGCAACAGGTGACCATGGGATGGGACGAGGCCGCGCACCGCACCGTGTTCCAGCGCTCAAAAGAGTTCGCCGAGGACTATCGCTACTTTCCAGAACCGGATCTTCCGCCCTTGGATCTCGACGACCAATTCGTCGAGCAAATGCGCGAGCGCCTGCCCGAACTGCCCGACGAAAAGCGCGAGCGCTTTGTAGCAGAGTATGACATAAAATCCGAGGATGCCGCCCTGCTTGTCGAGGATAGCGCAGTGGCCAATTACTTTGAGGCCGTGCTCCTAGAACTGGAAGAGGAGGTCGAACCACAGACAGTGGCGAACTGGGTTGTGGGAGAGGTATTCCGCCTGATGCACGAGCATACCGTCGATATCGACGAGTTGGCCATCGAACCTCAGCACGTGGCCGAACTCCTGGACCTCTTGGCCGAGGATGCCATCAACGCCACGGTGGCCAAGGACGTCCTGGATGAGATGTTTGAGACCGGTGAGCCGCCGGAGGCCATCGTGGAGCGCGAGGGTCTGACTCAGATCAGCGATCAGGAGAAACTGAAATCGATCGTAGAAGATGTACTCGATGAGAATCCCGGACCGTTACAACAATATCTGGAAGGTAAAGAAGAGGTGTTTGGCTTCTTTATCGGCCAGGTGATGCAGGCCACCCAGGGCCAGGCCAATGTGCAGCTCGTACGCCAGATCCTTCGCGAACAATTGGAGACTCGAAAAGATACGTGAATCGCCGAGGATGGGCGCTCCATCGTGCAGTCAAAAGAGCCGCTCTTGGCCAAGAGCGGCTCTCCACTTACATACAGAGGGGACGCTATCCCTTTATTATCTCCTCCGCCTCTGCCCTGTAGGCATCCATCACATAGTCAAGGCCGGTCACATCCTCAGCCTCCCGCGTGAGGGCCATGACGTCCCTGCGCGAGATGGTATCCAGGCTAAAGTTGCGGCTTCCTGCCATCAACTGCTGAAGTCCAACTTTTAGTTTGTCCACATAGGAATACATCCCGATGGCACCAAGGGGAAGATCGTCCACTTCAGATCCGTACTTTTCCTTAAGTTCCTCATAGTTCACAAAGATCTCCTCCACCGAATCACCATACGAGGACAGCCTCCGTGGAAGCCTATCCTCCTCAAGCCAGGTCTCGGCGTTCTTGCCCACCATTCCCGGAATCATGATGGCGCGGCCCAGGCAAACGGCGTCCACATAGGGAGCACCCATGGCCAGCACCTTAAAGATGTGATCCTCGGTGGAAAGTCCACCACCTATGGCGATATCGGGGATATAGGCTCCTTGCTCGTCCAGCATCTGGCACAGATCGTAGGTCATGGCCTCCAGATAGATCGTCGGCACGCCCCACTCACACATCATACGCCAGGGACTCATCCCCGTGCCGCCGCCAGCGCCGTCGATGGTCACCAGGTCCAATTCCAGATCGGAAGACCACTTGAGGGCTTGGGCCAATTCGCGCATGGGATAGGCACCCGTCTTGAGGGTCACCCGCTTGGCTCCGAGACCGCGCAATCTCTCGACCTCCCCTGCAAACGATTCCTTGTCGATGAATCCAAGGCGTGAATGACGCTCAAATTCCTGAAGTGCCCCATCCCCGTACGCTCTTTGAACGGCCGGGTTAGAGGGATTCGGTGTCACCAGATAACCGCGGCTCTGGAGCTCCAAAGCCCGCTCCAAGGAATCCACCTTGATCTCGCCACCGATGCACTTGGCGCCCTGGCCCCACTTGAGTTCGACGGCGTCCACTTCCAGTTCGCCGACGGCGTATTCAGCGACACCAAAGTTTGTATCCTCCACGTTCATCTGCACGTGGATTCCGCCATATCCTTCATACCAGCGGCGATACACCTCCACGCGGCGGCGAAGCTCCGGTGAGTCTATAACCCGACCATTCTCTCCCAACTCCAGTTCGGGGTCGATGCCACACACGTTCTCCCCACAGGTCAATACCACCCCCGAGATGGCCGCCCCCACGGCGAAATGGTCCCAGTTTACTCGGGCGATCTCTGTAGATCCTAGCGCGCCGCTGATGATAGGCATACATAGTTTCTCTTTGTTTTCGGTACCTATCTCAAGCTCAGTGTCCACCATGGTAAAGAGAGTGTTATCTGGTGTCGGTTCCTCTTTTAGCCCCTTGGCCCCCTGTGCATATCCCTGGATATTCAGATGAGAATAGTCCACGGGGTAATCCTTGTCGCCTCCCGCAGTCAGCGAACCAAAGGGATCGGGATACAGTAGCTCGCGTCCCCGAAAAGTGGTCTGCCAGACCACACAGTTGCCCGTACACCCATCGATACAACGCGAACATATTCCCGAACTGGGCACCACATCCTGGGAGCGATTGCGCGTCCGGCTTAGTGCCTCATTGGCATTAGGCTGTTCTAGATTCGGCATACTATCTCCTTTCCGAAAAAGAATAATCCACCTTGGGCTTGAGCGGTCACCCCATCCACTACATCGGGAGAAAGGTTCACATACGTTGTGAAGAAGACACAGACATTGTGCGAGGAACAATTCTGGGAAAATGTCTCAAGCTCTGAAGAATGTTAATACAAAGTGGCAGCGTGGTCAACTTTGGGGAGTTCCCTCGCTATTGTAGAGGGAAAATGCACTTGACAGGAACAGATCGCAAATGTAGGCTACCTAACAGGGATCAGATAGGCGATCGGAAACGCGCGGCTAAAGGAGAGACGATGGGCAAGATGACGTCCAGGAAGCGACTGCTCATGGCCATTCAACATCAGGAGGCGGACAGAGTCCCCGTCGCCCCTCACATTTCTCCCGCCATGGTGGAGCAGATGTCCGACGAGGAGTGGCATACCTTTCTTCAGCATACCGATATCACGCTATCCGTGGGCGCCCTGAGCGACATAGAGATATTCTGCGGCGCAGCCCGCAAGCGAATACGCCACATTGAGCGCCAGGAAGATACACTCAAGGAGACGATTCGGACGCCGAAAGGCACGCTGACAGCGGAGCGACGCATCACTCGAGACGCTTCCTGGACCACAGAGTACCTGGTAAAGACGAAAAAGGACGTGGAAAAGCTCCTCTCCATCCCCTACGTCCCGCCGAATCCGGAACCGACAGCATACCATGAGTGGACAGAGAGAATTGACAAAGAGGGCCTTGTAGCCCTTGCCATGCCCTCGCCTTTCCGGCTCGCGCTTGGTGTTTTGGGCTCCCAGAATCTTTATATGCAGATGGCCGAAGACGTGGGCGTGGTGGAGGAGATCGTGGCCGCCTTTGCTCCCCGCGTGGAGGATTTTGTGGAGCGATGCTGCGAAAAGGGCGTCAAGTCTTTCTGGATGGGCGGCTCCGAACACTGCGGCCCCGGCGTGGTGCATCCCCACACCTTTACCCAACTTGTCACCCGCTACGACAAAGGGATCGTCCGCCTCATGCACGACCACGACGCCCTGGTAAATTACCACACCCACGGCAAACTGCGCGCCATACTGGACGATATTGCAGAAATAGGCATAGATATCATGAGCCCCATCGAGACAGGCCTGCGCGGAGACGTGACCCTGGCCGAGGTCAAGGAAAAGGTGGGGGATCGCATCTGCCTCAAGGGCAATCTGGACGACATGGCCTTCCTTATGATAGAAGACGAGAAGACCATCAGGAAAGCGGCACAGCGGTGCATCGACGCGGCTGCCGAGGGCGGTGGATATATCCTAAGCGGCACCGACGCGGGTATCTATCGTCCCGCCTGGATAAAGGCCTTTCTCGTGCTGAGCGAGGTGGCGCAAGAGAATCCCTATTGATCTCCGATGGGAGGCAATCATGCGATGCTCTCCATCTACAAAAAAGAAAAGGTTGCACAACGCACACAAAAAGGGCCAACCAGTAGATGGCTGGCCCTTTGTCGGGGCGAGAGGATTTGAACCTCCGACCACTTCAACCCCATTGAAGTGCGCTTCCTGGCTGCGCTACGCCCCGCTCACAGAACTAGTATAGCACACTGCCCCACCATTGACAAAAACGGACTTTGCTCCTGATGGAAGTCGTCACGGTGAGGGAAGGATCCCTCCACGTTTACGTACCGCCTATCCTACATATTCCTTCCATCCAAGGCGGACGCTCCCAAACATGACAGTCCCGTTGAAAATTAAAAGAATCGCTTTCCACATCCTTATACTCGTGTTATAATCTTTTCCAGATTCCAGATGGGTACGGGGTACATGACTATGGAACGCATTAAGCAATGGCACGAACGACTCTGGGAAAGATTCCAGGGCATGGGACTGCTTGCACCACTAGGATACGGCACACGCCGGGGCATGTGGTTCGGCATGTGGATTACTTCTTCTACATGCCTCCTGTTGGGCATGTTGTTCGGGGGTATTAACCGCCAGATTCCCGGCGCCATGATCGGCGCCCTGGCCGGTGCCCTGTTGGGGCTTTTGCTGGGAGGCATTGGGGGCGCCCTCGTCGGAAAACTCACACTCCCCTCCCAGATAGATGTCTCCCTCGCCATAGATCTGGCCGACGAACAGGAGTGCTATACTCCCGGCCAGATTATAGAAGGAGAGATGAAATTTTCTTCCCAGAACACGCTCAATATATCGGGGGGCGAGGTCTATCTTTTGTGCCGTGGCATATATATCCACCATAAAGAGGGAGAGGAGGTATCCGACGACTCCGATTTCGTGCGCACCCCTCATCTCTATGCCGTGCAACGGCTCTGCAGCGTGCCCTCAAGAGTTCTTCGCCCCGCTTCATTCCCCACCTACACCTTCCAGGCCGAGATCCCCGAGGACGCCCTCCCCACGCACCACGGGCACGCCTGCTCCGTTCGCTGGAGTCTTTATGCAACACTGGACATGCCGGACACAGCAAACACCAGAACATATCGGGAATTGATAATCGAGTCTGTTCCCCCTGCTCTCAACCAGAGAACGTACAAATCAGTTCGAGAGATGGAAAACTGCCAACTCACCCTCACCCTGCCCCGGGTGGTCTGCGCGGAGGGAAAGAGCATTGAGGGCATTCTCCGCGTTTCTCCTCTTGAAGACTTTGAGGCCACCGAGGTGCGGGCGCTTTTGCTCAGAATCGAGAGTACCCATGAGGGATCTGGGGAGATCGTCTATATGAGCGCCTGGGATCCCGAGTCGGGGCGATTTCAGGGAAGGATACGCCCTGGCGATGAGGGCACCACATATGTCTGGCTGGAAGACGAGGTCGACCTGGGCCAGGATCTCCACTTTGATCTGGCCGAGCCCATCACCTACCGCTTCAACCTGGATATCCCCGGTCAATGCCGTCCCACCTTCGCTACAAAAGAGGGGCAAGTGATATGGAAGGTAGCCGCCATCGTGGTTTCCGAAGAGTGGCCGGATGCGCGCGTTTTTCACGAGGTTATCGTACATACAGGCGTTTCCCAGCAGGCTCTGCTCCAGCAAAAGTCCTCCCCTGCCCCGTAAGAAACGCTCCCTCACCCACACAGCTGGCATCCCGTAGGCGAATCAAAAGAAATGTGGGCTTTTGACGAATGCGGCTTTTCCCTATAAAATAAGGTGACTGTTGCATATCCACATCATAGTGTAGCGGTTATATTTTTCTTTGGCTATCGCTCTCTCAGAATAGCCATTGCTGATAGATAGCGAATAAAATGTTTGAAGATATTTCGGGCAAAATACAGGATACTTTTCAAGAACTGTCACGGAAGGGGCGCGTATCCGAATCGGACGTGGAACGCACCTTGCGGGAGGTGCGCCTCGCCCTGCTAGAGGCGGACGTGAACTACCGCGTCGTCAAAGAGTTCACGGAGCGTATCGGCGAGGCCACTGTTGGCTCCGAGGTCGGCAAGTCCTTGACCCCTGCCCAGACGATCGTCAAGATCGTACATAAGGAACTCATCGATCTCTTGGGAGACCCCGTCCGGCTCGATCTAGGCGGTCAACTCCCCGCCGTCGTCATGCTCATCGGCCTGCAGGGGTCTGGCAAGACGACCACAGCAGCCAAGTTGGCTCTCGATCTACAAAAGCGCGGAGAGCGCCCCCTCCTCGTCGCAGCAGATGTCTATCGTCCAGCGGCGATTCAGCAGTTGCAGACGCTGGGTGAGCAGATCAACGTTCCCGTTCACACCGAGAAAGAGGGGGTCTCACCACCCGAAATCTGCACCCGGGCCGTCAAGCGAGCCAATAGGGAAGGGCATACCGTCCTCATACTGGATACGGCCGGCCGCCTCCAGATCGACCAGGAGATGATGCGAGAACTGGAAGAGATCCAAGAGACCGTCAAGCCGCGCGAGATACTCCTCATCGTGGACGCCATGACAGGCCAGGAGGCCGTGTCGGTGGCCGACGAGTTCAATAACCGGCTCGGCCTTACCGGGTTGATCTTGACCAAGGTGGATGGCGATGCCAGGGGCGGCGCTGCCATCTCTGTACGCTCTGTCACGGGCGTACCCATCAAGTTTTTGGGTGTCGGGGAAAGGCTATCTGCCCTGGAGCAGTTCCACCCCGATCGGCTGGCCTCTCGTATCCTGGGTATGGGAGACATCCTCACCCTCGTCGAGCGCGCCGAGTCTACCATAACGGAAGAACAGGCCCGCGAGATGGAGAAAAAGCTCCGCGGCGCCCAGTTCACCCTGGAGGACTTTCAGGAACAGTTGGGCGCTGTCCGGGAGATGGGCCCCCTTGAGGAACTGATGGGCATGATTCCCGGGTTCCAGCAGATAAAAGGAAAACTGCCCACAGATGCCACGGACAAGACGCTAGATGCCACGGAGGCCATCATTAACTCCATGACTGTCAAAGAACGCCGTAATCCCGGAATCATCAATGGCAGCCGCAAACGCCGCATCGCCAAGGGCAGCGGCACCTCGGTGCAGGAGGTGAATCAGCTCCTCAGACAGTTCAAGCAGATGCAACAGATGATGAAACAGGTACAAAAAGGGCGCATGCCCAATACGATGCCCTGGTCACGTTAGGCATCAAGTCGACCAGTCTTTTTAACAGAATTAAAGAAGGTGAAACAGAGCGTATGGTAAGAATCCGACTTCGCCGAGTAGGCGCAAAGAAACAGCCTAGTTACCGTGTCGTAGTGGCCGATCAGCGAACCGCGCGTGACGGCCGCTTTATTGAGAACATCGGGCACTATAATCCGCGGACCGATCCTCCCACAGTAAAGATAGATGAGGAAAGGGCCAAATACTGGCTATCGGTGGGGGCCAGGCCAAGTAAAGCCGTTGCCCGCATGCTTGAGAATATGGGCCTTCTTGGCGATGGTGACACCGTCACAGGAGCAGAAGAGAAAACGGAGGCCGAAGCAGAAAAGGAAGCGGTCTCCGAAGAGCAAGTCGAAAGTGATACGGGCGAGGAAGAAACAGAAGATCAAACTGAGGACGCGTAAAGGGAGGGCAAAGACCCCGCATGGATGATCTTGTAGAATATATCGCCAAGTCCTTGGTCAACGAACCGGATAAGGTCAGAGTCGAGACGGTGCGCGGGCATAACGCCATCATCCTGAAGCTTTACGTGGCTCCCGATGACAAGGGATGGGTCATTGGCAGGAACGGGCGAGTGGCCAACGCGACGCGGACGCTGCTCAATGTGGCTTCCACCATCCAAGATAAACCGCACGTCATACTCGACATCGTCTAGGCGACCGTTCTTACAACCCACCAGGATCAAAGAGTCGAACGAGGCCCCGCTCATGGAAACCACAACAGCCAACAGGAATAGAGAAGACGATCTGGCCCATCTCCAAATCGGTGAGATCGTTGCCCCCAGAGGCGTCCACGGGGAGGTCAAAGTAAAGATAGAGACAGACGACCCCGAGCGCTTCTACGCCCTGGATAGAGTCTACCTGGGGGATACACTGACCCCCTTTGAGGTGGAACGCGCTCGACTCTTCAAGAGTCAGGCTCTCTTACAGTTAAAGGGCATCGAAAACAGAAACCAGGCCGAGAGACTCCGAAATACTCCCGTCTATGTCGCCATAGAGGACGCCCTTCCTTTGGGTAAGGATCAGTTCTACTATCATCAGATAGAGGGGCTTCCCGTCTTAACCATCGAGGGGGAAGAACTTGGCTACGTGGCAGAGATACTGCGAACGGGATCGAACGACGTGTACGTGATCCGGGGCGGACAAACTGAGATCCTGCTACCCGTTATCAGGGGCGTGATACGGGAAATCGATATCGAGAAAGGAAAGATTATCGTCAAAGTGCCCGACGGCCTTTGTTAGGTGCCATGAGAACTGCACGATGAGTGATATTCGCTACTGGATCGGCTTCAACCGCGTCCCCCATATCGGTCCTGTTCGTCTGGGACACCTTTTGGAGACGTTCGGAGACCTGGAGACGGCCTGGAAGAGCAGCCCAGGGGCACTTCGGGCCGCCCGACTCCCCAAAGACGCCCTGGAAAGCCTCCTTTACTGGCGCGACCGCATAGATCTGGAAATGGAGACGTCCAGGATCCGGGATCTGGGCCTAAAAGTGGTCACCTGGAATAGCGACGACTATCCTTCCCTGTTGCGCCACATCGACGATTCGCCTCCTCTGCTCTACATCAAAGGTGAACTACTTCCCACGGACGAATGGGCGGTGGCCATGGTCGGCACCCGAAACGCTACTACCTACGGTAAGGAAGTAACACGACGCCTGGCAACGGGCCTGACACAGAATGGCGTGACGGTCGTTAGTGGTCTTGCCCTGGGCATCGACGGAGTGGCCCATCGCACCGCCCTGGAGGCTGGGGGACGCACCCTGGCGGTTTTTGGCTGCAGTCTGGATACCGTATATCCAGCCCGACATCGTGGTCTGGCTCAACAGATCTGTCAGGCCGGTGCGCTGATCTCCGATTATCCTCTGGGAACGAAACCAGAGGCCCGAAACTTTCCTCCCCGTAACCGCCTCATTAGTGGTCTTTCTCTGGGCACGGTTGTGGTGGAAGCCGGCGCAAATAGCGGCTCCCTCATCACCTTACGCTATGCTTTGGAGCAGGGTCGCGAGACCTTTGCCGTACCGGGCAACATCTATGCACGTTCCTACGCCGGGAGCAATGGCGCAATTCAACGAGGCGAGGCCAAGCTCGTCACTTGCGTCAGGGATATCCTTGAAGAACTGAATCTCTCCATGGTGGTGGAGCAAACGCAGATGCGCGAGATCGTTCCCGAGACGGCGACGGAGGAAACACTCCTATCTTGTTTGAGTATAGAACCGGTACATATAGACGACATCGTGCAAAACTCGGAACTTACCACATCCATCGTTTCGAGCACCCTGTGCATGATGGAACTCAAGGGCATGGTACGGCGGGTGGATAACATGTGCTACGTGTTGGCCCACTAGAAAGGTGAATATGACGCCATTAGAAATGAACAATGTACACGTCGCCATCCTGGCCGGGGGAAGCGGCACCCGCCTGTGGCCACAGAGTCGGGTTAAGAATCCCAAACAACTCCTCAATCTGGTGGACGATGAGAAATCTATGCTACAACAGACGGTGCAGCGCATCCTCCCCCTCGCACCCTTTGAACACATTTACATTCTCACCGGCCCCGATCACGCCGATCCCATCGCTGCACAGTTACCCCAACTACCCGATGAAAACATCTTTATCGAGCCCTCACCCCGAGGCACGGCTCCCTGCCTGGGGCTGGCAGCCATGCGGCTGCGACAAAAACATGGCGGAAAAAGCATCATGATCTCCCTGCATGCCGATCACGCCATCAGACACGAGGGACGTTTTCGCGACGCTCTGCGTGCGGCAGCGGCCACGGCACGCAAGGGACACCTGGTCACGGTGGGCATCGTCCCCACGCATCCAGAGGCGGGTTTTGGCTATATTGAGCGAGGCAGTGCTCTGTTTGAGGAGCAGGGAATCAGCATCTACCGGGTGGCACGTTTTCGAGAGAAACCTCCCTTGGAGCAGGCCCGCGAGTTTGTAAAAAGTGGCCGATTCTACTGGAATGCCGGCTACTTTGCCTGGACGCTTGACAATCTCCTCGAAGAGTTTCAACGCCTTTTACCCGAGATGTATGCGCGTCTGGATACCATGACGGGAAGGATCTCCACAGAGATCGTGGATACCCTGTGGCATCAAATCCAGCCCGTGACCATCGACGTGGGCATCATGGAACAGGCCAGAAAGGTTGCCGTCGTACCCTGCGATATGGGCTGGAGCGATGTTGGGAACTGGGCCACCCTGCACGAGATTTTGGAAAAGGACGAGAACGGCAATGTGATACTCATGGACGAACAACACGTGGGAATGGATACCAAGAACTGCCTGATCCATAGCAAGGGCAAATTGGTGGCCACCATCGGACTGGAAGGCATGGTCATCGTCAACACGCCGGACGCCCTTCTAATCCTTCCCAAAGAGCGGGCCCAAGAGGTCGGCACGCTGGTGGATAAACTAGATGCACAGGGATTGGAAGAATATCTGTGAAGGATCAAGATTCGTTGCAGGCAGAAATCGTCACCATCGGCACAGAACTATTGCTGGGAGAGATCGTGGATACCAATTCCGCCTGGATCGCCCAGCGTCTGACCACCATCGGCCTGAATCTATATTACAAATACACAGTGGGGGACAACCTCCAGCGTATCACCCAGACGCTTGAGCAGAGCTTTGGACGCTCGGACGTGGTCGTTACTACGGGAGGCTTGGGCCCCACCGTCGACGATCTGACACGGGAAGCCGTGGCAGCAGCAACGAGCCGCGAGTTGATACTGGACGAACAACTGCTGGAGGAGATACAGGCCTTCTTTGCCCAGCGCCGTCACACCATGTCGGAGAACAATCGTCGCCAGGCTTATGTGCCCAAAGGGGCCCGGATCATACACAATCCCGTGGGCACAGCACCAGCCTTTGCCGTGGAGCAGAACGACCATCTCATCATCTCCCTCCCAGGTGTGCCCCACGAGATGGAATACCTGATGGAAAAGGAGGTGTTACCCTATCTGAGAGAGCGCTATAACCTGAAAGGCGTAATCCGCAGCCATTTTCTCCACACGTGCGGTATTGGGGAAAGCACGGTGGGTTCCAAGATCGGGGATCTGATGAAGTTGAGCAATCCCACCGTGGGCACTCGAGCCCATCCTGGACAAACCGATGTCTGTATCACCGCCAAGGCGGACAACATCCGGGAAGCAAACGCCCTCATAGAGCCCATAGAGACCGATATCCGCGCTCGCTTGGGTGATTGTATATTCGGCGCCGATGAGGAGACCCTGGCCGACGTGGTAACCGCGCTCTTGACTGAAAGGGGATTGCGGCTATCCTTGGCCGAGAATGTCACCGAGGGCGAACTGGCCCAGCGTCTGAGCCGGGCCAGTAAGGGTACCGGGGTGTTTGCAGGAGGTAGTGTTTTTTCTTCTCAAAAGAACCTGCAAAAAGTGCTGAATCTGGACCGCCATCTCTTTGACGAATATGGATTCCCCAGTCAGGCCGTTGCCGATGCCGCAGCACGTTCGACACGCACCATGTACCAAGCGGATATGGGTCTGGCCGTCATCGGACCCCAAGATCCCACTGCAGCAGATGCCCCTCCTGTCTACTTCAGTCTTGCTCTTGCGGACAGAATAGTGCCTGGCACATCGCATCAGGGTAGAGCAGGTCCCGCCGGCCGCGGCTGGCTGCTCCATCTGGCCATGGATCTGGTGCGCAGACACCTCCTGAAAACAGCCTGATTCCTTCCCAAAGAACAGGACGACAACGATCCCCCATTGAGAATGGATAGAAATAACCAAAGATGACAGACCAACGGGAAAAAACATCAGAGGAGATTGAGGAACTGCTGCATGAGGCTGAAAAAGCCTATCAGGCTCTTCGTCTGGAAGAGGCCCTGGACCTTTACCAAAAAGCCGGACGCTTGCAGCCAGAATCCTTTGCCGTGCATCTGGGACTGGCCAAGACTTTTACCCGCATGCGTCGCCAGGAAAAGGCATTGGCCGCAACCCATCAAGCCCTCGAACTGGCTCCCCAGCGCTCCGAGGGGCATACCATACTGGGGACGCTCCTTTTCCTCGCCGATCAAAATGACCAGGCGCGCGAGGCCCTGGAGCGAGCCATCGAACTGGATGCCCAATGCCCCGAGCCCCATCTGACACTGGCCCAGGTATATGCAGATCTGGGACGCACCCAGGATGCCGAAAATGAACTAAAAAGAGCCCGGGAACTGATCGAACAGATCCCGCAACAGCAGAGACGTAAATCACTCCACGCCATGGCGCTACATGCCAGAACTTACATGAACCTTGCCCAGGGCAACGACGAAAAGGCCATGGAACTTGCCGAGGAGACCACCGCCCTGGAAGGGGCAAATCCACATGCCTCCTGTCTGGCCTATGCGAACCTGGGAATCCTTGAGGCGCGAAAACGCCGCTATGAACAGGCCATTGAGCACCTGGAAAAGGCTTTTCGCCTGAATCCTTATTTCTATCGCGCTGGCGGCGTGCTTGGACGAGTGCTGCTGATTCGGAATCGGCATGCGCGAGCCGTCGAGGTGCTGGAAAAGGTTCTCGATCTCACTCCCGATGCTGATGGTGCCATCCGCTATGCTTATGGGATAGCCCTAGCCAAATCGGGCGAGCGGGAAGGGGCCGTCTCACAGTATCGCCAGGCCCTCGACAGGGGACTGCGTCCCCTGGACAGCATCGTAGCGCGCTGTAAGATAATATGGCTCAGCAGAGAGGGACGCTACGTCATCATCGCCCTCCTGCTGACGGCCGTGTTAGCCTGGCTGGTGCTCGCGCGCCCCTCCCCTCAGGCCATAACGCTGGTGACTATCATCGCCGCGCTCGTCATCCTGCAACAGATCATGAGGCGCCCCAGGAGATAAACCTCCTCCAGACATCTGAAAGGCAGACGTGTTTGCTCGTGACGGCGTGTGTGCGTGCGTGTTCCTTCAAATGTAAACGTCATTGCCGCCCGCGTGGGAGTGTGTTATACTGGCCGAGAAAGATAAGCAGCCCACAGTCTGTAGGAGGTTCTCATGTGGAAGAAAAGGTTTACCATCATGCTCGTGGCTGTCATGCTGCTTTACACCATGATGGTCGGAAACCTCATTCTGGACATCGCCGCTGACACGCCCATCACGCATACTGTCAAATATGGTGAAACCCTATCCCAGATATCCTGGAAATACGACGTCGCCCTACAGGATATCGTGAACGCCAATAACTTGACGAATCGAGACTTGATGTATGCGGGCCAGGAACTGACCATACCCGGAATATCTCAAGGGGACTATGTGGAACACATCGTACAGCCGGGAGAGACATTGTTTACCATCGCGGCCAGTTACGATGTAGGCGTGTGGGATATCGCTCGACGCAACGGGATACGGAATATCAATCTGGTCTTTGTCGGAGACACGCTCATCGTTCCCGGTGGAGGCGATGGAATTCCAGAGCCTCCCGACAGCCGACCAGACGTTCGGGAAACCATCATCATCACCGCCCCCACTATGAACCACGAGATCACCTCGCCCGTAACAGTGACCGGCTGGGGCAGCGGCTTTGAGAACAACCTGGCTGTGGACATACTTGATCAGGAAGGCAACGCAATCGGCCAGGGCAACGTGATGGTGGACGCCGAGTTCGGACAGGATGGCCCTTTTACAGGAACTGTCACCTTCACACCCCCCGATTCGGAGCAACTTGGTCGCGTCGCCGTCTACAATATCAGTCCCCGCGACGGCGCCATTGAGCATCTGGCTTCGGTGACGGTGAACCTCAAGCCCTGAACCCACGGAGCCATGGGAACAGACTTGGCCTGCTCCCATGGCTCTGTCACCTACCCCCAGAACAGCCTGGGGCCGGAAAAAGGCTGCAAAACTCTTATCGTCTTTGTCTAGCTCAGTCCCATGGCTTGCAGATTCCTGTAACTGATGGCCAGGGACTCAAAGGGATCCCGATCATAGGTCTGATCCTGTTCTACCAGGTACCATTCCACACCCCCTTCTTCCGCCGCCTCCAGAATCGCCGGCCAGTTCAGGTTTCCTTCACCAATCTCCGCAAAGCGCTGCTCACGCTCCGGCGTGACGATCATATCCTTAAGATGCAAAAGGGGCTCCCGTCCACCGCATTTCCTCACCCACAGCGCGGGGTCTGCGCCGCCAGCCTGGACCCAGTAGACGTCCAGTTCCATCTTGAGCATATCGGGATCCGTCCGCTCACACAGCATCTCCAACCACGTCTTGTCGCCGTACCTGGTAAACTCGTGGTTGTGATTGTGATAGGAAAAGTCCATGCCAGCCTCGGCCAATCTCTCCGCAATGGGGGCCAGTTCATCCACAAAGCGATTCAGGCCCTCCAGACTGCGATACGAGGCGGAAAGCCCACCAATGGCCGGGTGATCGCACTCCCACAGGCGATGCTCCTCGATCACCCCATCCAGATCGTTCAGAAATCGATCCCAGTTCGTATGGGTGGAGGCCACCGTGAGCCCATTGTCCTCCACAATCTTGGCCACCTCTTTGGCATCCACGGGTCCGAATCCCGATATCTGTATGGCGCTGTAACCGATATCGGCCACCTTTTCCAGGGTCTTCCTCACTCCTTCGATATCCTTGGTGAAATCCCGCACTGTATAGAGTTGGGCCCCAACAACGTTCTCCAACATCCCTTTCCCTCCCTCCAGTATAACCCATTCTAGAGTACACGATAACCAAAAGTCGATGATAACACAAATCAAGACAGCAGGAGGCGATCCGCATCCATCCCGTCGTCCTCCTCATAATCCTGTGCGAACGGGTTGCTGTCATTGACAACAGATCGAGCTTCGATATACTACTTGCTGTGATGAATAAAATCAAGAGGATAGATTTTCATACGCATTCCTTTTTCAGCGACGGTGTCTTGTTGCCCTCCGAACTGCTGCGCAGAGTTTCGGCCCTGGGCTACGAGGCGTTGGCCATAACGGACCATGTCGATGCCAGCAACATGGATTTCGTGCTTGACGGACTTTTGAGGCTGCAGCGCCAACAAAGCGAGGACTTTGCCACCAAGTTGGTGGTCGGTGTGGAATTGACCCACGTGGCACCCGAGAGCATCGACCGACTGGCTCGACGGGCCAAGGACTGTGGCGCCGAGATCGTCGTGGTGCATGGCGAGACCATCGTGGAGCCCGTGGCTCCGGGCACGAACGAGGCCGCCGTGACATCATCAGCGGTGGATATTCTCGCTCATCCTGGCTTCCTGACACTAGAGGAGGCACGAGCAGCGGTGGAGCGCGACTGCTTCATAGAGATAACGACGCGCAGGGGCCATTCCCTGACCAACGGCCACGTGGCACGTATATGCCAACGGGCAGGCGCCAAGATGCTCGTCAACACCGACGCCCACGCCCCCGACGATCTGGTGACCGTCGAATTCGCCACGCAGGTGGCCAGGGGCGCTGGCCTCCGGGAACAAGAAATTCTTTCCGCCCTGTATACGAACCCGCATGCGTTGTTATCTCGGATTGGGACAGGACGGACGTGATAGATAGCATTATTCATAGTGTACAAGGAGTAGACACATGCCCTATCCTGCTATGCCAACCCAGGTTACTTGTCCTCAGTGTAACCGCAATTTTGTGGTCTCCATACAGACGATCATAGACGTGGGCGAGGAGCCCGAACTCAAGGAAAAACTTCTCAGAGGGGAACTCAACTATGCCGAATGCCCGGACTGTGGAGCGGGCGGCGTCATAAGCACGCCCCTGCTCTATCACGACCCCGAAAAAGAGTTACTCATATCCTTTATCCCGCCACAACTCGATATGTCGACTGACGAGCGAGAGGAACTTGTCGGTCATCTGATAAACTCCGTCATGAACAATCTGCCCGAAGAGGAACGCAAGGGCTATTTCTTTCAGCCCCAGACGGCATTGAGCCTCGAAAGCTTCTACGACATGATTCTGGAGGCAGATGGGATAAGCAGAGAAGTTCTAAAAGCACACCGCGAGCGGGTACGGCTCATCGATCGGTTGATGGCCGTCAGAGAAGATGAACAAGAACTCGATAGACTGGTGGAGGAAAACAGGGAGCAACTTGACTACGAGTTCTTTTTGACGTTAAGTAATCTCGCCGAGGGATACGAGGGGGAGGAAGCCCAACACGTCCAGAAACTTCGCGAGGCTCTCCTTGAGCGCGTGGACATCAGTATCCCTTCGGCCGCTTCCGACAGCGCATCCTACGACGACCTCATCCAGATGCTTCGGAAAACAGAGGACGACGAGGCCTTTCGGCAGGCCGTCGCCATCAACCGTTCACGACTGGACTATGGCTTCTTCCAGAATCTCACCACAAAGATCGATGCCGCAAAGAACACCGATGATGACGAGGCGGTGCAGGAACTGACATCCCTGCGAGAACGCATCCTGGAAGAGATCGAGGAACAGGACCGCATGGTCCAGGAGGCACAGGATAGGGCAGCCCTGCTGCTCATGAGGCTCTCTGAGGCCGACGATCTGGAAGCGTCCGTGCGCGAGCATAGGGATGAACTGGATACGGTCTTTTTTGTGCTCCTGAGCCGCTACCGGGAGACTGCAGAAAAAGAAGGCGACACGGAACGCGTGGAGAAACTGGATGCTATCATAGACGCCGCTCAAAAAGCCCTGGAAGAACGGCTTCCCCCCGAAGCCAGACTCATCAACAGACTCCTGCGTGCCGAATATCCCGATGAAACGGATCAGATCCTGGAGGAACATCGTGGTCTCTTGAGCGACGAGTTTCTCGACTCCTACGACAACTATATCAGTAGGTTTGAACAGCAGGGAGCCCAGGAAGCCGTCGAGCACCTGCAGGAGATACGAGAGCAGGTCGTGGCCAAAAAGACGATCCTCCGCTCATAGATACACAGCAACGTGCGTTAAGGATCTCCTCAACGCACGTTGCCTTTTGTTTGCTACAAAATGGGGAACCCTGTAATCCTCCCCAAGAACCTCATCCGCTCGCCAGGCGAATCTCGGTATAGACCTGCTCTACGCTATGGCGGCGACGTTCCCTTATACGCGATGCTTCATCCTCCGGGACGGGAAACCAGTCGAGCATCCCCACTTTATCCACGCATTCGCGGCGGCTGGCTCCTTCCTCATACAACGCCTTTGTGCGCCTGCGCATCTCCACGATATACGCGTATAAGGGGTCGATGACCTCCTTGCCGCAGACCTCGCCATTCCCCGGCACAATGGTCTCCACGTCCATCTCTTTTATACGCTCCAGCGTGTCCAGCCAGGCCAAAGAATCGGCATCGAACATGGCGGGATGCTCATTATTGACAATGTTGTCCCCCGCAAAGAGGATGCGAGAGGCGGGAAGATAAAGGCCCAGTGAGGCGGGCGTGTGGCCGGGCAGGTGAAGAACCTTGGCCTGGCGATCCCCAAGGTAGACGGTCACACGCTCGTCGACAGAGATCTGAGGAGGATGTATCTCGATGCGCAGTATCTCCTCGGCCAATGCTGGATCCTCGTCGCGGTAGCGCTCGCTCACCTCCTCGAGGAGGCTATCATACCTTGAGAGGGTCTTTTCAGCAAGGTTGTTCCCAAACGTGATGGTGGGCAAAAAGAAGGTGTTCCCCGCAAAATGTTCCGGATGATAATCGGTATTCACAATACCGTATATCTTGGCGATATTCATCTGTATCAGGCTCAGTTGCCACTGCCGCGCATCGGGGGGCAACATGGGCGTATCCACAAGCAGAACTTTTTCATCGCCGATGACGAGCCCTACATTACCACCCTCGAAATCGTCCTCCACATAGACACCATCTGCAAGCTCGTTGAGCACACCTACCTCCTGATTCACCTATATTCTTGAGACAACCTCTTCCCTGGCACGGGACAGAACGTGAGGGATATCCTCCGCAGCCATACCTCCTCCCTGGGCCAGGTGAGGCTCTCCCCCTCCTCTCCCGCCATAGGGTGCCGCAGCGTCTCGCAAGAGACCGGGCATATCGACGCCGACATCGCCCGAACGGGCGAAGCATATCTGGGGAGCCGGATCCGTGACGGCCAGCAGGGCGATCACACCCTGCCGCTCCTCCACAAGGCCCCTGGCAACGTACCGCATATTATCTCCGTCGTGACCTTCCAGCAACCGATAAAGAACCTTCACATCACCGACGGCCTCCGCCTCGTCGAGCAGCCCGGATAATTCCAGGTCCAGCACTCGCGTACGCAGATCCCGCGCCTCGCGTCGGGCCTCCCCCTCAGCCTTCTCCAGGCGCACCACGGCCTCCGGCATCTCTTCCACTGCCACGCTGAGATGGTTGGCCACCTCCTGACAGATCCTGTCCTTGAAGAAATAATCAGAGAGGGCGCGCCGGCCACAGACAAAAGTCACCCGCGTATGGTCGCCGTGCGACTGCCATCCTGTGATATGCACCAATCCCAGTTCCCCTGTGGAACGCAGATGGGTGCCGCCGCAGGCAGAGCAATCATAGTCCCCTATATGCACGATACGCACCCGCTCCAGACCCTCGGGAATGCCGCGCCGGGCCAGGGAGCGGGCCTCCTCCCGCCCATATTCGCGAACCTGAATGGCACAGTTCGTCAGGACCAGCGTGTTGGCCGCCTCCTCAACGCATTCGATTTCTTCCATCCTCAATGCCAAAGCGGTCACATCGATGGTACTTTCCTCATCCCCCAGATGGAAAGACAGAGTACTGCCTCCCAATTCCCGCTCAAAAGCCTGGGAGAGAATGTGCTGTCCCGTATGCTGCTGCATGTGATCGTAGCGCCGATCCCAATCTATCTCCCCGTGAACCCTCTCCGCCTCCAGGGGCGCGGCCAGTAGGTGAACGATCTCCTCTCCCTTTTCTACAACATCTGCAACGGGAACGTCGTTCAACATACCCGTGTCATGGGGCTGTCCCCCGGACGTGGGATAGAAACAGGTCCTGTCCAGTACAACAGCGGGCTTTCCCTCAACTGAGAGCCTCCTCACCACCGCGGCATCGAATCCGCGTCTATAAGGGTCCGCCCAATACAAGCGTTCCGTCTCCATGAGATAAGAACTCCTTCAGATCACGTTGTACCTGACAGATTATAGCACAAGCCCCGCTCCTTGACCAGTCAGTAGAGCGCCAAAGACTAGCACAAGCGCTTGCAGTCACCACATAGTTGGGGCATAATAGTTTCGATAGAAAGACTGTAGGAAAAATAAAAGGGAGGCATAATTATGGCAAAAGACATGTTGGTCTACGTAGGTACGCGCACCGTCGGCGAGAGTGAGGGGATCTATGTTTACAGCCTGGATGGTGATACTGGCGCCCTTGAGCCGGTCACCGAGTTCACCGGCATAGATAACCCCACCTACCTGACGCCGCATCCCCAGGACAACTACCTCTACGCCATTAACGAGGTCGCCGATTTTGGCGAGGGAGAGGCCGGCGGGGTAACTGCCTTCGCGCTGGATCCCGAGACAGGCACACTGACCCTGATAAATCAGCAATCTTCGGAAGGACCGGGACCCTGCTACATCAGTGTAGACCAGACGGGCAGGTTCGCCCTTGTGGCCAATTACGCGGGAGGCAGCGTGACCATCCTGCCCATCGAGAAAGACGGAAGGTTGGCCCCCGCCAGCGATTTTGTCCAACATTTTGGCTCCAGCGTCAACCCCCAACGCCAGGCGGGACCCCACGCCCATTCCATCCAACCGGACCCCACAAACCGCTACGCCTTTGCCGCTGACCTGGGATTGGACAAACTCATGATCTACAAGCTCGATCTCGCCACGGGCAAGCTGGAGCCCAACGACCAGCCATGGGCCGAACTGGCACCGGGAGCGGGGCCACGACACTTTGCCTTCCATCCTAATGGCGAGTACGTCTACGTCATCACCGAACTGGCCAATACGATAGTTGCATTCTCCTATGATGAGGACAGGGGCGTATTGGATGAAATACAGACGGTCTCCGCCCTTCCCAAAGACTTTGATGAAACCAGCTATTGCGCGGATATACACATCCTGCCCTCTGGCAAATTCCTGTACGGCTCAAACCGTGGCCACGACAGCATCGTGATCTTCTCCATCGATGAGGAGACAGGCAAACTCGCGTATGTGGACCACGAGTCGACCCAGGGCGAGACACCACGTAACTTTTGTATAGATCCGAGCGGCAATTTCTTGCTGGCCGCCAACCAGGATACGGATAACATCGTCACTTTCCGCATCGACCAGGATACAGGCAAACTCACGCCGACGGGACACCAGGCCATAGTCTCCATGCCCGTCTGCCTAAAGGTCTTGGTTCCATGAGATAATAACGAATATACCAAGCGATCTCCCCCATCGTATTTCGACGGGGGAGATCGCTTCATGGAACCGATCCCGACCAGGGATATAAGGACGCTAGAAGCCCTGCTCCTTATCGATCTGATTCCTCAGAGGAAGATCTCCCTCAGTAAAACGCTGCATGTTCTCCTTGAGAATTTCGAGGACGCGCTCCCCCTCATATTGGGTGCCCCCCGCCGCGTGGGGCGTGATCAGCAGGTTATCCATGTCCCACAGGGGGCTATCCTCGGGCAAAGGTTCCTCGGCAAAGACGTCAAGGGCGGCAGCATACAACTCGCCCTCCTGCAGAGCACGCGCCAGGGCCTCCTCATCGATGATCTTGCCCCGAGAGATGCCCACCAGCATGGCATCCTCCTTCAACATGCCGATCTCGTCGGCCCCGATCATACCCTCCGTCTCTTCCGTATAGGGCACCGTGACCACCACATAATCCGAAGTCCTCAGGAGCTCCTCAAGACGGTCCGTACCCCACAGGGCCTGTACGTAATCGGGCTTGTTCTCGGGGAACATATCCACGGCCACGATGGACATATCGAAGGCCTGTGCCCGCTTGGCCACAGCGCGCCCCACGGTACCAAAGCCGACGATACCCATGGTGCTCTCTGTCAGTTCGCGCATCTCGCCCCGAGAACCATATCCCCGCCACTGATGCTCCTGCTGATCCAGCACAAAATCCTTGATCTGACGCGTAAAAGCAAAGATCATGCCAAATACGCTCTCGGCCAGACAGGCACCGTGCGTGCCCCGAGCGCTGGTCAGGAACACGTCGCTCTCCACGAACTCGGGAATGGCCAGATAGTAGTTGATCCCCGAACTCGGAGACTGTACCCACTTGAGTTTCTTGGCGCTCAGGAACACCTCGCGATCGAACCACCCTACAAACACGTCGGCATCCTCGATCGCATCTTTCAGATTCTCCCGCTCCTCACAATGCACAAACTCGATCTCCGGATACTCCCCGCGGAAATATGGGATGGCTTCTTCCAAACCCATCGGATTGGGCCCTATCAAGACCTTCATGCTACCTCCCTGTTCTACAAAATGGGGAAAGGGCTGCGACAATGTCACAAGACTCCTGTCCCACCTGACGATTAACCATGCATCTAGTATGAACCGATCCTGTAGAGAATGCAAGTGAAAGCAACCGGCGCGAGAAAGGAATTCGCCCTTGTATCTTGATGCGCCGAGAGGTAGAATCCATATGCTGTCCGGGACCATAGGAGGGAGATCATGAAAGATAGACTTGCTATCATCAAGGGCGATATCACCGCACTCGCCGTGGACGCCATCGTGAACGCCGCCAACAGGTCACTCCTCGGCGGCGGCGGTGTGGATGGGGCTATCCATCGCGCCGCAGGCCCGGAACTGCTGGCGGAATGTCGCACCCTCGGCGGCTGTGAGACGGGACAGGCCAAAATCACCGGCGGATATGATCTGAAAGCGAACTGGGTCATCCACACGGTGGGACCCGTGTGGCAGGGAGGAGACGCGAGCGAGGACGATCTTCTGGCCCAATGCTACCGTAACAGCCTGAACCTGGCCCGGGAATATCATATCGAGACCATCGCCTTCCCGGCCATCAGCACGGGGGCCTATCGCTTCCCCATGGAGCGAGCAGCCAGGATAGCCGTTGTAGAGGTTCTGGAGTTTCTCAAGGAGAACAGCACACCGAACCGCGTCCTCCTCGTCTGCTATGGCGACCGCACGTATAATATCTATCAAACAGTCCTGGAAGAGATCTACAAACCGAGGAGCGAATAGACAGATGCGTGTGCTGATGGCCCAACTTGACCCCACAGTGGGTGACATACGCGGCAACGTGCGGCGAATCGTACAGACGATGCAGTCCTGTCATCACAAAGTGCCGGACCTGGCGATCTTTCCCGAGTTGTTCTTGACGGGCTATCCACCCAGAGACCTGCTGGAACGCGACTGGTTCATCGGTCGTGTACTGCAGGGTATAGAGGAAATCAGGGAACTGTCCCTCGACTATCCAGGCACCGGTATCCTGTTCGGGTCGCCCGTCCCCACAAATCTAAAGATTGGCAAACCCTTATACAACGCTGCCATGCTGGCACATCGCGGCGAGATTGCGGCTACCTGTCCCAAGTCCTTACTTCCCAGTTATGATATCTTTGACGAGGTGCGCTACTTTGAGCCAGCACCCAGGACAACGCCTGTGCCCTTTAAAAAAGAGATCCTGGGCATCCACGTATGCGAGGATGCCTGGGCGGATCCCGCCTTTTGGGGCAAGTGCATGCCCTACAGAAAAAATCCTCTGGAAACCCTGGCCAGTAAGGGAGCCACATTGTTCATCAACATATCGGCTTCCCCCTTCCACGCCGGGAAGGAGAGAATTCGCCATGCCCTCCTCCGAAAACACGTCCAGAAGCACCAAGTTCCCTTCCTTTATGTCAATCAAATCGGCGGTAACGACGAACTCATATTCGATGGCCACAGCCTGGCCCTAGATTCCCAAGGGCGCACCATCGCCGTCCTTCCCCCATTTCGAGAGCATGTGGAGATCATAGAGACGGGGCAACCGGGGGCTGCCACCCCCTACGCTCCCATGGACGACGTGGCAGCGGTGCATAAAGCCTTGATTCTGGGGTTACGAGACTATATGCAGAAATGCGGCTTCTCGAGGGCCATCGTCGGCTTGTCGGGCGGGATCGATTCGGCCCTGACCTGCTATCTGGCCACCCAGGCTCTGGGAGCGGAGAATGTCCTGGGGGTGTCCATGCCCGGCCCCTACTCTTCCTTGGGAAGCGTGCAAGACGCCCAACAATTGGCCAAGAACTTGGGCATCGACTTTCGTAAGATTTCCATATCGAGCATCTTTCGGGCCTATCTCGATGGTCTCAGTCAACCTCTGGCGGGCACGGAGGTCGACATCACAGAGGAGAATATACAGGCCAGGATCAGGGGAAACATCCTCATGGCCCTCTCCAACAAGTTCGGATACCTGGTCCTCTCCACGGGAAACAAGAGTGAGTTGGCGGTAGGATACTGCACTCTGTATGGAGATATGAGCGGGGGTCTGGCCGTCATATCCGACGTGCCCAAGACCATGGTGTATGAACTGGCACAATACGCGAATCGCGCGGGTGATGTCATCCCCCGCGCCTCCATCGATAAGCCCCCCTCGGCAGAGTTGAAACCCGACCAGGTCGATCAGGACACCCTACCCCCCTATCCCATCCTGGACGAGATACTCAAGTGCTATATCGAGGAGGGTTACTCCACAGAGGAGATCCTCGATCTGGGATTCGAGGAGGAGACGGTGCGGTGGGTCATCGAAAGGGTGGATGGCAACGAGTACAAACGCCGGCAGGCAGCGCCGGGCCTACGGGTGACCACCAAAGCCTTTGGCACAGGACGCAGGATGCCCATCGCGGCCAGGTTTACCAAAGAGTAAAAGTGGGAGGATCAAAGGATGAGCGAAAAAAGTGACAGAAAAAAACCATTGCTGATCATCGCCCTGCTTGTAGCCCTTGTGGCTTCCGGTATCGGCGCACTTTTGGCGTTGCCGGAAAAGCGCAATACGCCGCCTTCCACCTCAAAGTCTTCTCCCCTACCTACGCCCCCCATCGATGCCCAAACCCCAGAGAGAACAGAGACGGCGAGCTTTGCTCTGGGCTGATTCTGGGGCGCCGAATCCCGGTTCGGGATTCTCGATGGCGTGGTGCGCACGCGGGTTGGGTACTCCGGGGGAGAGAAAAAAGATCCCACCTACTACAACCTTGGTAACCATAGCGAGACAGTGCAGATCGATTATGACCCCACCAAGATCTCCTATGAGGAGTTGTTAGCCGTCTTTTGGAAGGCGCACAACCCAACCCGCCGTCCCCCATCACGACAATATATGTCCGTCATCTTTGCCCATAACGAGAAACAAAAAAGACTGGCCCAAGAGACAAAAGAACGAGAGGCTGCCCAACGCGGGGGCGAGATCGTCACAGAGATTGTCTCCCTTTCCCGATTCTACCTGGCCGAGGATTACCATCAAAAGTACATGTTACAACAGAAAAAAATCATCATGACCAACTTTCAGCGTATGTATCCTGATATGGAGGACTTTGTCGGGTCCACGGCCGCCACGCGCGTGAACGGATACCTGGGCGGATACGGGACGCGGGCATCCCTACAACGCGATCTGGACGCCTTGGGCCTGACCGAGAGCGCGGAGGAGGCCCTGCTGAGGGCCGTCGGGAACTGAACCGGCTGATCTCACATTGCGGTTTTCATAAGGTGGGGTTACAGAGGGTGTTAAAAAACGCATCATTTGCTTGAAAAGGCCCTAGATGTGGGCACACTTATCGCCTCAACCACTACATATAGTACTGCCGCCGATTTCAAGCCGACTTTTCAAGACCCCTGGGCTGCACATGTTTGGTGACGCATGGCGTCAGTGTTATACTGTAATCCCAGGTTGATTGTTCCATACAGTACCTGGGAGGGCATAGATGACCCGCTACATCTTTTGCACTGGCGGCGTGGTTTCCTCGCTCGGCAAGGGCGTGACGGCTGCTTCCATCGGCCACATCCTCAAGGCACGAGGTTTAAAAGTCTTTATTCAAAAACTTGACCCCTATATCAACGTCGACCCGGGCACCATGTCCCCCTACCAGCATGGCGAGGTCTTTGTCCTGGACGATGGCACAGAGACTGATCTCGATCTGGGCCATTATGAACGCTTTACCGATGTCTCCCTCACCGGCAACGCCAACGTCACCACGGGACAGATCTATGGAGAGGTCATCGCCCGAGAGCGCCGGGGGGACTTTCTCGGCGGCACTGTGCAGGTTATCCCCCACATCACCGACGAGATAAAACGCCGTATACGCCTGATGGCCAAAGAGGGAGAACCGGATGTCGTCATCGTGGAGATCGGAGGCACGGTGGGCGATATTGAAGGCCAGCCCTTTCTGGAAGCCATCCGCCAGATGCGCAAGGATGTGGGACCTGATAACACATGCTATATACACCTGACTCTCCTGCCCCACATCAAAGCGACGGGCGAGTTAAAGACAAAACCGACCCAGCACAGCGTGAGAGAACTGCGGGGAATCGGCATCCTCCCCGACGTCGTCATCTGCCGCGCGGACCATCCTATCGGTGGAGAACTCTTGGATAAGGTCGCCCTGTTCGGCGACGTGGATCGCAAAGCCGTCATCCCCCTGGAGACGGCCGACTCAATCTATAAAGTGCCCCTGATCCTGGAAGCGCACGGTCTCGGGCGCTATCTTGTCCAGCGCCTGGGATTCGAAAACCGCCCCCCAGATCTGGAGAACTGGCAAAATCTCATTCACCACTTGGAGCATCCCACAGGGGAGGTCAAGATAGCCCTTGTGGGCAAGTATGTGGAACTGCATGATGCCTATTTGAGCGTGCACGAAGCCCTGCTCCATGCCGCGGCCCACCATGACTGCCGCCTCGATCTGCAATGGGTAAACTCTGAGCGTATCGAGAAAGAGGGCCTCGTCGAGGAACTGATGATAGCCGATGGCATCGTCGTGCCCGGGGGATTTGGCGAGCGGGGTATTGAGGGCAAGATAACGACAGCCCATTACGCTCGCAGAAAAAGAGTCCCTTATCTGGGGCTGTGCCTGGGGTTGCAGGTCATGATTATCGACCTCGCCCGGGAAGCCCTGAGCGATAAACGCGTCAATAGCGCCGAGTTTGCCGCCGAAACTCCCCATCCCGTGGTCGACCTGATGCTGGACCAGCGGGGCATCACGGACAAAGGGGGAACCATGCGTCTGGGCAGTTACCCCTGCAAAGTTACAGAGGGTACCAAGGCGTGGAAAGCGTACAGAAAAGAGCAAATCGAGGAAAGACACCGCCACCGCTACGAGATCAACAACGAGTATCGAGAGATCTTGCATGCGGCGGGGCTGGTATGCAGCGGCATGTCACCGGATGGCGTCCTCATCGAGATGGCCGAACTCAAAGATCATCCCTGGATGGTGGGGAGTCAGTTTCATCCCGAGTTCAAGACCCGTCCCGATTCTCCCCATCCTCTCTTTTGCGACTTTATCGAGGCCGCCCTCAAGCACGCGCAGAAATGATACGAGACCTCTAGTAGAAAGAAAAAAAAGGGAGCCAACGCATGACGTTGGCTCCCCTAAGGTACCGCATGGGGGATTCGAACCCCCGATCTCCTCCTTGAGAGGGAGGTGTCCTGGGCCTCTAGACGAATGCGGCACTTTGAATATACAAAATACTATAGCATAAACGTCCCCTTTGTCAAATTGTAATTCTCGCCCCATAGTAGATCTTCCAATTCCTTGATATCTATGTCGCGACGTGAACAGATTAGGCAACCAAATAGGAGAAAAAAGATGCAAGCCATCGACATCATCGCCAAAAAGAGGGACGGACTGGCCCTGAGCCCCAAGGAAATCCGTTTCTTTATCCAGGGTTACGCCGATGACACCATTCCCGACTATCAGGTCGCCGCGTGGGCCATGGCCGTGCTCCTGCAGGGCATGACGTCAGAGGAAACTACGGCCCTGACTCGCGCCATGGTCGACTCAGGCAAAACCATCGATCTGAGCGACGCGGCGCCCCTCGTCGTAGACAAACACTCCACCGGCGGTGTGGGTGACAAGACGACCCTCGCCGTGACACCCATGGTCGCAGCGGCCGGCCTTCCCGTGGCCAAAATGTCCGGAAGGGGCCTGGGCTTCTCGGGAGGCACGCTGGACAAACTGGAATCCATCCCGAACTTTCAGGTGTCTCTCACCCTCGAGGAATTCCTCGCCAATGTGAGGAAAAACAACATCGTCATAGCCGGCCAGACGGCCGAGTTGGTGCCTGCCGACGGTAAGCTTTACGCTCTGCGCGACGTGACGGCGACGATACCCAGCATCGCCCTCATCGCCAGTTCCATCATGAGCAAAAAGATCGCCGGAGGCGCCCGCGCCATCGTATTGGACGTCAAGGTAGGCACAGGGGCCTTTATGGCGACGCTGAAGCGGGCGCGAACGCTGGCTCAAAGGATGATCCAGATCGGGGATGACATGGGCCGACGCGTGACGGCTGTGCTCTCGAACATGGATCAACCCCTGGGAAGGGCCGTGGGCAACGCTCTAGAAATGCGAGAGGCCATCGATACCTTGAAAGGAAATGGCCCCCGGGATTTCACCGAGCACTGTCTTACCATCGGTGGCGAAATGCTGCTCCTCGGAAACAGGGCCGATACACCTCAAGAGGCTCGGTCCATACTCGTCCGGACCATTGAGAATGGTCGCGCCATGCAAAAGTTCTACACCCTGATCGATGGTCAGGGCGGGGACCCGCAGGTGATAGAGGATCCCTCGCTACTACCCCAGGCTCCAATAAAAGAAAAAGTACCTTCTCCCCGCGGCGGATTTATAAAAAAATTGAACGCCAAAGAGGTGGGGTTGACCGCCGTGGATCTGGGGGCGGGGCGGCGCCAAAAAGAAGAGGAAATCGATCACGCCGTGGGCATCGTCCTGAGACCAAAGGTTGGAGATCGCATCAAAGAAGGCGAAACGCTATTTACCATTCACGCACGCGACGGCAAAAGCCTGAAAGAGGCGCGCTCGCGCTTGCTGGGAGCCTACACCTGGTCGGACAGTTCTGTTCCGCGACCGCCCTTGACATATGAGACGATACGTGAAAACCCCGCGAATGCGAATACTTAGCGTGAGACACGATGACTACCAGTCCGTCTGTGCGCGCTCCTCTATGATCTGCGCATATACGCTTTTGGTCTGCTTCGCAATGTTGTCCCAACCGTAGACGGTGAGAACCTTCTGATAAGCGTTCTCCACACGCTGAGCAGCCCAATCGGGATACTGCAGAGTATGAAGGATGCCCCAGGCGCAGGAATCCACATCGTTGGGCTGGATGCTGATCCCCGTCTCGGCGTGCTCCACCACTTCTTCAAGCCCTCCCACCTCGCTGACCACTACCGGCGTACGTGCGGCCATGGCCTCCAGGGCAACGATACCGAACGGCTCATAGAGACTGGGAAATACCGCACAATCGGCTACACAGTAGAGTCTATCCCGATCCCCATCGCTGATGAATCCCGGAAGCGATACATTTTCCTCCAGATTCATCTCCTCTACGAGGTTGCGCAGATTCCCCAGTTCTGGCCCCTTGCCCGCGATCACGAATTTTGTCTGGGGAAAAGCCGCCAGCACTTTGGGCGCCGCACGCACCAGGATTTCCATGCCCTTCTCACGGACGATGCGCCCCACCGAGAAGACAAGGCTTTCCTCTGGTTGTGCATATCGGGCGCGAAAATCCCCCAGATCCTGGGATGACAACTCTGCCAAAGGTTCGGGATCGATGCCGTTAGGTATCACCTCAATCTTGTCGAAAGGCGTGTAAAAATAGGCCTGTAACTCACGCGCCATATAATGCGTACAGCAGATCACACGCCAGGCCTCAAAGGTCAGTCGCCATTCGGCGTCGTTTATCCTCTGTGCGTCGGGGCTGATCAGATCCCCTCGTCCCCGCCCCCGCTCGGTGGCATGAATGGTGGTCAATAGAGGGACTTTGTATTCGTGCTTCAGTTGGATAGCGGCAAAGGAGGTCAACCAATCGTGGTTATGGATGAGATCAAAGGGTCCCTCCCCTTCGATGATCGCATCACACGCCTCTTTGATGGTCTCATTGGCCCGGCCCACGCCCTCGCCGAAACTGGCTGCGGTGCGCGGAGGCAATACCACGCGGCGAACGGTCAGTTTGCCATCCTTTTCCATCTTTTCCGCACCGGAGCAAAGGGGCGTCACCAGATGCACCTCAACCCCCTGTTCAACAAGTGAGGGCAGTAGTTCCGTCACGTGCTTGCCCAACCCTCCCACGATGTGAGGACGATATTCCCAACTGAGCATCAGAACGCGCACAGATCATCTCTCCTTTACCATGTCAGCGAATTACCCCAATATCACGCAGCACGCTAGATCTCCCTGCGTCCCGCCAGGGCCTCCGCCAGGGTGGTCTGATCGGCATACTCCAAATCGCCTCCTCGGGGCAGCCCAAGGGCGAGACGCGTCACTTTGATGCCCCTGGGAGCCATGAGACGAGAGAGGTACACTGCCGTAGCGTCCCCTTCCATATCGGGATTCGTGGCCACAATGAGTTCGCGGATCGGTGCATTATCCACTCTCTCCTCAAGATCCTTGATGCGAAGATCTTCGGGACCGATCCGCTCCATAGGCGATATATGTCCGTGTAACACATGATATAGACCATCAAAACGCCCCGTCTTTTCGATGGCCAGAACGTCCAACGGCTCCTCCACCACACAGATGACGTCTCGCTCACGCGTCATGTCGGCACAGATGGGACAGGGATCCTCTTCGCTGATATTGCAGCATGTAGAACAGAGCACCGTCTCTTTATGTAAGGCGGTTAACGCCTTGGCCAGCGCCAAGGCGTCCTCCTCTCCCGCACGCAAAAGATAGTACGTCAATCGCGAGGCTGTCTTGGGGCCGATGCCGGGCAGGCGGCTGAACGCATCGATGAGACGATCGACTACCTTGGGGACAGTAGCCATTACGCCAGACCGGGGATGTCCACCCCTCCAGCCAGGGGCCCCAATTTATCCGCGGCCAGTCTTTGAGATTTCTCCTGTGCCTCTTTGAAAGCGGCCAGGATCAAATCCTGCAGCATCTCCACGTCGTCGGGATCGACCACTTCTGGCTTTATGGTGATGGATCGGAGTTCCTGCGCACCCGTCATCTCTACCGTGACTGCCCCCCCTCCTACCGAGGCCTCCACCACCTCCTCTTCCAGGGATGCTTGGGCTTCGGCCATCTGATCCTGCAACTCCTGTAACCTCTTCATCATATCGCCCCGCTGGGGACGTCCAAACTGACTTCTTCCTTTACGGGCCATTGATTTTCAACCTCCTCTATCTCGATTATTCAGCGTAACTTTTGACACACGCCCGCCCCGCTCCTTCAATATCTTGACGACCGGATGATTGAGCAATTCATCGCGAACATCCTCACCGGAAGGCGCCTCGGCCCGACCATTGCTGCTGAATAGATCCCCCGAATCGCTATGGGACGACTGGATCCGGGCACGCGCCTTCTCCTCCGCTTCCCCATCGACGACACATTGAACCCGACACGGCACGCCCAAAACCTGGGACAGGACATCCTCGACCAGCCCACGTCGTCTATCCTCCGCAAGTTTTTCGCGATGGAACTCCGCCTTACATCCAAGGGTGACAAGGTCATCCTTTACAGATATGGGATAGGCCGAGTTGAGGAGCGCCCGCACCTGATAACTCTTGGGTTTGATCTTCATCAACATCAAATCCCAATTGCCACACACCCAATCCAGGGTCAGATTCTGAGAAGGAGGCTCCTCCTCTTCAAGTTCAGAGGGCGCTTCTTCCGCCGATGCCTCGGGCGACTCCCCTTCCACCGCCTCCTCGGCGACCTCGACAGCCTCCTCCCCTCCAGCAGCCTCCGGTTCCTCAGAGGGAGCCGCTTCGGCGACGCGCCTGGTCGGCGGGGCATCCTCATCCCCACTTTCACGGCCCGCTTCCTCCGCCTCCATCGCCACATCAGCGGTCTCGGGCTCGGACGTCAAGTCCTTCTCTCCATTCATCGAGAGCGCCGTCTCTATCAGGGCCAGTTCCAGGGGTAATTGGGGACGAACGGCATTCCGCAGCCCCGCTCCGGCCTCGTTGAATAGGCGGATGGCCCTCACGAGCGCCTTCAGGGAAAAATCTCTGTCCCGGGCCAGTCGCCGCATGTGATCGAGGGCCTGGGGACTTAATTGATCGAGCCCCTCATCCCCTCCCACGCTCAGGAGCAGTATGGCCCGCAGATGGTCCAGTATATCACTCAGGAACTGCCGTGGCTCCGCCCCTCCCTCAAGGGCCTCGTTGATAAGATGCAGCCCCTGGGACACGTCGCTGACCAGCATGCATTCCACAAGATCCGAGATGAGCACAGAGGGCGCGGATCCCAGGACGTCACGCACCAGATCCACCGTTATCTCGTCCGTGTCATAGGCTGCCAACTGATCCAACAGACTCTCCGCATCGCGAAAACTCCCCGCAGCCCTCCTGGCCACCAAATCCAGGGCCTCAGACGAGATCTGGAGCCCCTCCCCCTCACAAACCCTTTTCAACTTTTCCACCAGGAGGGACACGCTTCCACGTCGAAAGTCGAAACGCTGGCAACGAGAGAGTATGGTATCGGGCAAACGGTGGGGTTCCGTGGTGCAGAGGACAAAGATCACGTGGGAAGGCGGCTCCTCCAGAGTCTTCAGCAGAGCGTTAAAAGCCTCCGTCGTGAGCATGTGTACCTCATCGATGACATACACCTTATAGCGGCATTCGTGAGGGGCAAAGGAAACCCGATCGCGCAGATCGCGTATCTCATCTATGCCCCTGTTCGAGGCAGCATCGATCTCGATGAGATCCAGAGATCTCCCACTGGCCAGACTTTTGCAGATGTGACAGGTATTGCAGGGAGGATCATCCGTACCTCCCACGCAGTTAATCGCCTTGGCCAGAACCCGAGCCGTGGTCGTCTTTCCTGTGCCGCGCATCCCAGTGAACAGATAGGCATGACCGACTCGTCCGGCCCGGATCTGGTTGCGCAGGGTCTGCGTGACATGCTCCTGGCCCAGAATTTCGTCAAAGGTCTGACTGCGCCATTTGTTGTAGAGAGCCTGTGTGGGCATGATAATGTCCCGTTCAGCAACCTACTTGGATCTAGTGTAGCATCGTGTCCCACTCTTGACAAGCCGGAGAGGAGTGCCCAATGTGCGGAGCGGGATCCTACCCTATATGAGAAACGCCGAGTGTAGGAAAAAAGAGACCTCCGGCGTCTTGTGCTGCGATGCTCGGGGGTAAGGGCCAAAAGGAGAGGAGCCCGGATCTCCAGGCTCCTGAAAACACTATGCCTCCTGGCCACTCCACAAGGGCCGGAATGATTTTCTGCTCCACGTATAGGCCTAGACACGAGAGGGCGAATCGGCGCCGCCTGGCCATGGCGGTGCACCTCGATTCGAACCCGATCATACACATCGGGCTACGCTTCAAACGACTCGATAAAAAGTCGCTGGCCTAACTGCACGCATATCAGCAAGGACAGAGGACAAGCCAGAATCCCTTCTCATGCAAACCCACGCCTCTACCTGCCAAACTCTTTACTAACTCTCTTGGCGACCGCGGAAGGCGTCAAACCATGCTTCTCCAGCAATTCGTCAGCCGTCCCCGACTCTCCAAACACGTCTCGCGTGCCCAGACGGATCAGGCGGGCGCCGCATCCATCCTCGGCCATGACCTCCGCCACGGCGCTGCCCAATCCCCCATAAACGCTGTGTTCCTCGATGGTCACCAAAAGAGGCATGTTGCCCATGGCCCATTCGGCCATCTCCCTGTCGATGGGCTTGATGGTGGACATGTTAATCACTGCCGCGCTTATCTGACGATTGGCCAGCAGCCTGGCAGCCTCCAGGGCCACGTTGACCATATGACCGCAGGCCATCAGGGTGACCTCTTCTCCCTGACGCAGGATGGTGCCCCTCCCCAACTCGAAACGATAATCGTCATCCAGTACCTCGGGTACGGGATAGCGTCCCAGGCGAATATACACCGGCCCGTCTATGTCTCGAGCCGCGGCCATGGTCATGGCCCGCGCTTCCACACTGTCGGCCGGCACCAGCACCCGCATGTGGGGTAATTCACGCATGAGGGCCACATCCTCCAGTGATTGATGGCTGGCCCCATCCGGTCCCTGCGTCAGGCCCGCGCTGGAGCCCGCCAGAATCACATGTAGATTGGGATAGGCGATCTGGATGCGAATCTGATCATAACAGTGGGCAGTCAAAAAGATGGCAAAGGAATTAGCATAGGGGATCAATCCCGAAGCGGCCATACCCGCCGCCGTGCTGACCATATCGGCCTCGGCGATGCCCACATCGATAAAGCGCTCGGGAAAAGCATCGCGAAAAAGGATCGTACGCGTCGAACTATATAGGTCGGCGTCCAGGACGGCCACTTCGGGGTACAACTTGCCCGCTTCCAAAAGTGCCTCGCCGTACGCGTACCGGGTCTCCGTCATCTCCGTCATTTCCCCCCCTCCCACTTTTCCAACTGCTCTTCGAGTCCTGTTAACGCTTTCTCGACCTGCTCTTCCGTCAGAGCAGCGTTGTGAAACTCGGGCCGCCCCTCGATAAAGGGAATCCCCTTGCCCTTCACCGTGTGGGCGATGATCATCGAGGGCGTCTCCACGTTTTCCCCCGCCCAATCCAGCGCCTCACAGATCTCGGCCATCTCATGCCCGTCAATTTCACACACGGACCAACCAAAGGACTTCCAGCGGTCAGTCAAGGGATCCATAGTTTTGGAGGACGACGCCTCGTCCATAGCCTTGAGCCCGTTACGGTCGATAATCGCCGTGAGATTACCCAGAGATTGTTTAGAAGAGGTCATGGCCGCCTCCCAAATCTGCCCCTCCTGGATCTCACCATCCCCTATCAGACAGTACACGTCATAGTCCCGCTGCTGAATCCGCGCGGCCAGGGCCATACCGTTGGCAAAGGACAGTCCCTGCCCCAGAGATCCGGTACAACCCTCTAGCCCGGGCACCAGATGAGCGGCCGGATGTCCCTGCAGGCGACTGCCCATCTCTTTTAACTGAGGCAATTCCTCCACGGGCAGCACCCCCAACATGGCCAGGGCGGCATACTGGGCAGGCACGCAATGTCCCTTGCTCATGATAAAGCGATCTCGCTCGGGCCACTCTGGATCGTCGGGATCATAACGCATCTTGTAAAAGTACAGCCCCGTCACAATGTCAGCCGCGGACATGGAACCTCCAAAATGATGGTTTTTGTTGGCCCCCATCATCCGCACCACGTGAACGCGCAATTCGACTGCCAATCGACGCAGTGCATCCACATCTCGTACCATCATAATTCCTCCCCATCCCTGCCCACATGAAAACTTGCTGCCGATCCTACATTCACCGTGCGCCTATAATCTAGGTCGAAAGATACCTCACGTCAAGTGAAAACACTGCTCCCTTTGCTTGGCAGACGGCGCCTCCTGTGATAGGCTTGTCCATGGTAGAGTACGAACGTCTGAGCAATGTCATCTATACATATAATAGAAAAGGGAGGAATTGCCATGCGAAAACCGATACTGGCCGGCAACTGGAAGATGCACAAGACGGCTGCCCAGGGCAAAGCCCTCGTCGAAAAGATAGAAGACCCTGCCTCCTCCATTACCGAGGTAGAAAAAGTGGTCTGTCCATCTTTCCTGGCTATCCCCGATGTGGCCCGCACCCTCGTCGATACCGACATTGGCGTGGGAGCCCAGGATATGCACTGGAAGGAGAGCGGTGCCTATACGGGAGAGATCTCTCCACTGATGCTTCAGGAGTTCTGCACGTACGTCATCATCGGCCACTCGGAAAGGCGAGAGTACTTTGACGAGACCGATGAGACGGTAAATCGCAAGGTCAAGGCGGCCTTTGGTCACGAACTGACGCCCATCGTGTGCGTTGGAGAGACCCAGGAACTTCGAGAATCGGGCAGGACGGAACCCTGGATAAAGGATCAGGTCACGAAAGCCTTGAACGGTCTTACAGGAGAGCAGGTGGCCCGTCTAATCCTAGCCTACGAGCCCATTTGGGCCATTGGCACAGGACTGGCTGCCACGGCGGAGCAAGCCGAGGCCGTCTGCGGCCCCGTGATTCGCGCCACGATCAAGGAACTCTATGATCAGGACACGGCAGAGGCGGTACGCATCCAGTACGGGGGAAGCATCAAACCCCACAATGCCGAGGAACTGATGTCCCAGCCGAATATTGACGGCGGCCTCGTGGGCGGAGCCAGCCTCCAGTCCGAGGATTTTGTGGAGATAATTCGCCTCACAGCCAAGGCCAAAGGACTCTTGTAAACATCCTGGCATGAAACAAAAAGCGGAGGATTGGAAAAAGACCGGACGACTATGAGGTGGGAATCCTTTCTTTTGCTGCTTGTCATGGCAACATTTCTGATTCCCGTGAACCGCTGGTTCAGTCGCCGTGTTCAGGGGCTATCCCTTCTCATTTTCGGAAACGGGACAGCGGCAACGTGTCTGTATGCCATTCTGATGCTGCCGGGAACCCTGATCCACGAACTGAGCCACTTTTTCGCCGCCAAGGTACTGGGAGTGAGAACGGGCAGAATCTCCCTTGTGCCCCAGGTTTCCGATGATGGGAATTCGATGACCCTGGGCACCATGCAGGTCGGAGAGACGGACACCGTGCGTGCCAGCCTGATCGGACTGGCGCCGCTGTTGGCGGGTAGCGTCCTGTTGGTGAGCCTCGTGCAATGGGGGCTGGGCGTGACGATCCTGACGGCAAGCGCAGAAGGAGGGATTCCAGGGATCGGCCACCTGCCGGCACTCCAGAGATCCTGGCTCTGGCTCTATCTCTTGCTGGTCATAGGAAATAGCATGTTCCCCAGCCGCTCTGATCGGCGCCCATGGTTGGCCATGGGTATCTATATGGGAATTTTGCTGAGTACGGCGGCGCTCGGGCTGGGGATGACGGGCATACTGCCCAAACTCCTCGCCAGCCCCCCTGCCCGCCGTGCGGCGGTCCTGGTGGAAAATGTGGTGCGCTCCCTGACCCTCGCCTTCATCTATACTCTTCTCGTCGACCTCTCCGTCGGCGGTGCGCTGTGGATGTTGGAGAAATTGGTGGGCAAACTCCTCGGGCGCTCGATCGTCCGCCGCTGAGATATCAGGCGTTCAGATCCAGCCCACCCGTCACATGCTCGTCAAGCCTCTGCATCAGACGTCGATAGCGCTCCTCGTGTTGCCCATAGACATTTTCCCTCTCCCAGGGATCGCCCCCAAGATCGTACAGTTCGGGACGGTCGTTGGGATTGACGATAGCCTTAAAGGCCCCATCGCGAATGCAGGTGGTAAAGGGAAGTTGAGCGATCTGATAACGACGATGGACTTTCGTCTCTCCTTGCAACAAAGGCGCGAACGAGTGCGCATCAAGGTTGGGAGGTACCGGCAGATCCACCAGATCCAACAGAGTGGGCGTCACATCAAAGAGTTCCACGAGGGCGTCGGAGGTGCCCAGACGCGGGATACCCCAGCCCGAGAGGATCAGGGGCACGCGTAGCGCAGGCTCATACTGCACCGACTTGTGCACCAGTCCCAGGTCCCCCAGCATCTCGCCGTGGTCTGACGTGTAGACGATGATGGTATCCTCCAAGAGATCGCGCGCCTCCAGAATATCGACCATCTCCCCGACATAGTCGTCAATGAGGGTGACCATACCGGAATAGTTCCGACGCATCTCCTGCGCCGTGGTCTCGTCTGTGCCGCGCATCATCTCTTCCTGTTTTTGCTGCACCCACGCCGCGCGATCCGCCCCCGGGTCCATCACGGGATCAGGCATGGGCACGTCCTTATACCGCTGCAGGTATTCCTCCGGCGCGTCCCAGGGATTGTGGGGCCCCACAAAACTGACAAAGGCGAACCAGGGAGAATCGTCATTCACCTCACGTAGATACTGGCAGGCCTTCTCTCCGATCCATGCATCCTCAAAGTCTTTACAGGACAGTATGGACGGCGCGGCATAGTGGGCGTGCTGCCTGTAGCGATAAATATAGTCCGCACAAAAGGACTCCAGCAATCCCCTGTCATGTAGATACCGCTGATATGGCCCGATCAGTAGGCATTCGCGGGTCCCATCTTCCCCCTCCACAAAGATGCGCTGCGCGCCATGTTGTTTTCCCTCTGCCTCCAGAGGATCCGTAAAGCCAAGTTGATAGACGATGGGCAGATCTCCAAGCCCGTTATAGAACTGGGGCTTGTGTAAATCCAGCTTACCAAAGAGGGCGGTGCGATACCCGTAACGCCGCAGATGACGATAGATAGTCCAGGCGTCTGGGGACAGACTGTAACTGTTGTCCAACACGTGGCAGTGAGGCGGCCGCAGGCCCGTCGCCAATGCAGCCCGCGAGGGGGCACATAGGGGACTGTTACACGTAGCCTGGGAGAACATGACTCCCTCCTCGGCTAGGCGATCCAGATGGGGCGTGTGCAAATCCTCCATTCCGCGAGAGCCCAGCCAGTCAAAGCGGTGTTGGTCGGACATGATAAACAGGATGTTAGGATGACTCACACGGTAGGCTGTGGGCTTTCCCTCGGGGTTACGCAGAGTGTACAGGGTTCTCAGTTCGGATGAATGACTCATAGTAATCGCCCTCCCTCAACTCATAAAATGGCCAGCGAAACGCATAGCAAATAGGAGAATAGGCCCTGCGCCCCGTCCCGTCAAGCGTCCCTCGCCTGTTGACAGCCACCTCCGGAAAAGGGTACACTTGCCATGGATGGAAGAGAAAAGGGAGGCTAACGCGATGATCATATACGGTATCGTGGGCATAGGAGGATTCGCCGCCACATGGGTGGAGAGCCTTCGCATATTGGAGAAGCGGGACGTGGCCCACCTTGGCGCAGCAGTGGTGCGCAATCGAGAGAAATACCAATCCCAGGTACAGACGTTGGAAGAACGAGATTGTATCATCTATGAAACACTGGAAGAGATGCTGGAAGACGGTCAGGGTCGGATCGACGTGGTGGGCGTGCCGACAGGCACCCCCTACCACGCCCCCATGGCCATCCAGGCCATGGAAGCCGGATACAACGTACTCGTTGAAAAACCTGTGACAGCCACTATCCAGGAGGCGCACGAGCTGCAGGAATGTGAGCAACGCACCGGGCGCTGGTGCGCCGTGGGTTACCAGTGGATATACGGACCGACCATGAGATGGCTCAGGGAAAAGGTATCGGACGGCAGCCTGGGCAGGATCCTCGAAGGACGCACCATGATCGGCTGGCCTCGCGATGAGAATTACTATGCGCGCAATGGCTGGGCCGGGCGCCTGGGAGAGCCGGGACACTGGATTCTCGACGGCCCAGCCACCAACGCCACCGCCCACTATCTCACCAATATATTCTACCTCATAGGCGTCCAAAAGGGGGAGATCCCCATCACGAGCATACAGGGCGAACTCTATGCCGCGAAACCCATCGAAAGTTACGACACTTCATGTATAGCGGTCGATGTGGATGGCACTCGCGCCCTACACCTGGTCAGTCACGCCCTCACCGAGACGTTCAATCCCAGAACGCGTCTTATATGTGAGAAAGGGATCGTCGATTGGTATGCAGACACGGATACAGTGATTGTCTCATACAACGACGGGAGCCGAGAAAAATACGTCAACGCCCAGCGGGAAGAGAATCATCTCCATCCGTTCCGTCAGATCGCCCGCGTGGCGGCTGGCGAGGAAGAGGCGCCCCTCTGCGGGTTGGCAGAAGCAACACCCCATGTGCTGAGTATCAACCTGACCTTCGAATCCAGCGGCGGCATCCATCCGGTGCCAGATGAGTACACCTATCCGATCCAGGCGGAGGATGGCTCAGAGACAGTGGGCATACGGCAGATGGAAGAGATCCTCCAAAAAGCCTACGAATCGGGATGCACCTTTTCCGAATTGGACACTGTACCCTGGGCCGTTCGCACGGACTCTGTATCAGCCGAGGGGTACGACCACTTTCCACAGGGAGAATCTCTCAAAGAGGCGCTCGGCGTCGACGAGCCTGAGGGTGATGAGGATTGAAATCCTGACTCTTCTGACAAAAGGCATACCTTTTGATATGACCACAGGGGGTGCAGCGGCACTCCCCCAAAACGAAAATGTAGAGACGCAAGATCTTGCGTCTCTACACCAGTGGACACAAAAGCCATCATGGTAATCCACACGCTGAGGAATTGCTTTACTCTCTCCAAGGCCATTTACGGTGGCCCACCAGATTCGCTGACCTCTACTCGTCCCATTTGTAAACCTGAAGGGCCGTCCCGCCCAGGATCTGCTCCTGCTGCTCCTTGCTCAGAAAATCGCACTCCACGGTGATGAACTCCAACTGCTGTTTGTAACTGGCATCGGCCACCAACCCCGGGCGCGGGTAATCGGAACCCCAGGCGATCTTTTCCGCACCCACGATCTCCACAGCCTCGTGCAGCCGCTCTTTGGCCTCAGAGAAGGGATAGCGCTTACGAAACGTGAGAGCGCCGCTGTCCACATAGACGTTGGGCGACGACGCCACGATCTCGATCCGCTCCTGATATTCCTCCTCCGGACCAAAAGACCCCGCAAAGTGAGACAGAACTACCTTGAGCTCTGGCACGGCCGCTATCAACTTGCGAATATCGTCCGGAGCGCCATTCTTACACACCACCGGCAGTCCCTGTTCGGCGCACCGCTCCCAAAGGGGCATTAACTCGGGCACGGCGATCTCTGAAAGGGGATCGGGGCTCTTGACGAGAAAACCCTGCAGCCCCTTTTTCTCGATGGCTTCTCGAAAGCATCCCAGGGGATCCTCATAGTAATGCTGATCAAAGAGGGCGGTACAGGAAAAGCGCGTAGGCTCGGCCCTGCGTACCTCGGCCAGATAATCGTCCTGCTTGCCATCGGCGAACTCCTGCAATACCACGGCGCGGTCGATGTTGAGCCACTCCATATGCGCCAGAGCCCGCTCGTACGTGCTCTGGCTGTCCTCAAAGGCCGGCGGCGTGGCATAGTATGTCCTGTGCCCCTCCCGGGCCTTTCCCCAACCCAGCGCTTGACGATCGATCCCCAAATCCTTACCATGAAGGGGGTTCCAGAGGTGAATGTGTGCATCGATGATCATCCCAATTTCTCCCTCACCACACGGCGTTGTCAACTGCGCACGTTGTATCATAAAGAGACTTTCACGTCAAGTTGTGACGGAGGCAGAGAATGCTTTCTGAGGAGGACAGAGAAAATGCGAGGCGAATACTCATTTCAGGAGATATCGAACCAGGCCCAGGGCTGGCAGGCGGGAAGCCAGGTGGTGTTGGCCCAAAAGGAGAAACTACTATCCATGGTCGAGCGCAATGCAGAACAGGGACTCCTTTTCATGGGCTGTGGATCCACACACTATTTGGCCCAGTTCTCAGCCCCCTTCTTTCAACGTATCACGGGCCTTTCCTGCAAAAGCACCCCCTCCTCGGAGGTGTTCCTGAATCCGGATACTTTTCTCCGTGAGGACGAAACGCCTCTGGTGGTAGCCCTTTCCCGCTCTGGGAGAACCAGCGAGACCATCAAGGCCGTCCAGGAGATGCGCGCCCGAAGCAGCGAGGCGTTGGCCGTCAGTTGCTACCGGGACACGGGGCTGGCTTCCGTCGCCTCTTCGACGATCAGCATTCCCGAGGCCCAAGAAAAAAGTTTTGCCCAGACGGGCTCCTTTGCCGCCATGTTGATAGCTGTGCAGACTCTGGCCGCCGTCACCGTCGATGATGATGCCTTCCTGCAGGAAATAAGGGCCCTTCCCTCCAAAGCGGACGCACTCATCACGCGCGCCAAGCCCGTAGCGAAGGAAATTGGCACCAACGAGAACTATAAGCGTATCTCCTATCTGGGCTCCGGCCCCCTCTACGGCCTGGCCAACGAGGGCACGATCAAGATGAAAGAGATGTCCCTGTCGCTGGCCGAGGCCTACCATTTCATGGAATTTCGTCACGGCCCCATGTCGCTGTTGGATAGGGAGCATCTCATCGTGGGATTGGTCTCCGAGAGAACACGGGACTATGAGGTGGCTGTACTGCAAAATCTGCGAGAGCGCGGAGGATCCATCGTGGTCGTCGCCAACGAGGATCGAGGACTGAGCCAGGAGTTCGATACGGTGTTTACATTGAACGCTGACTTGCCGGAGCGAGCACGTCCCGTCCTCTATCTCCCCTTCCTGCAGTTTATGGCTTACTTCAGGGCCATAGGACGGGAACTGAATCCTGATCGTCCACGAAACGTGTCCATGGCCATCCGACTGGAAGGAACGGAGATGACCGAGTGAGTTCCCAATCCTACGATATCCTCGTGGCGGGAGAACTCAACGTGGATATCATCGTTCGTGGAGACGTGCGACCCGAGTTCGGTCAGGTGGAAAAACTGGTCGACGATCTCTCCGTCTATGCCGGGAGTTCGGGAGGCATCTTTGCTGCCAGCGCGGCCAGAATGGGAATGCACGTCCTCTATGTGAGTAGAGTGGGAGATGATCTCTTTGGACATTTTGCGCTGGAGCGATTAAAGAAAGCAGGTGTGGACACCTCCCGCGTGCAGATCGATCCCACCACCAAGACGGGTGCAAGCATCGCCCTCTCCACAGGCGTCGATCGTGCCATGCTTACCTATCTCGGGTCCATCGCCGCCGTGACCGCCGACGACGTGGACCCCACGTGCTACGAACTGGCCCGCCACCTCCACGTGGTTAGCCCGTTTTTACTAAAAGAATTGCGTCCCATGATGCCCCAAATGATGCGCGCCGCCAAAGGGGCGGGCATGACTGTCTCCCTTGACACCAACTGGGACCCGACACAACGATGGGAGTTGGAGGGCTTTTTCGACCACCTGGACATATTTTTACCCAACGAGCAGGAGGTACAGGCCATCACCGGACGGAAAAGCCTGGAGCCCGCCATGTCTGAGATGGCGGACCGCGTGCCCCTTTTGGCGGTCAAACGGGGCGTAAAGGGGGCCCTGGCCATCCACAAGCATCGGCGCGTCGACGTGCCTGCCTTCCCGGTCAAAGCAATCGACACAACCGGCGCCGGCGATAGCTTTGACGGGGGCTTTGTAGCCGCATGGCTCAAAGGAGAACCCCTGGAGCGCTGCCTCTCCTTCGGTGCAGCCTGCGGTGCCATGACGACCACGGCGCTGGGCGGTTTTAACGGCCAGCCCATATGGGAAGAAGCATTGGAACTGATCGAGAATTCCAGTGAGGGTCGATCTTTACGACGATAAAAACACCCACTTGGATGAAAAAGCAGCCCTCACATTTCCTTTGTCACACTGCACAGTCATGTATATAATGAGTTAGCAGAATAAATCACCCTGTCGGATCTTGAGGGCCCGGTCGATCATTCGGCCATGCTCCAGTTTGCACTGCTTTATGATACGGAACTGATATTATGACAAGATAGAAGGCGGCCGAACAGGCCCTTCAATGGAACCGGCGTGACATAAACGGCGTTTCCCTTCGAAAAGTCGATCCGATAATGAGAACTCTTGAAAAATAACAGCCTAAGGATAGATGAATTATGCCATTAGTGATAGAAGGTCAACACAAATTGGAAGGTCAGGTCAGAATCGGAGGAGCCAAGAACGCGGCATTGCCCATTATTGCCGCTACTCTCCTCACCGACGATGAATGTCTGTTGGAGAATGTGCCCTATATCGAGGATATTCGCAATATGGTCAAGCTTTTACATCACCTGGGTGTAGCGGCACGTTTTGAGGGGCCCAACACCCTGCGTGTCAAGGCCACGCGTATCTCCAAAGCCAACGTACCCTTTGCCCTTGCCAAAAAGATGCGGGCAAGCTTTTTGACAGTTGGCCCTCTCCTCAGCCGCTTTGGACAGGCCGAGGCACCCCATCCGGGCGGTTGCGCCATAGGGACACGACCGGTTAGTGTGGATCTTAAAGGATTCCAGCATATGGGAGCAGAGATCCATAGACGAGAAAAGGGATATACTGTCAAAACACCCCGCCTTCGGGGCGAGAAACTCATCCTTGATTATCCCAGCCATACGGGCACAGAGAACTTGCTCATGGCCGCCTGCCTCGCGGACGGCGTCACGTATATAGAGAATGCTTCTGTGGAACCTGAGGCAGTCGATCTGGCCAATTTTCTGTCCTCCATGGGGGCGCGAATCCATGGTGTGGGCACGAACACCATTCAGGTGGAAGGGACGAGGCGACTGCACGGCACGATATATCGCATCATGCCCGATCGCATGGAGGCCGGGACATTTGCTCTGGGGGCACTGATCAGCGGAGGAGACGTATCCATGGGCGGCGCCGTGACAAGATGGTTGGGCGCGGTCACAAACAAGATGCGTGAGGCGGGGGCCACCATCGAGACTGACCACAATATATATCGAGTCCGCGCCCCAGAGCGAATCAAGGCCACCGACATCCAGACGTATCCCTATCCGGGTTTTCCCACGGACCTGCAGGCCCCCTTTGCCACCATGCTGACCCAGGCCGAGGGAAACAGTTCCATCTATGAGACCATGTACGATGGCCGACTGGCCTATGTCAAGGAACTGGACAAGATGGGAGCCCACATCGACATGTCGGGCTCGGGACGCATAGCCATGGTTCACGGTCCCACACCCCTGCATGGAGCAGATGTCCGTGCCCTGGATATACGCTCCGGCGCTGCCATGATACTGGCGGGCCTGGCCGCCGAGGGTGTCACGGAGATAAGCAACGTGATATACATCGACCGAGGGTATCAGGACATCGCAGAAAAACTGCAATCCCTGGGCGCTGTAATCTCTCGGGTGGAGGAATCGAAGCACTTCTCTCCCGAGGCAGAGTGCAGCGAGCCCCTGGAATGGGGAACGCCTTCTATAGCCTCCAGTTGATTGTAGGATTCCACCTTTCGTGTTATCATTCCTTTACAAATTCGTTTTGAACCAGGAGGGGGCATGTTCGGCAAGCAAATAGGTATAGATCTTGGAACGGTCAATGTCATCGTCTGTGTGAGCGGCAAGGGCATCGTCTTGAACGAACCCTCCGTAGTGGCGATTTCGCGTAACGATAACCGTATCCTGGCCGTGGGCAACGAAGCACGGGCCATGCTGGGACGTACCCCGGAGACTATCGAGGTGGCGCGTCCCATGCGAGATGGCGTCATCGCCGATTACGTGGTGACCGAGGCCATGCTCCGTTACTTTATTTCCAAGGCCTGCAGTCGCTTTGAGCGCCGTCCCGAGATCATGCTCAGCGTTCCTGTCGGTGTGACCACCGTGGAAAGTCGCGCCGTGCGCGATGCAGCCATACAGGCCGGAGCGCGCGTGGCCCACCTCATTCCCGAACCCCTCGCCGCCGCCATGGGCGCCGACATGCCGGTTGGAACTCCCTCTGGCAACATGATCATGAATATCGGGGGCGGAGCCAGCGAGGCCGCCGTCATCTCCATGTTCGGCATCGTGGTCTCCAGTTCGGTGCGCGTGGCGGGAAACCGCTTGGACGATGCCATCTCCAGTTATGTACGGCGCAAATACAATCTGATTATCGGCGACGATACGGCAGAGAAGGCCAAAGTGGCTGTGGGCAGTGCCACCCCTCTGGAAGAGGAACTGAGCATAGAAGTGCGAGGCCGCGATCAGGTCGCGGGCAAACCGCGCACCATTGAGATCAACTCGGAAGAGATTACCGAGGCCATTACTGAGGAATTGGCCAATATTGCAGCCTCCGCCAGGGCTGTCCTGGAAAAGACGCCCCCCGAACTCGTCTCCGATATCATCGATCGGGGAATGGTGATGACAGGCGGGGGAAGCCTCTTGCGCAACATGGACCGCTTCCTGACCGAGGAGACGGGAATCCCCTGTCACCTGGCAGAGAACCCCATGCTCTGTACGGCGCTGGGGGCTGAGCAAGGCCTTCACCACCTCCCCCTCCTTCAACGCTCCCTGGAGACCAGCTCATAAAAGGCATATCTTTCTGAACCAGACCTGCTGGCGACAGATCAATCCACATCCCCCTGGTTTTTCTTGTGCAGAGAAGCCAGAAAGTGACGATCCGCATCCGTCAAATCCGCCTTTTCCAGCAAATCCGGACGTCGCTTCCACGTACGTCGCAGGGCTTCCGTGCGACGCCAGCGGGCGATCCTGGCGTGGTCTCCAGAAAGGAGAATGTCGGGAACGCACAGTCCCCGATACTCGGCAGGACGCGTATAATGGGGATGTTCCAACAGGCCTCTGGCGTATGAATCCTTGATGGTGGCACGCATGTCGCCCAACACCCCGGGAACCAGACGGGTGACGGCCTCCACAAAGACCATCGCTGGGATCTCTCCCCCCGAAAGCACATAGTCCCCTATGGAAATCTCGTCCGTGACCACCAGTTCGCGCACCCGCTCGTCCACACCCTCGTAGCGGCCACAGATGAGCACGACATGTTCGCGACGCTCATACTCACGGGCGACCGCCTGGGTGAAGGTACGTCCCACCGGCGTCAGCAGGACGACGGGCACCTCCTGCACATCGATATCCCCTTTCGCGGCTATCCGGGCGAGCACATCCTCCACGGCGCGCACGATGGGCCCCGCTTTCATCACCATGCCCCCTCCCCCACCATAAGGAGGTTCGTCGGTTACCTGGTGCTTATCCTCCGCAAAGTCGCGAATGTTGTAAATGTCGATAGATATGCGATCCATCTCCAGAGCGCGCTTGATGATGCTGTACTCAAAGACGCTGTCGAATAACTCGGGAAAGAGCGTTAGAATATGAAAATGCATAGGACGACTTTTTCCTCCCACATTGTTTATCATCGCCATTAAGAACATGTCACAGATTGGTACATGCGAACAAAGCATAATATAATCTGAGGCGAGCAAAGTCAAAAGGGGAGACCTCTTTGGATCCGCAACCTCTACATCCTTATCCGCGACAGATATGGTTCGTGCTTGCCATGGTGCTCATTCTGGGCGCCTTGGCGGCCTCTATCGTCTTTGGATTTGCCCCTGGATCTGCTAGGCGAACCGGCCAGAATCCCGTTCTGACACCAACTCCAAAGGAAAGCGAAGGGACTCCCCCCTCCCAAACGCCACACGTCACCGCCACATCGACGCGAACATCTTCTCCCACCCTGACGGATACACCTCAGGTCACCCCCACTAGTACTCCTTCTTCGATACCATCATCAACGGCGACCCATACGCCAAGCCCAAGTCCTAGCCCCACCTCAGCCCCATCCGACCATTACTGGCTGCAGCGGCCTATCGCACCGACAGGGAACGACAGGGTGGCCCGCTTCTACGATTACGCTTCCCGTGCAGACGGCTCCTATCCTATCCATCACGGCGTCGAGTTCGTCAACGACTCAGGAACGCCTGCTCTGGCAGTAGCCCCGGGCACCGTCATCGTGGCCGGCGATGACTCGACCCAGGTCTATGGGGCCAGAACAGGCTTTTACGGCCTTTTGGTGATCCTGGAACTGGATAGACGCTATGACGGGGATCCCGTCTATGTGTTGTACGGCCACCTCTCACAGGTGGATGTGGAGGTGGACCAACATGTGGAAACGGGAGAGCGCATAGGCCTGGTGGGTATGACAGGGGTGGCCGAGGGGCCTCACATCCACTTTGAGGTACGCTACGGCGAGAACGATTATGGCAAGACGGTAAATCCTGAACTGTGGCTGACACCAAAGGAAGGTATGGGAACGCTGGCCGGCCAGGTTCTATCACCCGCAGGCGAACCACTGCCTGAGGTCAGTCTCGTCCTGTCTCGGCCAGACCAATCTAGTGCCCCCGTGCGCGAAGTGATGACCTATCCCGACAAAGGGGTCAATCCCGATCCCCTTTGGAGCGAGAACTTTGCCACGGGAGACCTGGAGGCGGGAGAATGGCTGGCCGAACTCTATCACAAAGGAGAACTTTACACCAAAAGATTCTCGGTGGAGACTGGCGCCACGACGTGGATATCCATCCGCACGCGAGAATGATCCGCCCCCCTCATCAGCGGGACAAATTGACGGCGAACAGAGCAGTGCCTATAATGGCGGTCAGATGGCAACCTGGTGAAAAAATATGAGGAGGCAACTCATGGCCCTGGAACTGGAACTCGTATCCATTGAAAAACCGGAGGACCTGAACTTTATCCTGGGGCAGACCCATTTCATCAAAAGCGTCGAGGATCTTCATGAAGCCATGGTGACTGCCGTGCCAGGCATAGATTTTGGCCTGGCCTTTTGCGAGGCATCGGGAGAACGTTTGGTGCGCTCCAGCGGCACGAGTGAAACCCTCATCGAGTTGGCCGAAAGAAACGCTTTGGACGTCGGCGCGGGACACGTCTTTATCATATTTTTGGGGGAGGGATTCTATCCCATCAACGTACTGAATGCCATCAAAAACGTGCCAGAAGTCTGCCGCGTCTTTTGCGCCACGGCGAACCCCACCCAGGTCATCGTCGCCAAGACGGAACAGGGACGAGGCGTGCTGGGCGTCGTCGATGGCTTTACGCCCAAAGGCGTGGAGAAAACTGATGATATTACGTGGCGTAAGAACCTCCTGCGCACCATCGGATACAAACTATGATTTCCCTTTTGGCTGCGGACGAGGGGGCTACAAGTCGCATCAGCCCCCTCGCCTAAAACATCGTTAGGCTTCCTCCTCCACTTCCCCGGACCAGACGATATCTTCGCTCAGATCGCGCATAAAGGCCAGGTAACTCTCCTTACTCATGGGAGGCTCAAAACCATCGATGACCCCGCGCGCTTCTTTGGCACCGTCGACCAAGAGGTCGATGATGGTCATCGCTGCGGCCTTGGGGGGGAGGATATAGGCGGCCTCCTCATCACAGATCGCATAGTCGGCGCCGTGACCGGTGCCACACGCACCGCCGGCCTGGGCCTCGATGGCCGGCATGATGTGGCTCACATCCCCCATGTCAGTCGAGCCCGCCCCAAACTCTGGCTCGTTCCACTCTTCCTCACCGACCAAACTCACAGCATTCCGTCTATAAACCTGGGCCAGGTCATCAGCCAGGACACGTGGCAAATATCCCGGCAGCGTGGTCAGGTGCAGCGTGGCGCCCATGGCCATGGCGCCCGCTTTCAACGAACGGTCGACCTTGGCCGCAGCCTCCAGAATAGCCTCTACGCTTGCTCCCCGCACATAGGTCTCCATACGAACGTCGGCCGGCACCACGTTTACCAAATCGCCCCCTTTGGTGATGATGGGATGAACGCGAATGTGATCCTCATCCCGAAAGGTCTCGCGATTGGCATCGATGCACTGTAATCCAAGGGTGGCCGCTTTCAGGGCGTTTATGCCCCGATGGGGCGATCCGCCAGCATGGGCCGCCCGCCCCTGGTAGCGAATCTGCTTGACCACACAACCGTTCGAAGGCCCCCCTACACCAAGGATCCCCCTCTCCTCGCGATTCGCCTGGTGAGTCATAAAAGTTATGTCAATATCATCCAGAGCCCCCAGTCTGATCATCTCCGGCTTTCCGCCCAAGAACTCCAGTTCGCCCTCCTCTTTCAATCCCAGACGGTATTCCACCTCCACATACTCTTCTGCGGGCACGGCGATGAGAGCCACATTTCCGTCCAGCGCCCTCATAACGCCGCTCTCCACCAAGCCATAGGCCAGGGCGACCAAATTGGCAACCTGGGCGTTGTGACCGCAGGCATGGGCCGCGCCCGTTTCGGGATCGGCATCGCGATGATCGGGCACCAACACAGAGTCCAGTTCCCCCATATAGGCCACAGTCGGGCCATTCCCCGCACCCTCCAGCATGCCCTTCACCCCCGTGATAGCAATCCCCGTCTGGTGCGGTATGCCTAGGGCAACCATCCTGTCCTCGACTAGATCCGCCGTGCGAAACTCCTTAAACCCCAGTTCGGGATGAACACGAATGTCCTCCCCTAGGGCGATGATCTCCTTGCGATGGTTATCGATAACCTGACAGACCCGACCCTTCAGTTCCGCTACATCGACCACGTTTCTTTACCTCCACTTCAATGTTCCATCAGCACTCTACGGCATTCGCCGCCGCCACCGAGGCATAATACATGGCGCTGTCTTTGGGAATGCGCTCCAACGTCCCATAGTCCACGTATACGATACCAAAACGCCGGGAATAGCCCAGCGCCCACTCGAAATTATCCATGAGCGACCATACGAAATATCCTCGCAAAGGTACGCCCTCCTCCAGGGCCCGGTGTGCCGCGCAGAAATGATCTTTCAGATATGCGATGCGCTTCTCGTCATGCACCTCACCCTCTGGCGTCAGCACATCCTCGTAGGCACAGCCGTTCTCCGTGATATACATGGTTGGCGAGCCATAGTCCTGTGACAGACGCACCAGGAGATCCGTCAATCCCTGCGGATAAACCTCCCAGCCCATGGCCGTGTATTCCCCCTCTGGCTGCAGCGTCCTGTAATCCAGGAATTCACCGGGGGTGTCCTCCACGACCGCCCGAGAATAGTAGTTGACGCCCACAAAGTCGATGGGTTGGGCGATAACGTCCATATCGCCGGGAGCCACCCGTGGCAACAGATAGCCAAAGAGATCTTCCGCATCCTCAGGATAATGCCCTTTGAAAAGGGGATCCATGAACCAGCGATTGGCATAGCCATCGTGTCGTCGCGCCGCGGCCACGTCCCGAGGCTCCTCGCTGGCCGGATAGGAGGGGCTAAAGTTGAGAGTGATCCCCACCTCCGTGGCCTCATCGCCTGCCTCACGCAACGGGAGCACGGCCAGGCCATGAGATAACAGAAGATGATGGGCCACTTGCAGGGCCAGTCCAGGGTCCTCCCACCCCGGCGCATGCCGCCCCTGCCGATGTCCCACAAAGGCTGCCACCCAGGGCTCGTTATGTGTTATCCAGTGGTGGACGCGATCTCCCAGGCGCTCGGCAACCACTGCGGCATAGTCGGCGTAATGATAGGCCGTGTCCCGCGCCGCCCACCCCCCTACACGCTGCAAAGCGGAGGGCAGATCCCAGTGATACAGCGTGACAAAGGGTGTGATGCCCACCTCCAGCAACTCGTCCACCAGACGCTCGTAAAAACCCAGTCCTTTCTCGTTGACCTCACCGATCCCCTCAGGAAAGACGCGAGGCCAGGAGATAGAAAAGCGGTAGGCATCCATGCCCAGGTCGGCCATGAGTGCCACATCCTCCGTATAACGATGGTAATGATCGTCGGCCACATCCCCTGTGTCGTCATCACGCACTTTGCCCGGCCAGCGGCAAAAGTCATCCCAGATGGCGCGCCCCCGATCTTCAATGCCCCCCTCAATCTGGTAGGACGCCGTAGCCGTTCCCCAGAGGAAATCGTCGGGGAATTGCAATAACTCACTCATGGGCTTCCCCCTTTCGTAACATATCATTCCTACGTATCATAGACGCAAGGAGAGGGTGCGTCAAAACCTTGGTCTTCTACAGTTTGACAGGCGGCTTGACGCTGACTATTTATGGCGTGTATTATGATAAGCGAGCAGAAACCGCATGGGAGGGGCGATACTATGACAAACAATACAGTACGCATCACCCAAGAGGTATTGGAGACGGTTTTTGGGAAAAATCCCCAAATAGGCTTTCGCCTGTGGAACGGAACCTGGTGGCCAAACAATAGCCCGCGCGAGGCGACGGTGGTGCTCAAGCATCCGGGGGCCCTGCGCGCCATGCTCCTGCCGCCCACCGAGGTGAATATGGGCGAGGCCTACCTCTACGATGACTTTGATATCGAGGGCGATGTGGAAGCGGCCTTCCAGGCAGCACACCCCCTGCTCGAGGACGGGCTGAACTGGCGCACCCGATTGGGGTCGGCCCTGAAACTCTTACGCCTGCCCACAAAACGCCAAATGGAAGTGGCTCCCCGAGGACGGGCCCAGATGAGGGGTCGGCAACACTCTATCGACCGCGATCGTCAGGCTATCGCCTACCATTATGACGTCTCCAACGACTTTTATCAGTTGTGGTTGGACAGCCGCATGGTCTATTCCTGTGCCTATTTTATCTCGCCAGACGAGGATCTGGACACCGCCCAGGCCCGCAAACTGGACTATATCGCCCGCAAACTGCGCCTGAAACCCGGCCAACGCCTGCTGGATATCGGCTGCGGATGGGGCGGGCTGATTATACACGCCGCGCAGCATTACGGGGTGGACGCCACGGGGATCACCCTTAGTCAACCCCAAGCCGATCTGGCCAACGCACGCATCGCCGAGGCGGGGCTGGAGGATCACTGCCGGGTACAGATACGCGATTATCGTGCGATGGACGAGACCGAATCCTACGATGCCTTGGCCAGCGTGGGCATGTTCGAGCACGTGGGCGAGGCCCTGCTGCCTGTATACTTTGAACGGGCATGGGATCTCTTGAGACCAACAGGTGTCTTTCTCAACCACGGCATCGCCGTGCACGCCGACCAGGAAAAGCGACCGGGGAGGAGATTTTCCGACACCTATGTCTTCCCGGACGGCGAACTGGTCCCCATCTCCACAACGCTACGCGTCGCCGAGGGGGCACACTTTAGGGTACGCGACGTGGAGAGTCTGCGAGAGCACTATGCCCTCACCCTGCGCCATTGGGTACGGCGATTGGAGAAGCATCACCAGGAGGCCCTGCAGTTCGTGAACGAGCCCACCTACCGCGTGTGGCGGCTGTTCATGTCCGCATCGGCCTATGGCTTCGCCACCGGTGACCTTAACGTGTATCAGACGCTGCTCGTCAAGCCAGATGCCCGTGGTGCAAGCCACCTGCCTCTGAGCCGCAGGGATTGGTATCAAGAGGAAGAAACGATAGAGATCGTGAAACAGCAATAGAGAAAAGTTTCCCTCCGCGGCTTTGCACAGTGAGATAACAATCGGCGGTGGACATTCGTATATCGTCCACCGCCCATCACTTTCACGTTTATCTGTAAGGACTAGGAGTTGCCATCCACATACACACGAAGGAACGTGCCCGATTCCTCGGCCTGAATCATGTACTTTCCCAGCGCGGCGGGAAGCAGCGCAAAGCGAACGGCTTCCATCGGCAGTGCCTCATCGGTCCAGCACACGCGCCCCGCGCCCTCCAGGCAACCCCATATCTCAAAGGTCGTTCCATCGCAGGCTCCCGAGAAGGTAGCCCCTTCCTCCATGACCAGGCGCTCCACCACAAAGTTCGGCTCGCTGACCAGCAGCGAGCGCTCCATCCCCTCGTCTTTGGCGATGGGAATGACTTCGGCTTTGTCCGGCTCCACACACTGCCAATCGATCACCTCCAGCGCTTTGTCCACGTGCAAGGGCCGAGGTTTCCCGTCCTCCCCCACGCGCCCCCAATCGTAGACGCGATAAGTGGTATCCGAGTTCTGCTGTATCTCTGCCACCACCGCGCCTGCCAGGAGGGAATGTACGGTGCCCGGGGGAATATGGATACAATCGCCCCTCTCGATGGATACACGATGAAGCAGATCCCCGAGAGTGCCGTCCTCGACGGCCCGCCGAAAACTCTCCGGCGTCACCCCGGAAGCGAGACCATAGATCAGTTCCGCATTACGCGTCGCGTGCAACACATACCACATCTCGCTCTTGCCCAATTCGCCGTCCTCGTGCGCCCGGGCATAGGCATCATCGGGGTGGACCTGTACAGACAGCGCAGCGTTGGCATCCAGTAGCTTGACGAGAAGGGGAAACTTGTTCCGGGCCAGCATCTCGGAGGAACGGGTGCCCACCAGATCAGTCCCCAATTCCTCCTGTACTTCGTTTAATGTACGTCCCTGCCAATAGCCCGAAGCGATTTTGGTGGGCGAACTGGGATGACCAGAGATATCCCAACTCTCGGCCACGATGCCCGGTGGCAGTTTCCGGCCAAAGAGGGTCTCTAGATGGCGCCCTCCCCAGATATAGTCCCGAAACACGGGCTCAAAGGTCAGAGGATAGATGCGCTCGTCATCAGCCCGCATCGATGCCCCCTTTACTGAACACCCCTGTGAAAAGACCGCTACCCTTTCTCGACAAGAGCCTTTTACTCCTCGCTATCCCCTTTACCCTCTGAAACCTCTCCCTCTTGGGGTGCCTTGACGATGTCCAGAGCCGCCCTCAATGCGCGAGCATGCTCCAGACAGGACTCATCACAGGGGCAAAGAGCAAAGTCCTTCTTGGGATGCTGCACCTTGTAGAATTGGGTGCGACGCCTCACCTCCGCCTCCAAAAGCCCGGCGAAATCTGCACGATCCCATTCGGAGGCAACCACACCAAAAACATCGAGAAGTTCCGCCCCGTTGCTGTTCCATACAGGTCCCACCGCGACAAAGGCGATGATCTTCTCATCATTATCCAGGACGATAAATGCCTCCCGCCATTCCTCGTACAGAGAGGGCAAGTACCTATCGGCTATCTCCTCCGGATCGAGGGGTAGATCGGCGTCGGGATATCTCTCGGCTACCTCGTCAAGAAATTCGGCCACACTCCGTAGATCAGCGTGCATGCATGTACGCAGCGTGATGCCATGTTCCTCTTCGAATTCATCATAGTCGCCATAGGCCGCCGTCCGCACCCAGGCGAAATTTCGCCGCAGTTTCGCCGGATAGTATGCGTTCAATACGTCATAGTCCACCTTTTCCCCCCAGCGATAGTAAACGCGAGGATCGATGTAGGACTTGAGACTGGTACCCGTATTCCAGTCGCGCTTCTGCTTTCTTATCATGAATTGGGTATCGATTTTATCCAGCGCAACCCTGGCTCGCTCCAAGCGCTCCCTGGAGGCCTCGATGCGCTCATGTGCCTTATCGAGGCGCTCTACATATCGCTCACGAATCTCCTTCTGCGCCTCCGGCGTTTCGGCTTCCGCCTCTTCTTCGGCGACCTCTTTTTCCAAAGCGGCAAGTCTTTCCTCGCGCTCCGCCACCTGCTCCTCATATCGCGCTATGCGTTCCTCGGCCCTCTCCCGGCGGCTCTCATAGCGTTCACGCGCCTTCTCCCAATCGCCCTGATACTCTTTTGTGTGATTGCACAACCGGGCAGCCTCAAGGTTGGCCTCGCTGGCCACCTTCCATTTCACATGCTCGGGATCCTCCGGCTTTACGTCCGATGCCGCCAGATGCTTCCGCACGGCCGCCGTCGCATGGTAGGTGCGAAAGACCTTGGCCGTCAATCCCGGCAATATGGCCGACAAGTAAGCATTCACGTCCCGGCTGTCGATATCGTGGAACAACTGGGGCAGATTCCGCACGGGGTGTCCCCCCCCACCTTCGGCAGGCGAATGTGAAGGCTGCGCACTCTCTACCAACTCCACCAGATTCGCCCACACGTCCTCGGGGGCCTCGAGTTCTCGATGCCACTCCACGGCATCCTTCCCCAAAAAGTTGAATTCCACTATCCTATCTTCCTCGTGGAAGGTCACGTGCTCCGGACGCAGCGTGGTGGCCCCCACCGTATCGGCTTCGTCGGCATCCTTTTCATCGCCCGCGCGCAGACATAGATGGTCGATCAGATAACAGGCCGTCGCCACCATGCGTCGTTGGGCATCATCGGAGGTCAGATCCCCCGAGATCTGCTCCCTCACCTCCCCCAGCTTTCTCCCCAGGCGGCGACCCTTGTCGAACTTTTCCGCTTCTCGCTCCTGCTTGATCGGCGCCGTATCTCCCAGCCAGACATACTTGAGTTTCCCAGAGAGCTTGTCTTTCCAACGAGCCACCCACATGGAATCGGGCTGCCATACGATCTCGTCCCAGCCATCCCGGTCCAGAGACGCGTCAGGACTCAGATTGAGGGTGATATCGGAGCGTTCGGCCCCCTCCTTCCAGCGGCCCCGCAGCGGATGTTTGCCGCGTCCCACAAATATGCTGCTGGGCTCGACCATATAAGTGCCCAGTTCAACGCGCTGGCCATCCACGATAGCATAGCCATATTTGGCCTTTAGCCTTTCTCGTTCCGCCTTGCGCGCCTCGCGATCCGCCTTACGCTCCTCCTTGCTCATCTCCTCTTTTGCCTCTTGCTGGGCCTCCAGATAAGCATAATAGGCGGTAAAATCCACCTCCTCCGGGGTCAAGGGAGGTTCAACGCCCAAAGCCTTGCTGAAATCCTCGAAAAAGTTCCTGACAAAGACCTCATCTTGCACATATTTTGTATCCTTCTTCCGCGCCCAGGCCAGAGCCATCTCTTCCTGTTTGGGGGTGAGTTCTATCTCCTCTCCCTGCACCACGATAAAGAGTCCGGGAAGATCCGATGGCTTGGGCACGATAACACCATTATGAACAAATTGCTCCAACACAGAAGAACCCTACTCCTCAATATATCTGATCTACACAAAACCAAGCAACGTGAGAAACCATTCTTCGCGTCGCTTACATAGAGGATATCACAAAACCCCTTTTTCGACAAGCCATAGATCAGATTCCTCACACAGCATCTCCGCATCCCAAAGCAAAATGAACAAAGCCTTCAAGTCATTATCCCAAAGAGAAAACTTTTATCCCAAATATCACAATACAATGGTAAAGGAAAAAGAAAAGAGCATGAAAACTTGACAAAGCAATACCTGTGGATTATAATATGGTAGAACAAATGTTCTATACCACTATCCGGGAAGGGTTTTTGAGATGCAAGTGTTGAGATCTCTTTTGGATCACAAGCGGCACGGCACACACTACTCTGACCGTATCCATCGCGTTCTGAGTGTGTGCAAAGATTGCGGCATCCTATGGCATGAGGAACAGATCACCTACGGTAACGGCATGGTGGAGAGGCGGCGCATTGACGACGTCGAACCAGCGGGAAACGTTCTGATCACGCCACGCCACGAAAAGTATGCCCTCAGAGTGAATCCTCGCGTATTGCCTAAACTTAAGCGTATGGCTCCCCAGTTCGCTTATGCTCTGAACGTGGCAGAGGCGGACGTGGAGGTCGATGGAAACGTTGTCTATGTCCGCGTGCCGCGCGCAGGTGGCAACAGAGAGGAGATCGTCACCTTCCAGCGGGCGTGGTCCATCGCGCCGGACATAGCTTTGGGCAGCGTCCTACTGGGTATAGATGACGATCATCATCAGCTTGTGGTGGAGTTAACCTCTCCCATGAATGTCCACGCCGCCGCCATAGGAATGACGGGAAGCGGGAAATCTACTCTCATGCGTACCATGATCCTGTCAGCCCAGATGATCGGCGGCGTTCGGGTCGCCCTATTCGATCCCAGCGGTGGTTTCCGCCCCTTGTCCGGCCACCCGTCGGTATGGCGAGGAGGGCTCTTTTATACCCCTGATGAATGCGAACGCGGCCTGGAGGCCCTGGCCCAATCCATCGGATGCGAAAGGGGAACGTTGACCTACGTCTTTGTCGATGAGGTACCCGAATTGATCATGCAACAACCAGCCATCAAGAATCACCTGGCACGGCTGGCGCAGGCCGGACGGCACGCGGGAGTACATCTGATTCTGGGAGCACAGCACCCCCTTTCCACTGACCTGGGCCCTGTGACCATGCGCAACGTGGCGGTACGGCTGGTGGGCCGAGTTGCCGACCGCACGGCAGCCTACAATGCCACCGGACGGAGCGATACGGGAGCATGGAAACTCTTGGGCAAAGGAGACTTTCTTGTTGTGAATGGTAGTAAGGTACGCCACTTTCAGGCGGCGCTCATTCAGCAGCAGACGCTGCGCGCATGGGCACAGCGCTATCCTCCCCGACCTCCCCGCGTGCCCGTCAGGCCCAAGAACCGACAAAGGGGCCAAAAGGAGAGAACGCTTGACAGCTCGACAAAAGAATCCCCCGGCCGACCACCGGATCCCATTCCTCCACAGGTGATTCGGGCGATCCAGGACTATACGGACGAACATGGAGCCCCCCCCTCGCTAAACTGGGTCTATCGTCTCACCAAAGAAACTCTACCCGCCGGGGGATTCAATCGCGACAAAGCACGGCGGGCCATCGCCATGGCCATAGAGTAACACGAGGGGAATCCCTTCTGAAATTCGCGCCACCGACTTGATAGGATCAGAGGCGAAAAGATTGGAAAAAGAAAGGAAGAAAAGATGGTAGCGATAAAAGGACTGTTTCTGATGAATCTCTCCATAGTGGGTATCGTACTGGCCCTCGCCATATATCAGGTGCCCCAGCCCTGGCGGGGTATCCTGGTGGCCTGGTTGCTGTTTCTGGCCCCGGCAGGAACCTTCGCCTTACGACTGCTACGACATCACTATCAATACAGGAAATTGAGACTGGAACAGGACCCAAAAGGGCGGCTGAGAGCGGCTAAAGGAAAAGCGAAGGAAAAACGCTCCCTGGATACGGACGGCAAGTTAAAGGTCGTCCACGCCGAGGGAGGCGGCAGGGGCAGACATACCATCTAAGATACTCCTTTATGCGGACAGTCCAGTTGGCTGCAGGATGCGTGTCCGTTATACTTGGGACATCAAAATACCTGATCTTTTTTCTACAGGAGGATAGATCCATGAAAATAACGGACGTACAGGCCTGTGTGGTGGGCGAGTCGGTGCCTCACAGCGGAGGTTCCATCTGGACCTTTGTACGGGTATATACCGACAAAGGTATTGTGGGCACCGGCGAATGCAACTCGGCGGGCCCCTTTTCCAACGGCTTTGCCACCAAAGAGGCCGTACTGGCCCTAAAGCCTTTTTTGATTGATGAGGATCCCTTCCGCACTGGTCCCCTGTACGAGACGATGCGGCGCCATTGCCGCTACGCCGGCGCCAACTCCCCGCCCACGATCTTTGCCCTGACGGGCATCGAGAACGCCCTGTACGACATCGTGGGCAAGGCCCTGGGCGTGCCGGTGTATCAACTCCTGGGGGGCGAGTTCCGTGATAGGATACGCCTCTATGCCGACTGTCATGCCGGCGAGACCCATGATCCGCAGGCATACGCCGAGAAGGCACTGGAGGTATTGGAAGAGGGGTATACGGCTCTCAAGTTCGACGTGGATAACGTCAGCCCGGGCAAACTCGATCGCTACAACCGCAGCCTGACCGCGCAGGAGATGAGTCACATCGTGGACATCATCGCCACCACGCGAGAGGCTATAGGGTATGAGGTGGATCTGGCCATCGACTGCCATGGGCAATTCGATATGGGCTCGGCCATCACCCTGGCCCACGCTGTGGAGGATCTGCGCCTGATGTGGTTGGAAGAGCCTGTCCCCGCAGAGAATGTGGATGCCATGGCCCAGGTCAGGGACTCGACCAGCACCCTGATATGCACGGGAGAGAATCTTTATACCCGCTTCGATTATGTCGAACTGTTTGAGAAACGCGCCGTGGACATCATCATGCCCGACCTGGCCAAGGCGGGAGGCCTGATGGAGGGGAAGCGCATCGCGGACCTGGCCGATGCCTACTATATCCCCATCGCGCCTCACAATGTCTCCTCTCCCCTGGGAATGATGGCCGCCTGTCATCTCATGGCCACGGTACCGAACTTTATGGTACTCGAGTTCCATGGGCGCGAGATTCCCTGGTTTGAGGACCTGTATGAGGGGGACAAGCCCATGGTTCGCGACGGATGGGTGGAACTGGGCGAACGCCCCGGCATCGGCGTCGAACTCAACGACGATGTGGCGAAATCCCTGCTCTGGGGAGGCGACACCTATTTCGATTAGACCAGGGAAGGGTTCCTAGAAACCATATACACGCCAAGCAGGGACGCTGTATGGTGTCCCTGCTTCTGATGCAATGGGCGATACGTAAACACTGTTGATACAGGAATTACGAAACGAACCCATTTTCTGGATCACTGAGCACAAGGTTTACCTCAAATTAGCTATCCTGTGAGGCGATTTTTTGAGGATGTGCCCGGATATGGTATAATTCGCCATGGAGAGGTCGCATAGTCTGGTTTAGTGCGCACGATTGGAAATCGTGTAGGTGATAAGCCTCGCGGGTTCAAATCCCGCCCTCTCCGCCTCTTCTTTTGACAGGATTTCCCCTTTCAAGTATCATATAATTTGTCGTGCTAGACGGAGAGCTAGCGGTGCTCTGTACCCGCAAACCGCTATAGCGGGGTCGAATTCCCTCCTGCGGGATGGTCTTAGGCAAAAGGCTCCTGACAAAGTGGCGATGAAGGATGAGTCCCGTGCGGCGAAGGCCTGCGAACCCCGTCAGGTCCGGGAGGAAGCAGCGGTAAGCAGTTCCCTTCGGGCGACGCGGGGGCGCTTGTCCGGAGCTGGCTGGTCAGGAGGTATTGCCGAAATCATAACAAGGGAGGGTGCACGACACTTTTTTGTGTCAGGGTGGGTTGCACGGAAAACCCGCCTCTTTTTTTGCCCTTGAACGGAAACGTATGTCAGAAAAGATCATCGTTATAGGAGGTGGCGCAGCGGGACTCATGGCTGCCGGTAGGGCGGCAGAGATGGGTGCGGATGTCCTGCTGTTCGAAAAGACGCGCCGCCTGGGAAGTAAATTGCGCATCACGGGCAAGGGACGCTGCAACCTGACGAATAATGGCCCCATCAACGAGTTCATGCAACATTTGGGGCCCAATGGTGCTTTTATGCACAATGCCTTTGCGCGCTTTTTCGTCGACGACCTCCTTGCCTTCTTTGAGAACTTGGGTGTGCCCACCATCACCGAACGGGGCAACCGCGTATTCCCCGCCTCACAAAGAGCCAGCGACGTGGTCGATGCACTGCGCCACCATTGTCTGGAACAGGGCGTTAGCGTGCGCCGTGGCGCCCGTGCCCAGGAAATTATCACAGAGAACGGTGAGATACGGGGGGTCAGGGTCAACAACACAGTTGTCAAAGCAACCAAACTCGTGCTGGCTACGGGAGGTATGAGTTATCCGGGGACAGGCTCCACAGGAGATGGCTACCAGATGGCAGAACGGGTGGGACACACGGTGACCCCTCTCAGACCGGGGCTGGTCCCTCTGGTAACGGCCGAGGATTTTGTACCCCGGTTGCAGGGGTTGAGCCTCCGTAACGTGCAAGCCAGCCTCTATCAAGATGGCAGGGAACTGGCGAGCGAGTTCGGGGAGATGCTCTTTACCCACTTTGGCGTATCGGGACCCATCATCCTCACCCTCAGTTCACAATTGCGCGGGGAACTGGATAACGGTCCTGTACATCTACGTATCGACCTGAAACCAGCATTAAGCAGGCAGGTTCTTGATCAACGTCTGCTGCGGGATATTGCCGAACTGGGCAATGCGAACTATCATACATTGCTAGAAGGGCTGCTACCGCGCAGCCTCGTCGACGTGTTTATGGAACGGAGCAGTATATCACGCCAGCAGCGTATGAGCCAGTTCACACGAGCACAGCGGAGAACTGTCATAGATCTACTCAAATGTTTCGAGGTGACCATAGTGGGCAAGCGATCCTTTGATGAGGCCATCATCACCCTGGGAGGGGTGACATGTGACGAGATCGTGCCCCAAACCATGGCTTCGCGACGCGTGCGGGGGCTATACCTGGCCGGCGAGATTATTGATGTGGTGGGTGACACGGGCGGTTATAACCTACAGATCGCCTTCACGAGCGGCTATTTGGCCGGCGAGAGCGCCGCCCGCGCCCTTTTGGGCCAAGGCGAGTAGGCGTTAGCCTCCAAGGAGTTCTCCATATGCGTCTGTCCATTCTACACAGACTTCGGGCAACGGCAAGCATCATACTCTCCGCGCTCCCCTCATGGCGGGGCGTCATCTCTCTCGCCATCCTGACAGCCATCATCCTGGGGGGCTCTCTCTATATCGCTACACAGCACACCGTCGAGGTGGAGATAAACGGCAAGAGTTTTTCCCACCGAACACATCAGAGGTCACCACAACACGTTCTCCAGGAGATGGGTTTCGCTCCCCGCGATGGGGATGACGTCCGCTACCCCACAGAGGAGGAACTGCTGCAGGGAAAGCCCATTCGTGTCACCTGCGCCCGACAAGTGACGCTGGTTCACGATGGCAGTATAACAGAGGTCCAAACACAAGCACCAGATGTGGCCGGCGCGCTCGCACACTTGAATATCTCTGTCTCCACACATGATAACCTGTTCCTAGAGGGCGAACCCTGCAAGCGACAGACGAAACTGCCAGCCCCCGAGGAACCCAAACGAAGCGACGTCAAATCGTGGGTGGCGACTATTCGAACTCCCATCAGATTAACCGTCAAGCGAGCCGTTTCTCTACACGTCCAGGATGATTCCATTCCCCTGACCTTCCACACCACAGCACGCACCGTAGGCGAGGCCCTCCTTGAACGCGATGTTTATATATACGAGGGGGACAAGGTCTTCCCCGACCTTGATACCGAGATGACACCGGGCCTTACCGTCTTTATCGAACGCGCCAAACCGATCATCCTTGACGTGGGAGGCACCGCGAGGATGCTTAGGACCCAGACCGAAACGGTGGGAAGGCTCTTAGAATCGGAGGGCATTGCGCTGGCCTCAAAGGACTATGTACTGCCCTCCCGAGAAGCGGATATTGTGAGCGAAATGCATGTGACAGTTAACAGGGTCCAGGAAGAGTATCTCGTCGAAGAAGCTCCCATTTCCTTTGAGACAGTCTGGGAATCGGACCCCGATATGGAGATCGATCAACGCAAAGTCGCCCATTGGGGACAGGAGGGGGCAAAAAGAAGCCACGTTCTCGTACGCTATGAAAACGGGAAAGAAACTCATCGTCAAAAGGATAAAGAGCGGATTGCGCGCCCTCCTACAAATCGCACCATCAAGTACGGCACAAAGATCATCGTGAGAGAATTGGAGACGCCCCATGGCACCATAGAATACTGGCGCAAACTCCGCATGCTCGCTACCTCCTATAATGCCCCCACGGCTGGCAAATCTTCAAGCCATCCCCTGTATGGTATCACCCGCCTGGGAATGCGCGCTCAAAAGGGCCTTGTGGCCGTAGATCCTCGAGCCATAAACCTTCGCCAGGAGGTATACGTACCCGACTATGGAGTCGGACTGGCGGCCGATACGGGAGGAGCCATTCAATGGAGACACATCGATCTCTGCTTCGATGACGATAACCTGGAATTGTGGCATCGATGGGTGGACGTCTACATCCTGACACCAATACCCCCAGAAACAGAGATCACATGGATCATTCCTGACCATCCTCTAGAAAGGGCATAACCTTGCACAGCGCAAAGATCATGTCCCTGATACGCCGCTACGACATACGCCCTTCCAAGGGCCTTGGCCAGAACTTTTTGGTGGACGAGGCCGTCTACGATGACATCCTGGAGGCCAGCGATGTAAGAGCCTCCGATACGGTCCTGGAAATTGGCCCCGGTATAGGCATACTCACGCGGCGCCTCGCGGAAAAGGCCAAATGCGTCGTCGCTGTCGAACTAGACCGCAAAATGATCTCCATACTGGCGGATGTGCTAAAGGATTACGACACAGCACACATCGTTCAGGGAGACATCCTGGAGATCGATCCCGTGGCCGAGATTGTGCAGGCTTTGGACAAGGGCGACACAGGCCCTTTACGATACAAAGTAGTGGCCAATCCCCCTTACTATATCACATCGGCGCTGATCCGCCACCTACTGACGGCACGGGTGCGCCCCACACAGTTGACGTTGATGGTTCAGGCCGAGGTGGCTGAGCGCATCATCGCCGAGCCAGGCGATCTCAACCTACTCGCCGTCAGTGTGCAGTATTTTGGGGAACCAGAACTCGTGCGTCGCGTGCCCGCCAGCGCGTTTTACCCCAGTCCCGAGGTAAATTCGGCCATCCTCAATGTCCACGTGTATGGGGACAAGGAAAGAACAAAGAAACAAAAAGAAGCCTTCTTCCGCATCGTGCGAGCCGGGTTCGCCCATAGACGCAAACAAATTCACAATAGTCTGGCTCACAATCTACACATACCTCATAAGCGAGTGATCAACGCACTAAAAGATGCGATGATCGATCCCAAAAGGCGCCCCCAAACTCTAAAGATCGAGGAATGGGAAACCCTGGTAGAGTCCCTGATCCTTCAGGACGACCGCGAACCGCCAGAAAAGTAAAAGATAATGGACACTCTTGCAGAGCGCGCAGATTTGTTCGCGCATCCAGTCTGTACTACAACTTAATTAGGTGGTGAATTGTACTGAAAGAGGGGTTTTTTCTGCAATGAGTGACCCTGACCTTCGGATTCACCTGCTTTATATTATCATAGGGCTGTGAGCAAAGACCGTAAATCCAAGAACGGAAACGGCTCCAGTAACGGCTTCACACACCAACTTGATCTCATCTCCGAATATTGAGAACTGTAAAACGTCGACGAGATTGCACGCCGTGCCCTATCGAACAACACCTTTGACGGCATCCTCGCCATCCTCGGCGTCGTCATGGGGGCTTATGTGGCGGGGATAAAAGATCCAAGCGTCGTACTATCATAACGGCCTTCTTAAGCATCTTCGCACTGGGCGCTTTCCTGGCCAACGTGGCCAAGGAGAGTCTCATCCGTGGCGGATTGCGCCTGATCACGGCGGGGTTATCTCGGTGGCCTTTGGCTTCCTGCTGAACGGATCATCATAAGCGGCGACAAGCGAGGAATGACGGCACGTCTACGATACGCTCGTCCAGAAAAGGAACGCTCCGTCTATTCTGACACTTTCCTGAGACATAATGCTTTGCTGCTAAAAACGATGTTGGCATCTCGAAAAAAGTGTGGCAAAGACTTGCAGGTTTTCCAAGCAGTGCTAAAATGTATTTCCGTAGTGCAAATCTTGAAAAGGTTCGATGTATTTTCACTGTAGACCCGCAGCCATTGTAATGAGCCGCCATGAACAATGTATCATAAGAAAATGGGAGATATAATGAGCGAAACTCTAGAGGCTCTGCAACATCCAGAATCTCCAGCCTGGTTCCGCCTAGGAGAAGACACGGCCATCTTTGAAGCGGCCTTGAAGGAGGCTGAAGAAGCAAACGCTGCACGTCGACTATGGGGGCGCGAGGGCGGGCTGTGGAGTGAGGATGAATGGACAGCCTCCCATATCGAGGAGAGACTGGGATGGTTGGACCTTCCCCAATCCATGCGCATTGAGATCCCCCGCCTGAAAGCCCTGGCCGCAGAGATCCGCGCTGCAGATATCAGGCACGTCGTCCTGCTGGGGATGGGAGGTAGCAGCCTCGCGCCAGAAGTAATGGGGCATATCCTTGGAGACGACCAATATCCTCATCTCACGATCCTGGACAGTACGGATCCTTTGCAGATTCGCCACGCCACCCAAAGTGTTCCTTTGGGCCAAACCCTATTCCTGATAGCCTCCAAGTCTGGAACGACTGCGGAGACCCGAAATCTCTACCTGTATTTCAAGCATGCCGTACGCGAAAAAGTGAGCGAGGAGCACTGGAGCAACCATTTCGTCGCCATCACCGATCCCGGCACCCCCCTTGAGGAAATAGCCAGGCGAGAGGATTTTCGCACGGTCTACTTGAATCCCACGGATATCGGGGGGCGTTATTCGGCCCTGTCATTCTATGGACTGGTTCCTGCAAGCCTCGTCGGCGTCGATCTGGATGAACTGTTGCGCCAGGCCAAGGAGATGGCCTGGGAGTGTCGGGCCGGCGTCCCCGCCGAGAACAATCCTGGCCTGGTATTGGGCGCCATTATGGGTGGACTGGCGCGACATTCGGAACCACGCGACAAGATGACTCTCATCACCTCCCCCCAAATGTCACCCTTTGGCGCCTGGGCAGAACAGATGCTTGCCGAGAGCACGGGCAAAGAGGGAACGGGCATCCTGCCCGTCGACAGAGAACCCCCAAGACCAGCCGGGGCATATGGCCATGATAGGCTATTTGTCTACGTGCGCCTGGCCACCGACGATAATAAAGAGAACGATAAAAGGGTGACCGAACTGATCGCGGAGGAACATCCCGTCGTCGTCCTGAACCTGCCCGATATCCATAATCTGGGGGGCGAGTTCTTTCGCTGGGAATTCGCGACGGCCATAGCGGGATACCTCCTGAACATCAACCCCTTTAATCAGCCAAACGTAGAGGCGGCCAAGACTCAAGCGCGCAACGCACTAACCCAGTACGAGGAAACCAAAACGTTGCCAAAAGTCTCCCCCGTTCTCCAAGAAGGGGGGTTCAAGATCTATGGCCCTGAAACCGGCGTCGAGAGCATGGTCGCGTATCTGGCCTCCTTTCTCGGCGATGCCGAGCCCGACGATTATATTGCCATATTGGCCTACGTCGAACGTAATAGAGAACACGATGACATCCTCCAGGAAATGCGCCGCCTTCTTGGAGAAAAGACGGGCCTGGCGACCACCGCGGGCTTTGGACCCCGTTATCTGCACAGCACGGGCCAGTTACACAAGGGAGGAAGGAACAATGGCCTCTTTTTGCAGATAACTTATACGCCAGAAGAGGATCTCCCCATCCCAACAAGGGAATACACTTTTAGCGTCTTCAAACGAGCCCAGGCCCTCGGCGACCTGGAAGCCCTGCGCGAGGCAGACCGCCGCGCCATACGCGTACACATCGACCGCCCCCTGGCGTCGGGGCTGCAGGAGTTGACCGAGATCATACAAAAGGCTTTATAATCTCGAACCCTTTAGCCTTGATCACTTTGCCTTCTGAGCAGCGTGACGTAGCCGATGATCAGCAGCAACACGACAGCGAGGAGGGCAAAGACCCCATAGTTACCCCTTTGCCCCTCTTGCCCAGTGACGGATGCAGGCGTGGGACGGTTTTGGGCGACGGAGGTGGCGATGCGCAGGGCCACCTTGTCTGGCGTCGGCGTATAAACATCGGAGATTTCGCCTTCCTCCCCCTCTGAAGCTGTCCCCGCACGAGACGTGACCGTGGGATCGGACGTCGAATCTCCCAGAGAATGTCCTGCAGGTTCTGTCTCGCCTTCTCCCGTCCCGGTCGAGGTGGAGGTGGCCTCCGAATGATCCTTATTGGGAGTAGATGTCGCCGCGGGGGAAACAGAAGACAACGTGGGGGTGTGCGTAGGGGTGGCCGTACACGTTGCCGTAGGCAAGGGAGTATCTGTATTATCCAGTGTCGGATGTGGCGTTCGCGTGGCCTCGTCATCCCGGGACAATGTTGGGGTATGGGAAGCCGTCGGCGTGGGCGTCGCAGGCTCCGGAGTGGGAGTGTACGTGTTTGTAGGAGTCTCAGTAGGCGTCTCAGTAGGCGTCTCCGTCGGAGAAGCGCACAAGACACCAAAATCGAGATCGGGAGGCTCCCTTTCCCCCATGCCCCAAATCCAGGCATCCACATCGCCGTCGCCTACCGTGCGGTTGGTGGCACCAGAGCCCGAATAGACCCATCCGCCATCCTCCCAATACCAATAGCGCCAGGAGGTGCCATCCACTCTACAGAAACAGTTCTCGGCAGGATAGTCGCAGCCCACATCCCCGATTTTACAGATGGCAAAACCCAGTCCACCACCGTAATCCTGGATCGCGACTGACAAACCCGCCCGCTCCAGTAATTGGTAACCCGTCAATTCTCCCTCGAACGCCACACAATCCGTCCAGACCTCGCCCTCATCGAACACGACGATGAGTCCCGCCCGATTGACCCCCTCCTGGGCCACCACGGAAAGCGGGATACAGAACGCGAAAAGGCAAAGGAGCAGTAGAGAGAGCCTCTCAAATCTTCGCACCGCTACGTCATCTCCTCATCGCCCAAACCCCACTTACTGTGCAGGCGTGGCGCTATTACATACCAAAGGGAAATATATCACCTCTCGACGCCAGGGAAAGGGTTGTCCTGCCAGCGCTGGCATCGCTGCCAACGTGGTCCACAGATTGCCCTCCTGATCAGGCATCCATTTGAACGCACCGCTGGGGGTTTGAAGAGAAAACAATCGATCCTTGGGTTTATGGACCGTCATGGTGATCTGCTCCGTGCCTGTTAAGGTCTGTGCCCACTCCCATCCTGAGGCCGGATCCTCCCCTGCCGCCAGCAGGGCCTGCATAGTTATGGCTGTCGAATCGCCATCCGACATCGAAGCGGATTCGTCGTAAAGGAATCCTCCATCCGGTGCCTGTGTGCTTGCCAGGTAGGATAGGGCTCCTTGAATCGCCGCGTCCTTACGATCCACGCCACAGACTATAAGCGTCTCCACCACCAAGGCCGTCGAATTGCTATCACTAGTCACCCCCGCGCCCCAACCCCAACCACCATCCACGTTCTGCTGATCTTTCAGCCAGGTCACGGCTTGAGCCGGCACATTCTCCCCGACGGCCGTCAGCCCCCAGATCGCTAGGCCATGATTCCATACTGATCCATTCGCATCGTACGCTCCCGTCTCTTCATCGTAGACGCTTTGAATCTCACTGATAAGGTCGAGATCCCCAACTGCGTAAGGATTCCCACCAGCCATGGCCAGGGCAGCGGCCACTCGTCCAGTCTGCCCCACATTCTCCGAACTCTTTGCTGCTCGCTCCAAATAGTCAACAAGCGAATCGCCTTCCGTATCCACCCACAGACGAGGATTCTCTCCTACAGCCACAAGCGCCATCACCGCCTGGGGGCTCGAGTCGACGGGGAACTTGTCTGTCTCGTGCAAGTCTCTCACATAGGCCACAGCGTCTTCAATGGCCGGTACTGTGCCTGGGAATGGCAAGGTCTTGCCCAACAGAGCGGGGACGGCCTGCGCAGTAGCAAGCAGATTCTCCCCCTCGCCAGATTGCCACTCGAACGCTCCATTTCCCCCCTGAAAACTCAGAAGCGCATCCAAAGGCGAGTTACCATCCACAAGCCATTCCTCACTCGCAGGATCCTCCCCCGTGGCGATCAGAGCCTGTAAACAATAGGCTGTAGAGTTGGCATCGGCCTCTGATCCCCAATCTATAGAGTAAACGAACCCTCCACTAGCAGTCTGCTGAGTGGCCAGGTAACCCAGACCTTCTGTGATAGGAGGATCATCCACCTCTACCCCGGCCGCTACCAGCGCCTGCAGGGCCAAAGCCGTGGTATTCGAATCCATCCCCAAGTCCGGCGCAAACTCCCAGCCCCCATCGGGCTGTTGAAGACCGATCAGAACATCCACCATCTCCTGTGTGATGGGCGCTTCCGCCGCGGCGAGACCCAATATCCCCCAAACCTGCTCTGTGGCCGATTCGCCCAAGATTCCTGCTCCCCCTTGCCCAAAATCCACAAGGCGCTGCACAAAATCTTCTCCCCCAAAATCGCGAGGGTCGTGATCCGCCGCGACCAGGCCCACAACCATCTTGCCAGTTTTGGCCGCATCCTCAGCATATCCTCCCCCATGTGCCGCCAGATAATCCAGGGGACTGGGATTGCCCACAGCCGTCCTCCAGCGGGAGACATTCTCTCCCGCCGCTGCTCCTGCAAGGATAGCATCCAGTGTTATGCCTACATCACTTCCAAAAGAGCCGTTGGCCTGCTGCTGCGTCCGGATATAGTCTAGCGCAGCGTCGACGGCCTCCGTCTGCCTTGCAGGGGGAGTGGCCGTCAGCCTGCTACTCTTCCGACCAGCCTCAGTAAATCCAGACAGAGCAAAAAGCACAACGAGAACGAGAAAAACGTTACGCACACAATGTGACACACGAGACATACTGTCCTCCTAACAACTCGCAATGACGTGAAAAGAGCAAGCGACACACGCTACGAGCAAATTCTCTGACTATGAACTCCTTTCTCCGAGACGCGCCTTTTCCAGAGAAAGGGGAGGACAGCAAATAAAAAAACCCACCCAAAGGTGGGAGAACACATCCAATGCCCATCCCACCACCTCTCCTCGGAGGCGCCGGAACGAAAGACCGTGGCAGGCGACCTGACTTCTCTATTCGAGTTACAGTTGCGGGACAGCGCCGGATTCGCACCGGCTTCCCCTATTATGTCCCGAGCACGGGGCCCGGAAACACCATGGTCGATCAAATATCCAATTTACCCAAGTATAGTCGGCCCTCGTTTCGTGTCAAAAAACTCCTTAATCCGATCCTTCCAGCAGTCCTGAGCCTGCGATGAGATCCAGCATCTCCATGGTGATGGCGTGCTGACGCGCCGAATGATACCTCTGAGTAAGTTCCTCAATCATGCGCTCCAGGTTATCCTCCGCATTACCCATCGCTCGAAAGCGTGCCGTCTGCTCGCTGGCCGTCGATTCCATAAAGATTCGATAAAGCCGACAAAAAATCCATTCTCTCATGGCCTGTTGCAACAGAGCGTCTTCGTCCGTCTCAATGATGGGGCGCAGCCATCCCACTTCCGCCTCCGGCAACATGCGCCTCTCAAGGGGCAACCAACGACGGGCAACCGGCTCCATGGTCATCCCAGACTCGTAGGGAGAATAGATCACCTCAATGGCATCGACAATGCCCTCTTCAAGAAATCCTAAAAGGCGACTACCAATCTCCCGCACCCGCTGAAATGAAGGGACTGCGGCGATGGACGATGAATAGGTCGCAAACAACTCATAGTCCCGGCTATGGAAACGAGTCTGCGCGCGTTTGCCAAAGGTGGCAATCCACACCTCCTCCATCTCCGATCGCCAGTCGTCGATCATCTTCTCGGCGCCCGAGAGCACAAGTTCGTTGAACCCACCGCACAATCCCCCCTCCGAGGCCAACACGAGCACAAGAAGACGCCTGGGTTCTATTGCCCCGGCAGAGACGTGCGCTTGCTCCAGAGTCCCAGAGGGTATACGCGGAAGCAGGACAGCCAGAACCTCCTCCAGGATCTCTACATAGCGAGAGGATGATCTCAAGCGACTCAGGGCCACACGCCAGCCGCCAGTAGCAATGGAAAACAGCGAACTCACGGTGGGCCTGATGCTCTCAACGTTCTCCAGACGTTCCTGAAGCCCCTTAAGATCCTCCATATCAGGCGAATGTACCCTTGAATTCCTGAATCAATCCCACCATATCATCCTCCAACTCGTCGTCAAGCCCGCCCGCGCCATCGATACGATCGATAAGATCACTATAATTCCTTTGGGCATAATCCCAGAGTTCTTGCTCAAAATCGGCGATACGTTCCAGCGGCACATCGCCCAGATACCCTTCACCGGCGGCATAAAGAATAAGAACCTGCCGTGGCAGTGAGAGAGGTTTATAGGCATCCTGGTTCAGAACCTCACGAAGCCGCTCGCCATGGGTCATCTGGCGCCGAGTGGCCGCATCAACTTCTGCACCAAAGCGGGCAAACCTTTCTACCTCCTCATACTGCGCAAGTGTGAGTTTGATCTCGCCGCTAATCTCTCGCATGATCTCTCGCTGGGCTGCCCCACCCACACGGGACACCGACAGTCCCACGTCGATAGCGGGCCTGATATTCTGATCGAATAGATCAGCGTTCAAATAGATCTGGCCATCGGTGATGGAGATCAAGTTGGTGGGGATATAGGCGCTGATGTTCCCCCTCTGCGTCTCGATGATGGGCAGAGCGGTGATGCTCCCTCCCCCCTCGGCATCGCTCAGGCGGCACGCGCGTTCCAGTAACCGGGCATGAAGGTAAAATATGTCGCCGGGATAGGCTTCACGCCCCGGAGGACGTCTCAACAGGAGGGACAGTTCGCGATAGGCGTCGGCATGTTTGGTGAGGTCATCGTACACGATAAGTACATCTCTGCCCTGATCGAGAAACTTTTCCGCGATGGTGCAACCAGAATAGGGTGCCAGATAAAGCAAAGCGGGGGGATCGTCCGGACTGGCCATCACTACCACAGTATTTTCCATGGCTCCGGCCTCCTGCAAAGTACGCAAAGACCGCAGCATGGCTGCCTTTCGTTGGCCGATGCTCACATAGACGCAGAGCATGTCTTCTTTCCGCTGATTGATGATGGCATCCAGAGCGACACTTGTTTTCCCTGTCTGCCGATCTCCCAGAATAAGCTCGCGCTGCCCCCTCCCGATGGGCACGATGGCGTCTATGGCTTTTGTCCCTGTCTGCAACGGCTCATCGACGGCCTGTCGCTCCACAACTCCCGGCGCTTCCCGCTCGATAAAACGGAATTCTCTGGCATTCACATCTCCCTCACCATCCACAGGCCTCCCCAAGGGATCCACCACGCGTCCTAACAAACGCTCGTCCACGGGAATGGTGATGCGCTGTCCAGTAGAGGAGACAAGGTCGCCTCCCTGAATACCCTCGTCCGGGCCGAGCAGGATGCAATCCACCCAATCCCTCTCCAAATTCATGACCAAACCCAGCACGCCAGTGGGAAACTCGACCAGTTCCTCCGTCTGTGCTAACGGCAATCCCCAGACAGAAGCCACCCCATCACCAATTCTCCGCACCGTCCCCACATCCTTGATGGAAAGATCTGTGCGAACAGTCTCTGCCTCGCCCTCCACGGATTCCAATATCTCATAAAAGGCCTCGGCTGGCCAATGCATGAGATGCTCGAGCATGCCCGTGGGAAGCTTCTGCAAGGTGGGAAGCCCCTCTCGCATCATAGAAGTCGAGGGAATCGACAGACCGGCCTCCCTCATCTCCTCCACGCTGCGAATGAAAAGACGAGATCGCCCCTCGGCGCTTTCTTGCTCCACAAAATCCCGTATGCTCTCAAAGGCTTTATATGGACGACGTCTCAAAGTACGCCTTCGCGCACGCCCTCTCTTCTCCCGTTCCTCGTCGGATGAGGTGTTTTTTCCTTCTCGCTCATCATTCATATTGACCACTCTCTTCCATACGAGCGATCAAATCCTCTCGTACACGCTCACGAATCTCGCGCAGTTGCTGACGGATACTATTGTCGATCACTTTATCACCCAGACGCACCTGGATACCTGCAATAAGCGAGGGATCTTCTTTTACATCCAGTTCTACCCGTCTGTCTATCAAAGATGAAAGGGTATCCGTCAGGGTCTCGGTCTGCTCCGCTGTAAGAGCTACGGGGGTCACCACAAACGCTGTGGGTACTCTGCCCCGTATCATACGACGATACTCTTCCACATCAGGTTGAGACATCTGATATACGTTTGCTGCAAAGTTGGTCACCAGATCGTCATGTGCTCGCCGCGTGGTGACCGAACGTACCACGTTCCCGGACAAATCGATGATGGTATCCAAGATATCATCATAGTGCCGCGTCACGATCTCATTCCTCTGTCGATACAGATCCAAGCGCATCTCCTCTGTCAATTGGTCGAGGCGCTCTCGGGCCTCCTCCATGAGTTCTGTGCTTCGCTCGGAGGCTTCCCTTCTTGCGGCACTCACGATCCCCTCAGCCTCTTCCTCCGCCTCTCGAATACGCTCTTCCCATTCAGCCTGCAGGCGCGATGCTTCCGTTTCCTGCGTGCGCGCTTCTTCCAACGTCTCAGAGATGACGCTACTGCGCTCGTTCAACTTTGCCCGCAGTGGTTTGAACAGGAACCGATTCAGCAGGACCACAAGCACTAGGAAATTGATGACCTGGAAAAGCATCGTGGCCCAATCAAGTTCCAGCATCTGCTATCCCCCTAGAGACCAAAGATATTGCTAAAGGGGTTGGCAAAGAGAAAAACAAGACAGACTAAAAGCACATAAATCGCCGTAGACTCGAGGATGGCGAGCACGATCAACAACATGCCCTGGATGGCGTCTGCCACGCTGGGCTGACGCGCCATATTCTCAAAGGCCTTGACCACTGCTCGCCCCTCCATAAGCGCCGCCGTGATCGTACCCAAAACGATGGTGATCAATACGCCGACAGTGGTGATAATAGAGAAACGAAACAACTGCTCCGGTGCCATCTAAATCACACTCCTTCCTTTCAAAAAACCGCAGGCCAAAATCTTATACCTCGGACCCTGCCATGCTCCCCGTGGCCTCCACGATGTAAACGAGGGTGAGTACGGTAAAGACCAGCGCCTGGAGCACGGAAGTAAGCATGCTCAAAATGATCATGGGAATGGGACTCAATACGGGTAGCAGCATAAAAAAGACTGCCACAACAATCTCGCCGGCGATGATATTGCCGAACAATCGCAGGGCCATGGTCAGCGTGCGACTCACCATGCTCAAGATATTCATGGGCAACATGATGATGGGGCTGGCAAGGCTCTTCAAATGTTCCATCCCTCCCTGCATCTTGATACCAAAGTATTGGGTCGCGGCCAGGGAGACGAGGGAAAAGGCTATGGTCGTGTTGAGACTACGCGTGGGCGCCCGGAAGCCGGGTACTGTGCCCAACAGATTGGCGATGACGATAAAGATGATCATGGTTGTCAAAAACGATACGACATCGAAAAAGGCACGTCCCCCCATATCATCTATGAGGTTCTCTATATATTCGATGACATATTCCAACAAGAGTTGCCACCTGGGCGGGTCCCAAGCACGATAGTTGCCATTGGCCAATATGGCCAATCCACTGAGGATAACAACCACTATCGAAGTATGAACGACAGTGTCCTTTATCGGGATACCATAAATGGTGAACAATACCTTGGGGAATACGTCCTGGATAGCCATATCACTCCCTACACTTCACGAGCATCATTTAAAGATGCACACGGCTCAAGCACTGATACCTTTTTCAGAACTTGCACAGAACACGGCTCTCACACCAAACACCCATCTCTTCGCCGCTAACATCACATCCTATCCAAGGGGCGCTCGGGCCCGGACAAACGAGAGCCAGCGCCCCAGCAAGGAACCAAGGATCAATCCCCCGGAAGCGACAAAGCCCTGCCTCGCTACGAGCAACAAAAATGGTGTAAGTAGAATCAAACGCAGCGGAAAACTTTTCGCCATACGCCTTCCCGCAGTGACGGGATCTCGATCGCCAATCCGCGCGAGGGACCGACGCAGCAAGAAAAGATGCAAACTAGAGAAACCAATCCCGACCAACGTCCAACAAAGCCCTCGAATTAGAAGAAGGATCACCATTACCCTCTCTACAGATCTTCGATCTCCTCGTCGGACAGGGATTCGTGCAAAACATCTTCCAGTTCCAAAGCATCGGAAGCAACATCCGCGGTTACATCCCCGGCAACTGGAACGCCTATTAACACAACGCAGCGTCCCCTGTCTACACGCAGGATACCCTCCTCCACCGCCATCTCTTCTATAGTTCCATCGACGCTAAACTGAATCGTACCCTGCGCCAACAAAGCGATCAATGGAGCGTGGCCCGGCCAGATGCCCAGCAGGCCATCGGGAAGGGGAACCTGCAACCAATCGACCTCCTCCTCGTATACAACCCTTTCAGGAGATACGATCTGCAAACCAACGCACTCTGAAGTAGAAGGGGTTGCGCTCATAGAGACTCGGCCTTTTCTACTACATCATCGATGTTCCCCACCATGTAAAATGCCTGCTCGGGGAGATCGTCATGCTGACCATCCAGGATTTCCTCAAATCCCCGTAACGTCTCCTCCAGAGGTACATACTTGCCTGGAACTCCCGTGAACCTCTCGGTGGAAAAAAAGGGTTGGGTTAAGAACCGCTGCAGCCGCCGCGCCCGGCGTACGACGAGACGATCCTCCTCCGAGAGTTCCTCGACACCAAGGATGGAGATGATGTCCTGCAAGTCTTCATATCTGGACAGTGTCGCCTTGACCTCGTTGGCGATGCGCACGTGTTGCTGGCCCACAAAGCGAGGCTCAAGCATCTTTGAGGACGACTCCAGGGGATCGACGGCCGGATACAATCCCTGGCTGGCAAGGCGCCGGGTCAGGACGGTGACAGCGTCCAGGTGACTAAAGGCCGCCACGACGCCCGGATCTGTTATATCATCCGCCGGAACGTATATGGCCTGAATGGAGGTAATCGCTCCCCGCACCGTAGTGCTGATGCGCTCCTGAAGCTGCGCCATCTCCGTGGCTAACGTGGGCTGATAACCCACCGCGCTGGGAACGCGACCCAATAGAGCCGACACCTCCATCCCGGCCTGTACATAGCGATAGACGTTATCGATGAACAAAAGCACGTCGCGTTCCGTATCGTCACGAAAGTATTGGGCCATAGTCAAAGCCGTCAATGGAACACGCAGACGCGCCCCGGGCGGTTCATTCATCTGCCCAAAAAGGAGGACGGTGTCCTCCAGCGTGCCACTCTCCCTCATGGTCTCCCAGAGTTCGTGTCCCTCACGGGTACGCTCTCCCACACCGGCGAAAACCGCCACCCCCTCTTCCGTCCGCGTGCCGTGGTGGATCAGCTCGATGACCAACACAGTCTTGCCCACGCCTGCCCCGCCAAACATGCCGATCTTGCTGCCTCGACCAAAGGGCGTCAGCAAATCGATGGCTTTGATACCGGTCACCAGGATCTCTTCGGACAGTTCCTGCTCCCTGAGAGGCGGCGCCTGACGATGAATGGGCCTGTACTCCAATTCCTCCACGAAACCATCACCGTCGAGAGGTCGGCCCAGGACGTCGAACAGATGCCCCAACGTCTCCTCGCCAACGGGCACCTGAATAGGAGTCCCCGTATCCCGCACCCGCATGCCCCGACTGAGACCCGCCGTGGCACTCATGGCGATACAACGTACCGTCTCAGGATCTACGTGTTCCTGAACCTCCAAGACCAGATCCCCAGCATTGGGCCGTTCCACCAACAGAGCACTATCGATACCAGGGAGATCCCCAACGGCGAACTGGGCATCCACCACCACACCCATGACACGGGCCACACGTCCTATTCGCAAATGAGTCACTCCCGAATAAAAAGCAATAAATCCTGTATTTACTTAGAAACAGACAGCACTATGGAACATAGGATACCCAATCTATCAGTAATTTGCAAGAAACGACGACCCAGAACCTCATCCCCTAGTCGGCTGCAGCATAGCAGATCGAAACAAAGAGTTACTCCTCGCCCGAATGTGGACACTGCGAAATGGTACACGAGCGGCTGTTGATCCCTCAAGAAAATGTACGGGGACGGGATAACGAAAGTTCGCCAGCTATCGATGACATATGAGAATCCGGTGCACCCACCTCTTGAAAGGAACTAGACATGGCACCTGGACGAGAGCGCATCCTGCAACGCCTCAGGGACCATGGCACCCTTAACTCTGGCTGCAGCCGCCCTGGTAGACGGCGTCAATCCCTGCGCCTTTGCCGCCATCCTATCTTTCGTCTCCCGCTTGACCATCAGCCGCCGTCAGAGAGAGGAACTGGCCATCGGCCTCACCTTCGCAGCCGGCGTGTTCGTCACCTATCTCGCCATTGGTCTGGTCGCCACGAGTCTCCTGAGGGTTATTCTTCCCGACGCACACCTCCCGAGAAAAGGGCTTTTCTCGGGAGATTGCATGTTATGCCTGTGGACCAGTTGCTCACCCCAGACCAAAGAACGCTTTGCCGTTCTCCAGCATGATGTGATCGGCGATCTCCTCGGCCGTGTTCTCGCCAATAGAATCGGCGGCGATCTTTTCTTCCAACACGCGGGCGATCCCTCGCTTTGCCTGCAGGGAATACCCCACGTTGCACCAGGGCAAGCCCGTGTCCGCACCGTAGGCGAATATCTTGTTGAACGGCACCCCATCCAACCACTCGGAGAGCGCTCGGGCACTCTCCGTAGGATTCATGGCCCAGGCCCAACACATATCAGCCCAGACGTTAGGGTAATTCTTGGCGATGGCCCCCAGTTCGGAAGCCCAGGGCCAGGAGGCGTGAAAGATGTCAAAACGCACAGAGCGGTAGCGATCAAAGAGAGGAATCAGATAAGAGGCTTTGGTGCCATTCAATGAGCCCCAGTTGCCAGCCAGGTAGCCGGTGTGAATCTGTACCGGGAAATCATCATCGCTGGCCCGCTGCAGTAAACTGTGAAGCAAATAGTCTCCCAGGGGACGGCTCGCCTGTGCATCGACGGCTCCCGTGTTCTGCTGCACGTCATCCCAAAAAGTCTTGCGGCTGCGAATACGCGAGAAGGCGCGCTCCGCTTCATACCGCGTGGGCGAGCCTACATGCAGATCACGCCCATAGGCCATGCCCACCTTAAAGGCCGCCAGTTCTCCTGTCGCATCGAAACGGTCGATGGCCGCATTCAGGGCCTCCACAAGATGATCCAGGGTATGCACGGACCGTCCAGTAAACCGTTCCAGGGCCACGATGGGAGCCTCGTCCACCATCTCAAAGAGGGAGTCCATGCGAAAGGCGAAACGATAGGTAGAGGGAAAAAGGGCTTCCTTAAACGCATTCTCGTTATCCACGCGAAACCTGCCGTCCTGGAGGGTCCATGTATTCTGAGCCTTTTTGTGAACAAAAAAGAGGTAAATCTCCTGAGCTGACCTGCCCTCTATCAGAGACTGCAGTGCCTCGGTAATGGCCGCAAAATTCTCCGGTTTATATTCCAAGCCCAACAATTCTTGGCAGCCGAGGCTCACCGCACGACCATAGCCCGTGGTGCGGATCTTGGGCCATAGTTCGGCTATCTCCTCCTCTTCCACCCGCTCCTGATCCCGAAGACGTTTTCCTTTGGCAGTAAAGAGATCGGCCTCGGCATATCCCAGCAGGCTCCGAAAAGAATAGTTCTCCCGATTGGCATCGAATTCCTCGAAATCGGCGTGGTGATCGTGATGGCAGAATAGATCATGTCCCATCACATACTCGCGAATAGTGGACATTGCATCGTCTCCTTATAAAACGCTCTCAGATCAACCGTTTTCAGCGGTACGCCTGCGGTACATACGACGGCAGAACCTGTTTGGCGAACAGGGGCTCAAAGCGGGCAAAACGCTGCCGACCATCGACGAGGGGCACATCGAGCCAGTCTTTGCCTATCAGGGGCTTGGCATAGGTCACAAAATCATCGGTCACGTCGCTGCGGCTGGGAGCGATCCAGTCCTCTGGAAAGGCACGCTCCGAGTTGGCCACCAACTCCAGTGGAACTCTATCATATTCCACGCCATAGATGGAACCGGGCTTGCGCAGGATGGTGGCCATATATCCAGACCGACCTTCCGCGGCCAGTAGCGCCGCCTTTTGCCCCACAGCATAGGCTTCCTCCACATCCACAGTGGAGGCGGAGGCCATGTCATGGCGTTGATGCGTGCCCGTCACATTAAAACGCGCACTACCCCTGGCGGCGAGCCCCACTTCGTTGAGGTGATTGAGCACCACCTGAGCCACCGTGGTCTGGCTGGCCGAGAACTCGACATGTCCAAAGGCGTCTCTGGACTCGCCGAGTTCTCCCACATCGAACCCCTCACTGACCACCACCAGGGCCCTCCCCCGCTCTCTCAGCATATCGTTCACGCTGTCAGCAAGGCCGGACAAGTCCAGGCCCGACTCGGTCAAAAAGATGAGCAGGGGCATCTCGCGCTCTGGATCGGCCAGGCGAGCGGCAGCGGGAATAAAGCCGATGCGGCGGCCCATGGCCTGCATCACCAATACCGGATCCGAGGGAGAAGATCCGCGATTCTCCTCCTCTGCCCCCTGGACCATAAACGTCCAGTAACGGGCCACGCTGCCATAGCCGGGGGTATGATCGATCAACTCGAATTCGGAATCGCCCACGTCGTTGTCGATGGTTTTGGGAATGCCCACAGCCACCAGATCTAACCCCCGCTCGGCGGCCAGTGCGGCCACCTTATGGGCCGTGTCCATAGAGTCGTTGCCGCCGTTGTACAGAAAATATCCGATGTCATGAGCCCGGAGTACCTCGACGACACGCTCAAAATCCTCCTCGTCCTCCGCACGCAGTTTGTAACGGCAGGTACCGATGGCGCCGGCCGCGGGCGTCACCCGTAGCAGGGCGACCTCTTCCTCCTTTTGGGCGGAAATCTCCAGCAATTCCTCCGTCAAGACGCCCTCGATACCATGATAGCCGGCATAAATCTTATCAAATGTGCCCGGCCGCGCCCGACAGGCCTCTACAACTCCCTGTAAAGAACTGTTGATCACCGGTGAAGGACCACCCGACTGGGCGACCAGGAGATTTTTGTTGGTCATCCTATCATTCCCCCTCCATAAGAAATATTCGCCCCTAGTATACGGCTGGCAAGACAATTAGCAAGCAAAACGGAAAAGTCCCCTCCTCATCCACCCAGCGTCAGAACAGACAACAATCGCAGATTATCGGGATGCTCCACCTCCTCGACGTCCGCTTCCTCTCCCATGCACCAACTTCCCTGCTTCCCCAATGCTTCCATGGCCAGGCTGATGTTGGCCATACAGATGCCCCCATCATAGAGAGGATACTGACTACGCTCACCACCAAGGTATTTGAGCCTCCCCGTGGTCACAAAGAGCATCAGACGGCCCTCATGCCAGAGAAAACGCCAGGGCTGCACATTGACCGCCGAGGGGGCCCAACGTCCCGCCTCGATGAGAGTATCAAACGCCGGCGGAGGCGTGGCGGGATGATCAAAGTCGCCATCAAAGAACAACTCCTCCACAGGCCTTCTTTTCCGTCCCCTGGCCAGCGTGCGGGCTACGGCATCGAGGGTACCGCCGATGCCTGAGGCGGGTCGTCCGAAAAAGACGGTGGCCCCAATGCGTGCGCCCTCCGGAAGGTCAAAACGTGAACGCAGACCATCCTCCGCCCCCAAAGCGCCGATGTAACAGGTGCCGATCTCCAGAGACGTGAGACGCACCACGATCTGCTCCACACGGTATCCCAGATCGGTCAGCGGATACCTGGTCCCCACCACATAGGGCACCATGACGTGAGGCGGCGTCATGAAACGACCATAAGCACTGCGAAGAACCCACCCCTCATCACCGGGCGTATAGTCACGTAGGAAAACGCAAAAGACGTTTTCGGGTATCAGAGAAATGGTATCGGACGCTATCTCCCGGACCCGATCAAGGATATCTTCCGACAGGGATTCGTCATCGTATCGACGCACCGACCGGCGTTCCATTATAGCGTCGTACAGTTCCTCGTCCGCCATTACTTTAACTCCCTCTCGCATATAGAAATCCATCCGCGACCACGTCGATTGTAGTCGGGGATGGAGATGGAGGCAAGCACAGCATTTTTGAAAACTATGCCAGGAACCAGTATCGCAAAAGACTCCTGTCTTTTATCATCAATACGTGGACCAGGAGAGGATAGAGGGGGAGGCCTGTCCACAGCGTGTGAGACGCACGATGGTGGTCATATCTTCAGCCACGGATCGAATGTCATAGACACCACAAAAGTCGTCGCTGCTCGGATTGGGGATAAAGAGATCGATACTCTGTGATATATCAGTATTATTCTTTCTGATCTCTACGTCTCGACTCACAAGAGAGGCATAGAAACCGGTGTTATTTGCAGTCACCACGATGGTCCCATAAGGAGCATAGCAGACTCCCCCCTCGATAGTGAAATTGTTACCATCTATCACCATCGCCTCCGCGCTATCGGCGTTGGAAAAGAACGCCAGACCATCGACATAGGGCTTCTCGAACGTAAGACTATTGCCCTGAATGTAGATGGTTCCCTCTGTCACGATGGTTACATCGGACCAGTGCTCATTATTCACACTCTGCGTGATCTCCACATCCCCCGGACAATAGTGTAGCCCGGGTGCCAGATCGGCGGGATCATCTACAATCCAGGGGTCAGTATGCGTATAATACTTTGAAACCGAGGCCGCGGCCTCAGCCTCCGTGCCGCCGGGTTGAAAATCGGCGATATCCCAGGACACGGGCCAATCACCTCCCTCATCATCCATTATGATCTCACCATGAAAAGTGGTGCTTCCCTTTTCATCGACGAATTGGCTGCAGCGCACGTCACCATAGATCTCCGTGTTGTTTTTCTCTATGGTCAGGGTATCGCTAACCCAGATGCTCCAGTTCCAGTTCATGATGGATTCGACAAAAACCACCTCAACGGTGGGGGTGATATCGTTCACAGACTGTGGTATCACTACCTCCTGAGCCGTTCCCCAATTAGACACAATCTCCTGACGAAAGGCTGGATCCCCCAGTTTCCACATCGCATACTCGACACCAGCATCGTTCGCGTATTCTCTGTAAAGTGTCTCCTCCACAGCCAGTGTGGATCGATAACTGGTGGCCAGATAGGCGAGGAAGGGACTTATCAAGAGTACCCCCACGGCGAGAACGACAAGGGCCAGGGGTAACGAGGTGCCCCGCTGCCAAAAGCCGGCGTTTCGTTCCTCTATCATGTATCATCCCTCCGCGATCTAATCTCAGGGCCTTGAAGGTCTTCTATGGAATACGAGCTCAGTGCTCGCATCCTGATCGTAATCTCCTCCAGACCTATCCACCATGGTGGTGATGGTCACCGTAATCTGCGAAGTCTCACTGATCGCTCCTACCGGAGCAAACTCCACGGGCTCGGTGATCCGTCGCGCGATGGTCTGTCCATCGCGTACGAGTTCATACATCTGGTCAGACGCCAGAGGCTGCAGTGCATAGGTCACCGTCATAGGCACGGGCGTGGCACTCGCATCGCCAAACGCTCCCTCCTCAAGCCTGTATATCACAAGGTCAAGTGAGTCTGACTTTATCTCTCCCTCAGCCGCATTCACCACGTCGTGGTTCAGCAACGAGACCGCCCTCTGTAACTCGTTACTCACATTCAAAGAGTCCGCATAACGTGTCGTAAGATCGTTAAAGTAAAAGAGGGTGACGACGAGAGCCCCCGTGATGAGGGCCCCGATGGCCGTGGCCAGGGTAAACTCGATGAGGGTGAATCCGCGTTCGCCGCATGTAGTGGAAGAATGCCCCATTATTGATTTCCTTTATAGTTCACAAGCCGAAAGAGCATTTCATCGTCAGGCGTATAAGACACAGTGATCGTAATACACTGCAGACGACTATCTGAAACGGTAGTAGTGAAGGTTTCTGTATCGGAAAGCCAATGCCCCACCGCCACATCCACCTCGTAGCGATCCTCGGTCACGGCAGGATAGGGCACAGCCGTGGGGTCGGGCTGATACTCGGCTGCCTTGATCGCTTCCATCTGCCGCCGGGCAAGGTTCTCGGCGATGACCCGTTGTCTCACCAGAGATACCCCCCTGCTGCTGGGGCCAAAGGCCCCCAACAGCAACATCACCGCCGTCCCCACGATGGCCAGGGCCACCAGTTCGCCCAGGAGTGTGTTCCCGCGCTCATCCGCACACATCACAATTTCTCTCCGTAACGACAACCCTTCCTCCCATCATCCGATGTCACCCATCAACGAATACATGGGCATGATCACGGCCAAAGCCACGAAACCTACCAGAACTCCTATAAAGATGGTGAGGGCCGGCGTCATGGCTCCGGAGAGGACATCGACGGCTCTGTCCACCTCTTCCTCGTAAAAGATGGCCAGTGTGTCCATGTTGGAGTCCAGAGCGCCCGTCTCCTCCCCCACCCGCACCATCTGCACCAGCATGGCAGGAAAGATATCCCGCTCTCCCATGGGCTCCGCCAGCCCCTCTCCCTGCAACAACTCGGAATGCACCTCCGACAGGGCCTCCTTGATCACCGTATTCCCCTGGGTGCGAATGACCATCTCCATGATCTCGGGAAGGGCAATTCCAGCCCGTAACAGGGTGGCGATGGACCGGCACATACGCGCCACGGCCCCCTGCACAATGATCTTGCCCACCAGCGGAACCCTGAGAAAAAGACGATCGAAAAAAGCCTTTCCCGTCTCCGTTTTGAAAAAGATGATCCCGAAAGTGACGACAGCGGCCATTGCTCCCAGAACATGGAACTTGTAGACGGCAAAGAATTCCGTTATGGCTATCAGCACGCGCGTGGGCAGGGGAAGTTCGGCATCAAAGACGTTGAACAACTCCATCAGCGGGGGCAGGGCGACGATCACCATAAGGAGCACAACCCCCAGAGCCATGACCAGCACAAAGACGGGATAAGCCATGGCCCCGCGAATCTTGTGCACCAATGCCTCCTCCTTTTCCAGATAGGTGGCCAACTGGCGAAGCACCATCTCCAGGTTCCCTGCGCGCTCCCCCACGGCAATGAGGCGGCCATAGAGCATGGGGAAAGCGCCCTTGTGCTTCAAGATGGCCTGAGAAAGGAACGCCCCTTGCTGTACGTCGACGACCACTTCCGAAAGGATCTGCTTCAGGCGCCTACTATCCGTCTGCTCCTGCAGCAAATACAGCGCGCGCACGATGGGTATGCCCGACTCGATGAGCGTGGCAAACTGCCGGGAAAAGACAATGAGATCTCGCGTGCCCACCTTGCCCGCAAAGAGATGAAACCCCTCCCTCTCAGATGTTTCCTCCAAAGAGACAATAATGTAATCCTGCCTCCAAAGGAGCTCCTCAGCGGACTCCTCGGTGCTCGCTTGCACCTGACCCTCTGTTTTTTCTCCCTGTGGGGTATAGGCCACATACCTATAAGCCACAAACCCTCCTCGCCTTCTTAGTGTAATGCAAAGATGTTCTTGACCACCTCGCTGGGTGTCGTTACACCCCGCTTGGCTTTGATCATGCCATCCTTGATCATGGGCCTCATGCCCGCATGGCGAGCGGCATCAATGACCTCGTCCGTGCTCGCATCATTCACCACCAGCCGGCGTATCTCGTCGTTCATTATCAAGATTTCAAAGACGCCAACGCGTCCTCGATAGCCCGTCTGCGCACAGTTGCTGCAGCCCTGCCCATATTCGAACACTTTTTTGGACTCGCCCATCTCTCGCTCGTACACCATACGCTCCCTCTCCGACACCTCCTCAGGGGCATGACACTCGGAACATACCCGACGCACCAGACGCTGGGAAACGATCCCCAAAAGGGAAGAGCTCACAAGAAAGGGCTCGACACCCAGATCGATCAGGCGCAGTATGGCACCCACCGAATCGTTGGCATGGATGGAGGAGAAAACCAGATGCCCCGTCAAAGAGGCCTGAACCGCTATCCTCGCTGTCTCCTCATCGCGTATCTCGCCTACAAGGATGATATTGGGATCGAGGCGCATGGCTGCACGCAGACCACTGGCAAAGGTAATGCCCGCCTGACGATTCACCTGCACCTGGTTGATGCCCTCAAAACGGTACTCTACCGGGTCCTCAATGGTGATGATCTTGTTCTCGTCCTTGTCCAGCTGGTTGATACTGGCGTACAGGGTGCTAGTCTTTCCCGAGCCCGTCGGGCCGGCCAACAGAACGATGCCCCACGGAGCAGTGATAATGCGCCGATACCTCTCTTCGCCATCGGATAGAAAGCCAAGTTCCTCCAGTGATAGCACGGATACCGATTTGTCCAGAACGCGAAGCACGGCCATCTCCCCATGGACCGTATTGATGGTGGCCACACGGACATCGACCTGTTTCCCCTCCACTTCTATGGAGAACTGCCCATCCTGTGGCCGCCGTCGCTCCGCGATGTTGAGATCGGAGAGTATCTTGATGCGCGATAGCATCGCCGCATGGATTCGCAAGGGCAAACTCATTACCTCATGCAACACGCCATCGATGCGATATCGTACGCGCAAAGAGTCCTCCTGAGGCTCCAGATGGATATCCGAGGCCTTGTCCTTGACTGCCTGATGCACCAACAATTCCACTGTACGTGCTACCGGCGTCTGCGACACGGATTCGACGGAGAGACGCTGGCGCAAATCGACATCTTCCTTATCGACAGCCGACGATATGCGCCGTACCTGACGCTCTATCTCCCCCGTATGCTGATAGTATCTCGCAAAGGCCGCCTCTATATCGTCGCGCGAGGCCCGCAAGGGCCTGATACTCAGCGAGGTTCGTATCCGCAAATCCTCGATGGCCTGTAGATGTGTGGGATCCACCATGGCCACAACGAGTTGCCCCTCTTCAATTCTGAGGGGAAAGGCCTCATATCTGCGTGCCATCCGCTCCGGCACCATCTCTATGGCTGCGGGATCAGGATTGTACTTCTTTAGGCTGATAAGGGGATGTGCCATCTGTTCCTGGTATTTTTGCCGAATCATATCCAGCACGTCATCGACATCGAATGGCTTGTACAACACACCATCCACACCAGACCAAAGTGCCTCCGACATGAGATCCTCTACCTGGCTCTGTCCAGTCATAATCAGTGTTATAGCATCCGGGTTTATGGACTTGATCTGGCGCAAGGTCTCCACGCCATTCATGCCCGGCATCATGATATCGATGAGAAAGAGATCGTAGGGCTTCTCGCGCATCTCCTCCACGGCTGCGCGGCCATCTTGGGCCACACCCACAAAAAACCCCCTGGTCTCTAGAATCTCCGCAAGGGACTCAAACATCCCAGGATTATCATCGACGATAAGAACACGCTTGCTATTTACGTCAATTATCTGCTCTGTCATATCTCCTCTATTGTCATCGAATCATACAATGTCAGGACATTAACAATCTCTCTTAATTATACGAGGAGCACAAGTCCCTCAGGTAAATACGTCATAAAAAACTCACGATGAACGTCTTCCACGACGTAAAGACACCATTTATCCCATGGCCAGAATAATGCTAGAGCGGGAGTCTACACTCCAAGGACCGGCTCTCCCCAACACAGTTTTCAACCCTACAAGACCACTGGCGCACGTCAGGTAAAACGGAACCGCGCCGTCGTCAAATAACCGATTCCGGGAACACGGTTCTCAAAGCGTCCCTATCACTGAGGTCACCAAAGATCAGGGTTTCAAGAGAAGGCTCGACCACTTGTAGGGTCGGCGTGGCAAAGATGCGGTGATCCAGGGCCATCTGAGCATTCCTTGTCACGTCCACGATTTCCACGCCAAACTTTCCGCCAAGGGACTCGCGCAATCGGTGCAGGTTTCTCGTCGCCGTGCGCGAATTGGGAGTATCGCCAGCGATAAAGAGTCGTAAAACATGGTCTTCGATTTGGGTTCTCCTTTTGTTCCTAGCTCTCGCCATCTGCCATCTCCTCCTGTAAGAACTCAATGCCGTGATCGGTAATTTGAACATCATAGACGTGAGGGGAATGGTCCCGACCGCGTGCCTTGAGAAGATCCAATTTTCTCCTAAAGATTCCCTCTTCTTCGATGTTTCCAGCATGATCACCCCATCGATGATCGAGGCCACGAATTCCCGTCGATACTTTTGACATGTGATGGGGAGGTACCGTTTGATTCATCTTCCCCATTCCCAATCTCGATGTCATCTGTCAGTCTCCTTCCTGAACATACATTCTCGTAGTCATAAGCGGCCGCTCTTTCACGAAAAGGATATGGGTAAATTGAAAATGGCCTTATAGCCTATCATCACACAGTATAGGGGAATTTCCTCGCCGTCTCGTTAAGGAAGCATAATCTTCCCATTAATGTCGCATGAAAGGAGAAAAGAGAGCGATAGGGATTCAAAAAGGGGTGGCGTGATAGTAAGAGATCTTGTGAGGAAAAAGGAGGTGGGCTCTACAATCCAGCGAACCACACTTCCAAAGTGCCCTCAAGAGGAGAGCAAGATGGTGTAACCATGTCTGGGAACGGTACAAAGGTACCGGGGGTCGGAGGGATCCTCTTCGATCTTGCGCCGTATATTGAGCACGTGCATGCGCACCAGACTGGGATTGCCCATGCCGGGAGGATATCCCCATACCGCCTGGAGTAGATGCTCCACCGACTGGGGCTCCTCTGCATTGGCCAGGAGATAGTAAAAGAGATCAAATTCCACGGGGGTCAAATCGAATTCCTCGCCCTCAATGCACACCCGTTGTGTATTGGGATCTGCCCTGATACAGCCCTCGGCAAGGACTCCCAAAGGGGTATCTCCGGAACTGTTGCGCAACAAGGCCTCGACGCGCAATTCCAGTTCTCGCACATCAAAAGGTTTGGTCAGATAGTCGTAAGCCCCTACCTCAAAGCCAGCCACCTTATCCTCGATATCCTTCCTGTCCGTCAGAAACAGTATGGGCAAGGACATGAGTTCTGGGTCTTGGTGGATATATCGGCAAAGTTGGATACCGTCCATATGGGGCATAAGAACGTCCAGGACAACGAGGTCGACGGGTCGCTCCTCAAGCAACCCGAGGGCCTTTTCTCCGTCGCTGACCGTGATAACTGAATGATTCTGCCGGACCAACGCCCTCTTTATGACTCCCAGAAGCCGAGTATCGTCGTCGACGACCATGATCAGCGCCATACGGTCCTCCCTCGTCCATCCCCACCCGCAAGATCGATTATAGACTAGGCGGTGCCCCTGTCAAGGAGTTTTTGCCACCACGATCTATCCTCTTGGGAAAGGTTCTCCTCATTCGTCTCCTCAGGGGCCGACAACGGGAGGGCCGGCGGCACATCCTCAGATACGTGGAATCCCGTCGGAGGTAGCTCCAATGCCCGCCGCAATAGATCTTTCTTCTCGGGCTCCTCCATGGAACGCAGGGCTCGTGTGAGATGCTGACTGATATCCACTTCAGCCTTGAGTGCAGCCAGGGCATTCAGGATGACCTGTCTGCGCTCTGGCGGTCCCTCAAGCAATGCATCGATGAGCACATCACAGACGCCAACTCCCTCGGATATCAGGGCCTTTACAATGCCCCTTTGATGCCGGGGGGCTATCCATAAAAGAGCCTGGGCCAGTTCCTTGCGCGCCCCCAGATCGACCAACAGGGACGCCACCTGCTCCGTGATCTCGGGATCGTTGCTGCGCAACGCCCCCAACAGTTGCGTTCTGGCATCCTGCCCCTCGTTTCGAATTAGACGATAACTCCGCTCCCGTACCGCCGGTGACTCGTGAGCCAGGCCTTCCAATAATACGTCAAAAGCCGGGAGCCCGATCTGTCCAAAGGAGGTTTCTGCGGCATCGGCCACTTTTTCGCTGCGATCGCCGAGAGCCTCTCGCAGGGGCACCATATCGACCAGATCCGCAACATCTCCCAACGCCTCGGCCGCCGCCAGACGCAGAGAACGATCGCGACTTCTGAGATCCGCGTACAGGATGGCTGTGCGTTTGAGAAATCGCACGTCTCGATAGTACGGCGCCTCTTCTTCGATAGCCGCAAAATACTTTATAGCCGCCGGCCAGTTACGGCTCTTGTAGGCTTCTACCCCCGCCTCGTATAGTCGCCCCCAACGCCAGGTAGCCGTCTCCGCCGCGCTGATATGGGTGTCCAAACGATCGATATCCCGATAATGAGGTGCTAACAGACGAATCTCTTCGATCTTCTCACGCGCCGCCTCCCACTGCTCCAACATGATCCGCTTGCGCAGTTGCATATACAGGGTCGAGAGACGCTTCTCCCGTTCAAGGCGATGCCGCCCCTCCATACGCTGCCAGATCAGGACGATCACGGCCAACGCCAGAGCCAACAGGAAATAGGGCATAATCGTCCGCGAAAATGGCAAAAGGATGTTGCGAATAACACGCTCCGTGCGGCTCTGCAGGCGGATGCGAAAGACAAGTTCGGGAATCGGAACCTCCTCTCCCTCCACCAAAAGAGAGGGTGTAACGTTGACGTGGTGACCAAAAAGAAGATGCCCACGCAACTGCGTGTTTGCATGTGCGATCCGCAGATCATGGGGCATAGCCTGAGGATACCCGGGCACTATGTTGAGACGCCCAGGCACGTGCGCTCCTTCTTTTTCGACAAAGACCACCGAATCATCGGACAGACCAAAGGTCAGATCAAAAGGGCTTACATCTTCCGGGGAGCGCGCCCTGGCAAAAGCGGTGACAAAGGGAGCATCGGTGCCTCCATCCTCCTCTCCCAACCGCGTTGGATAGGTTAGCCGGAGCGTGACACCCGATACACCATAGGAGGCAAGATCCACCGTGGGCCCCGCACGCCGCATGGGCGCGAGGGCAAGCCGCCCAAACCAGATTGCCGTGAGCAAGACGGCAAGAATAAGGAAAACGCCCACAACGATTCGGCGATTGCTCTTCAAAACGTGAAACAGATTTGCCAGACGTTCTCGCGGAATCTTCATAGATCTTTACAGTCGCCACACTTTGACCAATATCAAAAAGTTCCTCTATATCCCGGTGGATCCAAAACCATCCTTTTCAGCCTCTGCCCGTTCGGGAGCCTCCTCACGCTGAAAAAACGCCTCCCGATCGACGGGTAAACTCCACATCTGGGCGATGCGCTGTCCATGATGGATGACGCGGGGTAAAGGGCAAAAGATCAGGGCACATACCTCATTGCCGTTGAACTCGGACTCTACCAGGCCATCATGGACGACAAAGCCCCGCAGGAAATTCCCGCTGCGGCCCGTCACGCGCACCACGGCATTCTCGGGTATACATAGGGCCACCCCCGTGGGAATACGCGCGAAACCCCACACCCATCGCCTGCCTTTTTGGGGCAAGCGCGCCCTCAGGTCTAGGGCGGCCCCCTTGTGCCGTTCGGGAGATTGGGCCCCCTCGCCGACCAGCCAATATTCGACGCGCGACTCGCTGTTACCCACCATACAGTTTATAAAAGCAGTCTTCTATTCGCCATCCATCAGCGATTCGGCATTGAGCATGATATCCTGATCCGAAGGCAGCAAAACCGTCCTCACAGAGGGGGAGAGATTGTTTGCCCACTCGTACTTTATCAGGTCCGGATTGCCTCTCAACTCCTCAGCGATAATGCCCAACGCCTCGGCCTCTGCCTGAGCCTCCAATCTGCGCGACTCGGCGCGCCCCT
>JBKHJO010000116.1:0-4187 GCA_046538105.1 Anaerolineales bacterium | reverse complement strand
CGGGATCGTGAATACCTTTCGTCGAAAGGCTTTTTCTGGTGACTAAGTCGTGATGCTAAACAACGTTTCAGCCACTGAAAGAGCATCCAAAGGCAGAATTTCTCGAACGGGACGGCTGTTAAACCATTGGGCCGCTTTATTTATAGTCTTTTGCTATCTTGTGCTCGCCTGTTACTACAGTGTCACCATACCTATCTGGGAAGCGTTTGACGAGGCCGAGCACTATGCCTATGCGCGGTATCTGGCCACGTACCGCACCATACCCCGTCCAGAACATCCAGAGGCCCAACTGCTTCACGAGAAATTTCAGCCTCCCCTCTACTATTCCCTTGGCGCCAGTATATTATACTGGACAAGACCCATACCCGAGCCTCACTATCAGCGTAATCCTCATCTTCCCGACGGCACCGGTGGTCACAACTATGCCATCCATCCACCGGAGCAATTTGAAGAATATCTGAGACGTACATGGCGTGTGTATTTGGTCCGTCTTCTGTCCATCGTGATCGGTGGCATAGGCGTCGTCTTCACATACCGTGCCGCCCTTTTGCTTTTTCATCCTTGCAAAGAGTGGGCCCTGGCTGCCATGGCTCTTTATGCCTTCTGGCCCCAGTTTCTGTTTCACAGTGGCGTCATAAGCAATGACATCCTTTCTGCCACCATGGGTACCTTGCTCGTCTACGTCCTCGTCCAGGCACTTGTGGGAACCATCGACGACAAGGTGCTTCTCGAGATGGGAGCGCTTTCCTTTCTCGCCCTGTTGACCAAGGTCAATACGTCTTCAGTCGTTCTGGTCGTTTATATATCGGTCATCATCGCCCTCTTCTCAAAGGACAGACGACGGGAATTGTCATTGACCCCGCGCTGGCTTCTGGTCTCACTTGCTGCCGTCTCGTTGCCAGGGCTTGCTGGCTGGGTGATCTATAAACTGCCCTATGTCCGTATACCCGTCATCGGGACACCGGGTGAGTCTCTCTCCATTGTTTTTCACTCTAGGACGGATAGGGCTATCTCGGAGAGTACGTTTTTTCGTACTCTCTTGCTTATCGTCCGCAAGGCTTATGTGACCTATTTTGCCTCGTTTGGTTGGGGAACCATAAGTGTTCGCCCCATCTTTTACACCATATCGGGGATTATGGTCGTTCTCTGCCTGATCGTGACCTTGATGTCCTTGCCCGAAAAAGATCGCGCAAGACGGATGGTGCTCATTGCCTGCTTTCTGATCATTGCGGGCGTTTTAGGCCAACTTATCGCCCTCAATATAGCTCGCCGGACGCTTGGTCTTGCGGTGGGACGTTATCTTTTGCCCTGCGCAACAGCCTTTTGTCTCCTCGTCTCTTATGGATGGGGAAAACTAGTCTCAGGGCTCGAACGCTTTGGGGAGGGTTTGGGACGATTGCTGGGCCATGGATATCCTGTGCGTATCATGACGAATCTGGAATGGCTGAGGCATTCCTTTCTATTCTTGCCCATGATCGCCTTGTTCCTTATTTCCCTCCTTATTCCCTCATTCTACCTCAAGCCCGCCTACGCCAGGCCCGTTGCCCTCTCGCCGCAAGAGGTAGAGCGAATACCCAACCCCGTCTTCTATGACTTTGGGCATCGCATGGCCCTGATCGGTTTTGAGATCCCGACCGATGGATTCCAGCCTGGCGAGACGGAGGAAGTGACGCTCTATTGGCGGGGCCTCGAAAGCATGAGTACCGATTATTCGCTGGATATCCAGATTTTGGATGCTGAGAAGAACTTTTACGGGGCTGCGCGTACCTATCCGGGGCAGGGAACCTTTCCTTCCTCCTTGTGGCCGCCGAACCAGGCGTTTCGCGATACATACAGGATCAGCATCGGCGACGATCTGCCCACACCGGGCATGGCGCATATAAAGGTTGTCGTCTATAATCGGGAGACGCACGAAAGGCTGGACGTGTTCGATGCCCAGGGCACGCCGCTGGGACAAGAGGCTTTTCTCGGGAGGATACGCACCTATTCTGTCCCCACAGTACAAAGACCTCCTGACGAATACCTGGCCCTTTACGGGGAGAGCATCGCACTGCACAATTACGAGATGCCCCCCTGCATCGCGGGTGAGAAGGAGATCACGGCAACCCTGGAGTGGGTGAGCCATCGCCCGGTTGAAAAAGATTATACGGTCTTTGTACACCTCGTCGATGAGAAGGGAACGGTGCTGGCGCAGGATGATGGAGAGCCGCGGGGCGGGAGATATCCTACCAGCCTCTGGATGCCCCATGATACGGTCATCGACGAACGTAACCTGACGATTCCTCGAGATCTGCCTGCCGGTCCCTATAGGGTGCTTATCGGCCTCTATCGTCCTGATACCATAGAGCGCCTCCCGGCTCAGGACCAAAGTGGACAACCGCTGCCGGCCGAGCAATTCGTGATCGAGGGAATCCATCGCTGTCCCCAGACACGGGCTCTGGCCGATGAGTTGATCGCAGCGGGGAATGCGTGTCACGGCGCCCGTCTTTTGGGACTGGGGATGCTATTCCAGGTTCCACGCAAAGTCTGACAGAATCCTCGGTTCTGTCAGAAAGAGGAGTCTGATAGAGCGTGTAAGCACATCCGTGATCGCTCCCTCAGACGCGTCGACGCGGGTCGACGCCCGGTGCGAAACGCCTTGGCGCTGGGCTTCAGGCCGAGCATGTTCGGGACGTTCGTCCCCCCGTCTTATAAACACCACCTCACCCCGCCAGCAACTCCTCCGCATAGGCGAAAAGCCCCGCTGTGCCCCCCGTATGCCAGAAAAGGACCTTCTCCTCGGCGGAAAAGGCGCCCTTGCCGATCAGATCCATGAGCCCCGCCATGGCCCGCCCCGTATAGACCGGGTCCAGCAGCAGCCCCTCCGTCTCTGCCACCAGGCGTATGGCCTCCCGCTCCGCGTCGCCCATGATGCCGTACCCCTCGCCCAGATAATCGTCGTTGACACGTACCGTGTCGGGGTCGATGTCGAAGCGCAGGTCCAGGTGGGCCTTGATCTCTTCCGTCAACTCCAGGACCGTCCGACGTAGAGTATCCCCCTCCTCGGCCACGCTGATGCCCAGGACGCGTCCATGATAGTTCACCGCCCTGGCCCCGGTGACCATCCCCGCCTGGGTGCCCCCCGAACTGGAAGCAAAGACCACGTGGTCCATCTGCAGATCCCGCTCCAGCAGCTGGCGCGTCAGCTCCTCAAAAGCCTCCACATAGGCCGAGGCCCCCATGGCGTTGGAGCCCCCGTAGGGGATGATATAGGGCTTGCGCCCCGCAGCGCGCTCCTCGGCGGCCACCTCCTCCATCACGGCGCGGCGATCCCGATCGCCCGCCCAGCGCACCCGGGCGCCCACCAGATCGTCGATGAGCAGGTTGCCCGTCGTCTCTGGCGGGGCCATGGGACCCAGCACCAGAACGCTCTTCAGCCCACAGCGCGCCGCCGCCGCGGCCGTCTGGCGGGCGTGGTTCGACTGCACCGCGCCGCAGGTGATGACCGTGTCGGCCTCCTGCTGCAGGGCGTCGGCCATGAGATACTCCAACTTTCGCGTCTTGTTGCCTCCCGTGGCCAGCCCCGTCAGGTCGTCGCGTTTGACGTAGAGATGGGGCCCGCCCAACGCCTCGCTGAGGCGGGGCAGTTCATCCAGGGGAGTGGGAAAATAGCCCAATGAAATCCGTGCCGCTTTGTCGACCATCGTCTTCCTCCTAGGCGCTTTGTATCCTACTACCACCAAGTATAGCATGAGGCGCGCCCCCCATCCAGAACTTGACGCCCCCCGCCTGCCCCGTATACTGGCCCACAGGGGGAATGCGCGTGAACCTTTATGAGAGAGAGGTGGTGTAGAGCAGGTCCAGCGGGGGGCGTGTTACGCCTGCCGCTTTTGCTTTTTGGGGCGGGGTATGCGGTGAATCCCCGGGATTGCGAACCCGCCGACCCGTTTCCTAAGAATTGCCTCTCGCCCGCGATCCACAACTTTCGATCATCAGTCCAGATCACATGCAACATAAGCGAGGAGGTAGATACCATGGATCAGAAAGAGATAACCCCATCCATTGAGGACCTGTTTCGGCGTCAGGTGCGGCGCGATAGCGACGTGAGAAATGCCTATTTGCTGGTGCACTCTGACCGGGCCGATATACACGTCAACCTCGCCGAGGGCACAACGGGGGATACGCCCGCCGAGCCTCGCCAGCCCATC
>JBKHJO010000046.1:0-18967 GCA_046538105.1 Anaerolineales bacterium | reverse complement strand
CTCTATGAATAGTACAGGCTGTACCTTTCCAGCGCCGCACAGATGGCTTTCACGTTCTCCAGCGGCACGTCATGCCCGATCTCGGCCTTGAGCCACAGCCCACCCTCGGGGGCACCGAGTTTTTCCACCGCCTCACGAATATGGGCGTCAATCTCGTCAGGGCTCCAAAAGGGAAACATCTGCCGGTCCAGGTCCAAATCGACGCAGACCCTGCCCTTGCAGGTGCGCACCAGGTTGTCCAGGCCGTTGGCCCCTATTTGGGGATTTATCACGCTCACGCCACAATCGATGAGATCCGGGATGATCTCGTGAATGTGGCCGTCGCTGTGCAGATAGACGTGATGACTGGCCCCGCAAAAGGGGGCGAAAATCTCTGCGAAACAGGGTTTCAGATATTTTCGCCACTTGTCGGGGCTGATGGGCAGGCTGTTGTGCATGCCCAAGTCGTCGCCAAAAAGCACGATGGCCTCTTTCTCCTCGATCTCGGCCAGGCGCAGTTTTGCCTGACGCACGTTGTATCCGCGTACAATGTCGATCAGCATCTGCAATTCGGGAGGCTCCTCGGCAAAATCCAGCATGAGTTCCTCGAACCCTCGCAGATCGGCGAGGCGCAAATACATGAAACCGTGGGGAAAGCCCTCGTCCTCCTCTGGCGGCTTGAGAGTATGCACGGCCTCACGGGTGGGCACGGGATGATCGGTCACTATGGCCTCCATTCCCGCATAGATGTTGTGCCACACACAGCCCCAGGCGTCCACGTGCTTTCCGGCGACGTAGGTTCCCTCCACGCAGTCATAGTTCCTGTTCTGTTTTCGATGGCCCGCGGCGGCGATAGGATATCGTGCCAGGATGGCGTCCAGCGCCTCACGATATCGCATCCAGGCCGCCGGCAGGATACCGATGCTTATGGGAATGCGCTCCGGGTATTCCCACTTGATGGCCTTCAGACGATTCTCTTTGTCATGCATAGACTTGTCTTCTTTCCATTAAAGTGAGAGGGCTTTTATCTCTAGCGTGAGGCGGCCCACTCCAGCCACTCCTCGGTGATCTCCAGGCCAAAACCGGGCGCATCGCTGGGCACCAGATAGCCGTCCCGGATGGGAGACGTCCCGGGCAGGGCCACCATCTCCTCCAAAGGCACACCAGGAGGCGCCACGCCCTCCGACCGCTCGCCCCAGGGGATCACGGGCATGGCATAGGCCAGGTGCTGGCCGTAGGGATAGTTCATGCCGGCGTGGGTGATGACTGAGAGGCCAAAGGCCTCGGCCAGGTGGCAGATGCGCAGACAGGCCGTTATCCCCCCGGCCCAGAGGACGTCGGGCTGCAGGATATCCAGCAGGCCCTGGGAGGCCGCCTTGGCAAAGGGATGGGGCGTGTACCAGTGCTCGCCCGTGGCCAACGTCTGCCAGGGCAGGCGCCGACGTAACTTGACATACCCCTCCTGATCCTCAGGCAAAAGGGCGTCCTCTATCCACTTGCAGTCGTAGGGACGCAGAGCCTCCACCAGGCGCACGGCGTATTCCAGATTCAGGGACATCCAGCAGTCCACGGCCACCTCTACGTCGTCGCCCACGATCTCTCGTGCCCGGGCCACCCGCTCCTCATTCTTTCGCAGGCCATCCAGGCCATCAGCGGGGCCGTGGGTGAGGAACACCTTTACGGCCTTGAAACCCAGTTCCAGGAACCATTTCAGGCTGGCCTCCATGCCATAGGTCAGGATGGTATTGCTGGCATAGCAGAATATCTTTTCCTTCTGTGGGCCGCCCAACAGTTCATAGACCGGGCACTCCAGCAACTTGCCCTTGAGGTCCCACAGGGCGGTATCCACAGCGCTGATGGCATAACTGGCCAGGCCCATCCGCCCGTAGGGGACGGTCATGCGGTTCATGAGGTCGTACAGTTTTTCGGTGGCCATGCAGTTCTGGCCCACCAGAGCCGGGCCCAGATGGTCGTTGATGATGCGCGCCACGGGGCCGGCATAGATGGTCAATCCCATACCCCAGGTGCCGTCCTCGGCGGTCACGATGCAGGCCACGCGCTTCCAACGACTCGACCAAGAGGCGCGGTCGCCGGCGTACTCGGGATAGCGGTCCACGGGAGCAACAAAGGCGGCGCTCTCATCGGTCTTGGGCGCCCGGGGTGTCGTCTCGGGCTGCGGCGTGATGTCTATGGGCACGGCGCGGATCTCGGTGATCTTCATGGAGTCTCCTTCCCTGTACCAGACGGTGTGCGTGATTGCTTGTGGTGCAGTCTACATGTGTGGTCCATCATAGTCCATGGCCCGTGGGGGCGCAAGCCGATGTAAAGTCCGTTTCATAATTTGTAATTTCCTTCCTCTCGCAGTACAGTCCGACACACGAAATGGAACGTGGTTTCTTGCCGCGTGCGGATTGCTTTCTTCATGATCAATACAATCTACACCCAATATCTGGGGAGTGGATCCTGAGGAAATCGTTTCGTCGCGAGATTTCTCTCGCGGTCTCTGGGAACTGGATGAGGAAGAGTTTGCAGCGTTGCTCGACATTCTGGGGAAATACTGTAAAGATTCATCTTGATAGAGTTGTTCGGTCACTGGTTGATGCCACGAATGTGACAAGGAGACCAACATTGCGTCGCCAGCCATATGATGTATAATGAGAAAATGTAAGAAACCGTCAAGAATACGCCTGAAATAGAAGGTGGGGAACCATGGCAGAAGAAAATCATACGATGGAAGAACCCGAGATCACGACGGAAGAGTTCAAGGTATCGGGGGCAGAGTTGGTGGACAAGGTCAAAGGGCTGCTCCATGAGGGTAACATCCGTCGCATCGTCATCAAAAAGGACGACGAGCCCGTACTTATATTGCCCCTTACCGTGGCGGCGGTGAGCGTAGTGGTGGCTCCCACGCTGGCAGCGGTGGGCGCCTTTGCCGCGCTGGTGAGCAGTTGCACCATCCTGGTGGAGCGCGTGGTGGAAGAATAGGGCGATAGTGGTCGCCCCAGGGAGGCGACTGCTGGTCAAGTGCGTTCAAGACCCGCTAAACCAAGCATTTCATCCTCATAGAACCCGTTTCCAGCAGTTTATCAGACGTGGATTCCCATCCCCGGCTGAGGGTGGATCATGCGCCTATATCCGAAAACGAGACCATGGCACTATTTGCTTCTCTCGAATACAATAAGGGGTAAGCGTGACCAAAAAAGCCTTTTCTACGGAAAGATATCTGGAGGCAGAAGAACGGGCAATCCAGCAACGGTTGGAAAGGGTCAATGGACACTTGTATATTGAAGTAGGGGGGAAACTTTTGGCAGATAACCACGCTGCCCGTACCCTTCCCGGTTACGACCCCCAAGCCAAGCTAAGATTGCTGAAGAATCTCAAAGATCAGGTAGAACTCATTTACTGCGTGGGGACACCCCACATCAAGCGGGGGAAGATCCGCAGCGACTATAACATATCCTATGCAGATTTCACGATCAAGGCGCTTCAAAGGTTTGAGAGCCTGGGCCTGCCCAAACCAAAGATTGCCATTAACCTCTTTGCGGGAGAGAATGAGGCACAGAGGTTTGCAACAAGATTAAAAAGCACAGGATATCAAGTCTTTTTTCGCCGCTTAATCGATAACTATCCACGTAACATAGATAACGTACTTGGCCAAGAGGGGTTTGGAAAAGACCCATACATACCGGTGGAGCGAGAGATTGTCCTTGTCAACGGACCAGGCCCTAACAGCGGAAAACTTTCCACTTGTCTGGGACAACTTTACCACGAAAATAGAGAGAACATAAAGTCTGGTTTTGCCAAGTTGGAGACTTTTCCGGTCTGGAATCTGCCCCTTAATCATCCCGTAAACATTGCCTACGAGGCAGCCACGGCGGACCTGGGAGATCAAAATGTGATCGATCCCTTTCATCTGGAAGCCTATGACGTTTCCGCCGTCAACTATAATAGAGACGTGGAATCTTTTCCCATCCTCAAAAAGATTCTGGATAGACTATCACCGACGGGAAAGAGCCTGTACCAATCTCCAACGGATATGGGGATAAACGAGATAAAAGAAGGCATAGTGAACGATCAGGAAATTCGGCAAGCCGCCAAACAAGAAATAATTTTTTATCTTTTTCGTTACCGTGAAGACGTGCTCAAGGGGATAGGAGAGGAGAAAGCAGTAGAAAGAACAAAGACCCTGATGCAGCAACTCGACCTACAAGAGACGGGAAGACCAACAGTAATTCCGGCGCGAGAGGCCGCCCGACAAGCGGCCTCCCAACCTGAAAAAGGGAACAAGGGATTTTATTGTGGAGCAGCCATCGAACTGCCAAACAAAAAAATTATCACAGGGAAAAACTCTCCTCTCCTCCATGCCGAGGCAGCATCCCTACTCAATGCCTTGAAAAGGCTTGCCAAGATACCGGATTCGATAGATCTGCTCTCCGAAAACCTGATCCAGGAAGTCGCGGAATTTAAAAAAAGCAAACTAAAGCAAACTTCGACCAGCCTGGATGCTTACGAGGTGTTGTTTGCCCTCACTTTGAGCATGACGGCCAACCCTTCGGTGGAAAAAGCCCTCGATCAGGTCCCCAAGTTACGCAACTGTTCGGCACATACAACACATATCCTGAATGGTGGAGATCAAAAGGCCTTTCAAAAGTTAAAAATCTGGTATACAACAGATGGTAGAAAGACAGGGGAGGTAAATATCTGAAAAGGTCTGGTCAGTTTATGCGATCTATTGGAAAACGGCGTCGGCCGGCATTCCCGGCTTAAGCCATCTCTCCGGATTATCCAGACTGATCTCCACGGCAAAGACCATATGTACCCGCTCCTCGGGGGTCTGCACCCGCTCGGGGGTGAACTCGGCCTGGGAGGCGATATGTGACACGCGACCGACGAAAGCCTCCTCATAGGCATCCACCGTGACCTCGACCTCCTGGTTCAGGGAGACAAGGTCCAGGTCGGCCTGTGGGGTATAAACGGTCAAGGTCACCTTTTTGAGGTTTACGAGGGTCAGCAAAGGGGCATTCGGCGCAGCCAGTTCCCCGGCATGGACGAGGCGATCCACGACGGTGCCCCCTATGGGCGCCTGTAGCGCCGTGCGCTCCACCCGGATCTCCGCTCCTCTTAGGGTCGCCTGGGCCTGTGCCAGACCGGCCTCTGCTTCCTGGACCTGCGACTCCAGCATCTCGATCTCCTCGTCACGAACGCCCGCTTTGGTCAGGTCAAGGGACGCCTCCATACCCTCGACCTGAGACCTGGCCATCTCCGCATTGGCCTGGGCAGCATCGGCACCGGCCTCTGCTATGGTCACCGCCACCCTGGCTGCATTCACGCCGGCCTGGGCCGTCCCGACGCCCCCTCGAGCCTGAGCGACGCGGGCCTCTGCAGCGGCGATGTCCTCCTCACGGGCGCCGACGCGCAACTCTTTTAACTGCAGTTCGGCGATCCTCAACTGCTCCGTGGCAGCCCCCACAGCCGCCTCGGCGCTATCACAGTCCGCCTCCGTGGCCTCAAGATTCACGCGCCCACAGATGGCATCGCGTTGGGCCTGGGCTCCCCACAGTTCGTTCTCGGCGGCCCTGACCCGGCGCTCGGCGATGGCGATCTCCTCTGCGCTGGCCCCGGCCCGCAGGCGCTCCAACTCAGCCTCGGCACTTTTTTGGCTCGCCCTGGCAATATCAAGTTCTCCTCTGGCGGCTTGTAGACGCCCCCGGGCCATCTCCACTTCCCCCTGGGCAGATTCCAGTTGCGCCCGGGCCGCGGTCTGGCCGGCCTCGCTGGCGGACAGTTCACTCTCGGCCATGGTCACCTCCTGTGCACGGGCACCTGCCCTGGCCTGCTCTAACTGGGCTCGCGCCGCCCTCAACGCAGCCTCGGCCCGAGAGACGGCAGCCTCGGCCTGTTCCCTCTCTGTAAGGGGCAACGCCCGATCCATCTGTAACACGGTGTCGCCCTCGGTCACCATGTCGCCCTCTTCCACGGCGACCTTGTACACCCTCCCGCCATACTCGGAGGCCACCGTCACCTCCTGGCCTTCGATGGTGCCGGAGGCGGTGAGCGTCCCCTCTCTTGGCCTGGGACGGCTCACCGCGGGGCGCGCTGGGCGAGCCCCCCCTTCTCCCTGCATCTGGGCCAAAAAGCTCTCCCAGGCGCCGGGCGTCAGTCTGAAATAGAGCCATCCAATACCCACGGCGCTTAAAATAAGGGCCAGGGCCACGGCAACGATGACGACGGGTCGCTTCATCACATCCTCCTATGCATTCTCACGCCTGCGAACGCTCGCTACAAAGACATCCTCCAGCGAGGGCGCGATGACGTTCATACTGTCCATTTTTACGCCGATTTCTTCTAGCATCCTTTCGATCCTGGGGCGGTGGTTTTCCACGTCCTGGCCCACCACGTGCACGAGTGTGCCATAGAGGGATACATCGTCGAACAGGTCGCTCCCCTTGAGAGTATCCATGGCCCTGGCCGGCGCGCTGCAGGCTATCTCCAACACCTCTCCCTCCATCTCCGCCTCCTTGATCTCCCGGGGCGAGCCCATGGCCGTGAGGCGTCCCGCCTGGATAAAGGCCAGGCGGTGACAGTGTTCTGCTTCATCCATATAGTGCGTGGTCACAAAGATGGTGCGCCCCTCGTCCGAAAGGGCATAGAGGAGGTCCCAAAAGTCGCGGCGCGAGATGGGATCCATGCCCGCCGTGGGCTCGTCCAAAAAGAGGAGCTGGGGCTCGTGCAGGATGGAGCATCCTAGAGCCAGCCGCTGCCGCCAGCCACCTGCGAGATTCTCGGCCAGATCCCCCCGGCGTTCGATCAGGGCTGCCACCTCTAGGGCATGGGCCTTGCGTTCCCTGAGTTGCTTCCCGCGTACGCCATAGGTGCCCCCAAAAAAGTCTAGGTTCTCGGAAACAGTCAGGTCGTCGTAGAGGCCGAATCGCTGGGACACGTATCCTACGCGCCTGTGTATCTCGACTCCCTCCCGGACCACGTCAAATCCCAGGACCGTTGCCGTACCCGACGTGGGGGCAAGCAGAGCCAGCAACATACGTATTGTGGTCGTCTTCCCCGCCCCGTTGGGTCCCAAAAACCCAAAGATCTCGCCCCTCTGCACGCTAAATGTCACGCGATCCACGGCGGTAAAGCCGTCGAACTGTTTGGTCAACTCCTTGGTCGCGATGGCCTCGCTGTTGGTTCTGTCTCTCACGTTACCGCTCCCATCATCATTCGAGCCGCTTGCGCTGCAGCAAGGCGATGGTGCCTGTATAGATCACGCCTCCCAGGCCAGCGATGGCCAGCAGTTCCTGCCAGAACGCCGATACGCCCACCCCTTTGAGCAGGATGTTGCGAAAGACGATCAACCAATGCTTCAGAGGAAAGAGGTTGGCGATGACCTGCATAAAGGGGGGCATGACATCTATGGGATAGGCGTAGCCGGAAAAGATGACCATGACCATGACCACGGCAAAGGCCATAAGCAGGGCCTGCATCTGGGTGTGGGCAATGGTGGAGATCATGAGTCCCCAACCCAACTCCACGATCATGTAAAAGAGGGCCACGGCCATAAGGAGGGGCAGCGATCCCCGCATGGGCACGTCAAAGAGCCATACCACCATGCCCAACATCAGCAGGAACTCGACGTAGCCCAGGGTGATGGCCATGACCGACTTGCCGACGATCATCTCTGCGGGACGAAGGGGCGTGACCATCAGTTGCTCCAGGGTGCCCAGCTCCCGCTCGCGGGCGATGGCCATGCTGGCCAGTATGGCCGCCACGGCGGCGGCGATAAAGCCCAGTTCCGAGGGGATCATATAGTTGGACTGCTTCATCTCCTCGTTGAACCACACTCTCAGGCTCACGTTCAAGGGGCTCAGATCGCCATTCCTCAGCGTCGCGGGCTGCACGGCAAAGCGCCGCCCGAAATCGGCCAGCAGGGCACGCCCCGTACTCGACGCCTCCCTGGCCGTCATCACATCGGCGCCATCGACGATGAGATGTATGGAGGGCGGCTTGCCGTGGGGATCATGCAACCCCTCCTGAAAGTCCGCCGGGATGACCCAGGCCACCAACGCGCCTCCGCCCTCGATGGCCCTATCGATCTGATCCAGATTCTGCACATAGTAGGGATCAAAGGTCTCCGTGTTGGCCATGGCCTCCACGAACCGCCGGCTGGACGTGCTATAGTCCTGATCCAGCACGGCCGTGGGGATATGATCGATGCCCTGGGAGGTGGACCAGGCCACCAGCAGCAGTTCGGCCAGGGGGCCGAGGAGGACAAAGGGCGCCAGCAGCCGGTCTCTCGCGAGCTGTGTAAAGTCCTTGACGATGATCTTCCAGATTCTGTGCAGCATCATCCACCTCGCATCAGGAGATCTTTTTCTTGAAAGTCAACGTCGCCAGCGCCAAAAAGATGACGCCCAGGACGGCCAGGGCTAGCACATAGGGATACACGGCCCGCAGTCCCACTCCCTTGACGAAAAATCCCCGGCTGATGATCACAAAGTGGGTGGTGGGAAAGAAAAAGGCCTCCAACTTGACGAGCGGCCCCATGAGAGCAAAGGGAATCAACAATCCGGACAGGAAAAAGCCGGAGAAGAGAAAGATGATCATGGAACCGATGATGGCCACCTGCTGGCTGCCGGCAAAGATGGAGAGAAAGAGAGCTATGCTCATGGTGGCAAATAGAAAGAGCATGCAGAGGGCCAGATAGATGCCAATATTCCCTCGGAACGCTATACCATAGCCATAGACGGCGGTGGCTATACACAGGGGAACGCTGCAAAAACCGGCCAGCATATAGGGGACGAGTTTACCCACGAGGAGCTCCACGCGGCCGATGGGCGTGGCGATCAGGGCCTCCAGCGTTCCCCGCTCGCGTTCGCGGGCCAGGGTCAGCGAGGCGGCCATAGCGGGCACGCTGAGCACCACGCCGACCAGCGCGGGGACGATGGATACCGTATAACGCAGCAGGGGATTGTACCAGGCCTGAAAGCGCAGGCCGACGGGGGAAAGATTCTCCACATTCGCCCCCCGGCGTCTCATTCGCCCCTTGAGATAGGAGGTGGCGAAATAGTCCGTGTGCTCGCCGATGTGCCGCAGGGCGTGGCCCGCCGTGTGGGGATCGGTGCCATCCACGATGACCTGCACCGCAGCCTGGTCTCCCGCCTTCAGGTCGCGGGCAAAGCCGTGGGGGATGATGATCACGGCCTTGGTCCGCCCCCGCATCATCAACGACTCCACATCGTTCAGGCTTTCCACCACCGTCTGCAGACGCAGGCCGTCATCACTGGTCACCTGCGCCAAATATTCGCGTGAAAAGGCACTGAGATCCTGATCCAGTACAGCGATATCCACATCCTCGATGTCCACGGAAAAGGCATAGCCCATGGTGACCAGAACCAACACCGGCGACAGGATGAGCAGCCCAAAGGATATCCTGTCCCGGGTGATGTGCCACCATTCTTTGCGCATCACCGCGAGGATGCGCCGCCAATTGGGTATCGTAGAGAGGCCCCGCCGGGGATTCTCTACCCGTTCGAATATTCTCATCTTTCCCTCTGCTGTCGGATCAGCGAGACAAAGGCCTCCTCCATACGAGGCTCGCCACGCTGCACATCCTGTATGTCGATGCCGTGACGCTTTAGGGTCTCGCGTATCTCATCCAGGATCGCTTCCGCATCCTGCACAAATACGCGCAACTGATCACCGAATATCTGCAGTTCCAGAACGTCGGGCAATTCCCATAGAATCTCTCGTGCCCGACGCACCTGCGTGGGCCACAGAACGATCAACTCTCCCTGGATCATGGCCTTTATCTGCTCCGGCGTGTCGCACATGATCATCTCCCCCTGATACATCAATCCCACCCGCGAACAGCGCTCTGCCTCGTCCATATAGGGGGTACTGATGAGGAGGGTGACACCCTGTACGTGCAGCTCGGCCAGGATGTCCCACAGTTCGCGGCGCGAAAGGGGATCCACACCTGTGGTGGGCTCGTCGAGAAAGACGATATCGGGTCGGTGGACGAGGGTGCAGGCCAGGGCGAGCTTCTTCTGCATGCCTCCCGACAGGTGCTCCACCCGGCGGTCGCGAAATGCGCCCAGACGGGCGAACTCGAGCAGACGCTCCAGCCGTTCTCGGCGCGTTTCACCCCACACCTGAAAGACGTCGGCGAAAAAGTTCAGATTCTCCCACACCGAGAGATCGCTATACAGATTGAAGCGTTGGGCCATATACCCGATGTGGCCCTTGATGGCCTCCGCCTGGTGCACGGTATCGTAGCCCAACACGTGGGCCTCCCCCTCTGTGGGGTCCATGAGGGCCGCCAGCAGGCGAATGGTCGTCGTCTTGCCCGCGCCGTCGGGCCCAACCAGGCCGAATATCTCTCCGGCTTGCACATCCATAGACAGCGCCTTCACGCCCATCACCTGGTCGAACATGCGCGTCAGGTTATCGGTACGAATGACAGCATCCCGATCTTCTGATGCCACGTCAATCCTCCATTTTCAGGCCGTGCAGCACGAGTTCCTCGGCGGCATCGACGATCTCCTCCCAATCGCCCTCCCAAAGGTCGGTGCCCATGGCCAGCATCAGACCATCGAAAAAGGTCATGAACACGAGGGCCGTCGTGTCCGGGGACCGAGCACGCAACTCGCCGCTGTCCACCCCCTCGCGGATGATACGACCCATGATCTTCAGATAGGGGCGGTACATCTCTTCCAGGAGACGCCGCGTCTCCTTATCATGGCGCATCAGAGCCCAGGCCTCGATGATCACACCAAGGAGGGGCACCCAATCGTCCAGTTCCTGACGAAAGAGGGCGAGGGTGACCACCAGTTTATCGGTGGCAGTAGCCGCGTCGTCGGCGAGGCGTTCCCGCCATACTTGCTCGAATTCGTCCATGACGCGGCGACACAGTGAAAGAAAGAGGTCCTTTTTGCCCTCAAAGTACAAATACAGGGTGCCCTTGCTCAGCCCACTTGCGGCGGCGATGTCATCCATGGTGGTTTGGTAATACCCCTTGTCGCTGAAGCAGGCCAGGGCCGCCTCATGGACCTGGGCCCTTCTTTTCTCCGATAGTTCTCGTGAAGACGTCATAGTTTTTCCATTAGCCCTTTATGCGACGCAGCACCCAAAGCATGACGGCGGCCAGGCCGATGCCGTCGAGAACGCTCAGGATCAGCGCCAGCCATCCGCGCAGACCGATAAAGGGAGAGACGATCCGATAGGCGACCACGGCCCAGACGACGGCCAGCACCGTCCCCACGCCAATGTCCACCGCCACGCCATAGGGGGGCTCGCTGTCAAAGGCCAGGGGCAAAAGCCAGGTCACCAGGATGCTGCCCACCACCGTAGCCAATAGCACGACAACCATGTGCACGCTCCTTCCCACAAGGCCGATTCTTCTGACTAACCAGTCAGTCAACAGTATACAAAAAGGGGGAGCAGATGTCAAGTGGGATTCCGAGATATATCACCGGTATAGCACTTGATGGACAAAAGAGGGCACATCGACTAATATCAATGTAGGTTCCCAGCCGATCAGGTACCGCGCGGCAAACTTTTTTTTTCTTACGGGTCCCTTTACCCCTGAGTACAGTCCAGCCTGTCGCCTTTAGACCACCACTCTCGAGGAGAAAGGATATGCCACAGATTTCGGACGTTTACATAGACATCATCAGGAACACGATATCTTCGGTTGTCGTCCTGTCGCTAACCTTTCTGATCCATCGTGTCATCGCCCGACTGCTCCGGTCGCGCATAAAAGAGTCCACAGACTTTCATACACTGCGCATGTTGACGCGCAACACCCTGTTACTTCTAAGCGGCTTGCTCATCCTGGCCGTCTGGCTGGGGGCCGGCAGCAACTTTGCGGTGAGCCTGGGCGTCTTTGGCGCGGGGATCGCTTTTGCTTCCCAGGAGATCATCGGCTCTTTTGCCGGTTATCTGAATATCGTCATCGGGGGGGTGTTTCACATTGGAGATCGCATACGCGTAGGAGATGTGGTCGGCGACGTGGTGGACATCGCCGTGCTGCGCACGACAGTGATGGAGATCGAGGGATGGGTACGAGCGGATCAGTACACCGGCCGCATGGTGACCATCGCCAATCGCATGATCTTTTCCGATTCGGTGTTCAATTACACAGAGCACTGGCCGTATCTGTGGGACGAGATCATGCTGCCCGTCACCTACGACAGCGATTGGCGCCTGGCGGGGCAGATACTGCTGGAACATGGGCGGGACTATACAGGCGATTTTCAGGAGCGGGCTAAATCCATATTTGGCGAACTACGAAAGCGCTATCCGCTACAGGAGACGCCTGTGGAGCCATCGCTGTACATTGCCATGACCGACAACTGGATCGAGATGACGTTGCGCTATGTCGTCGATCCCCACGAGAGGCGTGTCGTGGCCAGCAAGATGCACCACGACATCCTGCAACGCTTTGAAGCGGAAGACGCGATCACCATCGCCTCGGCGACGTTCGAAGTGGTCGGGTTCCCACCGCTAAAGGGGAGTGTCACGGGATCAGGGAAAGCGTGAGCCGCTGGATGACAGGCTGTATGTTACAAAGCCCTCTCCCATGGCAGAGGGAAACGAGAACCGACGTCACAGCAAGATTGTCGTCTGCTGTGAACGGCGGGCGGAACAGACGCTCCACCCCTACAGTACTCCGTAGGTGTCATAGACCTCACGCAGGGACTTGCCAGCCAGCAGATCCTGGCGGGATTGGGTCTCCTTGCCCACCTTTTCGCCGGCCTTATACAGCGCCTCCTCCTCCACCTCCTGGGGGATAACCACGACGCCGTCGAAATCGGCATAGACCAGTTCTCCCGGATGCACCAGTACCTCGCCGCAGCGTATGGGCACGTCGTAGGCCATCACCTTGCCGCGGCCCATGGAATCTAGGGGACGGATGCCTGTATAGTAGACGGGGAATCCCAGTTCGATGATCCTGACGCAGTCCCGGATCTGGCTGTCGCAGACGCAGCCCACGGCGCCGTTACGCTGGGCCACGGTGGACATCAACTCGCCCCAGGGGGCATTGGTGCCCGCGTGGTCGCTGGAATGGACCACCACGTCGCCGGGCTGCAGCGAGTCGATGAGGGCGATCTCCTGGCCATAGGGATCCTCCTCATCGATATAGTCCGTCTGCATCCAGCGGGCCGTGCGCGCCCGGCCCACGAATCCACAGTTACGCTTATCGGGAAGCAGGGGGCGCAATCGCTGATGCATGGCCTGCTCACGATAGCCCAACTCATCCAGGACGTCGCACACGACGGCCACGTAGAGGCCGTTTTCTCTCATGAACTCGTAAATCTCGCGGTCGTTCTCAAACATAAGCATCCTCTCTTCTAGCAGTGATATTATTCTCACGCGCACCGGCCTAAAGAGCCGGTGCTGGCCTCTTCTGGGTGCGAGGCACTTTACAAGTGCCTCGCACCTGATGGAAAGCGACCTGTGAACAGCGTTCTGCCAAAGCAAAACCCCATATACTGAGCGCTATACGCCCAGCATCGCTCACTCCAGCGCCAGGATCGACTCGGGAAGCACCTGCCCACCGTCGACGATCAGCGTCTGTCCCGTGATGTACTTGGCTTCGTCGGAGGCGAGAAAGAGGACGACATTGGCGATGTCCAGGGGCTCGGCGAGTTCGCCCAGAGGGATGGAGGCCCGCATACGCTGAAGATAATCCTCCCCCACATCTTCCAGCCCCTCGGTCATGACGTTGCCCGGGAGGACGGCGTTGATGGTGATACCAAACTCGGCCATCTCCAAGGCTGCCGTGCGCATGAACCCCAGGATGCCCGCCTTGGTAGCACCGTAATGGGTCCACCCAGGAAAACCCGTGATGGGGCCGGTGATGGAAGAGGTGAGCACCACGCGCCCATAGCCCCGATCGCGCATATGAGGGAGACAGGCCTTGACGGCGAAAAAGGTCCCCTTGAGATTGACGTTGTTCACCCGATCCCAGTCCTCCTCCGTCATCTCTTCCAGGCGGGCCGCGGGAAAGATGCCCGCGTTGCTACACAGGACGTCGAGCCGTCCGAACGCGTCAATGGTCCTCTCTGCCATGGTCTCCATGTCCGAGAGCTGGCTCACGTCGGCGCGGAGGGGCATAGCCTGGCCACCCGCCTCTTCGATCTGGTATACCGTGTCCTGAAGGCCGTTCTCGTCGATATCCGCAGCGACAACTACCGCCCCCTCTTCCGTCAGCCGCAGGCTGATAGCTCGCCCGATCCCCTTGGCCGCCCCGGTCACAATAGCGGTTCTGTTTTCCAGTCTGCCTGCCATGGTTGACCTCCTTTCCTTCGCTTATTTGAGAACCCAAAGTCGACTTGTTGATCCGGACGCAAAGAACTGAACTGAGCTCTTGCTCTAAATATGAACCCCGACGCCTAACGCAAAGGCCAAAGACGCCCTCTGAAAAATCTTCAGCCGCAGCAAGAGTCAAAGCCGTTCGCTCCACCCTGAAGAGGCGGAGTTGGTGGGAAATCCAAGAGTACCACGCGTACCTGAGTCTATCAATCTATACCAAGCAACGCAAAGGCGTCCCGCGCCAGGATCCCCTCTATCACCTCGCTGGAGATGCGGGGAAGGCCGCTGTCGCCAATGACGTCGTTCACTCCGCGCACCCCCTCGATGGATTCCTCTCCAGTGGTAAAGGGATAGTCGGTGCCAAAGAGGAGTTTGTCGGTCACGCCATACTCCTGGGCCACGACCATGACGTTGTAGAACTGCCAGGGCCGATAGTAGATGGCCGCCACATCGGCATAGACGTGGGGATGCTTGCGGATCACGGCCAGGCATTCCTCGCCATAGGGATGGCTCAGATGGGCCAGCACCATACGCAATTGTGGATAGTCGATGGCCACCCGATCATAGATCCAGGGGCGGCTGTATTCCAGGGGCGCGACACCGATAAAGGTGGTGCCCGTGTGAAAGAGGATGGGCACACCGTGCGCCTGGCAATAGGCATACAGGGGCTCACAGAGGGGATCCCGGGGATCGAACCCCGCGTACATGGGTGCCATCTTGACCCCTACCAGGTCCATATCCTGCAAAGCGGCGATACAGGCCGCCACGTCGCCCTCCTGGGTGGGATCACAGGCGGCGAACCCGTACAGTTTTTCATGGCGGGCGCAAAAGGCGTCCACGTAAGCATCGGGTACCCAGATGCCGCTGCGCCGCGCCTTGAGCCCAAAGACGGCCACCCTGTCAAAGGGGGCGCAGTCCGCGATGAACGTGTCATAGTCCACGGTGAGATCCAGCGAGTAGCCCCGGGAGCGGTCGGCCTCGCGCACGGCGCGGGGCGTAAAGTGGGCCTCCTGATCCCAGGTATGGGCGTGGATGTCCTGCATGGATGGGTTCCTCCTCTCAGAAGCCAAATGTCTATACCCCCGCCCCTCCATTATAGCATGTCTACAAATCACAAGCCAGGATCATTCGGAGTCAATAGAAACCAAATCCGTTTTGACAACGCCTCGTCTCGATTCTATCATAATGTGGTTGTATGCTTTTTTCGTGATATACAGAGATATCCTTTGCTGGAAACTGCCATTTGTATCTTTTGAAAGAGCGCGACGCATGAACAAAAATGACGCTCAGCAGAGCCAATCACAAGCGCCGACCCATATAATCAGCCTAACGGAAGCCGACTTGCGACAGTACATCCTTATAGCCCGGCCCGATCACTGGTTCAAGAATCTGCTGGCCCTGCCCGGGTTCGTACTGGCAGCACTTTTGACATCCACCGAAGCGCTATCCCGTCTCCACGTATTACTTTGTGGCGGCCTGGCCATGTGCCTCATCTCCTCGGCCAACTATGTGATCAACGAGTGGGTCGATCGCGAGACCGACGGCCACCACCCGGAAAAGAACACCCGCCCCCTGGCGTGCGGCCTTTTGGAAGGACGCCTGGTGGCCATCGAGTATGCGCTGCTGGCCGTCGTAGGCCTGCTGCTCTCGACGCTGGCATCATCAAGTTTTCTGATCATCTCCCTGTTATTTTTAGTACAGGGACTGATCTACAACGTGCGTCCCATGCGCTCCAAAGATCGCCCCTATTGGGACGTGCTCTCGGAATCGATCAACAATCCGCTGCGCTTTTGGTGGGGCTGGTTCGTGGTGACAGCCCGCCCCCTACCTCCCATCAGCGTCATCCTGGCCTACTGGCTGGCCGGAGCCTACATGATGACGCTCAAACGCTACGCCGAGTATCGCAGCATCGGGGATCCCACCACCGCCGCCCTGTATCGGGCCAGTTTTCAGCACTATACTGAGCAAAGACTGCTTACCCTAGCCGTCTTTTCCGGGGTCTTTAGCACCTTTTTGCTGGGGCTTTTTATAACCCAATACAGCATCAAGTTAAGCCTCTCCTTCCCCTTTTTATCCCTCATCTTTGCCGAATATTTCAGGCTAAGTCTGGAACCCGCATCGGCAGCCCAAAGTCCTGAAAGACTTTATCAGGAGCGACGGTTGATGGCCCTGATAGCATTGACGGTGATAGTGGTTGTGATATTGCTCAACGTGGATCTGCCCCATGTTGGAACGACCCTGAGCGCGATTTTCCCCACCCAAGCACCGTGGTAGGAAGGGGCTGCACCAGCATGACACCAGACGGAGACAAGGGAAACGGGGCACCAACAACTGCTCATGATCGCACGACCTGGACCGACGGGTTGATCTGGGGAGCGGTGCTGGCCCTGGCCATCGGATATGGGATCTGGCACAAAGAGGCCCTCTCCCAGTTCGCCTGGAAGTACGATGAGGGCATCTACCTGCAAGAGGCACTGCTGCAACTGCAGGGGCATCGGCTGTATGTGGACATCTGGTCCGAACGGCCGCCTTTATTTTCCTGGATGCTGGCCGCCGCCTTTTCTTTATGGGATCCCTCGGTAGTGGTGGGGCGGGCCGTGGTTCTGGGCACCGCAGTGTTGGCTATCCCTTCGTTGGCGATGATTGCGCGCCGCCTGAGCGACAGCCGCCTCGCCGCCGTGATCGCTCCCCTGCTGCTGGTGTCGTTTCCCCACTTTCATTCTCTATCGGCCCGCCTTCTGATCGAACTGCCGCCGGTGAGCCTGGCGCTGCTGGCCCTAGCGCTGGTGCTTCAATATCAGAAACATCCCCACCTGATCTGGCCGGCGCTGGCGGCGCCGGCCTTTGCCTCCAGCCTTCTCATCAAGCCGGTGACAGTGCCCTTTTACGCGCCCCTCATCCTGTTGTTATGGCAGGGTATCCGACAGGCCGCGTCCACGTGGCGTCTGCGATGGCTGCTGCTCGCCGGTTTCCACGGCGTCATGACCCTGCCGGTCGGGATTGTGATGCTCTATTATGGTCCCCGCGTCTTCCTAGAGCATATCGTGGGCACGCTCTTTGCCATGCGCGAGGCCCACGCCCTCTCGCTGAGCAAGAACTGGCAGGTGCTATGCAAGTATTTCCTGGCCGACAAATGGGGGCTGGCCTATCCCTGGCTGGTCGCCCTGGCGGCGTTGGGGGGAATCGTATTGCTGGCACGACGGCGGCGCTGGTCCGCCCTGGTTCTGGCCGTTTGGATGGGGGGCGTTCTGGCAGCCCTGATGCTACATACGCCCGTACGGCGGTATCACCTCTTTTCCCTCGTGCCGGCGCTTATCGTGCCGACGGCGGTAGCCCTGACAGAACCTCTGGCGGCTCTCACCACCTGGCCTAGATTGGATGGCAAGCAACGGGGGCTGGTCCTCACTTGCGCACTGGGCCTCATCTGGTGTACGGCAGGCCTGCCATCCCTGGCGCGCACCGTCTTCGATCTGCACGTCGAAAGCGTGAGCGACAAGCAGCAAACCCCCATCCGCCAGGCGGCGATACGCTTTTTGCAGCAGCAGACCCCGTCCGACAGTGTGATACTGAGCGATGATCCCATGCTGGCCTACAAGGCTCAGCGACCCATCCCGCCCCTGCTGGCAGCGCCATCCTATAAACGCGTGGAAGCGGGTGAACTGGAAATGAATACCATGCTCCGATTGGAAGAACGCTTTGCCCCCTCGGCTATCATCTTTTGGGAAAGGCGTTTTGAGCGCATCCCCGGATACGCAGACTGGGTAGAGGAACGCTACACCCTGGCCCATGTGTCCGAGGATGAACAGCGCATCTTTTTGACTACTTGCCCCGTCCCGGTGGAGGGCTCCCCCATAAGCACCGAGGCCGGCCTGGGCCTGCTGGGCGCGCGAGTGAACGAACTCAGGGTGGAGTCGGGGGAGACGCTGACCGTGGATCTACTGCTAACCGCCGATCGTCCTCTGGAACGGGACTATACCCTCACCCTTAACCTGCTCGATCCCGATGGCGACGAACGCTGGGGACAGATCGACCTGCCCCCCCTGGACAGGGTGTATCCCACCAGCATGTGGCGGCCGGGAGAACGTGTGTTACAGAGCGTGGACATTGACGTGTCGCCAGAGGCGTCCGCGGGGGAAAAGGTGCTCATGTTGGGCTTTTATGTATATGGAGCCAGCGGAGAACTGTTGCCCTTACGTGACGCCGCCGCGCCCGACAATCTGATCCGGCTACCCGAACGCCCCGTAGTGCGGTGGCCGGCCGTGTACGAGTCCCCATCCATGCAGACGACGCAATCCGCCAACCTAAGCGATCTGGCGCGCCTGGTGGGATATGATCTCTCAAACGAGGTGCTGCAGGGCGGGAAGGACCTGGGGGTCACACTATACTGGCAGTGCCTTCAGGAGATGTCCACCAGATATACCGTCTTTGTACATCTGCTGGATGAGGATTGTGAACTGGTGGCACAGAGCGACACATATCCCGGCGATGGGCAGTTCCCCACCACAGGCTGGATCGCCGGCGAGTACATCACCGACCGACACACGCTGCCCCTGCCATCCGATCTACCCGAGGGCAGATATCGTCTGGCGGTGGGACTGTATGACCTGAACACGAAACAACGCTTGAAAACCGTCGGCGAGGATCAGCCCCAGGATCACGTCCTCCTCAACACCCC
>JBKHJO010000115.1:0-4248 GCA_046538105.1 Anaerolineales bacterium | reverse complement strand
TGGCCGGCCTCCTGCAGGGGTTTGGCGTGTTGCAGTTTCCGGCCAGTTCCGCCGTCATCGCCGATTCCCTCTCCCCAGAGAATCGGGCCATGGGTATGGCCACCATGAACAGCATCTCTGGCCTGTTGGCCATCGTGGCACCCTATGTGGCGGGACTTACCATCGATGCCCTGGGGGAGGAGATGGGCATACGGCTGCTCTACGCTGTCCTGATGATGGTATATTTAGCCTCGGCCACTATCAATCTCCATTTTCTTAGGGATACATTATCCTCTAGTCCCCAGCGGATGCAACTTGCCGATCTGCCACAGGCCGTCAAGGACGTTTATGCTGATATCCCCGACATCTTGAGATGCCTGCCCCGTTCATTGAATGTATTGGCCATCGTTCTCACCCTGAGTTTTATGGCTAACGCCATTGCCGGGCCCTTTTGGGTAGTGTATGCCTCGCGACAGATCGGCTTGTCCTCTACGCGATGGGGGCTCATCCTTTTTGTCGAGACGGCGTTGCGGAACCTCGTCTATATCCCAGCGGGTATCATGGTGGATCGCTGCGGTCGGTCGAGGAGTATTCGGGTTGCTCTTTTTCTTTCGTTGGTGGCCATTCCCCTCTTTGTTCTTGCTGAAGCGTTCTTGCAGGTGTTATTGATACGGTCCGTTGTGGGTATCGTGAACGCCTTTTTTGTCCCTGCCTGCTCGGCGCTGATGGCCGATCTGGTTCCACGGGATCTGCGTGGGCGCGTCATGGCTGCTTTGGGGCGCGGTTCCGTCATGATCGGGGCGAGCAGCGGGGGCACAGGAGGCCCTGGTGTGGGCTTTTTGATGACCTTGCCCATCATGCTCTCCTCCCTCGCCGGGGGCTATCTGTATGACTGGAACCCGGCCTATCCCTGGCTCTTTGTCCTGGCGGCTACCCTAATCTCCTTACTGCTGGCGATCTTTTTTGTCCGCGACCCTGAAAAGGCCGAGCCGTGAGAGGAGACTTTGCGAGATTGCGGCTCCTGGTCAGGTGGTCAGGGCGCCGACTGATCAGGGGGCCAGGATCAAAACTCTTCACCTGGCCGATGTGCTATTCTTTTGGTGCTGCTACACTATAGGCAAGAAATCTGACGGCTCAGCGTTAGGGCCGTAGAAGGGGAGAACAGGATGAATGCAAAGAGATTTTTATGGATGTTGGTGGTGATGACGGCGTGCGTGGCACTTAGTGGCTGTGCGAGCCTGGTAGCGGACGGGGCAGAACCTGCCCCTACTCCCACAGAGACGCCAGAGCCGGCGCAGCCCGTCGCTGAGGCGCCCGAAGCGGTGGTGGAGGCCTTTTATAGTTGGTACCTGGACTATAGTAGCGAGACGGGGAACCCCATGGTTGATGAGGCATACAAGTCGAGCGAATACCTGACAGACGCATTTGTGCAGGAGGTCGATGAACTGCTCGCCTCCTTTGAGGGAGGCGGCTACGATCCCTTCCTCTGTGCCCAGGACGTGCCTCAGGAGATCTCGGTGGTAGAAATGAATTTCTCTGGTGACCATGAGGCCCAGGTTGGGGTTCAGACCAGCTTTGAGGGGCACTCCTTCGACGTCTTGCTGCAGCGTGAGGGTGATCAGTGGAAGATCGCCGATGTGATCTGCCCTTCTCCTGGCAATGAGGGGACGTCTCAGGCGTCCCCTTTTGCGCGCAGCGAGATAGCGATAGGCCAGTTCATCTTGGGCTTCAGTATGCCCAGCGACTGGACTCAGCAGGGATCGGAGTGGGTGTGGAGGCCTGTGAGGGGCGGTGAGGGACGCTTTGGTGTCAATGTTGCAGCGCTTGAACCGCCCATGGAGGCGGAGGCAGTTTTGCTGCCAGAGCCTGCGCAGGCCCTGGCCTCGGAGCCGATGGAACTGGACTGGGCCCAAGGCGCACGCTCCTTCACGATCGAGGTCTATGGCCCCGCGCCCCAAGGCAGCGACGAAAAGGCGCCGGTGGAGGCGGTTCAGAAGCATGTGCTCGCCACCGTGCATGAGGATGGCCAACGCACGGGGATCGACCTCTATGTGAGCGCGCCCAGTATGCGCGATCTCTCGGCCCTGGAGCCGTTGCTGGAGACCGTACTCCGCTCCGCACAACTAGATTAGGAGTCTGGCCAGCGTATCCCCCCATGCCAAAGCCCGGGGCTTGTGACAAAGGAGCTGTGGATTCTACCACGGCTCCTTCTCTGCTATTTATGATGCCCAGCCCATGGCAAACTGAGCAATCCTATTGCTCGACTATCTTCCCAATCTCTAGCATGAGGCTTTTACATTTCCCGTCCCATCAGATAATGTGATGATATCCCAAGGCCCCAGAAGGTAGAGACGCAAGATCTTGCGTCTCTACATCATCGGATCGTCGATCTGACCTACGTCGGAAGCGGCCAGTTGATTGGCCCTTTTCGATACCTATGCTACAATCAAGGCTTGTGTGGGACGGGGGGACGGCGGTTGAAGGTGGCGCTCATCTTTTTGCACGGTGTTCCTCCCCACATGACGCGTTAATTTGCATGGAGGAGAGGTATGCGAGAGTCGAAACGCTTCGCCCTGCTCGACGAGAGGCCCATCAACAATGAGGCTTTTGTTCACGAATGGCCCGAGGCGGGGCTGATCGTGGCCGATGGGCCCGATGATCCCCAACCCAGTTTGCGGGTTGAGGATGGGCAGGTGGTAGAGATGGACGGCGTGCCCCGCGAGGAGATGGGTCTGATCGATCGCTTCATCGCCGATCATGCCCTGGATCTGTCCGTGGCCCAGCGCGCCATGAGCACCCCCTCGGAGACCATCGCGCGCATGTTGGTCGATATCAACGTCCCCCGCGAGGACGTGAGTCGCCTGGTGGCCGGCTGCACGCCGGCCAAACTGGTGGAGATCGTGGGGCACATGAGCGTGTTGGAGATGATGATGGGGTTGGGCAAGATGCGCGTGCGGCGCACGCCGGCCAATCAGGCCCACGTGACCAATCGCAAGGAGAATCCCGCCCTCTTGGCCGCCGACGCCGCCGAGGCCGCGCTGCGGGGCTTTGCAGAGAACGAGACCACGGTGGGTGTGGCCCGTTATGCTCCCTTTAATGCACTCTCAATCCTGGTGGGCTCCCAGGTGGGACGTGGCGGGGTATTGACCCAGTGCGCCGTGGAAGAGGGCACCAATCTGCGTTTGGGGTTCAAAGGGTTGACCAGTTATGCGGAGACGCTTTCCGTATATGGCACCGAGGGGGCCTTTGTGGATGGTGACGATACGCCGTGGTCCAAAGCCTTTCTGGCGTCTGCTTATGCCTCTCGTGGGGTCAAGATCCGCTTCACCTCCGGCACGGGGTCCGAGGCCCTTATGGGCCATGCCGAGGGACGCTCCATGCTCTATCTGGAGGCCCGATGTCTGTTGGTGACCCGTGGTGCGGGCAGCCAGGGTGTGCAGAACGGGTCCATCAGTTGTGTGGCCCTGCCGGAATCCCTTCCTGGTGGGGTGCGCGTTATCCTGGCAGAGAATCTTCTGGCCTCCATGCTGAATCTCGAGGTCGCCTCGGGCAACGACGCCCTGGCCAGTCACTCAGATATGCGCAAGACAGCCAAGTTGATGTGCCAGTTTATTCCCGGTACCGACTTTGTGCATTCGGGATTCAGCGCCGTGCCCCGCTACGATAACATGTTTGGCGGCGGATGTTTTGATGTCACCGAGTACGACGACTATAACGTCATCCAGCGCGATATGAAGATCGATGCTGGTCTCTATCCGGTTTTCGAGGAGGATGCCCTGGCCATTCGAGAGCAGGCGGCCAGGGCCATCCAGGCGGTCTACAAAGGGTTGGGGTTTCCCCCCATCACCGAGGAGGAGATCGAGGCGGCGGTGACGGCCATGGACAGCCGCGACCTGCCAGATCGGGACATGGTAGAAGATCTGGAGGCCGCGGACGAGTTCTTGGCCGGGGATCGTACTGTGTTGGACGTCATACGCGTCCTGGACAAAGGGGGCTTTTCCGAGGTCGCCGGGCGCCTGCTGGAGTTGACCCGCCAGCGTGTATTGGGAGATTACCTGCAGCCTTCGGCCATATTCGACGCCGATTTCCAGGTGTTGAGCGCGATCAACGATCCCAACGACTATCGGGGCCCGGGGACGGGCTACCGTCTCGAGGGGAAACGCTGGGCAAGGGTGCGGGATATCCCCCAGGCCAGGTCGCCAGAGGAATATCTGGAGGGCCAGGGTGAGAATCCGGTAGAACGTCTAAAGGACCTCGGCCCTGCCGCCA
>JBKHJO010000114.1:0-4270 GCA_046538105.1 Anaerolineales bacterium | reverse complement strand
CACCTCACTCCTCCCCCACCAACTCCCCCATCCGCGCTGCCAGGGCTGCCAGGGCCGTGGTCACGGGCACGGCGGCCACCAGGCCGCTGCTGGTCACCAGCATGCGCACGATCTCCTCGGCCACCATCTCGTGGCTGAGGACATAGAGCACTGGCAGGGACCGGTCGCCCAGCAGCAACAGCAACGGCAGCGCCGAGCCGGCATAGACCAGCACCAGGGTGTTGACCATGGAAGCGATGTGATCCTGTCCCACGCGCATGGCCCGTCGATAGAGTTGGCGCCAGGTGAATGCGGGGTTCGCCTGCCGCAACTGCTCCACGATGGCCGCCTGGGATACCGTGATGTCGTCCAACACGCCCAGCACGCCGATGATGATCCCGGCAAGCAGCAACCCCCGGATGTCCATCTGCGCCGAATGCGCGGTCTGCAAAAAGCCCGCTTCCTCCGAGGCATATCCGCTGAGATGCAGGACGGAGACGGAGACCAGCGCCAACAGCCCCGTGACCACCAGGCCCAGGAGCGAACCGGCCAGCGCCACCGTGGTCTTGCGGTTCAGCCCATGGGCCAGATAGTAACTGATGGGCATGGTCAGGGCGGCGCCAATCAGGGCCACCCGTAGGGGGTTCGCCCCCGCCCCCAGGCGCGGCAGAATAAAGAGAAAGATGATGACAAAGGAGACCACCAGCCCCAGCAGGGAACTGATGCCCCGCCCCCGCCCCACCAACACCACCAGCCCCACAAAAAGCAGCCCCAGCCAGAAGAGTTGCGTCCAGCGGGCATAGCCCACGATATAGTGGGAAACGTTTCCCTCGGCATCGACGATCTCGCTCACATAGACGCGATCGCCCTCTCGATAGGGACGCTCGCCGGCATGGCTCTGTACCACGTGCTCCACCGTGAGCGTTTCCCCCCGGCGGGGCCCCCAGTTGACGACCAGATCAAGTTCCTGTACCTGCTGCATGTGCCCCATATACTCTACCTCGCCCTCCTCGGAGACAAAGCCCACCACGGCGGGCAGGATCTCCTCCTCGGGCTGGGCCGCTTTGCCCTCTGCCGCATTCGCTGACAGGACGAAACACAGCAGCCCGCAGAGGCACAACACCAGATAAAAGACAACCTTTTTACGCAATCTTCCTCCTCTATCCCAGACTCGATCTACATGATACTCTGTTGCGCCGCGGCGTCAAAGCGGGGACAAAAGGGGTGACGCAGCCCATGGTATCCCCGCCACTGTTGCAGACCATCCCTATAGTCCTGGAGCACGCAAAAGAAGGATCCCCGACGCCGACCAAAGTAAAACCGTGCCCCGGCTGCCCGGACACCGGCGTTCGTTGTCGCCGCAACTGAAGCCAAAGGTGATAGATGAGCATCCTCAATCGCTCACCCCTCCTTTGCCCATTGCTCTCCAAAGTGAACCGGGTGCGGCCAGAGATTTGAGCGAATATCCCATTTGAAGTATAATGGTAGAGTTGAGTCTTCTACACAGAAGGAGACATGAAATTATGAAGGGGAATCTTGTCGTCGGTCAGTCTGGAGGGCCGACCGCCGTCATCAATAATAGTCTCGTGGGCGTCGTCCACGAAGCGATGAAATACGAGGAGATCCATGGCATCTATGGTATGTTACACGGCATCGTGGGCATACTCGATGAGTATTTTGTCGACCTGCGCAAAGAGTCAGAGGAGACGCTGGAGGGGCTGCGTCATACGCCGGCATCGGCGCTGGGCACCGTGCGTTACAGGGTAACGGACGAGGATTATGACCGGCTCATCGAGGTTCTCCAGGCATACGATATCCGCTATTTCTTCTATATCGGCGGAAACGATTCCATGGACACCACACACAAGATTCACTTAGCAGCCCAGGAAAAAGGTTACGAACTCTTGGCCGTCGGCGTGCCCAAGACCATTGATAACGATCTGGTAAAGACGGATCATTGCCCCGGCTATGGTAGCGCGGCACGCTTTGTGGCCTCGGCCATTCGCAACTCGGGATGGGACACGGAGGCCATGGGCGAAAGCGGCCCCCTCAAATTAATGGAGATCATGGGGCGGAACGCGGGGTGGCTTACGGCTTCGGCCGCCCTGGCAAAACAGCAGCCCAAGGACCCTCCCCACCTGATCTACCTGCCCGAGCGGGGAAGATCCCTGGAGCAGATCGTCGAGGACGTGGAGGGGACCTATGAGAGATATGGCTCCTGCGTCATCGCCGTCAGTGAGGGATTCAAAGACGACCAAGGCAGAGAATTTGGGACCCTGGGCGATGTTTTTGAGACGGACGCCTTTGGTCACAGGCGCAAGGGAGGTGTGGCCTCCACGCTGACCAATGCCCTCAAGCAGCATCTGGATATGCTCCCCCGCTTTGACAAGCCGGGCTATCTGCAGCGTTCCTTTGGCGAACTGGCCTCGCCCGTCGACCGCGAGGAGGCATATGACGTCGGACGTGCCGCCGTCCGTGCCGTCCTGGCGGGCGAGACGGACAAGATGGTGACGCTGGTGCGCCAGCCCGGCCCCGAATACGAGATCGAAATCGGCCTGGCCGACCTGGATGAGGTGGCCAACAAGGAACGGCTGGTGCCGGACGAATTCATCGATGAGGAGGGCAATTTCGTCACGGAAGCCTTTTTGGACTATGCCCGCCCCCTCATCGGGCCCCCACTCGCTCCCTATGCGCGACTGGACAAACATCCCGTTCCCAAGCGCGCCAAGGTCGAGAGTTCTTAGCGAGGAAAACGTGCCTTCTTCGGACGAGGTCTCCTGTTCGAAGAAGGCACATCGTTCACCCTCTGTCCGCCACGCCCTCGAGATACTCCAGATCGGCCCGCGTCTGCTGGATGACCTGGCGCGTGCTCAGGTCGCGCCAGGAATGTGCCCCCTGATACTCGGCGTGCAGGGACACGACACCATCGAAACCGATCTCCTCCAAGCAGGCCAAGACCTCGGGCCAGGGCACCACGCCCACATTCAGGGGACAGTTCATGGCCACCCAGCGCATCTTGCCCAACTCCCTGTCCGGCTGGGGCACCCAGAACATGTCCTTGACGGCTATCAGGCGGATCCAGGGGGACAGCAGATCGAGGGACATCTTCCAGCCTGAAATGCCGCCCTCGGCAAAGAGGTGTCGGGGATCGGCATAGGCCACCAGGGCCTGAGGATCGCGATGGCACAGCAACTCGGCGACCACGGGGCCGCTGGCGGTCACGAAATCCCCCGAGTGGGTATGGAGCGCCGCCGGGACGCCATAGCGCAGGGCCAATTCCTCGATGCCGTCCAGGATCCTTTTCGTCTCCTCGATCTGCCGAGCCATGGACCCAAACCCCTCATAGCGCCAGTAGCCGAGTTTGATATAGCGCACGCCGCCCTCGGCAGCCAACCGAAAGATCGTCTCCGCATAAGGATCCTCGGCAGACGTGATGGCCGTGGTCAGGAGGGGGACCGTAAGCCCTTTTTCCCTCACCATCTCCAGAATGCCGGGAAGCCGCGCCTCGGCGTCGGCCGGCTCCACATGTCCCCCGGGCCGTACCGTCAGGTCCAGGCCGTCCAATCCCAATTCTCCGATCACATCGGCGGCCCGCTCCACGCTGTATGCCTGCAGATGTTTGGTGAACATGATCCATTCCATGGTCCCCTCCATATCAAGACAGTAAGGGCGTTCAGCAGACTTTAGGCCTACTCGATCTCGACGGTATAGTCTCCACTTCCATCCGAAACCCGGACGTAATACGCCCCTTCCACATCCTCAGTGATCTCGACAGACGCAGTCGCCGTGGCCCCCACACCCAACTCTCGCCAGATTCTGTTTTGGTCGGCGTCCAAAAGTTCAACGTTCAGCGTCTCGGCGTCGTCGCCAGGGATGAAATCCGCCGTCAGAGCCTGATCATCGGCCACCTCAAAGGTGTACCAGTCCTCCTTGTCAAAGTCGCCGATCTCTCCCGAGAAGGTCTGTCCCACCTCCACCCCCAGGGCGTCGGCCACCTTGTCACCGGCGTCGCCGCCCGATCCGGCGTCGTCCTGGCTCTCTGTCGCCAACTCGATGCTGTAATCCCCCTGTCCGGCGCTGACCGCGATATAGTACATGCCGCCGGAGGAACTGCTCATCAACTGGCGCGTCGACTTGGTCACCGTGGGGTTCACGCTCAATTCTCGCCAGATTCTGTTTTGGTCGGCGTCCAGGAGTTGGACGTTCAGCTCCCCGGCGTCCTCGCCAGGGGTGAATTCCACCGTCAGCACCTGATCGTCAGCCACCTCGAAGGTGTACCAGTCCTCCTCGT
>JBKHJO010000113.1:0-4351 GCA_046538105.1 Anaerolineales bacterium | reverse complement strand
GCGGCCGCTCTCGGCTCCCAGATCGAATGCCAGATAATCCCTCGTCTGTGCCATAGACTTGACCTCCAGACTGCGCATGTTCTCGTCTCGCTCTCAAGTATATGGGGTGCCATGTATCAGGGCAAGGGAATATGCGTAGCATATCCCCTTGCATGGAGCATTGTGATGTAATTCCTCAAGAGACCCGATCTACGTTGTTAACCCAGTCCGCCGCCGTACTGGATGGCCCCGCAGGGAAACACGCAGGCCCTGGCAGATGTGCCGTGTATCTCCATCAGGGTCTCCATGAGCCGGTCCCAGGTCTTGCAAAAGATGGCCTCCTCCCCATACAGCGAGCGCGCGTCGTACTTGTTCATGTTGGGGGAAAAGATGAACCGATGTTTCGGCGGCCTGTCATCTACTTCTGGGCGGATATGGCGTTCCCGGTACAGCGTCCCCGGGCCCATCACCGAGTGGAAGCCCAGGCCCTCTGGCGATGCGCTGGCGATAACGACACTGGCGTTCTCCCGAAAAATCTCCTCCTGGGGCTTGCCACGCAGGGGAACCAGGGCCATGCCCGACTGGGTCCCCTCGCTGTCCTTGGGCCACGCGTTGCAGATCACCACGTCCATATCCTCGGGGATCTCGGTGCGGTAGAGTTCCTTGCCCATCTCCACCCCGTGCCAGTAGGCCTCCTCGGGGTCGCCGGTGACCATGCCCATGATACCCAGATCCATGTTCAGCAGAGGATTGACGATATACTCCAGACCCACCATCTCTGCCACCTCATCCAGGTGCTGGCGAAAGACCTCCTGGGGACAGTACTCGTGGTTGGCATAGATGGTCTGACGCCCCATGGCTCCAGGGATGAGGAGCTTGGAGCCGCCGCCGAATATGGGACCTCGCGGCGTGATCATGCCCGCGGCGATCTTGAGATCGGAGCGGGCAAACTCTCGGTTCACCCAGATGGGTATGCCCTGCGAAGAGTTGCCATAGAATTCCAGATTATCGTAGGCGTTGTGATTGATTACCTCCAGGCGCTCCATTAAATCGAGGCCGATCTTCTTTATAAAGTCCGGCCGTACCATGGGGCGGTGTGCGGCGACGGCGCAGACGATGCGCACGTCGTCGTCGCCCAGGCCGGCCGAGGCCAACTCCTCAAGGATATAGGGCAATACCCGGTACGAGGGCGTGGGACGCGTCAGATCATCTATCAGGATGGCCGCGTCGCGTCGCCCTCGTGCGACCTCTCGCAGGGGCGGGGCGCTGATGGGCTCGGCAAAGGCCCGACGAATACCCTCATCTCCGATGTCCGGTCCTCCTTTCATCTCCGCTACCGTGACATCCCACGTATCGGGAAACGTCATATCGAACTCTTTCTCGCCATACCATATGGCCCAGGGAACGGATACCGTCTTCATCATACCTCCTTCACTTGGTTTGTCGTGCTCTTTATATAGCAACCGTCTGTGCCCTGTCAAGCGGGGAGGACGTGGCAGGTGCATGCAAATGCTGTAGATCATTAGGCACTGTTCGTCCGCGCAGGCGGACGATTTGCCGAAAGGCCTTACGAGCTGGCTTCAGACGGCGAAAGCCGGGGAAACGAACGTCTCGCCGAATATGCTTGGCCTGGAGCCCGGCGCCCAAGGCCGCAATCACGCTACTCCTGTCCCGTGAGTTTCTTTTTTATCCAGTCAGTCTGACAGACTTGGCGTGCACCCATGACGTGAGCTTTGAGGGGCTTTCTTTGACAGCGAGGGATGCCGGGCATATAATGTGCGCGTCTTGTAGATGAGAGCGCGGAGAGTGATGCGCGGTGCGGTTGATATGTTTGCTTTGTAGGGGCGCTCATTCTGTTTGGTGATGCGGTGTCGTGGGCGCTGAGGCCCTGGCATGCTGCTCTTGAGATCAACTATGTAAACGCCGTGGGCACTTGCTCGGCGTTTTTTCTTTGGACTTGTTACGATAAAGCGCATATTGAAGGGAACGAGAAAAAGTATGACTGTCAAGGCATTCGTGTTTGATTGTGGAGGCGTTATACTCCACGATGGTGACGTGCACATCTACCAGAAATGGGCGGAGGAGCTGGGATTGGCCACTGAGGAACTGGGAGAGCGCCTCTGGCGTGGCCAGACGCGGGCCCTGGCCGAGCGGGGGCGGATAACGGAAGAGGAATTCTGGCAGCAGGTGGGTCGCGGATTGGGGCTCGAGGATCGGGGGCGGATCGAGACCCTGCGGGAAGATCTCTGGAGCGCCTGGGTCGTCGATGAGGATGTCCTGCGCCTTATCGACCGCGTCGGTGAGCGATTCCGCCTGGCTGTCCTGAGTAATGCTACCGACGCTCTGGAGGATGCCCTGCACCATCGCTATGGCGTCCGCGATCGCTTTGAGACTGTCGTCAGTTCGGCGTGCGTAGGTATGGTCAAGCCCGAAGAGGGAATCTATAGAAAAGTGTTGGACCGCTTGCAGTTGGCGCCTCAAGAAGTCGTCTTTGTCGACGATAGGGCGGAGAACGTCACCGCTGCGGCGGCCTTGGGGATGCATGTCATCTGGTTTGTGGGTGTCAAAGAGTTGGAAAGACAGATTCAGGTATATCTATCCGAGGATTAAAGTGTTATACGTATCGAACCTGAGCAAGCGATACGGCGACAATCTTCTCTTTGAGAAGGTGCACTTTGTCATCAATGAGGAGCAGCGGGTCGGGTTGGTCGGGGCCAACGGGTGCGGCAAGACCACACTCATGCGCATCCTGGTGGGCAAGGAGGCGCCCACTGAGGGTAGCGTGCGCTGCGAGGTCGCCAGGGCACGCGTGGGCTATCTCTCTCAAGCCCTTTCCTATACAGCGGAGACAACGGTTCAGGATCTCCTTCGAGGGGGTCAGAGGCACGATCAGGACTATTGGGCCGATCATCTGGAGGCGGTGGCGAGGAAGATGGCTTCAGCCGAAGGAGAAGCACTATCCAGCTTGGAGAAAGACTATGCCGACGCTCTGGAGCATCTCAACCAGGCGGCGCGACAGATTCCCGATCACCGTATCAGGGAGGTTTTGGCCGGATTGGATCTGGAAAGTGTCGAGCCAGAGACGCCCGTGGATATCCTAAGTGGCGGGCAAAAGACGCGTCTGGGGCTGGCCAGACTGCTGGTTCAAAATCCTGCTTTGCTTCTTCTGGATGAGCCCACCAACCACCTTGATATCACGGCACTGGAGTGGCTGGAGGCTTATCTCAGCGACTATCGAGGTGCCATGCTTATCGTCTCCCATGATCGCACCTTTTTGGATCACACCGTCACCCATATCCTGGAGATGGAGGAGAGGACCTGTACAGTCCGAGAGTATGTGGGCACCTACACCGACTATGTACGTCAAAAAGAGAGGGAACGTCGGAATAGATGGCAGGAGTACAAGCAACAGCAGCAGCGTATTGAGGATTTGCAGAGCGCCATCAAGGGGTTGGGCGGACACGCCGGCAGGATCGAGGGGGAGACTATCGACTTTCATTATCGCAAGAAGGCCAAGAGACTAGCTCGCCAGGCCACGGTGCAGCGCAAGCGCCTGGAACGCCTTTTGGAGTCGGAGGAGCGGGTAGAGAAGCCCAAAGCGGGGTGGCAGATGAACCTCGACTTTCTGAACACCCCGCCCAGTGGGCAGGACGTCCTCATCCTCGACGGCGTGAGTAAGCGATATGGAGATCGGTTGCTGTTTAGAGACACCCATTTGCTGCTTTCGCAGGGGGAGCGCGTCGTCCTCGTTGGGGCCAACGGGACGGGCAAGACCACGTTGCTGCGCATGATCGTGGGGCAGGAGAAAGCTACAGAGGGACGAATCAAGATTGGAGCGAACGTGCGAGTGGGCTACCTCTCTCAGGAACAGGAGAATCTGGATGGTGACAAAACCCCCCTGGAGACGGTACGTCATGCGGCCCCCATGAGCGAGACCGAGGCGCGGAGCTTTTTGCACTATTTTCTCTTTGCTGGCGATGATGTCTTTGTTCCCGTTGAGCGGCTCAGTCATGGCGAGCGGGCGCGATTGCGGCTCGGCGTGCTCGTGCTGCAGGACTGTAACCTGCTATTATTGGATGAGCCCATCAATCATCTGGATATACCTTCCAGGGAGAATTTTGAACAGGCGCTGTCTGCCTACGATGGTACGGTACTGGCCGTCGTGCACGATCGCTACTTTATCAAGCGTTTTCCCACCGCCATCTGGAGTATTGAGAATCAGCGTGTAAGGCGCTATGTGAATCTTAAAGATATGCACAGGGACAGGGGTTAAAATGTGGAACAAAGAGATCGCTCTCCACGTCTTAGAATAGAGTCATGTCGAGGAGAGAGAAGAGCAGTATGTCATCCCATAATAGGGGGACCGGCCCTG
>JBKHJO010000045.1:0-19651 GCA_046538105.1 Anaerolineales bacterium | reverse complement strand
GCCAAAAAGGCGGGCACGTCCCGCAGGCCGGTGGAAAGAAAGATGGCCAGGCTGACGAAAAGGCCCAGGAGTCCGCCACGGAGATAGCGGTTCCATGGGCCTTCGATGAGATGCCACCCTCCCGCCAGGCCGATCATCAACCCCATGACGATGCGATTGTACCACATGGCCAGGAGAAAGAGGCCGTTTCCGGCCAACTTTCCCGTTCTGATGCCCACGCCGATGATGCAGACGATGCCCAGTAGAGCCCCCGTGATGAGCGAGGCTGTCAATCTCTTTTTCATCATCTACTCCTTTATGCGTCGATGACGTCCGATTCGGGAACATTCTACGCGACTTGCGATAAAGGGTCAAGGGGGTTGACATCCTCCAGGCCACCGTACCTGGTCACCTGACCAGGATACGCACTCTCTCCCCGGCCAGCCCCAAGACTCCCCGCTTGGCCGATGTGTCGCGCGGGGATCCATGTTACACTGACATCAGAAAACAGGGAGGATCCGTGCGCTATGGATGAGAGGGGAAAGGGATGATGCCCGTTACCAACGCCTACGAGATGGAATATCTGATAAGGGATCACATGCGAGAGGGCCTGTGTGAGATGGAGCGGGATCGACTGGTGCGGACGGCGATGAGACAGAAACGCCACAGGGGATCGCGGGTCATCTCCAGTGTGTCTGGGCTGCTGGTTTTCCTCTCTGTATTCCTAAAGCACTAGCCATGGGATTTTTCACACAGCGTTGTCATCTTTTGTTTCCGGCGCAATTCGTTGTGAGAAGCATGGTTTGATGACATGGGGATGAGGGAGATGCGTGTCCTGGTGGCCGATGATCAGGTTGGTGTGCGGTCCGCCATGCGGTTCTTGCTGGAACATGAGCCGTATGTAAAATGTGTGGTGGAGGCTGCGGACGCCGGAGAGTTGGCGGATATGGCGCAAAACCATTGTCCGGATCTGGTATTGATTGACTGGGAACTGCCAGGATTTGCTCCCCATAACCTGCTTCCCATGTTGCAGAGGACGTGTTCGGACGTCGTGATAATCGCCCTCAGTGGGCGGCCAGAGGCCCGTCAGCCGGCGTTGGACGCCGGCGCCCACGCTTTTGTCAGCAAGGGGGACCCACCGGAACGATTGTTGGCAGTCATCAGGGATGTGGTGGCAAATGGTGGCGAGTCGGCAAAATAGGTATAGTATACGTACAGTATGGTCAAGTAGAGGGGGACATGGTAATGGACTATGGGGCATTGCTGGCTCGTGCGTGGAACATTATCTGGGATAACAAGTTCTTGATTCTTTTGGGTATACTGGTCGTCTTGAGCGGCGTTGGCAACAATGGTGCAGGGTTGTTTAGCGGGCTTGGCTCCGGTCGGTCTCGACAGGACTTTGACGTCCCACGCCCACCGAGGCCCAGAGCATTCCCCAGTCCCGTAATACCCGGAGGACTCTCTGCGTTGGCGGTCTTGCTCGTCTTGGTTTTGATTCTCCTCATCGTCATCCCGTTGTGGGTACTCTCGACCCTGTCACGCGGAGGCTTGATCGCGGGGGTGGATGCCATCGATGCAGGGGGCACGTCGAGATTCGGACGGGCGTTGCGTGCCGGTTGGGAAAAGGGCTGGAGGCTGCTGGGCATCGCCGTCGTGCCCGCCATTCCCACTTTTTTGCTCTCCATGCTGGCTGCCGGGGGGCTTGTGGGGTACCTTGGATTGGCCAGGGTGAGGACCGGCGGTGCCCCGCTGCTGCCTGCGAATGTCGTGGTGGGGAGTATGGTCATCGCCCTGACGTGTATCCTCGCCCTCCTGACATTGGTTCTCAACTTGTTGCAGAACTTTGCCAATCGCGCCTGTATGCTCGAGGATTTGGGCGTTATTCTGGCTTATGAGCGTGGGGTTTCCGTTCTGTTGGAGAATCTGGGCTCGGCATTGCTCCTCTTTTTGATTCAGATTCTCATCAGTGTGGGGATCGGGATAGTGATGTTTTTCTTCGGGCTTCTCGTGGCTCTGTGTTGTTTGCTCTGGCCGGTGTTGATGATAATACAGGGTACGGCCACCGCCTATTTTTCCACCCTATGGACGCTGGCCTGGCGCGAGTGGACGGTGGACGGGGATGAGCCTGCATCGAATGCCGCGCTGGTGAAATAGTCGCTGGTGTCCCACAAGAAGTTTATCTATCCGCTGGGAGGTATGGTGAACGAATCGATCTACGCTGTGGAGTTGCATAATGTGTCCAAGGCCTATGCTGCAGTACGGGCGGTGGATGGGCTCTCCTTTGCCGTGAAAAAGGGCGAGATCTTTGGCCTGCTGGGGCCCAATGGTGCGGGCAAGACGACGACGATCCGTATGATCCTCGACATCATCAGGCCCAGCGCAGGCGAGATCAGCGTGTTGGGCGGCCCCATGACTGAGGATAGGAAATCGCACATCGGCTACCTTCCCGAGGAACGAGGACTGTACGATGATATGACCCTCCTGGATATCCTCCTCTTTCTTGGGCAATTGAAGGGACTCTCGAGCACCACAGCCCGAGAGCGGGCCGAGACGTATCTCCGCGCGGTGGAACTCTGGGAGGCGCGCGACCGCAAGATCGAGACGCTTAGCCAGGGCATGAACCAAAAGGCCCAGTTTGTGGCCGGCACCATGCATGAGCCGGATCTGCTTATCATCGATGAGCCCTTTGGTGGGCTGGACCCGGTTAATACCCGCGTCATCAAGAACTTGCTCCTGCGTATGCGCGATCGGGGGACGGCCATTATCATGAGCACCCACCAGATGCAGCGCGTTGAGGAGATGTGCGAACGCATCCTGTTGATCGATCATGGGCGCCGGGTTCTATACGGTCCCCTGGAAGAGATACGGGAACAGTTTGCCGCCAACGCTGTGGAGGTGGATCTGGACGGTGAACTGAATGAGATAGCCGGGGTCAGACGCCTGAGTCCTCGCAATGGGGGGTATCGGATGACGCTGGAGGAGGGCGTGCAGCCTGAAAAGGTTTTGCAGATGCTGGTCACCATGCCCGGGGTTACCGTGCAGCGTTTTGAGCGGGTGCAGCGATCGCTGGATGAAATCTTTGTGCAGGTGGTGGGGCACGAGGTGGATGATGTGGAGGAAACAGAATGAGAAAGGCGTGGCTGGTGGCAAAGGCGACCTATCGACGCCGCGTGCGCTCTACGCTATTCCTGCTCTTGACCTTTGGCATACCCTTGTTGATGATAGCCGTTGGTGCCGTCACGGTTCTGACAGAGAGGGGCGGTGCCCTGCCGCAGATCGGATATGTGGATCGGACGGGCGAACTGGCGACGGTGAATTCAGTGGTGGTGGGCGATGAGATGCTACACCTCACGTCGTACGTGGACGCCGAGGCGGCGCAAAGGGCCCTCCGCGATGGGGATATCGCCGGATATCTGGTCGTCCCGGAGGGATATTTCACGGGAACCGTGCCCGTTTTCTATGGGCAAAGGCGCCCCAGCGCCAGGTTGCAGAGTGGGATGACGACCTTTATGCGGCGGGCCATGTTGCCCGACGCGCCCGATTGGATTCTGGACCGGCTGGAGGATCCCTCCAATGTCGCCTACGTGGCGCTGGAGACGGGCGAGCGGGTCGCGCAGGGGCCGGGACTGATCATCCGGGAGGCTACGCCGGCCTTTTTGGCTATGATCTTTGTCTTTTCCGTGTTCATCAGCGCCAATCAGATGGGGTCGGCTGTGGTGAGGGAAAAGGAGCAACGGGCCATGGAAATGGTCATCACCTCCATCTCGCCCCGCCAACTGGTGACGGGCAAGATATTGGGCACGGCGCTGTTGACCCTGACCCAGGTTGGCGTGTGGATCGTCGGCGCGGTGATCACTATCGTGCTGGCCCTTTTCGCCTTCCAGATCACGGGGCTGAGCATTCCCTGGCCGGCCCTCTTGTGGGCCACCCTGTTGGGGATCCCGGGATACTTTTTATACGCTACGCTGGGGGCCGGCCTTGGCGTCATTGCCGGGGATAAACAGCAGGCACAACAGTTGGCCGGGATGTTGGGCTTTCTGGGGATGGGACCCCTCTATTTCGTGGGCGCCATCATCGACAACCTGGATGGGCCACTGGGTGTGGGATTGACACTGTTTCCGCTGACGGCTCCCACCATGGCCCTTTTCCGCATGGCGCTGACCGAGGTGCCGACCTGGCAACTGGGCGCCGCCTTGACCACCATTCTCATCAGCCTTGTCGTCAGCGTGTGGTTCGTGGCCCGTATCTTTCGCGCCGCGATGCTGATGTATGGTCAGACCCTGCAGCCCCGGGAAATCCTGGAGGCTCTACGGCAGGCATAGGAGGAAGCATGAGCAAGACGTTCCTTGTGGCTTTGCGCGAGTTTAGGCAACGGGTGACCAGCCGTGCCTTTTTGTTGGGTGCTATCGGCACTCCCCTTATATTATTGATAATCTGGTTTTTCACCGCTGGATTCGGCGTCGGCGCGCCAGAGGCACCCCCTTTGCAAAAGATAGCGGGCGCCGGGCAGCAAAATGGCGTGGTTGTTGGCTATGTCGATCGGGCGGGTCTGATCGAGGATATTCCGGAGCCGGTGCCCCCGAATGCCTTCCGAGCCTATGCCGATGTGGGGGCGGCCCGCATCGCACTGGAGCGGAGAGAGATCACGGCGTACTATGTGGTGCCCGCGAACTATCGAGAGACTGGCGAGATCGATCGCATCAGCCCGCGTTTTTCCACTGCGCCCCCGGATATCGATATATTCGATTGGATGCTGATCAACAACCTCTATCCGGAGGCCGGCCCTGAGGAGATTCGTCGCCTGCGCTGGCCGTTCGATGGGACGGGGCCGACCTTTGTGAGCGTGGAGGGCGAGAGGACGGAGGAGGACGCGGAGGATGAGGGGGCGAAGGATACGGCGTTACCCCTTGTGCTCACCATCGCCGTCATGCTTCCCCTGTTCACAGGAGGAAGCTATCTCTTCCAGAGTTTGGCCAAGGAGAAAGAGAATCGCGTGATGGAGATTCTGCTGGTCTCGCTGCGGCCGCGTCAACTGCTCACGGGCAAACTGATCGGGCTGAGCGCGCTGATACTGGTACAGTATGCCATTTGGGTGGCGATGGCGTCCCTTGCCCTCGCCGTCACCGGGCGCAGTGCGGGACAACTCCTCAGCGATATTAATCTGTCAGCCGGGGAAGTGTTGTTGATCCTGCCTTATGCCCTGGCTGGATTCGCGCTCTATGCGGCGCTGATGGCCGGGATCGGGGCGTTGGCCGAGGATGTGGAGAACGCCCGCGGCTGGATCTTTGTGTTGACGTTGCCCATGATGGTCCCTCTCTATCTCTGGCCGTCTATTGTCAACGCGCCTTTCGGGCCGCTGGCTTTGGTTCTGAGCCTATTTCCCTACTCGGCGCCGGTGGCCATGCTCATGCGTATGACGAGTTCGACGGTGCCCGGCTGGCAGTTTGCAGTCGGACTGTCGCTCCTGCTGCTGGCTGTGATTGGGACCATCTGGTTGATGGGCCGTCTCTTTCGCGCCCAGACGTTGCTGAGTGGCGAATCGCTGTCGCTACAACGATTCTGGTCGGCGTTGACGACGAGTTGACCTGGAGTGAAAGGGATGAACGATAGACTCGATACCAGGCGAATCTATATATACCTGGCTTTTTCCTTTGGCCTGGCCTGGATCACCTCGCTGATCATCTACCTGACCGGTGGTTTACAGGACAGTCCCATGCTCATCCCGGAGGCGAATATCAGCCTGGCCCTTGTCCTGCTTGCCGGGCCGGTGATGTGGTCCCCGACGCTGGCCCACGTCCTGACCCGCTTGCTCACGGGGGAGGGCTGGCAGAACACCCGCTTGCGGGTCAGGTCCAAAAAGAGTTGGCCTTATCTCCTAATAGCCTGGATTCTCCCGACGGTGCTCACTATCGTGGGGGCGGCTGCCTTCTTCCTGCTCTTTCCGCGTTACTATGATGCCGATCTGACCATGTTACAAGAGATGTTGGCGGGCACCCCCGCCGGCGCGGAGATGGAAGGTATCGGTCTCTGGAGTGTGGTGATCCTCCAGATTATCCAGGGCGCGCTGCTCTCTCCCTTTATCAACGGCATCGCCACCTTTGGTGAGGAGTTTGGCTGGCGGGCCTACCTGCAGCCAAAGTTGAAGCCCCTGGGCCCGCGCAGGGGCATGGTGCTCATGGGCTTGATCTGGGGCGTCTGGCACTGGCCCGTCATCCTGATGGGACATAACTATGGACTCCTTTATCCCGGCGCGCCGTTGCTCGGTCCCCTGGCCATGGTCTGGTTCACCTTTGTGGTGGGTACCTTTCTGGGATGGCTGACGTGGCGGGCCCAGAGCGTCTGGCCCGCCGTCATCGGCCATGCGGCCGTCAACGGTATGGCGAATTTGGGCACGATCTTTGTGCGGGGCGAGCCCAATCCCCTGTTGGGACCGTTGCCCGTGGGCTTGATCGGTGGGATTGGCTTCACAGTGGTGGCCCTCTTACTTTTGCTCTTTCCCTCATGTTGGCACACGGATGTCACCCAGGAGGTGATGGAACGATGAGAATTCGACCTGGCAGAACACGTTCGCTCTTTGGCGGCATTGCCGCCTTGATGGTGATGATCGTCGGCCTGCTCATGCTATCGAGCACGGGCGGTATGGGGTTCGTGCCCACGCCGTTCATCATTTTATGGGTCACCATAGGTCTGCTAGGCGCGGGGATATCCTTTTACAACGCCTTTAGCCGTGAGGGGGTCCCACTCTATGAGATCGAGATGGACGATGAGGGGGGCGGTTTCTGCCCTCAATGTGGCCGGCCCGTTGAAGGGGACGACCGATTCTGTGAGCACTGTGGTGCCCAGCTGGACTGAAGGATACTCGTCTTTTCCCGTCGGCGGTTCTGTGATGACTTTAGAGGATTGATGAACTGATGATCGATATTGGGAAGCGTCTGCGATTCCTCGTTCCTGCCCTGTTGGCCTACCTGGTACATCATACGCTTCACGAGACGATACACTATGTGATGGCGGTACTTTTCAAAGAGCCAGTAGAGGCGTTTCACTTTCTGACCCACGGCCGGTTGACGAGTCGCATGGTTTACGCCACGCCGGTGAGCGAACGCGATGCACCTTACTGGTTGATCATCGCCTGGGCGCCCGCAGTCGTGACGACGTTGGTGGGTTGGGTGCTTTATGCCACGCGCATGCGTTGGCTCTCCCGCTGGTCGCCATGACCGGTGCGATCGATGGCGTTGGTCGTTTTATTGTTCAACGTGATTCTGTTGGTCCGCTGGCGGCGGGAGGCCTCGGCGGAGCCAGAGGTATACCTCGGGCGCGCGACCGAGGCGTCGGCTGGATGATAATGGTGGATTCCTTATCCTGATCGGAGGTTTGAAGATGAACAAAAAGATGCTGGTGGCCTACGCCACCCGAACGGGGACCACCGGGAAAGTGGCCGAGGCCATAGGGAAAGTATTGGAGCAAAATGGCGCCACGGTCGACGTGCGCAACGTGAAGGACGTAGACGATCTCGCGTCCTGCCGGGCAGTAGTTCTGGGAAGCGCGATCCGCGCCGGCAATTTGATGCCAGAGGCCGTCGAGTTCGTGAAGGCGAATCAGGAAGCACTCCGTCAGATGCCGGTGGCCTATTTTGTCGTCTGCGCCACGCTGCAGGAGGATACGGAGGAGAACCGCCAGACGGTAGCTGCCTATCTGGATCCGCTGCGCGAGCTGGTCGAGCCGGTGGAAGAAGGGTTGTTCGCCGGGGCCATAGACAGCAGCAAACTCTCTTTTCCACTGCGACTGATTTTGAAGGTGATGAAGGCGAAGGACGGCGATTGGCGCGACTGGGACATCATCCGTGCCTGGGCCGCCGACGTCTGCTCCTCGCTGTAAGCTTTCTGGAACCCAACCTGACCGGATGAAGAATCATCCCGGATTGGCCCTGGTCACCCGACCGGGTAAAAACCATCCACCTGATGGGGTGCGATCCTCCCCGGCTGACCGTTACGCCGAGGAGTTCTGCATGGTATACTATCCATCGTTGAGGGTGTTTTGTCGTAAACATCCATCCAAGGATTAGAATATGTCGAACACTAACCTGAAATCCGCCTACGTGCTGTCGGCTGTTATCGCCGTCCTGGCCCTGATCGCCTCGGCCGGCGGGCTTCTCATCGAAGGTCTGTATCGCGATAACGCGCTCATCACCGCGGGATGGTTTGGCAACGATCTCGTGACGTTGTTTGTGGCGCTTCCCATCCTGATCGTATCGCTGGTGCTCTCGATGCGCGGCTCGCAGCGTGCGCGTCTGGTCTGGCTGGGGATGTTGGCCTACACGCTGTACAACTTCTCCTACTACCTCTTCGGCAGCGCGTTCAACAGCTTCTTTCTGATCTACGTCACGCTGTTCACCCTCTCGATCTTCACCCTCATCTTCGGGCTGATAGGGCTGGACGGTGAGCGGATCGAGCGGCGATTCCGCGCCCGCACGCCGGTCAAATGGATCGCGGGGTATATGATGTTCGTGGCCCTGGGTCTGACCGCGGTGTACGTCTCTCAATCGTTGGCCTTCATCACCACGGGCCAGCTTCCGGAGATCGTGACGCTGACGGAAAAATCGACCAGCGTGGTCTTTGCCCTCGATCTCTCGATGGTAGTGCCCTGGTTCATCCTGGGGGCGGTTTGGCTGTGGCAGCGCCGGCCCTGGGGCTACGTCCTGGCAACCATCGTCAACGTCAAGGGCGCAGTCTATATGCTGGCCTTGACCGCTGTCACCATCTCGGCGGTGCGGGCCGGGGGCTCGGATGACCTGACGCAGGTGGGCCTGTGGGCGCCCATCGGTGTAGCCGGACTGATCGCCAGTGTGTTCTTGCTTGGAAATATGGAATCAACAAAGTAAAGTGAGGAGAGAATAATGTGACCAGAAACATCGTCAGTTTCGCACTGAAGACCGTTGTCGTCGCCATCGTAATGCTAATCGTTATGATCGTCGTCAGCACGCTCGCGCTGCCGGCGGAATCAATGGAAAGCGCACCGGAAGAAGGAGCGAATACGATCTTGCTCCTCTTCGTCATCACTGTCATCGATGCGCTGATTCTCGGCCTCGTCACCACCCAATCCCGCTGGCGCGGATGGCCCCTGATCCTGGGCCTGACCTTCGCCTTCTACGGCGTCCAGACGCTGATCGGGCAGATCGAGGCCATCGTCTTCCTGACGCCTCTCGGCGAGCGCTGGGGCGCCGGTAGCATCCCGGCCCTGACCATGCCGCTGGATTTCATCCTCAGCCAGTTCTACATCGGCGCGGCGCAGGCGATCATTGGGGTGCCCCTGGCTGCCCTCCTTTTCGGGAAGGCGAAGCGTGACTCGGAAGAGCCCATCAAGCTCACGCCGGGCCTCAAGGGCTCCCAATGGCCTTGGAAGCTGGGCGCGGTCATCGTGATGTACGAGCTGCTCTACTTCGGCTTCGGATACTACGTGGCCTGGAGGAATCCGGCGGTGACGGCCTTCTACCAGGGCGCCGATCCGGGCAGTTTCCTGGCCCAGATGAGGCACGTCGCTACGCAGACGCCGACCCTGATTCCCTTTCAGGCGCTGCGGGCCTTGCTCTGGACGGCGTTCGCCCTGCCGGTCATCAGCATGCTGCGTCATAAGCCTTGGTTGGGCGCGTTGCTGACCGGGCTGCTGCTCAGCCTGCCGATGAACATCCCGCACATTGTGCCCAACCCTTATATGCCGGCCGCCGTCCGCACAGTTCACTTCATCGAGACCGCCAGTTCCACATTTATCTTTGGGGTGATGATGTTCTGGCTGTTGCAGCGTCCACATCACTCTTTGGCGGATCTGTTTGGAATATCCGACAATCTCCGATCGTGATGGAGACGCGCTGGATCTATCCAAATGTCGCAGCAAGGCTTCCGTACTTGTCAGGGGGGACGACCGATTCTGTGAGCACTGTGGTGCCCAGCTGGACTGAGCAGCGATTTGCTTCTCCCACGTACCTATCGCCGGGACTGGAGGTCGTAGTACCCATCAAGACTATTTATGATCTCATAAGATAAAGGAGTACATGGTGAAAGACTCGGTAAGTTATACAGCGTTGGGTATCGTCTTTGGTGGCGCAGTGGGAATTCTGATGTTCTTGTTGACCGGGCAAAACTGGTGGTTTGGCTTGGTCGGGGTGGGGCTTGTGCTGGGTGCGGGAATTGATGGAATGAAAGAGTAAGAAAGGGGGCTCAGAAGATGCGATATGTGTGGTTCAGTCTTTTGTTTACTCTTGTGCATACAGGGGCGTATGTGATTGCTGGGATGCTTGCCCTCAAGGTCAGTGAGGATTTGTATCATGGCGAAAATCGCTTGCTTGACTTTGTCAACGATATGTCGGACCCGGGCCAAAGCGGACGCACACAAAAGTGGTTCGTTCTGGGACAATTGCTGCGAGGATTGCTGTTGTCGATCGTGCTCTATCCGGTTTTAGAGTCACTGGGCGAACTGTCCTTTGGCCTGCGATGCGCATTTATGGCTGGCTTGATGTTTGTGTACACTGATTTTGCGTCTGCAGTTCCGTTTCCCCATAACATCGAGGGGTTCGTATATTTGAAGGATCGTTATCTGAGCAGGGAAGCCTTTTGGAAACTTCAGTTCGAGATCATCATATACAGCCTCCTGTTCGGGTTGTTCGCCGCCTGGCTTCTGTTCTAGAGATGATTGCGCGCCATGCACGGTGAAGGTCCACGCTGATCTTTACCTGAACGTGCGTGTCAAAAAGTGTAAGAACGTACTGAAGGGATGTAAATGTGAAAAGACTGCTCTGCCACAAAGTATGGTATATTCGCTTCCTGTCGCTACTTGGGCTGGGGGCGGTGCTGTTTGTTCTGGTCTGGACAGTGGCCTACTATCTTTTGCCAGAGGGCGTACTGCGTGGTCGCAGCGGCGTGGCGACGTTGGCCGGAGAAGGGGCCGCAAGCAGTTTCACCCTCGAGTTCTTGCGTATCGTCGCTATCAACTTGCTGCCGATGGGGATTGTGCTCTATGCCAATCGTCTTTTGCTCGTTGGCGGTTATCCTCTGGGCTATTTGCCACCACTCATCTGGGCGCTGAACTATGCGGTGACGCTGGGAACAAACTCTTTTTCTATCCCCCTTTCCGAGCCCATGTCCCCTTCTTTTGCCGTGCTCGGACGCTCTGGCCCGTATGAGATTATGGCGTATACGCTGATGGCGACGGCAACCTATGGTATCTCTGCGAATCGCTTCAAGCGACTGATACCACCTGATTCGGAACCCATCGAACCCAGGCCAGATTTCTCGGCGCAGGTGAACTGGCTCGGGTTTGCGTTGGCTGTGGGGCTCCTGATCGCGGCGAACCCTTACAAAGCCTATATGATTGTGTCCTTGTAGGCTCTGCTGGCGACGAGTTACCAGATTTGGCTGTCTTATCGCGTGCGCTTTTGTCCGTATGCCGAAAAGGAGGAAAAATTCCTTGAAAATCCTGCTTGTACTCGTGGGCATTATCATCGGTCTGCTTTTGCTGGGTTGGTTGGGCTTGCAGATAAAGCCTCAGCCCTTTCCCCCTTTTTCTCAGGAGGCCTCGGTGACCGAGTTTTTACCGCTGCCCGATGATCTGCCCGCTCCAGTGGAGCGTTTCTACCGCCAACTCTACGGCGAGGACGTGCCGGTGATCGAGTCGGCGGTGCTTACCGGGCGAGCCCGGATGCGCGTCATGGGCATTACCGTCCCGGCGCGTTTTCGCTTCGTCCACGACCCTGGCCAGAGTTATCGACACTATATCGAGACGGCCATCTTTGGCCTGCCGCTGATGCGGGTCGACGAACATTATCTGGACGGCAAGGGGCGCCTGGAACTCCCCTTTGGCGTGGAAGAGGGGCCAGAGGTGGATCAGGGAGCTAACCTGGCCCTGTGGGGGGAAGCGATGTGGTTTCCCTCCATATTCGTCACCGATCCACGGGTGCGCTGGGAATCCGTAGATGGGGAGACGGCGCTGCTCTTTGTCCCTTTTGGGGAGGGAGTGCAACACTTTGTCGCGCGTTTCGATCCGCAGACGGGCATGCTGCGCTTCCTGGAATCTATGCGTTTCAAGGGCACCGACAGTGAGGGGAAGACGTTATGGATCAACGAGGCCTTGAGATGGGATACCATCGATGGACACACCATCCCCACAGTTGGCGCCGTCACCTGGTTCGATGAGGGCACCCCCTGGGCCGTGTTCACTGTGGAGGACGTTCGGTACAACGTGGACGTAGAGGAATACATTCGGGTGAAAGGTCCCTGAACCTGGGGTACAGCAGGGCACGTCTAACCCTTTGAACGAGTAGCCATCGGCTGCTCCTCACCCCCTAATCTCCCGTACCCAAAGAGGAATGTTTGGCAATATGCGACATCATACTTTTCTTCAGGGGCTATGGTCAGTCAGGTCGGCTCAGATTACGTGGGAGTCTCGCCCCTACCCATTTGATCAGGGGGAATACTGGCTATTCGACCAGACGCGCAACGCCCCAGTCGGTCTTTCCAAACCCCCGGCCCGGCGCCACAGTCTCGCTGGTCGTCGCCGCCGGGATCGTGGGCTTGATGTGGGGATGGCTCGCCTACAAGACAAAGTCGATCCGTTCGACTACCCTTTGCCACATCCTGTTCGATTTCTCTAGATTGGGTGGGCGTGTCTATTTCTAGCAGGGCAGACGAATAAGCAGCACAGAAGCACGCACAAGAAAAGAGAGGTAAGTCGATGAAAGAAGCATTTCGTAAAATAGAGCATGCCGGACGACGGTTCGCTATCCTGGCGCTGGCCATCCTCCTGCTGGGTTCTATTTGCAGTGTCACACCGCTGCAGGCAGCCGGGGAGCCGCAGGGTCTCACCGATCCCCAGGAGATGGAGGCTTTCTTCGACGGCGTAATGGCGGCACATCTGAAAGAGTTCTACATCCCCGGCGCGACGCTGGCCGTGGTCAAAGACGGCGAGGTGTTCTTCGCCAAAGGCTACGGTTACGCCGACCTGGAGACGCGGCGCCCGGTGGACCCTGACCGTACCCTCTTCCGTCCGGGCTCGGTCTCCAAACTATTTGTGTGGACGGCGGTGATGCAGCTGGTGGAACAGGGGCAACTGGATCTCGACGCCGACGTGAACACCTACCTTGATTTCGAGATCCCCGACACGTACCCTCGGCCCATCACGCTAGCGCACCTGATGACCCATACGCCGGGTTTCGAGGACGTGGGGCAAGGCATCTTCAAGCTCAACGCGGAAGATGTCGCCCCGTTGGATCAGTACCTCAAGGCTTATCTGCCGGCGCGCGTCTTTCCCCCCGGCGAGGTATTAGCCTACTCCAACTACGGTTCCGCTCTGGCGGCCTACGTCGTGGAGCGGGTCTCCGGCATACCCTTCGACGAATACGTGGAGCGTGATATCTTCGAGCCACTGGAGATGACCCACAGCACCTTCCACCAGCCGCTGCCCGCGCACCTGGCCCCCGACATGGCGCGCGGCTACAACTACGTGGACGGCGCTTACGTGGAGGGCGGCTTCGAATTCGTGCAGGCCTATCCCGCTGGCAGTCTGAGCAGTACGGCGACCGACATGGCGCGCTTTATGATCGCCCACCTGCAGGAGGGGCGCTATGGGGAGCAGCGCATCCTGCAGGCGGAGACCGCCCGCGAGATGCACCGGCAGCACTACACCTCCCACCCCCGGCAAGACGGTCTGGCCTACGGTTTCATGGAGACCACGGCCAACGGGCAGCGCATCATCCAACACGGCGGCGACACCTTCCTGTTCCATAGCGGGCTCTTTCTGCTGCCAGAGCAGAACGTGGGCTTCTTTGTCTCCCACAACGGCGCGTCCGGCCACCAGGCGACCGAAGCGCTGTTGGACGTCTTCATGGATCACTACTACCCGGTGGAGCCTTCCCCCAGGCCGCAACCGTCCGCCGACGCGGTGCAGCGTGCGCAGCCCTTCGTGGGCGAGTACCACACGTCCCGCCGCAACTTTACCACGCCGGAAAAGTTGCTCGCGTTGACACAACCCCTTCGGGTCGGCGTGAACGACGAGGGTTATCTGCTGGTCACGGCCCAGGGGGAGATCTCGCAGCTCGTGGAAGTGGCGCCGGGCGCCTACAAGAGCCGCCTGGCAGAGGAGGAGGAAACGCTGATCTTCCGCGCCGAGGAGAACGGTGAAGCCAGGATACTGCCTCCCGGCCCCCTCGTGTTCATCAAGGCCCCCTGGTACGCCACGACCACCTTTACCGGCCTGCTGGTCGGTGGCGGCTTGCTGCTGTATGTCGGCACGCTCATCGGCTGGCCCATCGCCTTCTTCGTCACTCGCCGACGGGATCAAAAGCGCCCGCGCCTGGCTATTGCCGCCCGGTGGACGACGGCCCTTTTCGGTCTGCTGACGCTCTTCTTCCTGGCGAGCTTCATCGGCATGATGAGCGACGTGGACCCCGCCTACGGCGTGCCTCGGCTCTTCTTCGGCCTTCCCCCGGCGATGGACGCGCTGCTGAGCCTGCCGCCGGCGCTGGGCGCTCTGGCCGCAGGGATGCTCGCCCTCACCGCCCTGGCGTGGTGGAAGGGCTACTGGCGGCTCGGCGGGCGCGTTCACTACACGCTGCTGACGCTGACGGCGCTGGCGTTGCTGTGGACCATGACATACTGGAACCTGCTGTAAAAATAAAGAGTGCGACAATGACCAAGCAGAAAGAGAGTTTACCCCGCGACCTCTGCATTAAAATGGGCTTCAAGAGACAGGAGTTCGACTTTTTCTTCCAGTGCATCGCCGGCAGCCAGACGTACGGCGGCGCCGAGGTCGGAGACATCTTCTGCGCCGCTGCGCAGATCAAGGGCGGCGACGAGGGGGATGGGACCCGGGCCTGGGATGCGCTGGCCGAGCGCGTCGAGGCGCGCTCCGAACGGGCCAGGGAAGAGATCGCCCTCGACATCCAGAACGAGATGTTGGCCCAAACCCGCGCCAGGGCAGAGACGGCGGGACTGACCAACATTCGCTACCTGCAGGCCGAGCTGGGCCAAGGCGACCTGCCGTTAGACACCTTTGATCGGATCGTGCTGGTGAGCGTGCTGGGCGAGATGCCACACCAGGCGGCCTTGCAGGAACTCTACGCTGCGCTAAAGCCCGGCGGCATCCTCTTAATCACCGAGGTGATCTTCGATCCTCACTTCCAGGGTCGCGAGAGCGTGCGGCGCTTGGCTGAGGATGCTGGCTTCACGGAGAAGGCCTTCTTGGGCAAGCGGCTGGCCTACACCATGCACGCCCTTGAGCCCGCAGAAGGTCACACCCTAGAACGAGACGCAGCGCAGTAGCAGGAGGATTGGAATGGACACTGACACCACCTATGCCGGAATCTGGCGGCGCTTCTGGGCGCTCGTGATCGACGGATTGCTTTTCTGCACCATCTTCTTCCCCGTCACGCGCGTCGTAAAGGGTGTCTGGCTGATGAGCACCACGGACCACCGCTGGGCCGATGGGCTGTTCATCACCGATCCGTTATGCCTCAGTTTCCTGGCGCTGATGGTGCTTTACTTCGTCCTGCTGGAGGGTCTGAGCGGGGCGACGCTGGGCAAATGGGCGCTGGGCCTGCGCGTGATGCGCACGGACGGCGGGAAACCCGGCCTGGTCCGCAGTGCAGCGCGCAATCTCCTGCGTCTGATCGACGGATTGCCGGCGTTCAATATCGTGGGCATCGTCCTGATCCTGCGCTCGCCGGAAAAGGCCCGCTTCGGCGACCGGGTGGCGAGCACGCGCGTGATTCGTGTTCAATAGATCGACTCACCTGACTTTAACCACGCGAGCTTGACCTTCTTATGGGAGAGAGGGGGAGCAATTACACAGAATCCCACAGAGAAAGCATTTAAATCTCCTGGCCGTTTTCTGTGAATCTCTGTGTCTTCTCAGTGGTTCTCTGTATTCAAAAGGATTTGTTATGCAAACACTCTTAACCATCATCAAATGGATTCTGGCTGGACTGGTAGGGTTGCTGTTACTATTGGTTATCGGCAGCACCATATATCACCGGCTGCGAATACCGAGTGAAGAGGTCGCCTATCCACCGCCCGGACAGCTAGTGGCGGTGAATGGGCACCGGCTCCACGTCTACGCTGAAGGGACAGGCGATCTGACGCTCGTCTTCTTTTCGGGTAGCGGCACCACCGCCCCTGCCTTGGATTTTAAGGGGCTCTATTGTCTCCTGTCCGATAATTACCGCACGGTTGTCGTGGAACGGGCCGGGTACGGCTGGAGCGACGAGGGTGGCACCTCCCGTGACATCGAGACGGTGCTTAACGAGACCCGCCAGGCGTTGACTTCCGCCGGGGAGAGCCCGCCCTACGTCCTGCTGCCCCATTCGATGGGCGCCCTAGAAGCCATCCACTGGGCCAATCGCCATCCCAAAGAAGTGACTGCCATTATCGGGTTGGACCCGGCTGTGCCCCCGATCTATGAGATCATGCCCTCGGAGCGCATGATGGTGGCAGTGGCCTCCTTCATCGGTCGGACCGGCCTGCTGCGCCTGGCGCCTTCCATCTGTCTCGAATCACCCGCTGCGAGCTATTTGACCGAGGCCGAGATGTCTGCCTACTGCTCGATCATGGTTCGGCGCACCTTGACCGCCGATATGCGGGCCGAGGTCGAGGCGGTCCAGGCCAACGCCCGGCGGGTCGCTGCAGAGGGCATGCCCGATGTGCCCTTTTATGCCTTGATCTCCAACGGCGACGGCGTACCGGTGGACAGCTGGCGCGAGGTGTTGGCGGCTTACGTCGAGGCAGCCGGCGGCCAATACAAGATGCTCGACGTGGGCCATCACCTCTACGCTCAAGCTCCCCACCTGATCGCCAAAGATATCCGGGCCTTTTTGCAGGAACCCAGTGATTCGGTTTCGCTTCACAAGACTAAAGGATTACGCCAAGAAGCAAGATGGGGCGGGTCGTGATAGACATAATACAGAAGACACTTTCAGCAGAATGCTGGAAAGGGGTGTTATGAATAACAATTTGACGGGGCAGAAAATTGCCGCTCGACGGAATCTTGGACGAGCGATGGTGTCGGTGAATCTCTGTCCTCTTCGATCCGCAGACGGGCATGCTGCGCTTCCTGGAATCTATGCGTTTCAAGGGCACCGACAGTGAGGGGAAGACGTTATGGATCAACGAGGCCTTGAGATGGGATACCATCGATGGACACACCATCCCCACAGTTGGCGCCGTCACCTGGTTCGATGAGGGCACCCCCTGGGCCGTGTTTACTGTGGAGGACGTTCGCTACAACGTGGAGGTGGACGAGTATATCCAGATAAAAGGCCCCTGACCATACACAATCGCGAGAAGGTGATAGAGGTGAGTTCGAGGAAGCGTGTGGTATGGGTGGGTCTGGCTGGGAGCGCTGCTCACGGGCCTTCTTGTGCGTGTTGATGTTCTGCCTTTTTCACCGTTCCCATCAGTCTCTGGCGGTCCTACTGGGTATTTGAACCAGCGCGCGGGCCACGCGGTCTACCGGGTCGCATTCCCCCCGATCCATTTCTCATAGATGTCCCCATGTTGATCGCCGGTGACAGTCTCTATAGCATCCAGGAACATCTCGGGGGTCGCGATGTCATAGCGGTGGCGCTGGTAGTAGGTTTGCAGGATCTCGAAAAAGGCCTCGTCGCCTACCGCCTCTCGCAGTGCGTGGAAGTAGAGTGCGCCCTTGTCGTAAACTATCTTCCAATACAGATCCGGGGGATAGGTGTCAGAGGGTAAGCCAGCAGGCATGTCGCGGCCCTGCTTGAGTACGCTCTGATAACTGCTCTCGAACTCTTGCTGCAGGATCGCCCTCGCCCTATCCTTCCCATAGACCTTTTCATAATAGAGCATGGTGCTGTATTGGGTGAGGGCCTCGTCCAGCCACGGCTCATCTACCTGGTCGTTGCCCACCACGACCATCCACCACTGGTGCGCCACCTCGTGGGCCGTCAGCCACTCCACACTTCCCTCCGTATAAAGTCCATCCTCGACGACCACCAGCCCCGAGTATTCCATGCCACCCAGGCGATTGGGGGTCTCGACGACGTCCAGTTCGGTATAGGGATAAGGACCAAAGAGTTCGCTGAACACCGACATCGCATCGACGGCGACCTGCAACGCTCGCCCGCCGCCTTCTGCGTGCCCCGGATAGAAATAGCTATTGACTACCACGCCCTCTACCTTTCGGGCGGCGCGTTCGTAATCCTCCCCCAGGATCAGGGTAAAGTCTCGCATCGGCGCCGCCTGGCATACCCATCGCCCGGGTTCGGGCTTCGTGCAGGTGCCAGAGGCCATGAGGGTCAAGTCGGCCGGCGCAGAGATCCGCACGCGATAACGCGCGATATCGGTGTGCAGATCGTCGCTGTGATCTGGCGCGTGCTCGACGTCCCAGCCCTGATCGTCGTACACGGGGATGATGGGGTAGACCGTGGGCAGGGCCATCACCCCGCGCAGATACGAAAATAGCGCATAGCCAGAGACGCCCGACGTGGGGACGCCGACGGTGAAATCCATGGATAGTGTTACAACCTCCCCTGGGTCAAGCGCCGTCTCCAGGGGTATCCGTGCGGCGGTGTTTTGCAGTTCGAATTGGGGCGTGACCGACTCCCCGTTCAGCAATACGTGCGTCATGGTCATCGTCCCGCCATAGCCGCGGCTGTTGGGAAAGAGCCGCAGATACAGATGATCCAACGGCACATCCTCCGCGTTGGTATAGGTGATTTGCTGGCTCCCCGTCACCTGGGGCGATTCCAGGCGCACCGCCAGGTCGACATCGTACTGGGGTACCTCGTGGCAAACCTCGATATCCTCAATGAACTTTTGTTTCAGGCACTCCTCTGGCAACGGCGGCGGCGTGGGCGTTGCGGTTATGGTCGGTGTCGGTTGCGGTGTGGTCGTGGGACGAGGGGTGAAGGTAGATGTTGAGCGAAGAGGTGTGGCTGTAGGTCGGGAGGCGCTCGTGGCTGCCACTTGCGCATCTGCCTGTTCGGGCGTCGGTGTCGAGACGGAGGAAAGCGTCGAGGAGCAAGCGCTCAGCGTCGAGACAAGGATACACAACAGATAACTGATCGGAAGCGAGAAACGAGGCGTTACTCGTTCTGTCATTCTAGAAGTCCTTACAGCCCACATGGCCGTTTGTAAACTTGCCCTATTATATCGCTTCTAGAGGACTCTGACCAGTCAGATCAAGGTTACGTGACTTGATCACCTGACCAGGGGCGAGACTGAACGTCTGTGTAGGCCGGAGGCTCCGCTGTTGCTAAGAATACTTTCTGCACATGATGATGTGATACAGGACGCGACTGGGATCACCTGATAGGACAGACACGATGGATTCGTGCTTTTTGCGACTTGTCAGGTTTCCCATCGTTCGATAGGATATCGGATGTAGCAGCGTTCTCTATGGGGAATCTTTTGGTTTTGTGTGCTCCCTCGGCACGAGAGTGTTTGCTCCTCCTCGAACGATATCTGACAAGAGACCGGCTGATGCTAAAATCGCTGCGCAAAACCTTTGCCTTTATGCAGGGTAATATACTGGTGATGACGGTGACTGGGGCCATGGGCATGTTCGCCCGCTCCATGGCCTTTCCCTATGCCTCTCTTTACATCCTGGCTCTGGGAGGGGAACCCGCCCAGATCGGTGTCGTCAATTCCCTGCGCCCTCTGGCCGGCCT
>JBKHJO010000112.1:0-4517 GCA_046538105.1 Anaerolineales bacterium | reverse complement strand
ACAAGATGGAGGAGCTGGGGCTGGATGACGTGGCCGATGAGTTGGAGGCGATGGGAAGATTGGGTTGAAAATCCTGGGACAACGCGTATAGTAAGGATTAGTTCGCATATGTCTATTCTTTGGGGAGAAACATGAAGATTACGGACATCAAGGCATTCCCCCTGTGGGTGGGGCACAGGAATCAACTCGTTGTCAAAGTGGAGACCGATGAAGGGATCCACGGTCTGGGCGAGGGCGGCCTGTCGGGGCGTGAGCTGGCGGTGAAAGGTGCTGTCGAACACTATCGCGATTGGCTCATCGGTCGAGACCCTATGCGCAGGGGCGCTTTGTGGCAGGAGATGTATCGCAGCCAGTATTTCGAGGGAGGCCGCACGCTGACGGCGGCTATCTCGGCCGTCGACATCGCCCTCCATGATATCGCTGGTAAGGCGCTGGGCGTGCCCGTGTACCAGTTGCTGGGAGGGAAGCACCGCGACTTTGTGCCGTGTTTTGCCACCACGGGCGGAGACAGCTATGAAGGGTTGTTAGAAAGTGTGGAATCGCTGCTGGAACAGGGCTGGCCGGCCATTCGCGTGTTCCTCGCTCACCCCGAGCATGGTGATCCACAGGTCTTTGAGCCACGGGAATCGATCCCCTTGACGGCTGAACGCATGACCAGGCTGCGCGAGGACATGGGATCAGCCCCCGTGCTGGGCGTGGAATTTCACCACCGGCTGAACGTGGCCCAGGCGGCGTCTTTCTGTCAGGGGATGCCCCGGGGCACCCTCGACTTTTTGGAGGAGCCCATCCGCGATGAGACGCCAGAGGCCTATGAGGCGCTGCGGCGGATGACCCCCGTGCCCTTTGCCATCGGCGAGGAATTCTCCAGCAAGTGGCAGTTTCTGCCCTACATCGAGCGGGGCATCACCAACTTTGCCCGCGTTGACGTGTGCAACGTGGGCGGGCTCACCGAGGCCATCAAGGTCGCGGGCTGGGCCGAGGCCCACTATATCGACCTCATGCCTCACAATCCCCTGGGGCCCATCTGCACGGCGGCCAGCGTCCACCTGGGCGCGGCAGTGCCCAACTTTGCCTGGTTGGAGGCCCATGCGGAACCAAGAGAAAGCCGCGAACTGGCCACCGATCTCTTCCCCGTGCAGTTGTCGTTGGAGGACAACCGCTATCCCGTGCCCGACACGCCTGGCCTCGGGGTGGAGCTCGACGAGGAGTTGGCATCCCAGCAGGAATTCCAGCTGTGGGAGCCGCACCAGTTGTACCGCCGCGATGGCTCTTTTACGAATCACTAGAAAGGGTACGGCCCGTCTGGCTGCCTGCGACACAGAGACGATAGCGATGGTGGGTGGGCCTCACGCAGCAGTAGGGGTATCGTTTTACACAGTTGATAGAGAAAAGAGGAGGCAACATGAACAGCCCGGCAAAAAAGGCCGTCGTGGTAGGTTTTGATGGCACAAGCATGGAGTTGCTGAAGCATATGGTGGATGAGGGGCATGTGCCCCACATCGCCGAACTTCTGGAGAACGGCGTGTACCGTGAGATGGTGGGGGTGGTGCCCACACTGACACCCCCCGGATGGACCACCCTGGCCACCGGCGCCTGGGCCGGCACCCACAAGGTGACCGATTTCAGGATCCGCAATTACGATGGCTACATCCCGGACTATATCTGGGGCATCGACACCGATCTCTGTGAGGCCGAGTATATATGGAACACGGCCGAACGCTGTGACAAGTTCCCCATACTGGTCAAGCAGGAGATCTCCTGGCCGCCGACGGTGAAAAAAGGCGTTCAAGTGGAGGGCAGCGGCCCCGGCGTGAGCAACTATCATCAGATCGCCGGATATCATCTCTTTGTCACCGATGCCTATCGTGGCTATGACATTGGCGGCGAACTGGACCCCGAAAAGGTGGACCCCAGCGCCCTGCAGACGGGCGAGCAGGTGGACTTGATCCACGTCCGCGAGGCTGAGGCCTGGGAGAACGTGCCCGAGAGCGTTCAGCCGCCCCTGGAGGCCGAGTTGGTCATGGAACCGCTGACGCGGGGTCAGCCCCTCATGCTGCGGGGTGAGGATGGCGAACCCAAGTCCTATTGGGGCTTGATTTATGCTTCGGGTCAGGATGGATACGACCGCATGCTCGTATCTCCCACCAAGGACGCGGCTGAAGCCTTCACCTCCCTTGCGGAGAAGGAGTGGTCCGAGTGGTGGCTGGATAGTTTTGTCATCGACGGGGAGCCCGTCGAGGGTACCGTGCGCTGCAAGCTCATGGTCCTCTCGGACGACGGTCAGCACGTTGAACTTTTCTTCCCCCAAATCTGGCCCGTTGGCGGCGACTGGACCTACCCGGAAGGGATCTCGGAAGAGATTTATGAGGAGGTGGGGCCGTTTCTGCAGAACCCGGCCCGAGATGCCCTGGGCAAGATCGATGATGACACCTACTTTGAGGTGCTCGACTATCACTTTGACTGTCTGGCAGGGACATCGCGCTATCTCATGGAAAAATATGACTGGGATCTCTTCTATACCGAGACCCATGCTTCCGACTATGCCAGCCACTTTTTCCTGCGGCAGGCGGATCCCGTCTCGGGCGCGCCGTCGGAGGTCGTGGAGCGCTCTTATCGGGGATTGGTTCGCACCTACGGGGCCATGGACCGCTGGGTGGGCGAGTTGATGGAGCAGATGGATGAGGATACTATCTTCCTCATCGTCTCCGACCACGGCGGTACCCCGGACAAGTATGCCCGGACTAACGTGGAAGACGTACTCATCGAGGCGGGGTTATTGGCCTATGAGGACGAGGAACGAGAGGAGATCGACTGGGCCAACACAAAGGCGTGTCCCCTGGGCAACTGTAACATCTTTGTCAATCTGGAGGAGCGGGAGCCCGAGGGGATCGTGCCCCCGGAGGCGTTCGAGGAGACGCAGTGGGAGGTCATCCACGCCTTGATGGACTACAAGGATCCGGAGACGGGCGAGTGTCCTTTTGTGCTGGCCCTCACGCGCAAGGATGCCGAGATGCTCAATCTGTGGGGCGAGCGGGTGGGAGATGTGGTCTTTGTCCTACGACCCGAGTACGACGCGGCCCATGGCCAGCAGATGCCCAGCGCACGACTTGGCATCGGGGCACAGCATACCGTCTTTGTCATGTCGGGCGCTGGCGTCAAGGAGGGCGTTCACTTGAAGGGCCAGGTGCGCCAGGTGGACGTGGCGCCTACCATAAGCTACCTCATGGGTATGGACGTGCCCCGCGACGCCGAGGGAGGCGTGGTCTACGAGGCCCTCAAGGACCCCAACTGGCACCTGAGCGAGCTGCGCAGGCTCTCTGACGAGTAGCCGGTCTATTTCGAGGTGGCCACTTTGGCCACCTCTTTTTCTATCCTTATACGATTGGAGAGACCTTATGCCATCCCAAAGAAATGGAGAACAACCCAACATCCTGTACATCTTTACCGACGATCAGAGCAGACGCTCGGTGAGTTGCTATCCCCAGGCCCATCCCTGGGTACACACGCCGAACATCGATCGGTTTGCCGACGAGGGGGTGCGCTTCACACAATGTTACACCGCTGCCTGGTGTGCGCCATCGCGGGCCACGGCCCTCAGCGGCAAGCTCCAACATGGCATTGAGAGCCTCCGGCTCACAGGAGGTTATCCGACCTTTGACTATGACCCGGAGCAGTGTCCCTGGTGGCCCGAGGTTTTTCGCGAGAACGGCTGGCACACGGGCATTGTGGGCAAGTGGCACGTGGGCAGCGACCATGGCCACGGCAGGGATTGGGACTATTCGGCGATCTGGGATCACACCCAGCCCGCGATCTATGGGGGCTATTACAGTAACCAGAGCATAAGTTTTAATGGGGGCGAACCCGAGTTCGTGGGCGGCTACTCCACTGATAACTATACCCGCTGGGCCGTGGACTATATCCACGAGCGAGCCAAAGAGCCGGGCAGACCCTGGTACTTTTGGCTGTGCTACGATGCGGTGCACGGGCCGTGGACGGTGGCCGACCGCCACGGTGAGGACTATCCGGACATCCCGCAGGTATCCACACCTGAAGATATCTATCCTCCGCGCCCGACCAAGGCGGCCCACATGCGCGTGTACGGCGTCTGGTACGAGGCGGAGAACGGACGCCCCATGCTCATTCAGGGGGGGCGCTACCTCACGGATTGGGTCCAGCAGTATAACCGCGCGGTTCGTGCCCTGGACGAGGGCGTGGGCAGGGTGCTGGAAGCCCTGGAGGAGACGGGCCAACTGGACAACACGGTGATCGTCTTCACTTCCGATCAGGGGTTTGCCTGGGGCCAGCACGGCTTCCGCCACAAGTTCGCCCCCTACGACGCTAACCTTCTGGCCCCCATGATGGTGCGCATGCCCGGGATGGTGCCCCCGGGGACAGTCTGTGACCAGCCCATTGCCGGTCAGGATATACCGCCCACCTTCTTTTCCCTCGCCGGGCTGCCGCTGCCCTGGGAGATGCACGGGCGCGATCTGACCCCACTGCTGAGGAATCCCGAGACC
>JBKHJO010000044.1:0-20172 GCA_046538105.1 Anaerolineales bacterium | reverse complement strand
GTTCAAAAACCGACAGAAAAGGTGATTGGAAGAGTTCTCAACTTGCTCATGTGCGATCCGTCCGTCTCTCACAGCCGTTTCGCTGCCGGAGTGACCGTCGCTGGACATGATGGCGAGAACGTATATCATATGTCTCAAGTATGATTTGTTCGGGAGGTTCTATGGCTGATATCCGAGGGGGAAAAGGACGGTTTGGTGAGGCTCTTTTGCCGCGAGAACGGTTTGACCGCACTATGCATTATCAGCATGTGGACTATGTCTCGCATCTCGAGTTCGGCTATTGGGATGAACTGAAGGAGGCGTGGATGGAGCAGGGACACCTGCCCGCCTCTTTTCGTCAGCCAGGTGGATCCATCCCCGACCGTATCGTCGAAGAATATTTTGGCGTGGAGCAGTTTGAGACGTTCGATGCCCGCATCGGTGCTCTGCCCGAGCGCCTTCGTGAGGTAGTGGAACGCACCGAGGATACCATCATTTATCGGGACGGACTTGGCGTGCTAAAACAGGAGCAGTTGCACAGGACGCGTACCATCCCGCACTTTCTCGAGTTTCCCATTCGCGATCGCGCCACCTGGGAGGGTTTTCGGGACGAGTTTCTCGACGTGCATCATGCGGTGAGAGTTATCCCGGAGGAGGAATTGCGGGCCAAAGAGGAGATGTCTCGCCAGAGCGAGAAGCCCGTGAGCACGAACTTTGGCTCCTTTATCGGCTGGATACGGGATTGGATGGGATTTGAGGGACTGGCCTATATGTCCAAGGATGATCCCGATCTCATCGAGGAGATGGTTGAGCATCTCTCCCATATGCTTCTAGAACTGCTGCCGCCCGTTCTGAAGCGAGGCAAGTTCGATGCTGCCGCTGGGTGGGAGGACATATGCTTCAATAGTGGGCCTATTCTCAACCCCGGTTTTTTTTCACAGCGCATCATGCCCCATATGGAGCCGGTCATGCGCATGTTGCGCCAGTATGGCATCGACGTTATCTGGACCGACTGCGATGGCAACATACTCGACCTCGTTCCTCTTTGGTTAGATGTGGGCCTCAATTGCATGTTTCCCCTGGAGGTAAATCCGGGCAATGATCCTGTGGCTCTCAAAAGAGAATATGGACGTGATCTACTGATTCGGGGTGGATTTGATAAATTCGCCCTTTATGAGGGACGGGAGGCTGTCCTACGAGAACTGTTGCGATTGGAACCCGTGGTGGCCGAGGGAGGATTCATCCCTCACATCGATCACCGCTGTCCCGGAAAAGTCCCTTTCGATACCTATTGTTATTATATCTGGGAAAAGTGCCATATGCTTGGTTGGCCGGAGGAAAAGATCGAGCGCTTTCCGGCCCTGCGGGAATGGACGCCATAGAGTTCTTTCCACGGCTGGAACGGATAGGAGGAGACGGCTAAAAACCATCCCCTCTTTGTGGTTTACGGGTGGGCTATTCAGGAGCGTTACTGTCGAATTCGCGTTTATCCTTTGCGGACCGTTATCGGCATCTCGTCGGGCGGGATTCTCCGTACATAGTTGACCAATGGTGCTCCCATACCGGAGAATCGCATCTCAATCCTGTCGCCATCTGCGAACGGTCCACGGTTTCCAAAGGAGAACTTGGAGGTGCCGAAAAAGTACAGGTGAACGTCCCCAGGTACCCGGAATTGGGGATGTTTGAAATGATGATCTTCCAGGTTCGCTAACGAGTGGCTCATATGCTCCTCGCCGGTGAGAAGTTCTCCCGAATCATAAATGGTTTCCTCTTCTCGATATATGCGGCATACGCCGTGGACGTCCTGGAAGGGGTGATCGGTGATCAGTTCAGGACCTATGCTACACGTTCGTAGTTTGGAGGGAGCGAGCCACAAGTAATTGACCTGCTCCATGGCGTGGTCGGACCATTCATTGCCCATGGCAAAGCCGAGACGATAAGGTGTGCCGTTCTCGCCGATGATATAGCAGCCCACGATCTCTGGTTCCTCGCCGCCACCCCTGGCAAAGGAGGGGATATCCACAAAACCATTGTGGGGACGCATAATGATGCCCGAACCCTTGTAAAAACACTCGGGGGCGATGCCCCTCTCTCCTGGGGCGGGCTTGCCGCCCTCCAATCCCATGGCAAACATCCTTTCCGAGTCCGTCCTTTGGGCGTCTTGCTCCTCATGCATGGCGTCGCGTTGGGTCATGCTGCCCGTATGTGTCAGCCCCGTGCCCCCAATGATGCAGTGTGCAGGATCCGGATGATCCAAAGGGGGAAGGAGCCAGCCTCTGTCGTCGCCCGGGCGGTTTTGCCAAAGCCTTTCGTAGGAGAGTTCAGGTGCCTGCTTTTGCGCCAAGAGGACTCCGATCTGTTCTTCGACGGTATGTCCCGCCTCTTGCGCCTCGAGGAAGACGTGATAGAGATGGGTCCATCTCTCACGCAGAGCGGTGAGATCGTGGATAGTACCCCTCTCGACAAGGCCGACGCGTCGACCTCGGTCAGGAAGTCTGAATTGTACCAAGCGCATGTTCCGTTGCCTCCTATGGTCTGTGATTAGGTTACCTGAAAGGGCGATCGAGAGCCAACACAGGATAACGAGGGTAGGGCGCTATGTCAAAACTGTAATACCGGTTGACGGCGCCGCGATATTCCTCGATAATATTAGGTGCTTTCTTATATTGGCTGCTATAACGAAGGGAGGAAGATGTTTTATCGAGAATTCGGCGATTTAGGATGGCAGGTCTCCTCGATCGGTATGGGAACCTGGAACATTGGCAATCAGTGGGGAGAGTTGGACGAGACGACCGTCTGGTCCACGATACGGGCCGCCTTTGACAACGGTGTGAACCTCTTTGATACGGCAGAGTCATACGGTGTTCCCAACGGCCTATCGGAGGAGCGTCTGGGCATAGCCCTGGCGGGCATAAGGCACCAGGTCTATCTGGTGAGCAAGATCGGACATTGGGGGAAACGCACGGGGCAGGGTGTGCCCAAGACGACGGTGGATATGATCCGTCTCTGCGCTCACGCTTCGCTGCATCGTCTGAGGACGGATTGGATCGACGTCATGCTCTGTCATGAGGGGGATATAAAAGATCCTACCGTTTACCTGGAGGCCTTTGAATGGCTGAAGGAGCGGGGCCGTATAAGGGCGTATGGGATCTCTACGGATGATCCTCAGGTGCTCGAGCGCTTTAACGTGGATGGAACGTGCAGCGTGCTTGAGGTGAACTATTCGCTTCTCAACAGGGATCCCGAGGACAATCTCTTACCCTACTGCCGCGAACATGGCATCGCTGTCCTGGTGCGGGGGCCGCTGTATCGGGGATTGCTGGCCGGCAAGTACTCCCTTGATACGGAATTTGAGGATTCTGTGCGCGACGTGTGGAATGTAGGCGGGGCACGGCGCGAGGAATATGAACGCGCCATCGCCCTTGTGGAAAGGCTGAAAGGGATAGTCGATCCAGGGCACGAGATGGTGCAGGCGGCGCTACGCTTTGTGATCTCGCATCCTACAGCCCCCGTGGCCATCCCAGGGGCCAAATCCCCCGAGCAGGCCACCATGAATGCCGCAGCGGGGGATCGTGCTCTGACGCAAGGGGAGATGGACACGCTCTTGGCCGCATTGGAGTGAGATAGCGAGGTGCTGATACATTTGGGAGTGTCAGCACCTCATATTCGATTTGTCAAAGTCTACTATTTGGGCATGGCCTTGAGGGCGGTGTAGGCGGGACGGGGCTTGAACTCTGGCCAACCGGGATAGGTGATGGCCCACCAGTATTGCTCATCCTCGGGCGTCCACTCCGCATCGCAGATATAGATCAGGCTCATGAGACCGATCCAGGGCGACCAGTTCTCCTCTGCATATTGGTAGGCGCGCACAAAATAGTCCGCCTTGGTCTCCTCGCTTACTCTGTGCCAGTAGTAAGGGGATTCGGGTCTAGGATCGCTCGTCCAGCCAAACTCCAGCAGGGCGATCTGTTTGTTCTCGTCGCCATGTTCCACCATGATAGCACGTAGATCCTCCACGCGGCGGAAACAAAAGGCCCTGGAGCCTCCCAGATCCGGGTCAGCCGCCACCTCCGCGGGGTCACGCTCCGGCGGGCTTTTATAGCCCGCTCCGTGAACACCAAGCACATCAAAGTAACCGTCGCTGTCGCCGCCCATGGCGATGTACATGTTCTCAAGATACATGTCGTCGGGACGGGCCTCGTCGCTCCAGGTGGCGGTTGGAGACAACCCGGCACTGATGACCATGGCGCCAGGATCCGCGCTTTTTATGGCCTCGTAGGCTACTCCCAACAACTCTACGTAGGCTCCGGGGTCCGGGGCCTTGCCGCCCCACTCGTGGGCCAGGTTGGGTTCGTTCCATACCTCGTATGCACGGATGCGTCCCCTGTAGCGTTCAGCCAGGGCCGTCAGAAAATCTGCCAGATCCTGATAGTTGTCCGGTGGGCCGTTGACGGGGAATCCGCCACCGGCCCATGCAGGCTGATGGTCGACGCGCACGACCAGATCCAAGCCCACATCCTCGGCCATCTCCATGATGCGATTCGTGTGAGACCAGTCAAAGGCGCCCTTGCTGGCGCCCTCGATATCGCGCCAGCCAAAGTTTACCTTACACCAGCCAAATCCCGCGTCGCGGATCATCTGGAGGTCGCGGCTGCCCACCTCAGGGCGCCACCAGAGAAAGGCCTGCATGCCGTACTCGGGGGATTCCATACGTAAGGACTTGGCAGATTGCGGGCCTGATGTCTCCGTTGTCTCGGGGGTGTCATTTTCTATCGGGGCGGTTTCAGCGGGTGTCCTCGTGGGGGCCAGCGTCGGCGTCTCGATCCCAGATGTGGGAGTAAAGGTCGGCTTGGGGGTCTTTTCTATTTTAGGAGTTGATGTCTTTTGCGCTTGCTCCGAAGTAGTCGCGCTACAAGCCATCAAAGAGACTAACAGAAGAGCGACTATAACCCGTGCGATTTTGTGCGTCATTCTCGCTTCCTCCATCTCAAACAGTATCGACGTAGAGTCTATACACAAGAGGCTCTACGTCGATATCGTGAGGCAATATGTGGACTACTTGGGCATGTCACAAAGGGCGTGGAAAGCGGGACGTGGGCTCCAATCATCGCGCACGATGCCAAAGGCGGCTTTCTCATCCTGTGCGCCAGCCACGGGGGCAAAGTTCAGGTTCCACAGGAACATGGGACCGACCCAGCCCCAAGATCTGCTCATCTCGTAGGCGCGCACGATATATTGAGCCTGTTCCGCTTCCGTATTATCGGCGGCATACTCGTAGTTTGGGGCGGGTGCGACGCCCAGGCCGTCGACAGTTGCCCAGCCGAACTCGGTGGGCCAGATGCGCTTGTGCGCGTCCCCGTACTTGACCATGATGTTGCGATAGCTCTCCATGGTTGCTTGGAACGAATAGGAGGGATGGCGGTTTGTAAACGGCCCACGAAAAGATGCGTGTGGATCTTCATAGGTGCGCCAGTCGGCGTCGGGAGGAAGGTTAAAGCCGCTCGGATGCGCACCGATGGCGTCGCAATAGCGGGCCAGCCCCGCCTTGTACATCTGTTCCAGATAGACGCGATCGTCTATGGCGATGTCGCCGTCATTGGTTCCCGTCGGCGTAAGGGCCCCGCTCACGACTACTGCCCCCGGATCCACAGATTTGATGGCATTGTAGGCCACCTTCAGTAGTTCCATATATTGGGCGGCATTTATCTTGCCCCCACGTCCACCCCACTCATAGTACAGGTTCTGCTCGTTCCATATCTCATAGGCTTTGACCCGTCCCTTGTAGCGGCTGGCCATCTCCCGCACAAAGTCTCCGTACGTGTTCGGGTCCGCAGGCGGTCCCTCATCCGTGTCCTCCGGGGGACGCGCCCACGCCGGTGCTTTGACCACGCTGAAGAGCACGTTGACGCCATTGGCATTGGCCGAATCCACTATGCGATCCAACGGGCCCCAATCATACTGCCCGGGTGCGGGGTTATAGCGGAACCATTCCACCTGCTGCTTTACCCAGTTGAAACCCATGGTATTTACGTGGTCAAAGATGCGCTGGTGATTTCCGTCGGTGACCATGGCGGCCTGGATACCGTAGCCAAAGTAGCCGGGTGCGCTGGGCTGCACGTTGCTTACCGCGGCTTGAGTTTCCTCTTCCGCTTCCGCCTCCGACTCAGCCGTTGCCGTGCTACGTGTCGGCGTCGCCGTCGGTGTGCTGGTTGGTGTAGGCGTTGGTGTGTTGGTTGGCGTAAAAGTGGGGGTCGGTACCTCCACATCGATCTGGGAGGCCGACTCCCCGGTCGTCTGCCCTCCGTCGTCTGATATTGCCGCCCGGATGATATAGTTACCCGGATTGTTGGGCGCCGTCCACGTCCAGTTTGGATCGGTCAGCGGCAGTACCTGTTGATCGATGGTTCGGCCGCTCGCGTCTTCCACGGTCCAGACACAAGCAAACTGGGTGCTGGGGGGGACGAGGTTATCCTGTAGACTCTGTACTACGGTGAGGATGCCCTCATCGTTCTCTTTGTGTAGGGCGCCCTCGATGGAAAAGCCGCCCAGGGCATAGCGGTTCACGTATTGAAGCCTGCGCGCTACACTCGCCGCGTTCTGCAGCAATACCCGGTGTGTTTGCTGCGCCTCATCTTGATATGTGAGGCTATATACCTGCGCATCGGCGTCAAATTGTAAGGACGCCTGGGCCGCATCGGGCAGGTTCAAGCCGACCAACTCGCCAGGCGACAGGATCTTCTCTGAGGTATTCGCGTCGATGCGTCTGGCGAGGAGGTTGAGGGCCTGTTGATAGGGTATCTGCTGCCATTCGTCCTCTATGAACTCATAGGAGTACCCGCTCATATATAAATCCAGTTTGCGTCGATCCACGCGTCGAGTGGCCCAGGAGAGGAGGTGATCCATGTCCCCCTCTGGCTCGTATGCCTCCGGCTCCATAAGGGCGGGAATGCGGAGGACATGCGCGCTCTCTCCCAACACCTGCCAATTGTATCCGCCTGTATCCCAGCCATCTCCATCCCTCTGCGGCCTGTCCACGCGCACGGCGAGAAGATTGTCCTGTGCCTGCAAGGCCCGGGCCAGTTCCTGAATGAACGCTGTGAAGTCGGCTTCCAGGTCGGGATCCAGGCCGCCGTAAGCGATTTCGACGCCGGTGTATTCTCCAGAGTTTACACGTTGCAGGATATTCTCCACATGCCTGGTACGCAAGGAGTCGTCGATGACGAGATTATCCAACAGATCGCTGCGTGTGACGCCATCGACGGTATTGGAGATGGAGAGGAGAGAGGACGACATCTTGTTGCTATCCGGTGAGGCGACGAGGTCTCCTCCTATCTCGCCTTCCCCTTCCAGGTGCAGTCCGCTGATGCTCACCAGGGGTGCCGCGGTATCGGCGGATATCTCTATCAGGTCATCGGCGGATGCCGAGATGCCAAAGCCGATACGGGGCGTTGTCGCTTGGGTCTGGGCTAAGATGAAAAAGGAGGGGGAAAAGGGTAGATCGGCCTGCAGTGTCCAATCGCTCCGGTCGATGCGGGAGGGAATCCACTCCCAGGATTGCCCGTCCCAGGCGTATAGATCTGCCATCTCAAGAGCGTTCAGGTCGTCAGGGATGGGCAGGGTCAGATCAGCCCGTGAGGGATCGTCCCCACGGACATCGACGCGGTATAGGGGTTCATAGGCGATCAGGTTCTGGGGGATGTCCTGGAAAGCCAGGGCTTCTGGGGCATCCTCTTTGAGATCGACCGACGTGACCTCTCCCGCAGTTCCCACAAAGAGGTCGGCGTTGCCACACGCTGCGGCGAGATCCTGTCCCGCAATGGCTTCCATACGGAACCGCGTGCGTTTTTCCACGGCATCGGGGGGAACGTGTAGTGTCGCTCCGTTAATCGTCGTTGCCACGCCTCCCTCATCGGGCTTGATCAAAGGATAGTCGGTGTAGAACAGCCGTGCCCCGATGGAGGCAGGGGGCAACCACAAAGAGAGAATCAAAAGGATAGAAACGGCTGCTACTACAATACGCTGTGTCCACTCGTTTTTCATGATGGAGGTTAGTGGGTTCGGCGGGCTTTCACGATTCATAGATTCGAGCTCCCTGATAGATAAAAGATAAGTAAAAAATCCATATGATCGTCTTTACTTGACACCTTCCGATAATTCGAGGACGCATTCTAGCATAGCGTTTTCTTTTTGCCAAGTGGTTGGCTTATCCCTCGAAAGCCTTTCTGCAGTGGATCCAGCGTTACTTGTAAATGAGAGGCATGAGCGCGACATGGTCAAAGGGCTTTGGCTGTAGGGCAGCGTGTTTCAGGATGATAGGCATGTAGAAAGAGTGTTTCTCTCGTATGGCGGTGGCCACCGCCTCATAGGCATCTATGCGTCCATAGCCATAGGTGGTATCCGGCTCGTCGTCGCCAATGGCGGTACTGATGATGGTCTGTTCCGTGCTGGTGATGGAACGGGTGTCTCCCATGGCCTCCCACATCAAGGCGGCGAGCCCCGCAACGTGGGGCGTGGCCATGGAGGTACCGCTCATCATTCCGTATGCACCGCCTGCTATGGAGGAGGTGATGTTCACACCGGGCGCGACGACATCGGGTTTTATCTCCACCCAGGGAGAGGGACCGCGGCTGCTGAAATAGGCTATGGTGTCACTTTCGTCGACGGCGCCGACGGCAAAGGCCGTCTCCATGCCGGCGGGAGAGTTTATGGTTCCCTCGTCGGGGCCACTGTTGCCCGCCGCCCAGACAGAGAGGATGCCGGCGGCGCGCCAGGCTTCCAGATCCTGGCGAAATGTTTCGTCCGAGACGTCTTCTCGATCCCCCCAAGAATTGTTGACGATATCGGGCGCTTTTCTGGGATCGGGATTCTCCCCGTCCATATCTGTGGGGGCCAGGCACCATTGAAAACCGGCATGTATCCATTCCTCTTCCGCTTCTCCTCCATCGTCAAAGACCTTGACCGCGATCCATTGTGCACCGGGCGCCACGCCCACGGTATAGCCATCGGTCGAGCCCACCATGGTGCCCATGGTGTGGGTGCCGTGATCGGACCAATCGCTGATCTCAGGGATGTTTGGCCCCGGCGTTTGAGGATAAGTTCCTGTGGGATCAAACCAGTTATAGTCGTGGACTGAGGCGGCGGGGTCCTCTGCGTCGTAGCCTCGGTATCTGTGTTGAAGAGCGGGGTGGGTCCAGTCCACGCCAGAATCCATGTTGGCTACCACGACGCCCTGGCCCGTGATGCCAAGAGTGCTCCACACGCGGTCCGCCTCGATATGGGCCACGTTCCAGGCCACCTCCCCGGCATCGAGAGTGGCGTCGGTATCCTGTTGGGGCTCTGGCAGACGATGGATGCGGTTGGGGCGGAGTGCTTCCACCTCGGGGTGCCGGGCCAGTTCCAGTGCGGTTTCCAGGTCGCTTTCTACCACCAGTCCATTAAAGATCCAGTAACTCGTGTAACGCGAGACTTTGCCCTGTTCGGTGCGCTCTGCGAGATAGTCGAGCACTTTTGTCTGGCTGCGCCTGGCCACATTCCGCAGGCGGTCCACCAAAGCGGCACGTCTGGTCTCCTTGTCGGGGATGGCCTGCAGCGTCCGTAAATCGGCGCGATCACGCAGAAAGACCAGGTAGGTTATGGGGGCGCCCTCGGAGGTTTCCAGAGTCTCAGGAGGCCGCTCCACCTGATCAGATGCAGCGGATCCCACCGTCTCCTCAACCTCCAGGAACTGCTCGAGGAGTTCAGGGGAGATCTTGTTTCGGACGGCTGAATCTATCTCGTGCAGGGTGTTGGGGTTTGCAGCGCTCCCCGCTTCCGCCGATCCTTTGGCCGTGGGGTCTTTTGCCCGTACGGGTACGATGAGACAGCACAGCATGATCAACAGCAGGGCAAGTTGATAGAGTTTTGGTTTCATTATCTTCCCCACCTCAAGGGGCTACACAATCAAATCGTAGGGCGTCGCACCGCTGTTGATGACAATAGCCTCTTGGGATCATCGAGGTGCCCAACATGCAAACCGTATAGAGAGCCTGTCGTTGGGCACCTTTCACTGTGGCACGGCACTTGCCAGCCGTACATCAGTCAGCCAGATCCAGGGGCAGTATCCACATGGGACGTTCGCCGATATGACGGGTGTAGATGTGGCTCAGGGTGCCGGTCCCTTGATCCACCCTATAGCAGGCGAGATTTTCGGAGACCAGGCTGCCGACAAGCAGGAACTCGTCCTGGGGCGTGAGATTAAAGGCCCTGGGCATCTCTTCTGTGGGCTGCTGTCCTATGGATGAGAGATTTCCCGTGTCCGGATCGATGGAGAAGCAGGCGATGCTGTCGTGTCCCCGATTGGAAGCGTACAACGTCCTGCCCGAGGCGGCGATATGGATCTGTGCACAGGTGTTTTCCCCGTCAAACCCCTCTGGCAATGTTGAGATGGTCTGAAAGGCCTGGAGCGTGCCCGCGGAGGGATCGAGACAATAGGCCGTCACGCTGCATCCCTGTTCGTTGTCAAAGTAAACAATATCTTGGGTAGGATGGAAGCAAAAGTGTCGCGGTCCCGTGCCCGGCGGCGGTGTGATTTGAGGGGCCTCTGGGTTAGGCGTGAGGTTGCCCGCATTCTCATCAAAGATGAACTGTAGGATGGTGTTGGATTCTCGCACGTGAGGAGCCAAGGCGAACTGGTTGGAGGGGGTGGTCTGAAGCGCATGTGCGCCCCTCGCCGTCGCGAGCCACTCGACGGGTGTCTTTTCCAGCGCACCTTCGGGGGTGATAGCATGGACCGCCACCCTGCCGGCTCCGTAATAGGCCGAGAGGAGGAATCGTCCCGTTCGATCCGTGTACAGGGCACAGGGATCGGCCTCAAGGGGGATGTTACTGATGAGAGTCAGTCTTCCCGTCCCCCTCTCGATGCGAAAGCTCGATATCTCTTGCGTGGATCGCACACCGGCAAAGAGAAAGCGCTGGTCCGGATCGACGGCCAGAGGGCCGGGACCGCCGCCGAGCACCACATCCTCCTGGAACGTCAATTCGCCGCTTTCAGAGTCCATGGTCAGAATCGATATCTTGTTCTCTCCGGCGAGGGTTATATAGATGTGATAGATCATGGGCCTTTCCTCCTCATAACAAAAACTGCGCAGAACACCTTTCAGATCGCCGCCAAAGATCCGCTCTTTAACGTTGTCTGCCGCCATATGGGGGCGGGGATGACACAATAGTCCGCCCTCTTGCAACTACATTTGTTGAGTTGATGATACCCATTCACCGTCTGTCGTCAACCTTGTTCTTAGCATCTTCAGCGATCTTTCGGCGAGAGCCTTCTCAAGAGCCCTCGCTTGTGCTATAATGATAGCAAGGTCTCATCTACTTGTGGCAAGAGTTCCACGGGACCGGGGACAGTGGTCGGTATAGTTGACAAAGGAGGTTTACGGTGAAGGCTGTGGTGATGGCCGGGGGGCAGGGGACACGTTTAAGACCGCTGACTATAAATCGTCCAAAACCCATGGTGCCCATGGTGAACAAGCCCGTGATCGGACACATTCTGGATCTGCTCAAGCGGCACGGGATCACCGATGTGGTGATGACATTGCACTATATGGCAGAGACCGTAGAGGAGTACTTTGGCGACGGAGAGACTCTGGGGATGAATATCGAGTATTCTGTCGAGGAGACTCCTCTGGGGACTGCTGGCAGCGTCAAGCAGGCCGAAGAGTTTCTGGACGAGCCCTTTATTGTGATCAGTGGAGATGCTGTGACTGACATCGATCTGGAGGCACTCATCGCCTTCCATGAGCAAAAGGAGGTCCTGGCAACTATTACCCTTTATCATGTGGAAAATCCCCTAGAGTATGGGGTCGTCATCGTCGATGAGGAGGGGCGTGTACAGCAATTCCTGGAGAAGCCGAGCTGGGGTGAAGTGATCTCGGATACGGTAAACACGGGGATCTATTTGCTAGAGCCGGAAGTACTGGACTACTTTGATTCGGGGGTCAAGTTCGATTTCAGCAACGATCTCTTTCCCATCCTTCTGAAGAATAAAGATCCCATGTACGGCTATGTAGCCGATGGATATTGGTGCGATGTGGGAAATCTGAGCGAATATATGCGTGCCACTGGCGACATACTGCTGCAGAAGGTTCAAATGAAGCCCTTTGGAGAGAAGGTGCGCGAGGGCATCTGGGTGGGGGAGGAGGTGGAGATTGCCCCCGATGCCGAACTTCACGGGCCCATATTCTTGGGGGATGGTGTGGAGATCAAGCAGGGGGTCGTCCTTCATGGTCCCACGGTGATCAACGATTATTCTGTGGTGGATCGCTATGCATATCTCGATCGCAGTGTCGTGTGGCGCAACTGCTATATTGGCGAGAGCGTGGAGGTGCGGGGCGCAACTATAGGTCAGCAGTGCAGCCTGAAGCGAAAGGCTGTGGTTTTTGAGGGGGCAGCGATAGGGGATTCCACCGTAGTCGGGGAAGGATCCGTCATTCGTCCAAACGTCAAGATCTGGCCCCGTAAGGAGGTCGAGGCGGGGGCCACCGTCAATACCAGCATCATCTGGGGGGGGCAGGCGCGTCACGTTCTCTTTGGGCGTTATGGGGTTACGGGATTAGTGAACCTCGATCTGACGCCCGAGTTCGCCGCGCGCCTGGGGGCGGCTTTTGGGGCCACGTTACCCAAAGGAGCAACGGTCACCATTAATCGCGACCCACATCGGAGCCCGCGCATGTTAAAGCGAGGCATCATCTCTGGGCTGCCCTCCTCGGGTGTCAACGCCTCGGACCTGCGTTCTGTACCCATCCCCGTGGCCCGTTACATCACGCGCGTTGGAGAGGCTGTCGGTGGTATCCATGTCCGTCTTTCCCCCTACGATAGCCGGGTTGTGGATATAAAATTCTTCGATGCCAGCGGGCAGGATTTGGGCAAGGATTTGGAGCGTAATGTCGAGCGCGTCTTTTTCCGCGAGGATTATCGACGCGTCTATCTGGACGAGATCGCCACTATCAGTTACGATCAGCAGGTCATCGAACGTTACTCGGCGGCCTTTCTTGATTCTCTGAATGTAGATGTTATCAGGGAGGCCTATCCCTATATCGTCGTGGACTTTGCCAATGCACCTACGGCCCAGGTTCTGGCGCCCCTCTTGAGGCAGTTGAACTGCCGCGTGGTGGCTTTGAACGAGGCCGTCGACGAATTCAAGATGTCCATTTCCCCTCAGGAGTTTCAGGATTCCCTGGATCAACTAGGCAAAATCTGTCATGCTCTGGACACCTGGTTTGGGGTGCGCCTGGACGTGGGGGGCGAGCGTATCTTTGTGTCGGACTGTCAGGGAACCACCGTGCGAGGGCCGCTACTGGCCGCCGCGTTGGCTACCATGGCCTTAAGGGCTGAGGGGGGAGGCATCATCGCCGTTCCGGTTTCCCTGCCCACGGTGTTTGAACGGATAGCCTCTGCACATGGTGGTGAGGTTGTTCGTACGGCTGTGAACCCTCAGGCGCTCATGGAAGCGGCGAGTCGGGAGGGTGTCATCATGGCTGCCGACGGTCGCGGCTCCTTTATATGGCCAGATTTTCAGCCCGTCATCGATGGCATGATGACCGTAGCCAAAATCACCGAGTTTCTGATTACGCAGGATACGACGCTTGCAGAGGCGCTTGCGGCAGTGCCCGATTACCACATGGCGCAGGGGGATGTGGATTGTCCCTGGGAGAGCAAGGGGACAGTTATGCGCTTGCTGAATCAGGAATATCGGGAGCACTTGGGTCCACAGATTGACGGGGTCAAGATACAATTGGGGGATGAGGAGTGGGTATTGGTGCTTCCTGATGTTGATCATCCGGTGTTTCACATCTATGCGGAGGCAGGATCAGAGCAGCAGGCTCAAGAACTGGTGAATAGATACCAGCGCGTCGTTGAGGGGTTGCAGGAATAGCCAGCGCCCCGGCTCTGGATGCTGACAGCAGATTGTGCACTGTTATATAGAATTGCTCAGGGATCTCGTCGTGATTGTTGAGTAAAGCAGTATCTTCGAGACAGAGGGTTGCTGACCCTTTGCGTATGCGAAAGGCCAGTTCATTTCGTACGATCAGGATGGCACCCCTGTGTTCGAGTTCCAGAGGACCGCTCTTATCCGCCATCATAGGAGCGGGCAATACGCGATCCAGTATCAACGTACTGCTTTGGGCTGAAGTTGATGCAAGGTGCTGACTCGCGTGGTTGTTTCGTCTTTCTGTAGTCTATATCCCATTGGTCGCCCGTTTCCTTTTGACGGGTTCTCACAACAATGCTATCATACAGGGTAGAGACGGGATGCATAGTAGCCCCCATCACCAGCCGCAGGAGGGCGGCGGGGAGGGGGGTTATTGTTTGTGCTCTTTTTCTTTGCCTTTAGATTCAAGGAGTATTGCCGATGCGAATTGGCATCGATGCCCGTATCGCGCACTATAGTAGCGCGGGCATCACCAGATATGCGACACAGCTTATCAAAGCGTTGGCGCTCTGTGACACGCAGGACGAATTCGTCATTCTACAGAGTATCAGGGATAGAGAACCCCTCATCGATAAGCCCAACTTCCAGCGCCGGAGCGTGATCGCTCCCGTTCATCATCGGCTTGAACAGTTTTTGCTTCCTTTCGAGGTATCCATGGCGGGATTGGACGTTTTGCACAGTCCGGATTTTATCCCTCCCTTTCGCCGCAATTGCAAAAGCGTCATCACCATCCACGATCTCGTGTTCATGCTCTATCCTCATTTTTTGACCAAGCGCGCGGCGCGCTACTATGGTCAGATCGATGAGGCCGTACATCGCACAGACGCTATCATCGCCGTGTCAGAGGCGACCAAACGGGATGTTGTCAGGTTGCTGGGGGTTCCTGAGGAAAAGGTGACGGTCATCCATGAGGCCGCCAGTCCCTATTTCCGACCCCTTGACAAGCCCGATCTTATCCAGTGCGTCAGGGGGCGGTTTGGCATTCGGGGCGATTTTATTCTCTTTGTGAGTACTATTGAACCGCGCAAGAACGTTCCGACGCTACTCAGGGCGTTTAGACGGTTTCTGGACGACTATCATCTTGATATTCAGTTGGTTCTGGCCGGCGAAAGGGGATGGTTGTACGATGATGTGTTTTCCTTGACCGAAGAATTGAATCTTGCAAAAGATGTCATCTTTTTGGGGCAGGTTTCCACCGACGAGTTACTGTGGCTCTATAACACGGCGCAGTTGCTCGCCGCTCCCTCTATCTATGAGGGGTTTGGCCTCACACCCCTGGAGGCCATGGCCTGTGGTACGCCGGTGGTTGTCTCCAACGTCTCCTCTTTACCCGAGGTAGTGGGCGATGCCGGGCTGCTCGTGGATCCTAATAAAGTTGACGAGATCGCAGTTGCTATGTGGCGGGTGCTGACCGACGATGAGTTGCGAGAGTGCCTGATTCACAAAGGGCTGAAGCGTGCGCGGCAGTTCTCGTGGGAGAAAGCGGCGCGCGAAACGTTAGAGTTGTATCACAGTTTAGCCTGAACCCGGGGAGGAGCCTCCTGTGCAGACCAGTGGTGAGAGCCGGAGGCGCATTCTTTTTTTAACCCCTCAGATTCCTTATCCTCCAGAACAGGGCACGGCGATTCGCAATTATAATCTCATCCGTCACGTGGCCTCGCGTCATGGTGTGGCGTTGCTCTCGTTCATTCACGGGGATGGGAAGACTGGCGATGTTGGGCCGTTGGAGGAGATCTGTTTTTCTCTATCGACGGTGCCCGCGCCGGCGCGCTCTCTGAGCGCCCGGCTGCGCACATTGCTTACCACACGCGATCCCGACATGGCCCATCGCCTTCGCGCGTCGGGGTTTGCCTCTGCCCTGAGAGAGGTTCTGGCCACGGATTCTCCCGATCTGGTTCAGGTGGAGGGGATAGAACTCGCGCCCTATATTCCCATGATGCGTCGATGGCTGGGCGCGGAGTGTCCTCCCATCGTGTTCGACGATCACAACGCCGAGTACGTGCTGCAGCGCAGGGCCTGGGAGTCCGATCTGCCGCGCCCGCGGCGATGGCCAGCGGCCCTGTATTCTCTTATTCAGTGGCGGCGACTCATCCGTTACGAGCGTACGGTGTGCCGATGGGCCGATGGTGTGGTAGTGGTCTCTGAGGCGGATGCGCGCGCCGTCGGACGCTTGCTGCCCGCCTCATCTCCTCTGGTTGTGCCGAATGGCGTCGACGTGGAGAGGTATCATACTCAGTTGAAGGATTCTCTCCCACTGAAGCATCCAGCGGTTGTATTCACGGGCAAAATGGACTTTCGTCCCAACGTGGATGCCATGGTTTGGTTCTACGAGCGCGTCTGGCCCCTCTTGAAGGCTGCCCGCCCGGACGTTCATCTCTATATCGTGGGCAAGTCCCCGCATGCGCGTCTGTCTCCCCTGGCACAAGATCCCGCCGTCACGGTCACCGGCTATGTGGAGGATATCCTGCCCTATTTTGGTGGGGCGGACGTGTATGTCGTCCCTCTACGTGTGGGGGGTGGCACGCGGCTCAAGGTGTTGGAAGCCATGGCGACGGGGCTGGCCCTGGTGAGCACCACTCTGGGGGTAGAGGGTATATCCCTCATCGCGGGCACGCATGCCCTCCTGGCAGACGCGCCCGCCGAATTCGCCCAGGCTGTGTGCGCGCTGCTGGAGGACGTGGAGAAGCGGCGTGCCCTCGGCAGGGCAGCCCGGGAATTTGTGCTTCAACATTATGATTGGGGTCAGATCGTCCCGCGCCTATATCCTCTGTACGATGCGTTGTTGGATGGCAAGACTTCCTCAGTCTGACAGGGGATCGGGCCGTGGTTCGAGCAGCGCGCCCTGTTCAGAAAGCGCATGACGCACGGTTTCGGGGTCCAGCGCTGCGGGTGCCGTATCCCGTGCGGCTGCGAGGGCAGCACCCGTCCCCGCAGCCTGTCCACATGCCAGGCAGCAGACCGTGTTACGCGTGCTGTTGTGGGCCACGAGATCCACGGTCATCATCCGTCCCGCAATGAGAAGGTTGTCGATGCCCTGGGGAATCAGAGCGCGGAAGGGGATACCATAAGCCCCACCATCCTGGACGAGATACTTGCTGTTATCGATAAAGGAGAAGCAGGCGATCTGGTCCTCGAATTGCCGGCCCGCGACACAGTCCTCCTGACTCAGTTCGTAATGGCAGTGCACAGCGCGGCTTCGCCGCTGGCCCACGGCCGGGGCGGGGCCGGCGACGTAGCAGTCCTCACAGCCAGCGATATTCTGCCGGAACATGTCGGCGATCCGGAACATCTCTTCTCGCAGCACCACCTCCGCCGTGGTCAGGGCTTTGACATCCAGGCCGTCGTTGGGTCCATAGTTGATGCAGTTGCAGTAGGTGAGTTCCCGGGGGCGAAGGGACGAGGAAAGAAAGTAGCGTGGCACCCCCTCGACGCCCTGTGCTCCCAGTTTTTGCATATCGACGCCCAGCCGCACCAGATCGGGCTTGTCGGTGCCGGGCTTGACGGCGTGAGCCAACTGGCTGATCACGCCGCGCGCATCCAGGTCGGCCTCCATACGGTCCAGATCGATGTTGCATAGGCGAAAGGTAAACCCCGCCGAGTAGGCGCCGGGATCGTCGGGGCCGAAATGTTCACATGGCGTGCCGGACCAGGCCGCCAGATCCCCGTCGCCTGTACAGTCGATGTATTCCTTTGCGCGTATCGGGCTACGACCCGCCTTGTTCCATAGGACGACGTGATCTATACTTTCATTCTCGGCCTGCACGTCGTCAACGACGGTGTGTAGTAAAAGTTGCACGCCGGCTTTATCGCACAGTTGCACGGCGGCCCGCTTGAAAACCTCGGGTTCCACGGGCGTGAGCATGCTGACAAAGTCGCCACCCCGTTCCATGCGGATGTGTCCCAGACCTCCCCCCAAGTGCTGCACGCGATCCACGAGTTCCTGGGCAATGCCGGCCACCACACGCTTGCGTTTCACCTCGGGGTGGGCATCAAAGATGTTGAAAAAACTGTGTAGTCCAGTTGCTCCGCTGGCGCCCATGCCGCCGAGCCAGCCCGCCTTTTCTACCAGGACCGTCCTGGCCCCGGTGCGCGCGGAGGCGATGGCGGCGGCTATGCCCGCCATACCTCCTCCTGCCACCAGGACGTCGCAGGGATCGTGTCCATCTTTATATGCCATAACGATCTCCTTTCAGTGCAATCTGTGATACGCATGTCCCAAATATGGGACCATTATAGGGGAATCGGCGCCAAGATCAAGAGCCTGCGATGACAGATGCGTGGACTTGCCTTGTCAAGAAGCGATTCCTGGCTTACACTCTGTTGTAGAGTGGGGAAGAGAAAGGACTTTTGGCATGGGCCTTTTTCTCTCCAATAGATCACGTTGAGTTTAGGAGGGGGTTTTCGATGCAAGAAATAGATCTGCGCAGTGATACGGTCACGCTGCCCACGCCGGCCATGCGGGAAGCCATGTACAAGGCGGAACTGGGGGACGACGTGTATGGCGAGGACTCAACGGTCAACGGGCTGGAGGAGATGGCGGCCGAGCGTTTTGGCAAGGAGGCGGCGCTCCTGGTTGTGAGTGGCACCATGGGCAACCTGGTCTCCCTTTTGGCCCACTGTGGGCGGGGGGACGAGATCATCCTGGGGGACAAGGCCCATACCTTCCTATACGAGGCCGGAGGCGTCTCGGCGTTGGGAGGCATTCACACCTATACGGTGCCCAATCTCCCCAACGGCATGCTCGATCCGGATGATGTGGAGGGAGCCATTCGCGCCGAGGGCAACCCACACTTTCCGCGCAGCAGGGCCATCTGCCTGGAGAACACCCATAATCGCTGTGGGGGACGGGCGCTCTCTCCCGCTCAGATGAGCACCATCCGGGAGATTGCCGAGCGCCACGGTCTTGTCATGCACCTGGATGGGGCGCGCATTTTCAATGCCGCAGTAGCCCTGGACATCGATGTCAAGGAGATCGCCGCCCAGACGGATTCGCTACAAGTGTGCTTTTCCAAGGGGCTCTCGGCGCCCATAGGTTCCATCATCTGTGGCTCTGCCGATTTCATCGCCGAGGCCCATCGTGCGCGCAAGGTGCTGGGTGGGGGCATGCGCCAGGCAGGGATCATCGCAGCAGCGGCGGTAGTGGCCCTGGAGGAGATGGTGGATCGCCTGGCCGAGGATCACGAGAACGCACGCGTCCTTGCAGAGGGGCTGGCCAATATCGATGGCTTTTACGTGAATCTGGGTTCTGTGGAGACGAATCTGGTCTATTTTGAACTGGAAGACCCCAGTATAGAGACACAGGCTGTGGTGGAGGCCTTTGCCGCGCGGGGGGTACTGTTGAATGCCCTCGGCCCCCGTGAGTTCCGCGCCGTGACCCATTATGGCATCGTGCGCGAGGATATCGACAGGGCGCTGGTGGCGGCGGCCGATCTGATGCGAGAGGTGGCATGAAAAGGGCCAGGCGCGATCCTCTGGATCCCCGATTCCTCTTTTTGATCTTTGTGGCCATCGGTGTGGGGACCGTGTTGCTCGACCAGTCCCCGCGCCTGGCCCTGCTATGGACGAGCCTGCTGTTGATGAGCGTCTATTATCGCGGGCACCGCGAGGTGGCCACGGGCTTGACGCTGCGCAATATCGGGCGGGGGGCCTTGTTGGGGGCCATCATCTCGGTTCCCGTGTTGGCCTTTCTTTCCGAGCAGCTAGGGACCTTTAACGAGCGCCTGTATGCCACGAGGGACCCCGTACTTCTCCTTTATCAGGTCTGTTTCATATCGGCCCCCATGGAGGAGTACTTTTTTCGGGGCATCGTCCAGAGCCGGCTGGGGTCATCTTTGAGCATCGGTCTATACGCGCTGGTGCCCATCATCTACTTTTTGCCTCATGTCCCCATCCTCGTGACTTTTATCGTCTTTGTGGCCATGGGGGCCCTGGGTATCGTCTACGCGTACGTACGCGAGCACTATGGACTGGCGGCCTCCACCGCCTGCCACGTGGTGGCGGGCTTTGTGCTGCAGGTGATGCCCTCGCTCATCGCTGCTTTACGCCTGGTCCTGTCCTGATGCCTCCCAATAGAAAATGGGTTCGTTTCGTAAAAAAGGGGGCCTGCCCCTGGGGTAGGAGGACATCGGGAAAAAGTTGACATAAATTATCTCCTGTCGATCATGTAGAACATATGTTCTATTATACTGTGGAAGGGGCAGGTTGTCAAATAGGGGGATGGGCCC
>JBKHJO010000043.1:0-20308 GCA_046538105.1 Anaerolineales bacterium | reverse complement strand
TGCCCCGCACGGCAATGGCTTTCAGATTCTTGGACCCCATCACCCCGCCATAGCCTCCCTGCCCCGCCGCGTTTCCCGTCTCCGTCTGGATGCAAGCGATGCGCGACAGGTTCTCCCCCGCCTGCCCGCAGGAGATCAGCCGTGTCTTGTTGCCATGTATACCACGCAGCCGCGACGTAGTGGCAAAGGTGCCCAGGCCCCACAGTTCGCCCGCCTCTCGAATCTCCACCTCGTCGTCCTCGATCCACAGATATACGGGCTCATTCGCTCTGCCTTCCACGACGATGCCATCGTATCCCGCGTACTTTAATTCTGCGCCCCAGTGCCCTCCCATCCCCGAACGGGAAAAGGCCGGGGGATGTTGCTGTGGGGCGATCCCCGCCACCACCACCCGTCCCCCACCAGAGGCCAGGGTGCCCGTCAGCGGTCCCACCATGACAAAGAGCATGTTCTCTGGATCAAAGGGGCCCACCTCCGGCCCCAACTCCTCCCAGGCGATCCTGGCCGCCATCCCCAGACCGCCGACGAACTCGGGGACGTACTCTTTTGTATCTATGGTGGATACCTCTCCCTCGGAGAGATCCACCCGCAGTATCTTGCCCGTCCAACCGTACAGTGCCACGCTTATCCTTTCTCTACACACCAGACGAACTCTGTCTCGGTATTCTACCATCTGTTCGTCTGACAGTCGAAAGGATAACTCTTCCATCATCACGCCGGAGGCATAAACGTACGCACCGTCTTCCCCGTCCAGAGCTCTCACACCGTTACCAGGTGTTCCCGCAAAACCTCCATATTGAGTGCCGTTCCCAACCCCGGCCTCTCGATCGGAAGGAGATAGCCATCCTCTATCAAGGGTTCGAGCCGTTCTTTCAAATCCTATCGCTCCATACCGATCCGCGAGCGGTACTCGGGGCGCCCGCGGATGCCTTCTTCGGCCAAGGACACGCGAAAGAGGGCGCCCGCGCCGGCCCTTTCCTCATCGTTGTTCTGCCCACCCGCCGTGGTAACGTACAGGTCGGTGTAATCCGCCCCGCCAAAGATGCAGCAGGAGACCTTTTTGGCGGGGAAGGCGATGCGCATGTCCTCTGTTCCATCCGGCGCATAGCGCACCACACAGCTCCCTCCCCAGCGCGCCGACCACACGTAGCCGTCGGCGTCCACGGTCATGCCATCGGGCACGCCCTCGTTGGAGGGAACCGTGGCCCACACCCGCTGGTTGCTGATGGCGCCGCTCTCCCGATCATAATCAAAGTAGTAAATCCCCCCCGCCACTGAATCGGTGTAGTAGAGGCCGTCGCAGTCGGGGGTGAAACCCAGGCCATTAGAGCCCTGGATGCCCTTTAGTAACAGATGCGTGCTACCATCTGGATCTAGGCGATAGAGGCGCCCGGGCTTTTGCTTGGTGGAGACAGTCCCGGCGTACACGCGCCCCTCTGGATCGGCGATGCAGTCCTTCAGGCGCGTGTCACGCTCAGCGGAAATCTCTTCGATGAGAGTCACGGGCTCGCCGCCGCTCCACGCTTTCACCGCCCCATGCGGGAGCATAAGGGCCAGGGCCCCGTCGACCTGGATGGTATATCCGCCCACGATCTCGTCAGGGTTTTCGTAGGCCAGGCCGTGCTCCCCCGTAGCGGGCTCATAACGGTAGATGCGCCCTCGGGGCACGTCCAGCCAGTACACGCACTGCTCATCGGGGTGCCAGATAGGGCTTTCTCCCGTGCGGCAGGCGTAATCGGCGATCAGTTCAGGTTGCATGCGTCGTCTCCTTCAAAAGCAGCGTGCCCACTCAACGATGCCAGCCGCTGCGCGGCCATAGGCATAGGGGGTGAGATCGGAGTTTTCGAACCAGCTATTGGCATAGAGGCGCAGGCGATCCCGGGAGCGGCCGCCCAAGAGACTGTAGATGGGCTGATCGCAAGCCTTCCCCACGGGGCCGTCTCGATGCCCGGGAGCGCCAAGATGGCTACCCTTGCCACGCCCGTGGGATGGAGTGCCCGATACATGCGCTGCCAGAGTCTCTCAATGTCAAAGGGATTCTCACCAACCATCACCGGCTCTAGGAACTCGATGGCCTGAACGACCATTTCGGTCTTGGGCCAGTTGGTGGCATCGCCCAGCCCAACCAACCTCCCATCGATCTCCAACTGCAAAAATATCCACCTGAGTCGCTCCCTCGGCCCCTCACACAGATAGACCTCTACGTCTCTTATCTTCATATATCTATCCTACGGTCATCAACATCATGGGATTCGCCCACACTCAGGCGCCACGCCAGTAGATGGGATACACACGATCAAAGGTACGCAGCATGGGGTCCTCCAGGCGCACCATGTGCTCGCGCATCTTCGCCAGCAACTCCTCCTGCACCGACGCGGTCTCGGGCATGTCGATCAGGTTATCCATCTCCCAGGGATCATGCACCAGATCATACAGTTCGCCGATGGAGGAGCGGCTGTAGGTAAGCTTGTGGCAGCGGGTGCGCACCATGCGCTGCTGGAAGGGGAATACCTGGGCCTGGAAGGACGTGTAGATACTATCCCGACCGATGGACGTCTCGCGCCCCAAAACGCTCGACAGGATACTCTGGCTATCGGGCACATCTGGTGGCGCAATCCCCGCCATCTCCAGAAAAGTGGGGAAGAGATCGTGCAGGTACACGAACTCTTCACAGACACTCCCGGGTTCCTCGCAGTCGGGATGGGCCGCCACCATGGGCAGCCGATAGACCTGATCGTAGGTAAAGGGCCCCTTCTCGATGAGGCGGTGGGCGCCCATCATGTCGCCATGATCGGTGGTAAAGACCACGAGCGTGTCCTTCCCAAGCCCCAAGTCGCGCAGCGCCTCCAGCATGCGCCCCACCAGATCGTCGATCATGGTCACATAGCCCCAATAGCGGGCGATAATCCCCTGCCACCCCTCCCATCCGATGTCACGCAGTCCCCAAAAACGCTCGAAGAGTTCCTGCACGTACGGTTTCCGCTCCCATGTCTCCACAAAGCTGGGCTCTGGAGGGACGGAGGTGGGATCGTACATAGAGTAGTAGGGTTCAGGGATCAGACACGGGGTATGGGGACCCCAGAAGCTGGTCCACAGGAAAAAGGGTTTGCCCTCCCGCTCCCAGTCCCCCTTGAATTGCTGCATCAGCTCGATGGCGAACTCGCTGGCCATATACTCGAAGGAAGCCTCTAGCTCCCCAGATTGCAGGGCATAGACTTCGTGTCGTCCCTGTCCCGGATTCTGGCCATAGAGAGCCTCAAGGACGCGAGGGGTTTCGTATCCATGCTCCTGCAAATATTGGGGGTAGAGAGATATCGGCATAAGTCCTTCCATAAAGTGTAATCCTTCGATGACGCCTCCTGCCGGAGGATAGCCATAGCCGGGAAAATCCTTGCCCTTGAATCCATAGTCCGTGGGCACCTTGGCCTCGTCCACGTGCCACTTACCCGCATAGCCCAGATTGTAGCCCGCGTCTCTCAAAACGGACGCCAGGTTGGGCACATCGGCGTTGAGGACCTGGTTGTTTACAGCGACGTGATTCTTATGGGGGTACAATCCCGTGAAGAGGGCCGCCCGTGCTGGCGAGCAGGGGCTGGTGGGGGTGTAGGCGGCGTCAAAGCGCACGCCCCGCTCCGCCAACCCATCGATGTTTGGCGTCCGACAGACGGGTGCCCCGTAGCATCCCAGAGCATCATAGCGGTGCTGGTCGGTGGTGATGAGGAGAATGTTTTGACGGTCGGTTGTCGATGGCATCAGGTGCGCTCCTTGGTGATAGCTCTCATCTTGCTTTGACAGCCCTTATCCTATGGCATTCAATAGTACAGCGAAAAGCGCCAGGAAGGCAAAATCTCTGGCTAGTTCATCCCAACATAAATGAACATGCAAGTCAGGCGACCAGTGCTTGGCCTGTGTAAGTCCATTGGAACGGTTTGGCCAACGTCTTGAAGTACTCAATGAAGGCCAGGATCCGCTGACGGAGATCGTCAATGGAAGCGAAACTGCCGCGCTTCAACAGGCGACGCACTAATTTGATACTCCTGTATGTCTGCAATTGATATGGGCATACAGGAGTATCAAAATGCTAAACCATATCTCAATCTGATTGAGCCAGGAGGCTCGTTTGGGCGTATATACGAAAAGAATCCGATGGCTGGGATCCCGCAGGAAAGAGGCCCGGGTCTTCATCGGCTTCAGGATGCCGGATTTGCCTTTGACGCCCAAATCTTGCTCTATTTGACACTGCCTCGCCACTAAACGAACCAGGGATTCAGACTTGGCTCTACTGAAAAAGGTCCATTCACCAGAAACTGGATAGAATCTATCAACTGGCAGAGGAAGATGAAAGGAGGAGTGCCTGACTCCCGGTAAGATTATCAAATGACAGAACCTACTTCGTTCGGTAAGATTATCATTTGGAGGAACACGCACACAACCGTCCTTACATCCCCATATCACCTTGCTGGTCCGACAACGAGCGAGTCCGTGAACACGCCTCTATGCCATGTACTCAACACCGTCCACCCGGTGTGCCATCACCCAGTCCCAGTCATATTCCACGCCCAGGCCGGGCCCCTGGGGCACCGAGACACAGCCATTTTCATCAATGGTATACAGGCTATCCTCATAGCCGCCCTTGTAGATGGGCGGATGGGTGTTGGGAAGGTCTGGATGCACCCAGACGACCTCATAGTAGTTGCTGTTGCGGATAGCAGCCATGAGGTGGCGCTGGGCCGGCCCACTGGCATGGAGTTCCACGTCCAGTCCCAGCCCCTCGGCGATGTGGGCCACCTTCATAGTGGCCGTGATACCGTCTGGCGAAGGATCGCCGCGCACGAAATCGGTGGCCTTGGCGAGCATCAAGTTCGTCTTGAGCTCTACCCCACGGGTCTTTTCCCCCTGCAGTAGAGGTGTCGTGATCATCTCGCCCAGCTTGCAATGCCCGAACTCGGCCCTGCCACCATCGGCGTAGGGATCCTCCAGCCAGAAAAAGCCCTCCTCGTCACAGGCACGTCCCACGGCCAGGGCCTCGCCAAAGGTCTGGTAGTAGCAAAAGGGATCGAGCATGAGATCCATCCTGTCCCCCACCCGCTGCCCCACGGCGTGGACCACATCCACATGCCGCTGAATGGGACCACCGGGCCAGGGATGAATCTTGAAGGCGGGATAGCCCAATTCAAGACACTGTTCAGCAAAGTCAGCAAAGGATTCGGGTGTGGAAAGTGGCCCCTCGTCGGCTCCGTTCATGGTGCTGGCATAGCAGGGCAGCGCGGTGCGATAGCCACCAAGAAGTTTGTAGATAGGTGTCTCATAGAACTTGCCAGCCAGATCCCAGAGGGCTATATCAATGGTACCCATACCCGCCATGCCGGCCAACTTGATATCGCGATAGATCCTCTCACGCTCCAACGCGTTGCGCCCCACCAATGACCGAAGAATATGGGGCAAATCGCCCCCGCCCACATATTCCCCCACAACGCCCACGTCGGTGTGCAGGCGCAGGCCCACACCACGCCGCGTATAGGCGGCTCCGGGCCTGTAGGTGGGAATCACCCCAGCGGGATCGAGTCCCACATCGTGCAACTGCCACTCGAACTCGTGCACCTCTATCTTGGTAATACTGGGATCGTTTTTCATGAGGCTTCCTCCTCTTTGCCACAAAACAGCAATGATTATGTCAATTTAACGATCTCGCCCGTCTCTGCAGACTGCATGGCGGCGTCAAAGACACGCATGGCCTCATAGACCTCTCGCGGTTTGACGGCCAGTTCGGCCCCCTCGTTAAGCACATTCGAGATGTTGCGATAGTAGGACCGCCAACTCCCCCTCACGCTCTCTATGCACATCTCTTCCCGCTCGCCGTCGACCATGGTACAGACGCGGGCCCGATGGGCCGGATCCTCGGTGGCCGCATCGATATCGCCCTCCAACACGGCCGGCTCCTGGGGATCCAAGCCATACTTGATGAGTCCTCCCCGATCGCCCAACACGTACCAGCGGGGCTTTTCGATGGTGGCCAGGTTGCCGATCTCGATCTGGTAAAGCACGTCGTTGGCGAAACGGATCAGAAGATTGCCATAGTTCCCACTATCGATATCCCACACATCCCGGTATTTTATGTCGCAAAAGACGCTCTCGACCTGAGCGGGGACCAACTGTAATGCCTGATCCACGAAATGGGCCGGCCAATCGTAGAGGATACCCCCGCTCTCGGCCTTGGAGCCGCGCCAGCCCCGGGGTGCGCCATAGCGCATAATGGCCACCTCAAAGAGGTAGGGATCGCCGAGGAGTCCCTCATCGATCACCTTCTTGACCGTCAAATAGTCCCAGTCCCAGCGGCGATTGTGAAAGACGGAGAGCATCACGTCGTTACGCTCGCTGGCCTCGATCATCTCCTCTGCCTCTTGGGCGTTCATGCACATGATCTTGTCCACCACCACATGCTTGCCGGCGTTCATGGCCTTGATGGCCAGATCGTGGTGTGTATGGTGGGGCGTGGCCAGCACCACCAGATCGACATCGTCATCGGCGAGGAGCACGTCGAGGCTGGAGTAGATCTTGACCCCGGGATGGTCCTCGGCCGCCTGCTCCTGATGCTCCTCACTGCGCGTAGAGATGGCATAGATCCTGATCCCCTCGGCCAGACCGATCAAATAAGAGTGAAAAGATCGCCCCGCGTACCCGTATCCCACAACTGCAGCGTTTATCATCTTGTCTCCTATTCAACCTATATGACGCAAAGAGAACGCTTTTTCATGCAAGCCAGCCGACCTCCTGCACCGTATTTCTCACCTGCTGCTTGATATCCTCCGGCAGCTGGGCGCCGTCGCTGTTCATGCCCCCCGCAAGACCCACCAACTCCTGCATGTACTTGATCACCAACTGCACATATCCCGGACCCGCCCGCCGCAGATGCTCCAGACGCACCATGGTCCAATAATCTTGACCACGCTCAAAGGTGCCCGACAAGATGCGCCTCAGCAGGGCGCGAGGAGGCTCGGGAAAGGCGTTGACGATGCCCGAGGACATGCCCCGGGCGGCACCCACGCTATGGTAAGCAGGCATCCACCAACCGGCCACCCCACACAGCCAGGCACGGTCCTGATGTCCATAGTCGTGTACCATCTCGGCGTAGGCCAATAAGAGCTCATTATTGGCCAATTTTACGGCCGGAACGGGATACTCGGCAAAGAGGCGGTGAAACAGTTCCACCGCGAGGGGATATTCCGGTCGTGCGTACAGGATGGACCATACACCGTGTTCGCAAAGAATGCGAACGGCTTCCCCATAGTAAGCGTACTGGGCTTCCAGTTCGCTGATGGGCGCGGGCATGAGCATGGCCACGTCCACACCCAGTTCGCTCAACACGGGTGCCAGGGCGCGCACGCGTTCCAGCGTGCGTCCAAGCCCTGTCCCCACACAGATCGTCTCGTCCGTCTTTTGTGCTGTCTCGGTGACCACCCGCAGCAGGTCGGCCTGCTGCTCCACGCTGAGGCGGTCGTGCTCCCCCGTGCCCCCGGCATAGACGGCCGCCGTCACCCCGTTCTCAAAGAGATAGGCCGCATTGCGCGCGTTGCCCTCCAGATCCAGTACCCCAGCCTCTTTCCAGATGGTGGTGGGAACCGCCACCACGTTCTCCATTAACGTGTCTCGCACCGCATCAAAATCCATGTCCATTCCTTTCCCTAACACGATTCAACTGTCCGGCTCTATCAAAGATAAGTCCTGCCTCGAGCGGTCCTGACAAGGACCTAGATCTGGGGCACCAGAGCCACCTTGGCAGATCGACACCCTCTCGCATGGCTTCCAGTTCTTCGTCCATACACCAACTTTTACTTTGCGGCCACCGCAAAAAAGATCGACCCGATAAACAATCTATGTCAGATGCCCCTGATGGTACCTCCCCGCGCCGTCACCTCTTTGAGGGGCGGATGGGCGGCGATCTCGTCCTCGTCGATCTCCAGCCCCAAACCGGGCGCGTCGCTCAGGGTGACATAGCCCTCCACCGGGCGCGGAAGCCCATGAAACACGGTGAAATAGTGCCCCGTATAGAACTCGGCATGATATTCCTGTATCTCAAAGTTGACCAGGGAGGCGTCAAGGTGAAACTCCGCCATGGCGCCGACGGGAGAACAGACATTGTGCGGCGCCATGGTGATGTGCTTGGCCTCGGCGATGGTGGCGATCTTTTTCAGTTCCGTGATCCCTCCGGCATTGGCGATGTCGGGCTGGAGCACATCCGCCGCGTGGGCCTCCACGATCTGGGCGAACGGGAACTTGATATATAGGCGCTCTCCTGTGGCGATGGGGATGTCCACCTTGCGCCGCACCTCCAGCAATTCGGAGAGGTTCTCCTGTGATACCGGTTCCTCGTAAAAGAGGGGACGATAGGGTTCCAGACGCTTGCCCAACTGGATGGCGTTCATGACGTCGAACTTGGCGTGGGCCTCGACCAGGATATCCACATGCGGGCCCACCGCCTCGCGCACGGCGGCCACCCGCGCCTCAGCAAGGTCTGCCTCCTCGAGAGAGATCCTGTAATAGTTTCGTTGGCCAAAGGGGTCGAACTTTAGGGCGTCGTAGCCCATCTCCACCACCCGCTTGGCCTCCTCGGCGTTCTGCTCCGGCGTGCCGGGGTTGGTATACCATCCGTTGGCATAGACGCGTATCCTCTTGCGCTGGGCTCCGCCGAGCAGTTGGTAGACGGGCCTGTCGAGTATCTTGCCCTTGATATCCCACAGAGCGATATCGAGCCCCGAGAGAGCCGTGGTGGTGAGGCGGCCCCCCCGCCCGTGGGGATCCTGATACATGGTCGTCCAGTGAACCTCCGTGTCAAGGGGATCCTTGCCCGCCAAGTACTTTTTCACAAAGTCGCTCACCAACCCCTTGACCTGCTCCTCGTTCTCCATGGGGCTGGCGTCACCCAGGCCATAAATCTGGGGATCATCGGTGTTAAGTTTGACCACGAGCCAGTTGCGCTCCGCGTTGTGGTGTCTGGCGGAGAACTCGCGAAATTCCACATCCTTGATTGCTGGCATATGCTCACTCCATCATCTAGAGAATAAAGGGAACTGGCGGGCAGGGCGATATCCCCCCGCCCATCCATCCCATGCATTATACATGGCGGGAGAAAAGGGGGTCAAAGGGCGATATAGCCAATTCAGGCCCTCTTTCCTCTTGGAAAGAGGTTGCACCTCCTGATACTCAGGGGATGACGAAGGAAGGACTTGGTGGAAAGGGGTTCAGAATCGCTACTGTCCAGTATGAAAGCGGGGCATTGAAACAGTGGATCGATCGCATGAATCGAAGGGGCTATTCCATATAGCCAAGATGGCGCAGGCGCCGGCGCAGGGCCGCATCGTCGACGTCCGCGGTCTGCCGTTCCCGCAGTTGAGGTCTGCGGCTCACCGCATCCTGTAAAAAGGCCTGCAACTGTTGCCTCAAGCGCTGCATTCCCTCAGCATGCAGGATCTCTGGCAGGGGAACCTCCTCAGTCGGATCGTGAAAAAGAGCAAAGAGATTCTCCTTCACCCCCTCGACGTCGACGAACTTGTACGCCCCCTCGATCACCGCTCGATAGGTAGACCGACAGCACATCCGCTCGATCACCGCCGGCTTTTGGGTCTCCATGGCCCTGAGGGCGAATTCGGGGGGATAGGCCTCACTGAAAACCACAGGATTGTCATGGTCCCTGTCGCCGGCGATCCGCGTCAAGCCCTTCTCCTTGACAGAGATGGACTGGCCGGAGGCCATCGTCACCTCTTGCACCCCTGCAGCATCCAAGACGGTATGGAAGAGCCGTTGTGTGGACACGGGAGCGGATACCCGCTCCCCCTTTTTCTGTCCGGGCAGACGGATGAGCAGGGGAACGCGGATGAGCTCCTGGTGGACGCCGAAACCGTGCCCCATGAACTGGTGCTCGCCCAGCATCTCCCCGTGGTCGGCCACGAAAACGACCATGGTGTCCCGCCTGCGCTCCCCTTGATCGAGGACCGCAAGCAGATCGCCAAGGAGGCGATCCTGATAGGCCACCTCAGCATCGTACATCTGACTCAGTGCCTCTTCCTCTATACGAGAAAGGGGCTTCCCCAAGGGCGTGAACCAATCGAGGGCCTGGGCGTTAAAGTAGCGCAGAAAACGTCGCGCCTCCCTATTCCTTCTTGACAGAGGGGCAAAGCGCCGCGCATAGCGCCGGGGCACGGAATAGGGCGCATGGGTCTCCATGAGATTGAGAAACAGAAAATGGGGCCCATCACGCCGTTGAGGAAAATTGTCCTCGACGAAATGTATGACGTCCTGGATGGAACGAGAGGTGTTGCCCTTGAAATTGGCGATCCGCGTCCAGATACGTACCCAGAACGGATCCAGTGCACCACGAAAGAGCCCCGCCGAGTGGGCAAAGGCGTTCTGAATGGGAGCCGTCAGACGGCGCAAGACGTCGGAGACAAACGCTCCAAAGCGATGCAGGGGCTTTAGCAGGGGAGCCGAAGGCCTCGAGCGCACCAATGGCACGGCCCCACCATAATTGTAGAACGTCTCGAATCCTCGGCGGAGCCCGTTATCGAGCACCCCCACCAAAGGATTGTTGCAAAAGCCGATCGTACGGTAGCCCATGACGCACAATTGTTCGGCCAGCGTGATAAAGGGGGAGGGCAACACATCGTTCGCTTGCAACGTCAGATGAACGCTGGGCGGCTCACCGGTGAACATGGAGGCGTGGGAGGGGATCGTCCACTGCGCGGGAGAGATGGCATTCTCAAAGAGGATCGCCTCCTTCGCAAAAGCATCCAGGTTAGGAGATGTTCCCTCGGGGTAGCCATAGCAGCCCAGACGATCCCAGCGATGAGTGTCCAGAACGACAAAGACTATATTCGGCTTACGCTCAACAGCACACATAATATCCACACTTGCAAGCGTCCCACATCGCACCAGGACAAGATGATAGCATATCTATCCCATGTTTAGCAGAAGATGGGAAGAATGTCAAGAAGCCCATCCGTCGTGTGGAGGCTTTGCGTTATATGCGGCTACTGGTACACTCTGCAAGGATGGCCCGCACGCGCGAACGCAGCAGACGCTCCCCACCCAGAATAGATGGCCCCGTATACAACACGTTGGATAAAGAGGATAAAGGATATGAGGCTAACAGGGATACTCGCGAACCTGTTCGGAAGGAAGAACAAAGGGACAGAGACATGTCGGAACGAGATCGTCATCGTATCGGGGCTTCCCCGCTCCGGGACCTCCATGATGATGCGCATGCTGAAAGCGGGCGGCATGCCCATCTTGATGGACGGGGTGAGGGAGGCCAACGAGGACAATCCCAAGGGTTATTACGAGTTTGAGAGGGTCAAGGGCCTTGAACATGATAAAGCATGGGTGAAACAGGCCAGAGGCAAGGCGGTGAAAGTTATATCCGCCCTCCTGGAGCATCTTCCGCAAGGGTATACCTACAAAGTGGTGTTCATGGAGCGGCACCTGGACGAAGTGCTGGCCTCCCAAAAGCGCATGCTCGCACGGCAAGACAAACCGACGGATAGTGTGGACGACGAGAAGATGCGGGCGCTCTTTGAAAAGCACCTGACAAAAAGTAGGCGATGGCTGAGCCAACAACCCCAAATGGATGTGCTCTATGTCAGTTACAATGAGGCCATAGAGGAGCCTGCCCAGAAATCCGCCGCCGTCAATCGCTTCCTGGGAGGAAATCTTGATGAGAAAGCCATGTGCGAGGTTATCGACCCCACACTGTACCGACAGAAAACAGAATCGGACTTTTTCTGTCCAGAATCTTTTTGACGGCTGCCGCTTTTGTACCTATAATATATGTGTAAATTTTGGGTGGTAGACGCTCGACGAGTTACAAGGAGGGAATGAACCATTCAAAAACTTGGTGCTTTTACCCCTTTGATAACTCTATCCTTCCCTGATGTGTTAGCCGAGGATTTTTTATACGGCGCCTTTCATCGATCGCGGCTGTCACATCTCCTGTCTTCTTTTACCCCTTTGTTCTCCCTGACACATCAAAAATCGTCGAGACGATGGGATATCCTTTTCAACACATTAGCTCCGCCGAAAGATCTTTTTCCAGCGGATACACATCTTTTGGTCACCCTTTTTGGGTAGCCAGCGCTGAATCCACTGCAAAAAGGTCTTTCGAGGATATGGCAAGCACCATATGTGGGCACACTTTATATCCTTTTGGCCATCCATCCCTTTGGGGTAGCCAATACTTAATTGCCAAAGGAGGTATCCTCTCAGAATGTATGCAGTCGGCAGCAAGGTCGTACATCCTTTTCACGGCGCGGGCAAGATAGCAGCCATTCAGGAGAAAAGCATCGGTGAGCAGGAAAACTCCTATTATATCATCAATGCACTGAGCGAATCGTCGATGCAGTTGATGGTCCCCGTCGACAAGGCGGAGAATCTGGGGCTGCGCCGGGTGGGCAAGCCCTTTATACTGCGAAAGAAACTCTCCATGTTGCTGGAAGATGCCCCTGACGACGACGAGGTGGAAACGAACTTTCGAGCCCGAAGGGCGACACTCACGGAGAAACTCAGTTCCGGGCAGTTCGAGGAAGTTGCATCTGCAGTGCGTATCCTCTTCTATATGAGCACCTGGCGCAAACTCTGCATGACGGATCGCAAATTTATAGCGCGAGGAAAAGAGATGTTGGCCGGAGAACTCGCCCTGGCCTGTGATCTGGACAAATCCGAAGCCATGGCAGAGATCGAGAAGCATCTACAGGAGATGGTGCTAGAGGACGAGGAAGAGGACTGAGATCTACCCCTTTTCGGGGAGCAACCCGAGGGTGAAAAGCGCCGAATACATGGTGGCGCGGACGTCTGCCTGCGCCGCCACATGTTCCAAAAGGCTACTATTGGGCCCTGACGTTGCGCAACCCCTTCTCTGTCAGCGCCCAAATGCGTCCTCCCTGGGTGATCCCACATCGCCCCTGATAAGGACAGGTCTCACATCGTTCACTGCACGCCGCTTCTATGTGCCGGACATAGCCGCCCCGCTCCAGATCGTCCAACATCTGCTCCACGAGGCCAGGAGACACATCCAACTCTGAGGCTATTCCATTCAAAGTATGATCCTGGCTGTTGGCCAGTCTCTCCAACAACTTTTCCAGCGTCATTTTAACCTCACAGAAGCAGTGTAGCCAACTGATAGGCGACTGCACTACCGATAACGGTCAACAATGTCAAGAGGGCTATATTGAGCAAAACCCACTTCCAGGAACCGGTCTCTTGCTTGATGACCGCCAGCGTCGCCACACAGGGCACAAAGAGCATCTCCGCTACCAAAAGCGCCAGCGCAGAAGGCGCGCTAAGACTCGTTGATAATACCTGGGCCAGGGCACCCGCATTCTCCCCCACGCCATACAGCACGCCCAAGGTGGCCACCACGTTCTCCTTGGCCACAAAGCTCGTGAGTATAGCCACCAGGGGACGCCACTCCAACCCCATGAGAGCACCGACAGGGCTCAGGAAACGCCCGACAGCCGCCATATAGCTGGTCTCGATATCTCCGTGAGGAAAGGTGGCCAGGGCCCAGACGATAATAGAAACAACCAGGATCACCGTTCCTGCCTTGCGCAAAAAGGCCATTATGCGTCGCCAGACCAACAGGGCGATGCTCTTAGGATAGGGCATATGGTAAAGGGGCATCTCCATGATAAAGGCGGCCTCTTCACCCCCCAACACAAGACGGTTCACAAGGACTCCCACCAGCGCGAGGACTACAAGGGGAAGCCCCGTGAGGGCCCAGGTGACCAACGTCGCATTGTGGGGAAAGAATACGGGCACGAGAACAGCCAACACGCCCAAACGCGCGGCACAGGGCACCAAGGGCGCCAGAATGATGGTGAGAAAGCGGCTGCGCCGGGATTCGATGATCCGCGCGCCCATGATGGCGGGGACATTACAACCGAACCCCAAAAAGAGGGGCATAAAGCTCTTGCCATGCAGGCCGATGGCGTGCATAAAGCGGTCCATGATATAGGCCGCTCTGGACATATAGCCTATATCCTCCATCAAACCCATAACGGTGAAAAAGACGGCAAGGATGGGAACAAAGGTGATGACGGTTCCCACACCGCCCACGACACCGTCCACAAGGAGACCGGAGATCCAGGCGGGGGCGTTCACCAGACGAGCCGCCAGCCAGGCAGAAAAGGCTTCGACGACGTGGGTGGCCATCCACCCCTGAAGAGGACCTCCCAAAGAATAGGTGAGCTCGAATATGAGGGCCAGCACCAGAGCAAGGAATATCAATCCCCAAAAGGGATGGGTGGCCACGCGGTCGATACGCTGAGTGAGGGTGACGCGCCCGATCCGCGGACGCTTGACCGCCGCCCGCGTCACCTCCTCTATCCACTCATAGCGTCCACTGGCCACGGCGATGATGGCGTCCTCGTGCTGCTGCAGGATGTCGTTCACCATCTGCCACCGTTCGGGAGGCAGGCTATCCCGTATCATGGCGGCAACTTCCTCATCACCCTCAAACAATTTGAGGGCCACCCAATCGCGTGGATAGGGAGCAGGCACATGATCCTCGATGAGATCGCGCAACTCATCCAGCACTTGCTGATGATCCCGCCGGACACGGGGGCGATGGGGTTCGGTGTTGAGACCTTTTTCGACCACGGCCACAGCCTCGTCTACCAGTGCATGGACGCCCACAGCCCGCGAAGCAACCATGGGAACGACGGGCACGCCCAGGTTCTCCGACAGGATCTCGGAGTCCACATCAAACCCCTCATGTTCAGCGACATCGACCATGTTAAGGCCGATAACGAGGGGAGCCCCAAGGGCCAGAATCTCAGCCACCAGATAGAGATTCCGCTCCAATGCCGCCGCATTGATGATAACGACGACCACATCGGGCTGCTGATGGATGATATAATCTCGTGTGATCCGCTCCTCGGGCGAGGCCGCCGTCAGGCAATAGGTGCCGGGGAGATCGACGACATGAAACGTCACGTCGTCGTGCTCCAGTTGGCCCACCCTTTGCTCCACCGTCTTACCCGGCCAGTTGCCCACGTGCTGGTGCAGGCCGGTAAGAATATTGAACACCGTGCTCTTGCCCACATTCGGCTGCCCCGCAAGGGCCAGCGTGGCCGTCTTTTTCGCCGTCCGCGTTCTTGTCACCGTAACCTGTTCGCTATTCATCATCTTCCCATTGGCGCACATATACTCTATTGGCCTGTCCCCTACCCAAAGCGATCTGTGTATCGAGGACATCCACGATGATGGGACCCCGCCCGCTGTTGCGCGCCACGTGCAGGGTCGCACCCGGCGTGAATCCTAACGCCGCCATACGTCCCACAAAGCCCCTACCACCCCTCAAACGTAACACTATGCCACTCTCCCCCGCCCTAAGATGGGACAGGGGAACACTATAATTCGTCTCCACGAATTAGAACTCCTCCAAAAACCGATCCTCGATTATATACTGCACGAAAAATCCGGGTAAGGATAGCGTGTCTCTTCCTTGCCAGAACTATTTAGGCTTACTATAAAATAATATACTTCTTTGTTTAGGTTAAGTTAGTTATAACAAGATCTCATCGATCTGTCAAATCCATGTGTCGCTTACGTATGTAAAAGGGCGTCCCCATTCTCGACCGTGGACAGGGAACTGACCCAGGCCAGAGCAAACATGAACCAATAAGCCAGTTCCGTGACAAAATATGAACTATCCACGCTGCCATGCGCCACAAAGGCCGCCATCCCCGCGGCAAACCCCACAACTCCGGCATACAAATCGTCCCGACGGGCGGCAAGGTGGACATGACGCACTCGCCTGAGAAAGCCGACCATCAAACCCCCCAGCAAGGCGACACCCCCTATACCCAATCGCAGCCAGAAATCGAAGAGCAGGTTATGGGGATGGGAAAGCCAGCGCTCCACCTCGGCGCCAGGAAGGATATAGTCCCCATAGTAGTACAAAAAGTTGTCCAGACCCACACCCATCCAGGGATGATCCTGTATCATATTCCAGGCCGCCTGCCACAGTCGAAGGCGCAGAAACAGGGTGCCCTTTGTGGGATCCAGCAGCGACGCGAATCGCTCCGTCTGCAAAAGAGGGATCATGAGCAGGCCTCCAGCGAGCAACAATCCCACGGCAACCCAGCGCAATCGCCTGCCCCCCAACAGGAGCAGAACCAGGGCGCTCGCGGGCAGCCCCAGGAGCCAACCAGCCCGCGAGAAGGTCAACAACGTCATCATAAGTACGGGTACCGCGCCAAGCCCATAGAGCCAACGGCGCGGGCGAGAGCGCCCCCATAGCGCCATGGCCAACCCCAGGGGAAGCGCGCGCTCCATGATCAGTGCCAGATTATTGGGCGAACCGTAAAAGGCCCGCGCACGGCGCAACCCGCCGGACGCGACCACGCCCGTCGCCTGAGAGTAGCACACAAGGCCATAGAGCGCCACGCCCAAAGCAGAGATCCAAAAGGCATCCAAAAGTCTCAAGCGTCGTTCGCCATCCGCTGGCCAGGTGCGCAACAGCCCATAAAAGAGGGCGGGCCCGACGACCATGACGCGCAGTTCGCGAAGGGCGACGCGACGGTATTCGGCCACCATGGAAGTGCCTATGGCGAGGAAGACAAAGGCGCACACCGTGACATCCAGAAAGGAGGGAGGCCACGGGGACCTTGTTCTATCTCGAGAAGGAGCCAGCAGGGCATTCCAGAGACGCGCGCCAAAGGCCACCAACACGGCCACCTCGACCACAGAAAAGGAGCCGGGCCCAAGATGGACGTGCAGGGGGGCCAGAGGGATACAGGCCACAGCAACCAACAGGGCCCGTTGCGGCCCAAATAGAGCAGATAGGCCATAGAGCCCCAGGCCCAGCAGGCGCATCGCCCCTATCGGCGAGAGTACCACCAGCGAGGCCCCCAGGACAAAGAAGAACCAGGGCAGCAGCCCCGGCAGGCCCTCCCACCACTGACGTATCCGTCCCCAGGCGGTCCGCCAGGGAAGATCGCGGGCCACCCTAAAGGCAATCAACCCCAGACAAACCAGTGCCAAAAAGCCACCGCCCATGCTGCGCCACAATCTGTAATCATATCGCCGACAGCCGATGCGAGCCCCCTGTAACGCCTCGATCTCCTGTTCCGTACCCTGCAGCATGACCCAGTGCACCTCTCGGGGAAGGCCCTGGGCCACGTGTACACTCTCCATCCCGTTGCCATCCGCGGCGAGTTCGATCTCTCTGCTGGAATGTCCGTCGTCCATGGAGACGCGCAGGGTGCCATCGGCGGCGCCCTGCTGCACGTCCAGTAAAAGATCGGTTCCCCAAAAGGGAAATGTGATCGCCCCCTCATCCCGAAGGATGTGGACACCTCTCTGTACATCCAAGGGGGGATCCACGTCCCAGAAGCCAGATCTATATGCCTGCCCATCGCCCCACAGGGCGAATCTGTCCACCTCCCTGCTATTCTGGGTGGCGCGGAGATAGGCGAAGAGGTCTCGTGTAAAACCCGGATACAGCACACGCTCATCCACCAGGTCTTTGTCGATCTCCTGCAACAGGGGGGTGGGCACACCCCAGGCATCAAAGAGGGCATAGCCCCACACGGGGTCTTCCGACGCAGCGTCGGGCTGCAGGTGCAGCGTACACATGAGGCCCATCCACGGCCACTCGCGCTTCATACGTTGAACGGCATTCCGCGTTCGCCTGGCCTGCACAAAGGGGATATCGCTGCCCTGGGGGGAAGGCTCCCCCTCCCAATTCGGTGGCAGGGCACACCATCCCGAATCCATGGCCCATATGGACGTTTCTCCATCGCCTCGTCGCAGCATCTCGCGACGCAGGAGCACGACGCGGGAGAAATTGAGCACGTCCTCGCGCGCTCGACGATCCAGAGGACCGCTCCAAAAACCATAGGCCTTGACGCCCAGAACGTCAAAATAGGGCGCGGCCCCATAGCGGTACATCTCGGAAAGGAAGCGAATATCGCTCATATTGCGACCCCTTGGCTCCGTATTGGGCGCCAGGCCCCCGGCGATGATCCGCGCGTCCCCGTCCACGCTGCGTATGGCCTCGCTCGCCACGCGCAACAATTCCACGTACTCGCCAGGATCGATGGGCCCATTCCCCCAATGGGGGGAGACGTTGGGTTGATCCCATATCTGGTAAGCCGTGACATGGTCGCCGTAGCGGGCGGCAAACTCGCGCACAAAGCGCCCATACTCCTCGGGATCCTGAGGAGGGGCCCACACGTTATCCCGCTCATCAGGAGATCGCGCCCAGGCCGGCGAGGTGTCCAGCACGGCGATGACGTCCAAGCCCCAGGCATCCACCATGGGCAGGGTACGATCCCAATAGGCCCACTGATACTGTCCGGGGTCCGGCTCCAGAGCCGACCAGGGGAAACGCTGACGCACGGTGCCAAAGCCCAGGGCCTCCACCTGCTCCAGGGCCCACTCCAGCGCGTCATCCCTCTCGTACTGCTCAAGCGCAACGTTGACGCCCAGACGGGGCGTCTTCAACGGGGGAAGATCGGCGGAGAGGCCACTCTCCACACCGCGTCGCTGCACGAGGTGGCGCCGCACATCGAGCCCCACGAATGCCAACACCGCGACGACCAGCGCCAGACAGATGAACAACAGGGCGATGGCACGTGTCCAGGCAAGAGGTCCCTTGCGTAAAGTGTTCACCCGAGCCCCCCATCAGCCACGACGCTCCCTTTTCGCGGCCCTGTCACGGACGCCCAGATCACCGCTTTTCCCTGCGTCCCCGGGCATAGATGGGCCCGTATATCTCGCTATCAAAGGGCACACACCCCGTCCGCCCGCCGTCGCGCATGATCTGGGTACAGCGACTGCAGGTGATGCACACCCGGTGGGGATCGAGGGCCCCTTTCGTGAGAATCTCACGGGCGAAATCGGGGTAGGCAAAGGCCTCGCGACCGAGGCCGACGATATCGGCCCATCCCCTGCGTATCACCGCCGCGGCCACGTGGCCCAGATACTGCCGCAGCCAGGAATATCCGGACCCCACCACGACCATATCGGGATGGGCCTCTTTTATATCGCGGGCCAGGCGGATCAGGCGCGCCACGCCGCGCAACGGATGCTCCTGTGGCCTATAGCCGCCGGGGACGTTCCGATCAAAGGGGCGATTGATATGGGGTGTATAGTAGGGGTTGCCCGCCGTGACGTTGATGGCTGCCACACCAGCCTCTTTCAAAAGCCCGATCAGACGCAGGGGCTCTGTGAGATCGGGCACGTGGGGATCCTCCTCGCTCACCCCCCACCCCCAGGGATGGGGATGACCATCGTAGACGTTGAGACGCACCAGCACGGCCAGACCGGGCACCTCCTCGCGCACGCGGCGTACAACCTGTAGCAAAAAGCGCGTGCGATCCTCAAAGGAACCCCCATAGCGTCCCTCGCGCATGTGTGAGGCCAGCAGTTCGGAGATCAGATAGCGATGACAACTCTTGAAATCGACGCCGTCGAACCCACACTCTCGCACCAGATGGGCCAGACGAACGTAACGCTCCCGCAAGCGATCCAGTTCCCCATCGCTTATGAGGGGATAATCCTCCGGCAACCCCTGCACCTCGTCCAGTATACCATCGTGCTGGGGGATGATGGGCGCGGGGTCGCCGTCGGGACGGCTGTAGCGGCCCGAGTGGGTGAGTTGGAGCACGGTAAAGGGGTCATAATCCGGGCCGTTGACCTCTCGCCCGGCAGCCAGGGCATCGCCGCGCAGGGCAGCGAAATGAGGGGCATTCTCCTCCGTGAGCATCAACTGACGGGGATTGGCCCTTGCCACCTGCTCGATGGCCGTGGCCTCAAACCAGAGCAGCCCCGCGCCCCCACGGGCAAAGCGCCGATAGCGCCTCTCCGTGAGGGGGCCGGGGCTGCCCCCGCCATCACCATCACAGCCCTCCATGGGTTGAACACCCAGGGCATTGGGCGTCCGTTTCGAGGCTATCTGCACATGCCGCCCCAGGGGTTCCAGATCCTCATCCACAGGGAGATCGAGATCCAGTTCCTCGCTCTCCCGCCCCAGCGCCTCAAGGGTATCGAAATGGAATCTCTGGTGAGACACGTCGCTCCCTCGTCGCTATCTGACACCTGGACAAGACGATAGCACGGCATCGACGGGGTGTCAAAGAGGAAGCACAAGGGGAGTGTGCACAAATGGTGTCGATGACCTATTCTTCTCGCACGCGGAGGCAGTTGAGCCAGTAGGCCCCTTAAACTGGCTTCAGACGGCGAAAGCGGGCCACCTGGGGTGGTCTGGGGAATAGACTATGCCTATTCCCTTGCAGAATGGCAATGCCATTCT
>JBKHJO010000042.1:0-20340 GCA_046538105.1 Anaerolineales bacterium | reverse complement strand
TGAATCTCCTGGCCCCAAGGAAAAGTGTGGCTTGTCTGACGTCCCTTTTTTCTCTTGGAGGCCCTGAAGGATATGATATAGGATCGACGATATGACAGATCCATAAGGAGTGTTGTCACCTCGATGACCCATGATGGGTCTTTCTGGGGCTGGCAACACTCCTTTTTGTACATGAATATGGAGTTTTCAGGGAGGGATCAGTCCGTGGAGGAATCCTCATCACGGTCTACCAGAATGCGAGCGGGAGTATCCTGCTGCGGGGTGGCCTTTTCATATTCGTTGATGAGGGTAAGGGCGTCGGCGGGGCAACTCTCCTCGCATTGTCCACAGTAGGCGCAGCGGGCGGGGTAATAGACCAGGCGGTATTTATCGCGCCCCTCGCGCTGCAGTTCCAGGGCGGCAGCCGGGCAATCACGCGCACAGAGCCCGCATCCCCGGCAGAGATCGGGATCCACCACTACCTGGCCACGATAGTAGGAGGGCAGTTCCATCTCTCCAAAGGGAAAGCGTACCGTGATGGGTTCTGAGCGTAGCGTACGACATAATTGGGGTAGTAGGTGGAGCAGGGAAAGGATACGGGGCATTTTATATCACTCCAATCCAGATAATCATCAACATTTGGGCTAGTGCCAGAGGGGCCAACACCCGCCAGCCAAAACTTGCCAGCTGATCGATGCGCAGCCGGGCATAGAGTACGCTGACCCCCGACAGGATGAGGAGGATGAATAGGGATTTGAGGGCAAAGCCCACGGCGCCGGCTAGGCCTAATCCAATTCCCGAGCCTCCCAAAAAGAGATTGACCAATAAAAAGATGCCCACCACCGTCTTCATGTACAGCATGAGATACCACAGGGCCAGTTTCCGTCCGCTGAACTCGGTCAGTGGCCCGGCACCAATCTCTGACTTGGCCTTGGGGATATCCAGGGGGTTGCGCTTTAGCTTGCCGATCAGTCCCACGATGGCCAGTATAAAGCCCACCGGCTGTACGAGCACCATCCACATGGCCCTCGATTGCCACGCGACGATCTTTGTAATGGACCAGGAACCGCTGAGGACGGCCGGCCCGGTGAGGACCATCAAAAAGGGTACCTCGTAGGAAAAGTACTGTAGCAGCGCGCGGTTCCCACCGATAACACTGTATACACTGGCAGAGAGCCAGCCGGCGAGAAAATAGGCGAGAGCCGGAAGACTGAGCAAAAAGAGCACCACGATCAGGTCGCCCTCAAATGCGTTGACGCCCTTGCCCCCGAGGGGGATATAAAGAGCGGCGGTCAGTACGGATGCCAACGATAGCATGGGCAGCAGGGCACAGGCCGTCTTATGGGCTCCCGTGGGTAGTATATCCTCCTTGGTCATCAATTTGATAAAGTCAGCCAGCGGCTGAAACCAGGGAGGTCCGACGCGTCCCTGCAGCCGGGCCGCCACCTTTCGATCGATCCACTGAAACGCCATGGCGCAGACAAAGAGAAAGGCAAAACCAGGAAAGATCAATGAAGTAAAGAGTACAGAGAGCAAAGCCCGCATAATCTTCCTCCTCAGCGGTCAGCACAGGCGATGCACAGGTCGACCCCGGCCAACACAACGGGGATGTCAGCCGTATTGACGCCCTGTAACTGGATGGGCAACGTGCTCAGGGCGGGAAGGGTGGGAGTGCGGATTTTGACGCGTGCTGGCTGCTCGCTGCCATCGCTACGAACATAATAGACGACCTCTCCGCGTGGTGCTTCGCTCCGACTGACCACTTCCCCTGCCGCCACTCGCCGATCCGCGCGCGTTTTTGTGGATCCTTTGGGCATTCCCTTGAGCAACTGGCGGCATAAGTCTAAACTTTCCATGGTCTCCTCAGCACGCACGGCGGCGCGTGCCCAGACATCCCCGTCATCAACCGTGATGACGGAAAAGGAAAGTTGATCGTAGATGCCGTAGGGAGTGTCGCGGCGGACATCCACGTCGATCCCCGATCCACGTGCCGTGGGGCCCACGGCACAGTGACCTCGTGCTACTTCTGTAGGCAGGAGCCCCACGCCCCGGGTACGGGCCTGAAACGATCGTTCGTTGTGGACCAAATCGACGAATCTAGCCAGCTGCGGCTCCAGATTATCGAGCCGCTTCTGGATGGCCTCTATCTGGTCTTCATCCACGTCGATGCTCACGCCACCGACGATATTGGCAGCGTGGGCCACCCGGCCACCAGAGATCTCCTCCATGATATCCAGGACGACCTCTCGATCCTGCCAGGTATACATGAAAATAGTGGTGAAGCCAAGAATCTCGGCCAATACGCCAAGCCAGAGCACGTGGCTGTGGATCCGTTCCAACTCACATAACAGTGCTCGTAAATAAAGTCCTCGTGGGGGTACCTCCAATTCCAGCAGGGTCTCGACAGCCTGGCAATAGGTGCTGCTGTGTACGTGTGAGCAGATGCCGCAGACGCGCTCGACTACGTGTACATTTTGCACGTATGAGCGGCGCTGGCAGATGCTCTCCAGACCGCGGTGAACGTAGCCCAGACGCAGGGCGCTGTCCACCACCTGTTCGCCCTCGACGGTCAACATGAAGGATAGCGGTTCTTTGAGCGCTGGATGCTGAGGCCCGATGGGGATAACCATTCTATCACTGCTCATTATCTTCCTCCTCTTTTCGCAGGGGTGGGGGACTATCCCAGTCGTCCGGGAGCACGAGAGGATCCGGATGGGCGTATCCGTCAAAGGTCACGCCGAGCATCTCGTGCACTTCGCGTTCATAGAAATCGGCGCCTCGAATTAGGTCGGTCAGCGTAGGGATATGCGGCGCCTCTCGGGATAGTAAAGTGCGCAGCGTCAATCCCTGTCCATCCCAAAAGTGGTAGAGGAGGACGACGGTATCGCCGGTGTCCTCCCCCGTGATCGTCGAGAGATGGTATATATCAAAGCGTTCCATGAGCAGGGTCACCGCCGCATGAAGGTCGTCAGCCGCTAATTCCACAAAGGTGTCGGTCATCGGCACGTCCTGCACCTCGATGGTCTCGTCGGACAAGTCCTCTTTCAGTGCTTTGACGATCTGAGAAACGTTCATTCGATCTCCTCCAGTAAACGCGCTAGGCCAGCAATGATGGCTTCTGGACGGGGAGGACAGCCCGGTATATAGATATCCACTGGTAGCACCTGATCTATCCCGCCCAAGATATTGTGTCCGTCGTAAAAGACGCCGCCGGAGCAGCCACAACTGCCCACGGCTACCACCCACTTGGGGGCGGGGATCTGGTCGTAGATGCGAACCAGCCGATCGCGCGTCTGACGGGTCACCGGGCCGGTGACAAGAAGGATATCCGCATGTCGGGGCGAGGCCTCCTTCAGAATGCCCAGGCGCTCCACGTCGTAGCGCGGGGTCAACAGATCCAGGATCTCGATGTCACAGCCGTTGCAGCCCCCGCTGTTAAAATGTAATACCCATGGCGACTTGCGACGCGCCCAACTTATGACTCTTTGTAGCATCTATAATTCCCTCTGTGTCAGCACGAATACGCTAATGCCGATGCCCGTGAGATAGGCGACGGCGATGCGATGCGACGGCGATATGCCGCCAGCCGGTGGCAGGGTGGCCAGGACCAGTGTAGCCAGGTGTAGCAGGCCAAAGAACAGCGCCAGCTGAAAAAAGGCCTGATAGCCCAGTTGGATGTCTGGTAGCAAAAGATCCTCGCCACAGGCATAGGGAAGGTGTTTCCCCTCACGTTCCTCGCCCGGTGCGGCTATCTTGCCACCCCAAATATAGATTCCATAGGCCAGCGCCAGGAACAGCAGTAAAGCGACCGGCGGGCTCAATAATATTTTCTCGATCATCTCTTAACCTCCCAACATCAGAAGATAAGGGGCCACGTCCGCGGTCCAGCCCAAAACCATCTCTGGATATAGACCAATAGCGAGCACCATCGTTCCCAGGATCACCAGGGGTATCAGCATCCAAGGGGAGATCTGTATCCGTGGCAGCGCGCGACAAGTCTCCCGTGCGAACAATTTGCCGATAAGGGGTAAATAGTACCCCAGAGCGACCAGGCTGTTCAGTAAAAAGACAGCAAGAACCACATAGCCGAGGGTGTCCGCTGCTTGCAGAATGCCTCCCACGACGAACCACTTGCTGGCAAAGCCGGCCAATGGGGGTATCCCCGCCAGACCGGCCAGCGCGATACTGAAGGTCGCCGCTACCAGAGGGGCCTGTACCGCTGTTCCTCTCAACTCCTCAATGGTACTCGTGTTGCAGTAAAAGTGGCAGACACCTTTGCTCAAAAACGCCAGCCCTTTCATCGCCGCATGGGCGACCAGTAAAAAGACGGCGGCTTGGATGGCCTCGGGTGACCGATAGCGCAGGCCTATTCCCATGCTCAACATAATATACCCTATCTGGGCGATGGTGGAATAACCCAGTAGCCGTTTGGTATAGGTTTGCACCAGGGCTAAAAGATTCCCCACCGCCATGTTGAGGAAAGAAAAGGCGATCAACCAGGTACCTAATGCGTATCCCGACCATCCCAAGCCCAGAGAGACTTTGATCAGGACGTAGAGGGCGGTCTGGTCGATGATGCCAGAGAGCATAGCGGCGACACTGCTGGGCGCCTGATTCTGCGCGTCGGGAAGCCAGGTATGCAGGGGAACGATGGCGCTCTTGACGCCGAGTCCCACCACCAGGCAGCCCAGCCCGGCACGGGTCCACGGGCCCAGGGTTCCTGATGAGGATGAGGGAGCGGGCAGGGCCAGGGTCCCCGTCTCCCGGTAGACAAAGGAGATGCCCAATAGCATGATCACCGTACCCACACTGCCCATTATCAGATATTTGAATCCGGCCTCGATGGAGGCGTCTGTGCGCCGGCGAAAGGCGACGAGAACATAGGCTGCCACGCTCATCAACTCGCAGAACATATAGAGGTTGAACAGATCGGCGGCCATCAACATGCCTACCGAGCCTGCTACTAACAAAAGCAGTAACGGATAGTAGAGCCTATAGCGCTGGTCGAGGGCTAGGTAGCGGCCAGAGTAAAGGGCCACCAGGATGCCCAAGCCAAGGGCCACCGCCGCCACGACCAGCCCCCCCGGGTCCGTGCGCAAAAAGGCCCCCGTCAGGGGTCCGCCGCTCTCGATATAACCCCACGTCGGTGCGCTGGCCTGTTCTGGGCCCGTCATGGCAAAGAGCGGGATCAACATCCCCAACGCTCCCACAAAGACCAGGGCCGTAAAAAGGGCCAGCAGTTCGTTGCGTCTCGTTATAAGGCGCGCTATAAGGTAGAGAACAAAGGCACCGCCAGTCAGGGAGGCCAGGGGCAGCGCCAGTTGGATATTACCGCTCACTAAATACCTCCCAGAATCAAGGCTAACTCGTGGGTCACCCAGTCGAACAGGGGCCCTGGAAAGATGCCCTCGATGAATGTCAATGCGGTCAACAGCACGGTGGGGGCTATCATGGCCCAGGGCAGTGGCCCAACGGTCAATCCCTCCGGACGATCCCCGAAAAAGATGCGTCCCACGAGCCATAGGGCATAGGCCACGGTGAGCAATGAGCCCAGCACGGTGAGGATGGAAAGGCTGATATGAGCCGTGTGAAAGCCACCGGAAAAGATCATCCATTCGCTGTCAAAGATGCAAAAGGGCGGCGATCCGGCGATGGCCAGCGCGCCCACGCTGGTACAGAGGGCCACGCCCGGCATGGCGCGCCACAGGCCGCCCAGTTCGCCGATCTGCCGCCGCTTCGTGGCCCGTATCACCAGTCCCGCACACATAAACAGTAGGGCCTTGACGGTGGCGTGATAGACCACGTGTAGCGTCGCGCCAGCAATCCCATCGTGATTCAGCGTGCCCAGGCCAAAGAGAATGTAGCCCATCTGACTGACGCTAGAGTAGGCGATGATGCGTTTGATATCCTCCTCCGCCAGGGCCATCAGCGCGCCATAGATCTCGGACACGATGCCCGCTATCATCATAGGGACGGCAAAGGGGGCCATCTGTTCTATAGAAAAGATGCTCAGGGGGAAGCGCAGGATGCCGTACGTGCCCATGCTGAGCATGGCTGCGGCGAGCATGATGGTCACCGGCATGGGGGCCACGGTGTGGGCATCGGGCAGCCAGAGATGCACGGGAAAGACGGCCATTTTGACAGAAAAACCGATGAGAAAAAGGGTGGTCACCAGGGTCACCAGACCGGGGGCCAAAGATACACCTTCCCGCAAGACTGAGAAACTATCGCTACCGGTGGCATTATAAAGGACCAAGAGTCCTACCAATACCAGCAGCGACCCCATATGGGTAAAGATAAAGTACTTGAGAGCCACTGCTCCTCGACGCTCGCCATCGCCCCAAATGGCGATGAGCGCACAGGAGGCCAGCAACATCAGTTCCCAAAAGATATAGAAGAGGAACATGTCATCGGCTATAGTCGTACCCGACATCCCTAGAGCAAAAAGCAGCAACAGGGCGTAGAAATAGGGTGTATTCTCGTCGGGTTGATGGTAGCCCCAGGCATACACGATGGCCACCAGCGTCACCCCCGCTTCGGTGATCAGAAAAGGCAAAGTCAGCCAGTCCACGTGTAGGACGAGACGGATGTGCGCCGCAGGAGCCCATCTGATCCCCAACACGGGGATCTGTCCACGATAAAGTGCGGGTAGCAGAGCCAGGGCTCCTCCCAGCGAGAGGGCCGCTGAAAGGCCTGCTATCCATCCGGCTGCATACTTGAGGCGATCGCGCAGTAAAATGAGCACCAGGGCCGTCGCCAGCGGCGCGGCCAGAATAATCGTCAACCAGAGTGTTTCCAGGGTCATCTTTTGCCTCTCTTATCCGCCATAGATCACCAGCCCCAGCAGAGCCACTATCAGGCTGATCGCTATCCACAACAGATTATATCGCAGCCGCCCCATGTGCCAGCGCCGCAGTCTATGAGCCAGTTCCATGATCCCCTGTACGGCGCGCCGCAGGAGTCCTTCCAGTCCCTCCTGTTCCACGACACGATAGGCAAAGCGTGCTCCCTCGACCGTCCCCAGAGCGAACATGGCCACGAGCCCTTCCAACATCCCCACCTCTACCACGGCACGCAGTGCCCGGGCAGCCCGGACCAGCCCCTCTTCCAGATTGTATATTTCCTCCGATGATTCTGTGGCGGGTGTGGGGGACTGAATCGTCCACTGCCACAGTTTCCGCGCTATCAATGTGACGCCCACCACGAGCAATATGCCCGGGCTGGTCACTGTATAGCGTAAAAGGGCCGGTAGTGTGGGTATGGGTGGTGGCGTGGCGGAAGCAATTGTCATCAGGTGATGGGTCAGGGGACCAAAGGCCACCCCTCCCCCCATTATACCCAGGCCTAGTAGTCCTAGGGTCACCCCTTGCGGCCACTGGATTTCATAGGCCTGGCCAGAACGTGGCTCCTCCTCGTCTTCCCGGGATTGTCTCACCATGTGCACTGAAAGAACACCCGTCAACGCGACGGCGGCCTGGGCGACAAACAACGCATCCGCGCGCACTCCTGTCCTTCCCGCCCACCAGACGATCAACAGGTTAAATGCCACCAGCATGACCCCTCCAAGGGTCAGGAGCCCCGTACCAATCTTGCCTTGGCGACTCGTCGATGTGGCGTGCCGCGTGACGTCGGCTGCCAGGAATAGCAGCAGTCGCAGCGTCGCCATGACGAATAGGCTCAGCCAGATGGCTTCTTTGACGCCGGCGGCGGCGACAAAGAGTAGCAAACCAGCCTGAACCGTCTCCTGATAGATCAAACTGACGCGCACACCCCTGTGTCTCAGTGCCGCCAACCCCGCCAGCACAGCACCGCCGCTGCCAATCCAGAGGATCGCATCGTGCAAAGGGCCGGCCATCGCCACCAGCGGTGTGACGCGATAGAGCAGGTATATGCCCAGGCTGGGCATGACGGTGGCATAGAGCCAGATCTGTGCGTTGGGCGGAAGTTGCAGCCCCGTCCGTTTCCAGAGATGGAAGGGCCAACCTCCCAGTTTGACCCATACCGCCAGCAGGAACCCTCCCACGGCCCAACGGAGCCGTACGGCAAGCGGCGTGCCCTCGATGAGAGCTGAGCCCTGCTCCAGCGACGGGGCGATCTGCAGCGTCCCCGTGGCATCCATCAATAACAGGACGCCGATAAGCATGCCCGCATCTCCCAGACGCAACAAAAGATAGTTGCCACCGGCCAGTCGGACCCCCTGGCGGGTTTGCATTTTCACAAGAATTGCCAGGGCGATACAGAGGGCCACGATCTCCAGCACCACATAGCGGGCCAAAAAGTGATCGGCTAAAAAGGCCGCTGAGGCTGCGGCCAGGGCCAACAACATCAATGCGCCTATCAGGGGAGAAAAATCCTGGGCGTGTGACATGGTGGCGAGCAAAGCAACAAAAGCCGCACCAGCAGTAGCCAGTACCGCGTAAAGACCTGTGGAACTGGTAGTCAATCCCATCTGTCCCATGCCCGGAAACCATTCCACGGCGATGACGGCGCCCCCTCCGGCAAAGGGGAGCAGGAATAACGCCAGCAGAGTTACCAGTCCGCTCACCACCAGCGTCGCGTGGTGTGCCATTGATGCACGTATGCGTCGGGATGCCACAGCCAGGGACAGACTCGCCAGCAGCGGCATGCCTATAGTACTTAGTAGCAATATCTTGGCCATTTTACCCTCGCAGGCGATTCAGATGGTCGACGTCGCCCGAAGGGTAATGGCGAAAGATGTTCACGATCAGTGCCAAGGCGATGGCTATGATGATCGTCTCCACGATCAACGCCGAGATGACCATCGTCTCGGCCATCTGTATATTGCCACATAAATGACCGGCGTGGATCAGGCTCAAGGAGACGCCCTGGAGCATGATCTTGAGGCCGATCACCTGCTTAACAACGCTATGGCGAGTAAGCAAGCAGAACAGCCCGATCGTGAATAGGAGCAGGGCCAGGATAGTGTTAAGCGTGTTCACCCACGGTATCGATAGGATATTCATTCCGATTCATCCCCTCTACCGCGAGGCAATAGGGCGGAAATGCCCAAGGCGCCAACAAAGATCAGCCCCACCTGCACGATAAGATCGAGGCTGCGTCCTTCCCAGAACCAATGACGGAAGGATGATGGGGGGATATCTTGAGGGGCCCCCTGGAACGTCTGCCCAAGGAACATGCCGGCGAAAAGCAGTCCGAGGGCGATGGCGATCCATAGAACGGGCTCACGATTCGTCACTTTGTCTCCTCATGGACTCGGTCAGACTGATGGCGACGATGAACAGGATACTGATCAGTCCAGCCCCCACGCTGAGCTCGAAACTGCCTGCATGGGGCGCTTCCAGCAGGAACATGAGTGCGGCCAGGGTTGCGCTTCCAACGGCCAGGGCGACCGCAGCCTGGATCAGATTCTTTGATAGCACGGCGGTGACCGCGCCCGTTAGCATGATCAGGCCCAACGCGAGGTAAGCAAGGATTAGCATATGTACCTCCTTGTACCAGCTCCCTTATGATTGTATGGGTTCTTGTGCGTTGGTCAAATCGTTCTTTTCGGGATCCTCGCTTGCTTCTCCCGTCAAGTTGTCACAAAATGCAGCCGGGTGGTGTTTACTATATGAGGGCCTCAAAAAGGTTTATACGAGGTGTGAATTCAGAGGTGGAAGAAGGGATGTCCACACAGGAGCTCTTGCTGGCCTGGCGAGAGGACGGGGAGGAGGCCGCCTTCTATGTCGTCAGTTTCTTGGGGGGTCATGCTGGCCGTCCTGACCTCCGTTGGGGCTCTGTCTGGGGAGATCTCCTCGCATACTATTCAGGTCTTGGCCGTCAAACCCATGCCCCGGAACCGAATCGTCCTCGGCAAGTGGTTGGGCTTGGCTGCCATGCTCGGCTATGCCCTGCTCTATGTGGGGGCTATGCTGGGTCTGACCATCTGGGCTTTTGACCGTCGAGATCTATAAGGGAGAGAGAATTGACCTTAGGGAGTCAGGATGTCATCCAGGGAGACGATTTCCCGACGGAGGGCGACGATCACGGCCTCCGTCCGTGATCCCACCTGAAGTTTGTCAAAGATATTGGCCATATGGGACTGTACCGTGCGGGGACTGATGACCAGTTCCTCGGCGATGTCGCGGTTGCTCAGGCCCTGAGCCGCGTGTTGTAGTACCTCCAGTTCGCGATCTGTGAGAAGATCGGCCTCCGACTCCTTCTCCAGCGTTTTCTCGCGACTCATCTTGTGCAGTACCTTTTTGGCAATTGCCGGGTGTAGCACGGAATCGCCGGCATGTACACTGCGCACAGCCTCAATCAGTTCGCTGCCCCGCGCATTCTTGAGCAGATATCCCGCTGCACCAGCCTCCAGGATGGCAAAGACATATTCATCGTCGTCGTAGGCCGTGAGGATGAGAATGGCCGTCTGAGGGGCGATGCGTTTGATCTCTTTGGTGGCCTCGATACCGTTCATCACGGGCATGCTGATATCGATGATGGCCAGGTCGGGTTTCTTGCTCTTTACGAGTTCTACGGTTTCGCGTCCATCATCCGCCTGGGCAACGATTTCCAGGTCGGGTTCTCGTTCCAGGATACGCTTTGTGCCCTCGCGAACCATGATATGATCGTCGGCTAACAGGATGCGAATCGGTTCCATAAGGGCACACTCCAGACATGTTAGTATCATCGACTTTGATCTTCCCGAGGCACACATGGCCACGTTCTTCCCTATTATATCAGACGCTGTCTCTTTATGGAAAACAAAGTTTATAAAATCAGGGCGAACCCTACTGACCGTCGTCCAATCGCGGTCAGTAGGGCTCGCCTTGCTAAGGAGGAGAAGAATGACTCAGATTCGGTCGAGTTGCCAACCGCATGTCGAAAAAAGGTCTCGTACTTTTTCCAGACATCCCACAGTATAAGAAAAATATGTTGCTTTGTCATGGGCTGAAAACATCAAATTTGTGTGCGCTTTTTGGCCCATCATAAAATCGTCGCCCTGCTCTACTTGTGAGAGAGAGGGGGTGTATATTTGGCTCTACTGAAAGAAGATCCATGAGTTGCGTCGCACTTGATGGACGTGCTCTAGCAATTTACTCTTGTTATATGCAGAGTATGCTTTTCTACCACAAGTTCTCACAAAAGTGCGACGCAACCGAACGTCTAAAGCTTTTTTCAGGGAAGCCATATTTTCGTTGCAGAAAAAAAAGCCCTCCAATGACTTGTCAAAAGAGAAAGGAAAATCTATAATTAGCCTGTTTGAGAAACGCAAATTCTTTTGAATACATTTGGGGGTTTTAATATGGCGGAAGGAAAATGGGTCTACCTTTTCTCCGAAGGGGACAGAGATATGCGGGATCTCCTCGGAGGCAAGGGGGCGGGACTTGCAGAGATGACCAATGCGGACTTGCCTGTGCCTCCGGGTTTTACATGTACCACCGACGCTTGCCTGGCCTATTTTGATCATGATCGGCAGTTCCCAGAAAGTATGTGGGAACAGGTGCAGGAGTCCATGGAGGTCGTGGAGGAAAAGACGGGCAAAGGATTCGGGGATACTCGGAATCCCCTGTTGGTATCGGTGCGTTCTGGTGCCCGTGTATCCATGCCCGGCATGATGGATACTGTCCTCAACGTGGGCTTGAATCCCGAGACCCTCCAGGGGCTGGCCGAGTTGGCGGACGATCCGCGTTTTGCCTACGATTCATATCGCCGTCTGATCTCCATGTTTGGCCGCATCGTAAAAGGGATCGATGGTGCCCTTTTTGAGGAGATACTCGAATCGTATAAGGCCGAGACCGAGGGGGGGCGGGATACAGATCTCACCGTAGATATGCTAAAGGATATCATCGCCGATTATAAGGTGTTGTACAAGGAACAACTGGGAGAGCCTTTCCCCGACGACGTGTGGCAGCAGCTCCGTGAGGCCATCGAGGCCGTGTTCGATTCGTGGTTCGGTCCCAACGCCACCACGTACAGGCGTATGCATGATATGTCGGATGACTGGGGAACGGCCGTCAACGTGGTGACCATGGTCTTTGGCAATATGGGCGAGGATTCGGGATCGGGAGTGGTCTTTACACGTAATCCTGGCGACGGGACAAAAGAGTTGTATGGCGAGTATCTCGCCAATGCCCAGGGAGAGGATGTGGTAGCGGGCATCCGCACCCCTCTCGATATACAGGAACTGCAGAAGGTAAATCCCGAGATCTTTGAGCAACTTCGGGAGGTGGCGGATTTGCTGGAGCAGCATTATCGCGATATGCAGGACGTCGAGTTCACCGTGGAAAAGGGCAAACTCTGGATCCTGCAGACCCGGACGGGCAAGCGCACGGCGCGTGCGGCGATCAAGATCGCCGTGGATATGACCACCGAAGGACTGATCTCTCGGCGCGAGACCGTGGAACGGGTGACGCCCGATCAGGTGGATGCCATGTTACATCCCATGTTCGATGTGGAGGCCAAAGAGGAGGCCATAGAGCGGGGAGATCTGGTGGCTACGGGACTGAATGCGTCCCCTGGAGCAGCACAGGGTGTTGCCGTCTTGGATTCCGATCGGGCAGCGGCGCGTGCGGAGGCGGGCGAGGATGTTATTCTGGTGCGCCCCGAGACCTCACCCGATGATGTGGGAGGCATGCTCATGTCTCAGGGCGTGCTCACGCAGCATGGTGGTGCGACCTCTCATGCTGCTGTGGTGGCGCGGGGGAGCAACTTACCCTGTGTTGCCGGCTGTGAGGAGATCAACGTGGATCCCGAAGCCAGGCAGTTCACGGTGGATAACCGTGTCGTCAAAGAGGGCGATACCATCTCCATCGACGGTACCACGGGCGAGGTGTTTGTGGGGGCCATCCCCACCGTGGATATCGATATAGAGGAAGAAGAGGAACTGGCCTCCCTTTTGGGCTGGGCGGACGATATTCGGGAATTGGGTGTCTATACCAACGCCGATTATCCCCGCGATGCCCAGCGGGCGCGGGACTTTGGCGCCGAGGGGATCGGCCTCTGCCGCACGGAGCACATGTTCTTTGAGGAGGAGCGCCGTCCCATCGTGGTGGAGATGATCATGGCCGAGACAGGTGAGGAACGCTCTGCTGCCCTCAAACGTCTGCTTCCCTATCAACGGGAGGACTTTGAGGGGATCTTTGAGGTTATGGATGGGCTTCCCGTCATTATCCGGTTGATCGATCCACCCATGCACGAGTTCCTGCCCAACCGGCAGGAATTGCTGGAAGATGTGGTGAGGTTGCGTTGCACGCGCGAGGATCCGGAGGAACTGGCAGAGAAGGAAGCCATGCTAGAAGTGGTCGAGGCCCAGTGGGAGATCAACCCCATGATGGGCCTGCGGGGTTGCCGGGCGGGGCTCATGTATCCCGGCCTCACCGAGATGCAGGTGCGGGCTATTTTCCAGGCTGGCTGCCGCCAGGCCAAGCAGGGTGTCGACGTGCACGTGGAGGTGATGATCCCTCTGGTGAGCCACGTCAACGAGTTGCGGACCGAGCGGGAAAAGTTGGAGAAGGTGGCTCAGGAAGTGATGGAAGAAGAGGGTATATCCATCGACTACAAGTTTGGCACCATGATCGAGACGCCGCGCAGTGCGATCACGGCGGGGGAAATGGCAGAGTATGCCGAGTTCTTTTCCTTTGGTACCAACGATCTGACGCAGATGACCTATGGTTTCTCGCGAGACGATGCAGAGGGCAAGTTCCTGGTCGATTACATGCAGCGAGACATCCTCCCGAATAATCCCTTCCAGACGCTGGATCAGGACGGCGTGGGGAAACTGGTGGAGATGGCCGTCGCCTCTGGTAAAGAAGCGCGGCCCGATATTGAGATAGGGATTTGCGGCGAGCACGGCGGCGATCCCGATTCCATCCACTTTTTCCATCGGGCCGGGCTCATGTATGTCAGCGCATCTCCCTATCGTGTCCCCGTAGCCCGTTTGGCGGCCGCACACGCGGCACTTGAGGAAGAATAGCATCGCAAGTTCGTACTGTAGGCGAAAAGGCCAGGCCTGTTTGCAGGCCTGGCCTTTTTTCGTTCTGTTCCTCATGGACGCACGCAAAGTCTGTTAGAATGACCAGAAACGTCAGCAGGAAGAAACTGGCGGGATAAGAGTGGTATGAGCGCAGTTTTGGACCCTTCCCAAATACGTTGACACAGGTCGACGCCCGGCGCAAAGCGCCTTGGCGCTGGGTGTCAGCCCGAGCATGTTTGGGATGTTCCCCGTCTTTCGCCGTCTCAAGCCAGATTGTGAGGCCTATCGCCCAGCAGAATGGCGCCGCCATCTGGAGTTCTGGGAACGCCTACACCGACGGGGAATGACGAGTTATCTACAACTTTGTGTGCACCCTCCCGCCTCCGCGATTGTACGCTTCAGGGCATATTGTAGTATAATGTTAGACACTATCCACAGAGTTGTCTGTTTCCATTTTCGACTGCCAGCGCGCGCACCATCATTGCCTCTCTTTAAAAGTCAAGTTGAATGCTATTCGCTATGTAAAAAGGCTGCGATAGATCGTCCGGGCCTTGAAAGTTCTTCATAATGGTAGGGGGATACCATGAGCGTCGTAGATGAGATAAAACAGCGTCTCGACATCGTGGAGGTCATTGGCGAATACGTGCCTCTGCAAAAGACGGGCAAGAATTTCAAGGGACTGTGCCCTTTTCACACCGAGGATACGCCCTCTTTTGTCGTTTTCCCCGAGACACAGAGCTGGCATTGTTTTGGTGCCTGTTCCACCGGCGGAGACCTCCTGACGTTCATCATGCGGCAGGAGAATATGGAATTCCCGGAGGCTTTGCGCTTTTTGGCCGCCAGGGCGGGTATACAGCTCAAACCGCTCGATGAGGCTACCCAGGAACGGCGGGACGAGTTTCAGAGGCTTTATGCCATCAACGCGGATGCGGCCCAGTATTATAACGATATCCTTTTACGCTCCCCGCAGGGCGAACGTGCACGAGATTACCTGAAACAACGAGGCATCAACCGTGAGACGGCCGTTGTTTTCCAGTTGGGCCTTGCTCTTGATCGATGGCATGCCTTGGAGACGTTCCTGAAAAAAAAGGGCCACGACCGGGAGGATACACTGAAGGCGGGGCTGGTGATCGAGAACGACGAAGGGAATGTTTACGACCGTTTTCGGGGGCGGGTCATCTTTCCTATACGCGACATCCGCGGAAGGACTATCGGCTTTGGCGGTCGGGTTCTCGATGATTCTCAGCCCAAATATCTGAATACCCCTACCACTCCCATTTTCGACAAGGGAAGCGTCCTCTATGGGATCGATCTGGCGGCTTCCAATATCAGGGAATCGAGGACGGCCATCATCGTCGAGGGCTATATGGACGTGGTGATTCCCCACCAATGTGGGGTGGACAATGTGGTGGCCTGTATGGGAACGGCGTTGACGGAAGAGCAGGTTCAAATCCTCAAGCGCATGACGGACGAGTTGATATTCGCCCTGGATCCTGATGAGGCGGGTGTGCGAGCCGTGGAAAAAGGGGTGGACGTCGCGCGCGAGTCGCTGCGACGTCAAATAGTGCCCGTGCCTACAGCGACGGGCCTCGTGGAATATAAGACGAGACTGGATGCCCAGATCCGCGTCCTCGTCCTCCCAGAGGGGCTTGACCCCGACGAACTTGTACTCCGTGACCGTTCTCTTTGGAACCGCCTGGTCGACGAATCTCTGCCCGTGGTTGACTATTTCTTTCAGTTGGTGGAGCAGGAGGTGGATCTCTCCACGTCTACGGGAAAGCGCGAGGCTGTGGAGAGGCTCGCGCCCGTCATAGCCGCCGTGGATAATGTGGTGGAACGAAACCATCACCTGCAGCATCTGGCCCGTCTGGTGCATATCGACGAGCGCGAACTGCGTCCGTTGCTGGACCGTTCGGACCGTACAGATAGAGGACGTTCGTCACGCAGGCGTCCGGCGGAGCACCCCCAGCGGCCCCAGGCGGCGAGAAGGGATCCTTCAGGGACGTCGCCTGCCAAAGGTGATCTGAGTTTGGAGGATCGCTGTCTGGCACTTGTGCTTCAGGATCCCACCCTGTTATCCAGTATTATCGAGGTGGCCGATTTGTCTCGAGATACCTTTGGCGATAGTCGCAACCGACAGATTTTCTCCAGCCTGTGTGAATTTATGGATGAGAATGCGTCATATGATGTGGATGCCTTTTGTGATAACCTTGACAGCGAATTGAGGGTACATGTAGAATCTCTGGTACGACGGTTACAGGCCGAACCCTCGCTGCCGCCTGACTTGATCCGTGGAGACGTTGTCAAGTGCGCCACACGCCTCCGTAAGCGTCATGTCTCTCGCTTGATAAACGAGCTTTGTTTCCTGCAGAGGGATGCCCAGACAGAGGGGGCGAGGGAACGCGTGAGAGAATTTGATCAGAAGATCGAGCAGCTCAGACGTACGTATCTACGTATCGACCAACGGTTTCATGCAGCCACTTTTATCGGGCGTGCCAAAAGGGAAAGCCGGTTCTGATCATGGATGCCGTGAGAGCTAATCTGGAAAGCGACAAAATCGATGCGCTACTGGCCAAGGGTATCCGCGAAGAGTATCTCACCGACGAGGATGTTCTGGCCATCATTCCCCAGGAGGGGGATGTCGACGTCGATGGGGAGTTTGACGCTTTGGTGAATGCGTTGAGCGAGATGGGAATCCCTGTGGTGAGTTCGGGGGACGAGGCCGAGGAAGCGAGGGAGGAGGCGGAGGCTTCTGAGGATGAGGCGCCGTCCTCCCCTCGGTCGCGTGTGACCGAGGATAGTGTGGGGATGTATCTGCGAGAAATAGGCCGCGTGAATCTACTCGGCGCGGAGGATGAGTTGCAACTCGCCAAAGCCATCGAGGCGGGAATGGAGGCCCGCAAAAAGTTAAAGGAGTTGGATGGCGAGGATGTTTCTCTGCAGCAAAAACAGGTCTACGAACTCAAGGTGATGCAGGGTGAGATCGCCAGGCGCCGTCTGACAGAAGCCAACCTGAGGTTGGTGGTGAGCATCGCCAAAGATTATACAGGCCGAGGTATGTCGTTTCTCGATCTTATTCAGGAGGGGAATCTTGGCCTGCTGCGCGCCGTCGAGAAATTCGACTATCGCAAGGGCTATAGGTTCAGCACCTATGCCACCTGGTGGATCAGACAGGCCATCAGCCGCTGCATAGCCGATCAGGCGCGCACCATCCGCATTCCCGTGCATATGATCGAGTCGATCAGTCACTTGATGCACACCATGCGGAATCTGGAGCAGGATCTGGGGCGGGATCCTACCCTGGAAGAGGTCGCCCTGGAGTCGAGTTATCTGTCGGACGATGACAAGCGCGTGTGGAATCACTGTCGGGCGAACCACAAAGAGCCTCCCGCCGATGTGCGACGGCACATAGAGCGGGCTGTGGAAAAGATACGTCAGATTCTTCGTTTTGCGCAGGAGCCCATGTCTTTGGAAACGCCCGTTGGGGATGAGGAGGATAATGCCCTGATGGACTTTATCCCCGACGAGTCGGTGGATGGTCCGGTGGAGGAGACGAACAAGGAATTGCTGCGCGAGCAGGTTCGGGAAAGTCTGGCGTCGTTGAGCGAACGAGAACAGAACGTACTGGCCCTTCGCTTCGGCCTTGACGGTGGGGAGACCTATACATTGGAGGAGGTGGGTGAGAAAATTGGCGTGACACGAGAGCGGGTGCGACAGATAGAGGCCAAGGCACTGCGTAAACTGCGACACCCGACAAAAAGTCGACAACTCAGGGACTATTTGATGCAGTGAACGCGGCGTATGGACCGTCGCTTGCCGGGTTGGTTTTGATTTGTTCGTTACGAAAGATATTATGGCCCACGTGTTCTCAAGGAAGAGAGGACAAGACATTATTCATCGCTGTCACTACATCGTAGTTGGGGACGAGCATATGATATCAGGTAGCTATTTTAAATCTGACGCGGGTTTGCAGGTATATTTGGACGAGATTTCTCAGGTTCCCCTATTAGATGCCGAGGAGGAAGCGCGGCTCGGGAAAAGGATACATGCTGCCCACGTTGCCAGAGAGAAACTGCAGAAAGGGGCCCTGCCGGAACAGGAAAAGGCTGCACTGTGGCATGCCGTACAGGAGGGTCGAGAAGCATCGCGGCAACTGGCTGAGGCGAATCTTCGCCTCGTCGTAAGTGTGGCAAAAAAATACAGCAATCGGGGAATACCCTTGGTGGACCTTGTCCAGGAGGGTAACCTGGGTTTGCTGCGTGCGGTGCAGAAATACGACTATCGGCTGGGCTATCGTTTCAGCACCTATGCGACTTATTGGATCCGACAGGCAGTGTCTCGTGCTGTGGCGGAGCATAGTCAGGCCATTCGCTTGCCAAGTTATATAAGCGATATGGGGATTCGCTTGCACAAAGCCTCCTCTCGTCTGCGACAACGCCTTGGCCGCGAACCGACAATTGACGAGTTGGTTCTGGAAGCCGGCCTTCTCCCTAACTGTGGTAAGCGTGAAATCGCCGCTTGTCTTGCAAAGGGGGAGACGCTGCCTTCCGAGTATGCCCGGTCTTGGGAAAAAGCAAAGGCAAAGGTGCGCCTGGCCCTGGCCAGTATGGCAGAGATTCTTTCCTTAGAATCTCCCTTGGGTGATGAGGGAGGGGGAGCACTCAAGGATTTCTTGGCCAGCGACGGCCAGGAGCCGTTTGAGCAACTCTTTAATCGGTCTATGGAAGACTCTTTGGAAGAGACCCTGGCCGATCTCTCGGAGAGGGAGCGCTTAATATTGCGATTTCGTTTTGAGTTGGATGGCGCGGAACGAAAGACACTGCGGGAACTGGGGCAGGAGTTGGGCGTGACGCGAGAGCGTGTGCGCCAGATTCAGGAAAGGGCCCTGGAAAAACTTCGAGAAAAAGCCCACGAGGAAAATCTGACCGTATACCTGAATTGAGCCGACACTGGTGTATGCGCCGATTTGACGTTGGGCGTGAGTTCTTGTACAATTTTGTTTGTTCGGATGAAACGTTCCTCGGTAGCTCAATGGTAGAGCGGTCGGCTGTTAACCGATTGGTTGTTGGTTCGAGTCCAGCCCGAGGAGTATATGTGGGCGAACCTTTTAAAGGATTCGCCCATTTTTTGTTGCCCCCTCGACCCGTACTAGCAGATACCCAGTGCGATTTTCGCCTCCTCGGTGCTGAGCATCTGGACGGGTCCAGAGATTTTCCCCACAACGGGCTCCACGCCAAGTTTTAATGCCCGTAACCTCGCTCTTACGGCTTTCACATGGTCTTCATGTGTTATAAAAACCGTCGTGGGGCCCGTGTCCGTGGAAAAGTAGACCGGGATACCCTCTCTGCGCATATCGTTGCAGGCGCGAAAGAGAATGATATTTTCTGGTTCCCAGGCAAAGATCTTGTTCTCACGGCTTGCGGACATGGTGACGGCATGTAGGCGGATGCTGTCCAGTTCCGCCAACTGTCCCACGGTTTCCCAATCGTTTTGCTGCACGGCCTCTATACACTCGAGAACCTCCTCATGACGGCTGTACATCCAGGGTCTAAATAGGGGGCTCTGCGGTGCCTCGCGATGGGCTCTCTCGGTTTGCAGGCCGATTCTGGAGGATAGGGGAAGGGTGATGAGGCGTACGTCCCGTAGTTGATCATCCCGATCCAGGCGTAGGGCAAAACTCTCCTCATGGGCTATACCGGGATAGGAGAGCCATAATGCGATTCCTCCCGCCGCGCTGCGACATCCAGAGCCTGCCAGCAGGCGCGCCAGACAGTTGATAAAGCGACCGTGAACGGGTATGTCTGGGAAGGCTGCCCTGGCCGCTGCAGCAGCCAGGGCGGCAGAGGCCGATGCGCTAGTGCCCAGTCCTTTGGCTGTCGTGGCGGCCCCCATAAAGTTCCTGGAAATGACCCTGGCCGGGCTCGTGATACCGCCGATGCGCCTGAGCTCATCGAGAACACGCAGGACGCGTTCCTGCGCCCGATCCGTCGCCAGGCGCCCGTTGATTCGTATATCGTCCTGCGCCAGCGCGGGATCGAATGTCACCAGCGTGATGGTGTAGGCGGCGTCGTTATTGACAGAGATGCTGGGAAGGTAGGCCGTGCGCCAGCGCCAGTCGGCCATGCCATGATACTTGAGTATCCCTTGGATGGGATAGGCCTTGGCGGCCCCGGTGCCCTCGGCGCGCCCCCGCCCCGCATAGTCAGTGTAATCGGGTATCGTCATCCCCCGACGCCGGAGAGCCTCGAGTATGCTCTCATGGGCGGCCCTCATCCGCTCCACGCTGTCGATAAAACCCTCGGGCACTCTTGTTTTCATATGCAGTCCTTACGTCACGGTGGTAGATGTCGGTCAAAGAGCACGCCTTCTCAGGTGGCGACGATCTTGATGGCCAGCCCCAACAGGATGACCGTGGCGGCGTAGCG
>JBKHJO010000041.1:0-20615 GCA_046538105.1 Anaerolineales bacterium | reverse complement strand
AAGCGGACGCTTCGTCCCTACAAGCGACAATTTGGCTTGCCAAATTGTCGCATAGTGCGTCACCGCCCGGGATCGCGGAGAAGAGATGGGGAGTATGGGTCACCCATTTCGTCACGTATTGCAGTCTTTGGATTTCGTATCCGGCAGATAGTAAAGTTTTCGAAAGAGGATCCAATCAAGATGTTGCTTCTGGTATCCCCATGCTCGGTGTCCAGATTGCATCCTTGCCTTGGAGGTGATGCGGCTGAGCTGATTTGGCGACTGGATCTTTTCGTGGATGTGAGGGAGAAAAGTGCAGAAAAACCCATGTCGTAGCGCGGTGACGCTGAGGTATGAGTGCTCTGAGTTTTTTCTGTGGCGAGTGTCCAACTTGTCGCACATCCCCACGGGGGTATGTGCGCTAGGATCGAATCCTTAGGCAACGGACTTTTGACAGCGGTAACCTGTGGATTCGATTCGCAAATGTGGGGGGACAAAAGTCGATTGACGGGGGCCTGGCGACGGGGTATAATGCGTTTGGTATGGGCGTCATGGCGCCCAATGATTTGCAGAGGTTCAGTTTCCTAGGTAGGAAAAGTTGCGACCTGCATATTCTCATAGCGGAGAGCGCTCTGGATCATTTTAACCACCCTCGATGGGATGACCCCGGGGAAGGGGGGACGCTGACTAAACGAGCGGCGCCTCCCAGTGTAGTTGCCACCGACACGCGCCCCTCGGTACCCGGTGCCAGGCGGACTACCATGCCCCCCGTGATCCTGAAGCGGCTTGCGGTTTACGGGCTGGGCAACAAGGGGCCAGAGAAGTGTATGAGGGCGTGCTGCGATTGCATGAGATGGAGCATAAAGCGGATGTCCGCCCCTCAGTCTTTGGAAATCTGTTATGCTGTGTACATGATTGAGTCGGGTTCCTCGCGGCGAGCGAATCTTCACCTGACCCAGAAAAACTGTGTAGAATCGAAAAGTCGAGGGATCGATCGTGAGACAGTCAAAGGGGATACGGGCTCTCGGGTGCGATGTAGTGCAGTCCCAAACGCTAGGAGGTGTCATTTCTGCTACAATTAACGCAACTCCGAACGGACGTCATGTATGGTTGGTTGTTCCCATGAAGGAGCAATAGATGAACCCCCTTGATTTTCGCATCATGCCAGAAAGGGCCGACTACGAGTATATTGCGGAGCGCTACCCTTGGGCTTACAAGAAAGGTAGCCCTATGATTATCAGCCTCGATTTGGACGGAATTATCTCTGCCATGTTGATGGCGACACTCCTCGATTGGCGTCTGGTCGGATTTTACAATGCAAGCAAATTGTGGGTAGAGGGGGACATAGACTGGCTCGCCGGTGAGGCCGTCTTCCTTGATCACGATATCTATCGCGCGAATATTCCGAGCATTGGGCACCATATCCTTCAGTGGCGGGGGGACGTGCCGACCCCGCTACATCAAGAATCTTTAAACCCCAATCTCCTTCGGGGTATCTCCAAGCAGAACACGTTCAGTCAAAAGTATCCCTTTGGCACGGTGCATTTTCTCCTGGCCTGCCTCAACGCTCACTATGAGAGTGAGGTTTTAGAGTTGCCTCGAGACTTTATGCCCATCCTCATCCAGGTCGATTCCTCTTTCCAAAGTGCCTTTACCTACCAGCGCAACGCCTTAGAATGGATGGAATGGCTTGGAGGTTCCGATGAACAGTCACCTCTCTATCCCTTGTGTCATTCACTGATGTCGACCTCTCCACGGAGGCTGCTCGAGTGGACGCTATGGTACGATGATGAGATGAGGAATTTAGGTTTCGGAAGCAAGAGGCGTTACAGTAGTCGTAGACGCCAAGGACAGGTTGACAGCCCCGTGGGAGAGGGCTGGAAAATTCTTCAGGTCCTGATTGACTGGTTATACCAAAGATCGCCATGGTTCATGGTTACGCCCGATTTTGAGCAGTTGCGTGCCACAGGCAACTTAGAGATTGTTGAATTAAAGCGCGGCAGTATGCGTCCAACGAAGGGTAGATTCGAAAATCTGATGAAAAAACGCCCTTTTTCCTACGCCATCATATCTAGCTCAGATGAAGGCCTAAACTATGCTTTCTTACCCCAGTCATCATTGAGAGCGATGAGACAAAATCCGGAGGAATGATGGTTAATCGAATTTACCACAAGTCGTGTGAGTCGATGGATGAACTCGCAGATGATACGGTTGCTCTTACCGTCACGTCGCCACCCTACTGGAATGCTATCGACTATGACCTTCACGCTAAAGATAACAGCCAGCATTATCGTACACGATCATACTCCAACGGTTACTCCAACTACATAGACTATTTGGAATGGCTCAAACGTGTTTTTAGCGAGGTTCATCGTGTCACACAGCCTGGAGGGATATGTGCAGTCGTCATTGGAACCGTCCTCTATGAGGGTAATCTCTACCCGGTGCCTTTCGATCTTGTATCACGCCTCACTGAGATAGGCTGGTTGTTCCACCAAGATATCGTATGGCACAAATGCACCGCCGGCGTAAAGCGAGCGGGGGTCGCTATTCAGAAACCTTATCCTGGCTACTATTATCCCAACATCATGCACGAGTACATCCTTCTCTTTCGCAAGCAGGGCAAGAAAATATACAAAGAACGCAGCCCAGAGGAGAAGGAAAATGCCCAATATCCCATCGACCGCGTGTTCACCATGGATATCGCCAACAGTATTTGGCATATTGCACCCATTCCACCTGCTTATCTTGACCATCCATGTCCTTATCCAGAAGAGATCCCTCATCGTCTCATATCTCTCTATTCGTATCTTGATGATATCGTACTGGATCCGTTCGTAGGATCGGGACAGACTACAAAAGTCGCAAAGCATCTGGGGCGCCAGTTTGTGGGCTACGACATTGTCAAAAAGTATGTTGATCTGGCTACCGAGAGGTTGTCGGAACCTCTATCATTACGCACCGAACAGCTCATCGCCAAATTCGACAAGATCGCACTGGACGAATCTCTTCTCTCTCAGAAAAAGCGACGGAAACGATCTGAGAAGAGAGAGAATGCACAACAACTCTATCTCATGCCCTCAGCCAAACCAGAGGTAGAGTTGTAACTCATAGTGGACGCCTAGAATGGAACACAATCGGATGAGGGCTCTGGCGCTCTCCACGGCGTGGACGGTCCCTTCCCATGGGGGTTTCGTGCCATACCGTACCGGAGGGGACACAAACGAGGGGCAACCTCTCGCGGATGGGTGCCCCTCCGAAAAAGCCACCTGAGCTATTCTGAGGTTCAATTTGGAAGCATAAGGTCACTAGCCAGCCCGTTCGCACGAATTGTGACGTTTCGCCTAGCAGGGGGCGTTCTGGGCGGCGGCTGCAAGTCGTCCCCTTACTCGCGTCTGCTTCCGTCGGACATGGTGGCGCCCTCCAGGGTCGCTGCCCGGGCGAGTTGTTCCTCGGTGAGGTTGACGGCCTGTGTGAGGTTGGCGTCCCGCAGGCTGGCAGACTCAAGATCGGCGTCCTGGAAGTTGGCGCCCCAGAGGTTGGCCCCCTGAAGGTCAGCCCCCTCCAGATCGACCCCTCCCAGGTCGGCGCTGCGCAGGTCCGCCTCCCGCAGGTTGGCGCGGGCCAGAAAGGCGCCCTGGAGGTCGGCGCGCTGCAGGTTGGCCCCCTGGAGGTTGGCGCGCCGCAGGTAGGCCCCCCGCAGGTCGGCATAGCGCAGGTTGGCATCCCGCAGGTTGGCGCGCCACAGGTCGATGCCCTGAAGGTCGGCCTCTGCCAGATCGACCCCTTCCAGATCGGGCACCACGTCCGATATCTCGTCTCGCCACGTGTTCCACATCCGCACGCCCTGCCTCAGGATATGAAGATGCTCCTCCCTTGCCATAGATCCTCCTCTGCCACTTTGGGTTTCAGGATTTATCGTGTCCATAGTATACGGGAATGGGTCAGACAAGGAAAGGGGAAGCGTCTCAATGGAGATCAAGAGAATGACCGGGCAGTGGGATTGCTTCATTCGCCGTCGGCTTAAAGCCGACGGCTGGCCTCACCAAGTGCGTTTAAACGCACTTGACTGCATTCGCCCTACAAAGCCCATTCTCAACAGATTCTCCTTTGCGAATGTGGAGTTTAATTCCTGGCTGAGGGCAAAAGTGGGTGACCCAATTGAATGCCCACGCGCTCTTTTGCGTCTATTCTTCCACCACCTCCACGTGGGCCACGAAACACCAGGGCGGCTCTTCCCCTGCAGCCCCCACGATCTGTAGTTTCTCGCCGTTCTGGGCATGGTACAGCCCCACCCGCACCCGATAGTGGCCGGGAGGGGTCTCCTCGGGGATCAGGAGGGCGCGGTGATCCACCAGGGTCTCGCCGGGGGCGGCTTCCTCAAGGGGCCGCGTGCCGTTCTGGGGAGTGCCGTCCCGCTGGGCCCATATCTCGTCATCCGCGTCGATCAGGTGGGCGAATACTTTGTAGGGCTCAGAGGGTGGGCGCGTGCCCACGGTCCAGCGCAGGGTGAGGGGCAGGACGCGCCCGCCGTCCATCCTTGTAGATAGGTGACGATAGGAGAGAACAAGCCCCTCCTCAAAGGCGACGCGCTCGCGTGCCGACGCGTCGGCCCCCTCGGCGGGGCGCACGTACAACGTCATGCGGCTGTATCCATACTCCTCATAGATGGCCCGCGCCGCGTTCCGCTCCAGCCATTTCCCACTGGCATTTATGGGGTGCTTGAGGGGCACACGATAGGTCACCAGCCACAGGTGGCGGTGGCGGTCAAAAAGGGCGTGCAGCGTCTCTCCCGCCTCCTCCTGATCGAACCACCCCAAATAGTAGGCGGACGGGATCTCGGGGGCGTACATGCGCAGGATGCCCTCCTGCCAGATATAGCCCACCACGATGGCGTCTTTTGGCTCTGCCAGTTCGCTCAGGGTGCGGGCCACGGGGCGAAGGTCCTCCTCGGGCGAGGCAAAGGGGGTATACGCCGCCGGCAGCAACACCGCCCAGGTGACGACGAGGGGCAGGGCGAGGAGGGGCGCCCACCTGTTCAGTTCCGCCATGCCCACGGCGACCAGCAGATACAGGGCGGGCGTGACGTACAACAAAAAGCGCCCTTGAAAGAAGGGGATGTACAACTGCAGGAAAAAGCCGGCCGCGACGGGCAGGAGGACGGTCAGAAGCAGCAACCACCTGTGCTCGCTATCCTGGCGGCCGCAAAGGCGGTGGACGCCCCACGCCGCCCCCACCAGCAGCACTACCAGGGCCAGGCCGGCGGCCCGGTCCCGCCCATGGGGTCCCCCGGCAAGGATGAAGGGTATCTCCAAAAGATAGGCACTCAAGTTCAGAGATCCGCTTTCTGTGGGCAGGGTGTGGGCCCCGCCCAGAGCCGTGTCGTAGGTCAGCAGCAGCCACGGCGAAAGCAGCACAACTATCGCCCCCTGGGCCAGGAGCCAGTTTCGCAGATCCCTCCTGACCGTCGGGAACCCCCGTCGGAGGGCCTCCACGAGCAGCCAGGCTCCCTGGGCCGCATGGAGGAGGATGGCATAGTAGTGGCCTCCCAGGGTGAGGACGCCGCCGAGAATGTAGACGCCCCAGAGCCAGAGGCGCTGACGTCGGGCCCCTTTTAGATAGCGGGCCCACAGATAGAGGCCCAGGGCGCCGAACAGGGTGACAAAGGGGTAGGCCTTGGCCTCGCGGCTATAGTATATGGCCACGGGAGAGACGGCCCAGAGCAGCGCCGCCAGCAGGCCCACCGCGTCGCCCCCGAGCCAGCGTCCCCAGGCAAAGATGAGGGGAATGATCAGCACCCCGCACAGCACCGAGAGGAGGCGGAGGTTATAGGCGCTGTCGCCCAGCACGCCCAGCCACAAGTTGAGGGCCAGGCGGTGGGCCGGGGGATTGGTGTCGTTGGTCATGCGGGACATCCTCACCAGATCGGGGAGGCCCTGATGGGCAAAGTAGGCGTTGTTGCCCTCGTCCCACCAGAGGGCGGGCCCGGCGAGGCTCCAGAGACGCAGGCAGGCACCCAGGAGCAGGATGGCCCCCAGGAGCAAAAGGATCCCCTTTTTCGATCGGCTCATATGGAACCGCCTGTGTCTTTCATCGCTTCACGCACTGTATAATGTCCCCTCAGCAGGTGAGCATCATGGAAGTTTAGCGGTCGTTTCTCATCTATGGTATAATAGCATTCATCATCCATTTTAGTAAACGCGAAGGTGTGGGCAGGATGTCCACGACGTTTCATCTGGCCCTCAAGGAGATCTGGCGAGGACGGGGGCGTTTTCTGCTCTTCAGTCTGGTCATCGCCCTCATCACCCTCCTGATCCTCTTTATCGCCGCCCTGGGCGAGGGGTTGGGGGCGGGCAATCGGGAATATCTGGAGCAATTGAACGGCCAGTTGATCGCCTATCAGGATACGGCGCGGCTTAACATCGCCAGCAGCCGCATCGACTGTGACGTGCGCCGGGCTCTCAGCGGTATCGAGGGGGTGGAGGACGTGGGCGGCGTCGGCTTTTCCAGCGTGTCCATCCCCAGAGAAGGCGACGATCCCTTTGATGTCTCCCTCATCGGCGTGGAGCCAGGCAAGCCCGGTGAGCCGCCCGTCACAGGGGGAGACGGCCTGGTGCGGCGAAGCGCCAACAGGGTCATCGTGGACAGGACCGTGGCCCTGGTCCTGAAAATCGATCTCGGCGACACCATCACCATACGCTCCGCCCAGGGTGCCGATTACGAATTCTACAATCTGCAGGTCATGGGTATCACCAGTAGCCAAAAGTACGCCATCCGCCCCTCGATCTTTGTGCCTATCGTCACCTGGGATCGGATCAGGCCCAAGGCCGCACTGGGCGGCGGCGTGGAGGATCCAGTGTGCAACGTGGCCGTCATACGCCTGCAGGACCCAGGCCAGATCGACGTCATGCGCCAGCGCCTGGCCGAACGGGTGAGAAATATCGAGACCGTGGACCGCAAGACGGCCTATGAGAACACTCCTGGTTACAGTGCCCAGCAGAGCACCCTGACCACACAGAACACCTTTGCCCTCCTTATCGGGCTCCTGGTCATCGGCGGCTTTTTTCAAATACAGACCCTGCAAAAGGTGCCCCAGATCGGGATGCTCAAGGCCATCGGCACCCCCAACGGCGTCATCGCGGCGGCAGCCATGATACAGATTATCCTCGTCACACTGCTGGGGGTGATGGTGGGGGCCCTGGTCTCCTTTGGCCTGGCCCTGGGTTTCCCTCCCACGATCCCCATCGTCTTTGAACTGCGGTCTGGCGCCATGGCCATGCTCTCTATCCTGCTCATCGGTCCTCTGGGCGGTCTCGTATCCATACGCTATTCGCTGCGCGTGGAACCCCTCATCGCCTTGGGACTGGATTCCTAGGAGGGTCAGGTATGATCGCACTCAAAGCCCGCTCCATGGTCAAGACGTACTCTGTGGGCGATGGCGAGGTCCGCGCCGTGGACGATGTCTCCTTTTGCATACAAAAGGGGGAACTGGTGGCCCTGGTGGGTCCCAGCGGATCGGGCAAAACCACGGCTGTGGCCATGCTGGCCGGCCTCCTGCAACCTACCTCGGGGAGCATCCTGGTGGGCGGCGAGGAACTGACGGCCATGAAAGAGGCCGAAAAGGCCCGCTTCCGCCGGCGCAACATTGGCTTCACCTTCCAGCAGAACAATCTGGTCTCCTATCTCACGGCACTGGAGAACGTGGAACTGATACTGCGCCTGAACGGGGAATTCGATGCCACCGGCAGAGGGCGCGCCCGGGAACTGTTGATCCTGTTGGGACTTGAGGAACGCCTCGATGCCCTACCCCGGCAGTTATCCGGCGGGCAGCAGCAACGGGTTTCTATTGCCCGCTCCCTGATCAACAGGCCCAACCTGGTATTGGCCGACGAGCCGACGGCCAGCCTGGACACAGAGCGCGCCATACAGGTGGTGGAAACTCTGGCCGACCTGGTGCACGAGCAGGAACGGGCGGGGATCATGGTCACCCACGACCTGCGCCTGGTAGAGTATGTGGATCGCATCATACAGATGGTGGACGGGCGCGTGGCGCGGATCGTCGATCCCCAAGACGATCTCAGTTGCTTGGCCGATCCCGCCTCCTGTGAAAAGATCACCGCCGAGGCGTTGGGATGTTCGTGCGGGGAAAAGCGTCAGATGGCGGGCGCTCTCGATGATAATCCCTGAGATCCGGACAGAGTTCTTGACATTGTCATGTACGGATTGTAGAATAGTAGTGAAAATCAGTGAGTCTTTTCAAAAGCATTGTTGTAACAGGGAGGCATTATATGGCAGAGCAAGAACGGACTGGTATGGAAGCGCTTATGGAGGCAGGTCAGGAATTTCCTCCTCCTCCAGAGTTTTCCGCAGACGCCCATATCAAGTCCATGGAGCAGTATGAGGAGATGTACCAGGAATCCGTCGAGAATCCCGACGAGTTCTGGCTCGAACAGGCGGAAATTTTGGACTGGTACAAAAAACCCACCAAGGGCCGCGAGTACACGTGGAACACGAGCGAAAACGTCATCGATACAGAGTGGTTTGCAGATGGCCAGCTGAATCCCGCGTATAATTGCCTCGATCGTCATCTGGACACATGGCGCAAGAACAAGGCCGCCATCATCTGGCAGGGCGACGCGGAAGAAGACGTCCGCATCCTCACCTATCAGGACCTGCACCGCGAGGTATGCAAGTTCGCCAACGTGCTAAAGAGCAAGGGTGTGGAAAAGGGCGACCGTGTGGCCATCTATATGCCCATGATCCCCGAGTTGGCCATCGCCATGTTGGCCGTCAGCCGCATCGGCGCCATCCACTCCATCGTGTTCGGTGCTTTCAGCGCAAATGCCCTGGCCGATCGCATCAACGATTCGGAGTGCAAGCTTCTCGTCACCAGCAACGTCTCGGTCCGTGCGGGCAAGCACATAGGCCTGAAGGACACGGCCGATCAGGGGCTGGAATCGTGCCCGAGCATCGAGAGCGTCATCGTCGTACAGCGTACCGACGATGAGGTGCACATGGAGCCGGGTCGCGATACCTGGTGGCATGAGGAGATGGCCGACGTCTCGGCCAAAAACGAGCCGGAAGTCATGGATGCCGAGGATACCTTCTTTATCCTCTACACCTCTGGTTCGACGGGCAAGCCCAAGGGCGTAGTCCACACCATAGGCGGCTATATGACCTATGTGGCGACGACGCACAAGTACATCTTTGATATCCACGACGACGACACCTACTGGTGCACGGCCGACATCGGCTGGATCACGGGCCACAGCTATATCGTCTACGGCCCGCTTGCCAATGGGGCCACCTCGGTGATGTTCGAGGGAACCCCCACCTATCCCGATCCGAGCCGCTTCTGGCAAATCGTGGACAAGTTCCAGATCAATATCTTTTACACAGCCCCCACGGCCATCCGCGCGCTGGCCGGTCAGGGCCTAGAGTGGGTGGAAAAGTGCGATCTCTCCAGCCTGCGCCTGCTGGGCACCGTGGGTGAGCCCATCAACCCCGAGGCCTGGATGTGGTACTATCAGAATGTCGGCAAGGGCAACTGTCCCATCGTGGACACCTACTGGCAGACGGAGACGGGCGGCGTGATCATCACCCCGCTTCCGGGAGCCCATACGCTCAAGCCGGGCAGCGCCTCCCGCCCCTTCTTTGGCGTCGAGCCCATCGTGCTGCGTGAAGATGGCACCGAGTGCGACGTTAACGAGGGTGGTGGTCTGTGCATCAAAAAGCCCTGGCCGGGCATGCTGCGCACCACATGGGGTGACCACGAGCGGTTCATCCAGACGTACTTTACCATGTACGAGGATCTTTACTATGCCGCAGATGGCTGCCGCATCGACGAGGATGGCGACTACTGGCTCCTGGGCCGCATCGATGACGTGGTCAACGTATCGGGCCACCGCATGGGAACGGCCGAGGTGGAGAGCGCGCTGGTGAGCCATCCCTCCGTGTCCCAGGCCGCAGTGGTGGGAAGACCACATGCGATCAAAGGGCAATCGCTCTACGCCTATGTACAGGTGCCCAAGGGCGTCGAGACGGGCGAGGAACTGGCTGACGAACTGGTGCAGCACGTGCGCTCGGAGATGGGGCCCATCGCCACCATCGATACGATCCAGTTCACGGACCAGATGCCCACGACGCGCAGCGGCAAGATCATGCGCCGCATCCTGCGCAAGGTGGCCGAAGGTACCGAGGACACCCTTGGTGATACGAGTACCCTGGCGGATCCGTCCGTCGTGGACAGTCTCATCACGGGACGCGAGCAAGTGCTGAAGGAATAGCGTAAACGAGGAGACGCGCTCACTTCCTTTATCGTGGTCGTAAAACGCGAGAAGTGATGCTGAGCGCGTCTCCTTTTGGCGCCGCGTTGTCCACCACCTAGTACAAAGGACAGGAATCTCATCATGTCACAATCTAAAGTACAAGAAGCAGCACAGGAAAGGGTCAGAAATCGCTCGCTCGTCGTAATTGGCGCCCTTCTCATCCAGCTTTGTCTCGGTGCCATATATGCCTGGAGTGTCTTTACCCCCTATCTCATAGAAGCACCATTTAACTTTTCCCGCACACAAACTCAAGTCATCTTTTCGGTGGGCCTGGCCACCTTTGCCGTGGTTATGGTGCTTGCTGGAAGGTGGGAGGCGCGCCAGGGCCCCCAGATCGTGGCCATCGCTGGCGGCATCCTGTTGGGTGCAGGGTACGTCCTCGCGGGCCTCTTTGGTAGGAGCTTTATCAGCCAGGTCATTTTCATCGGCATTGTGGGCGGAGCCGGTATCGGCCTGGCCTACGTCTGCCCCATCGCCTGCGGTATGCGATGGTTCCCCGACAAAAAGGGGCTCATCACCGGCATAGCCGTGGCCGGATTCGGTTTTGGAGCCGTCATCTGGGTCAAGCTCGCCGGAAGCTGGGGCGGGCTCCTGGAGGCCATGGGCGTCTTGAGGGTCTTTTTCCTGTACGGCATCATCTTTGCCGCCGCCATCCTCGTCGGTTCCATCTGGATGGTCGATCCTCCCAAGGGCTGGTGCCCTGCCGGTTGGAGCCCTGAGGAGGAAGAAGAGGGTGGCGAGAGCTTTGTCGACGTGTTGCCTGCGCAGATGCTGCGCACGCCACAGTTCTACGGCGTATGGATCATGTTCATCTTCTCCAGTATGGCGGGGCTCATGACCATCGGCAATATCAAGCTCTTTGGCATTGAATCGTTGCAGGAAGGCGGCCTGACGGCCACTCAGGCAAGCGCCATTGCTGGTACGGCCATGGCCGTCTTTTACTCGCTCGCCAATGGCATCGGTCGTATCGTCTGGGGTGCCATCTCGGACCAAATCGGCCGTGAAAAATCCCTCATCGTCATGTGTGTTATTCAGGGCATCATGATGCTCCTCTTCTTCTGGATGGGTGGCAATGAGTATCTGCTCTATCTGGGGGCGACCATCATCGGCTTTAACTTTGGCGGGAACTTTTCTCTTTTCCCCACGGTGACAGCCGATCTCTTTGGCGCGCAGAATGTGGGGCAGAACTATGGTTGGGTCTTTACGGCCTATGGCGTGGGTGGCATCATCGGGCCCATCATGGCCGGCGCCATTCGCGATGTGGGGCAGGGCTGGATGCCGCCCTTTATCATCTCTGGTATCGCCTGTCTCATAGCGGCCATCATCGGTACGCGTTTGCGTCCTCCCACTTATCTGGTTGAAGAGGGCTAAGAGCCGTAGCGCGGATAGCAACGTACAGAAGATAAGAGTGGGCCCAGGGATCCAGGAATATGGATATTCCTGGATCCCTGGGCTTTTGCTTTTGATATCCTCACGCAGGCTTGTCATCTACGGCAGGGCGTGGGATATGGTATGCGAAAGAATAACAGGACTTTGTGAAAAGCGGCGCTCCGTTATATAATCTGTTCATATACTCAAGATTTACCCAGTTGCGAGGTAAGATATGAATAATAGAAAATTACTCGCCCTGTTTGCCGGCGGTGGCTGTCTGCTCTTTGTCCTGATCGTGGCGGCGGGGTTGGCCACTCTTTGGTTCTTGGTGCCTCGCGGGGGCTCTACAGTGCAGGAGATGGCACCAACAGAAACCCCCTCGGCCAGAACAGAGATCACGCGCCAGGCGCTTCCTCCCCCCACCTGGACCCCAACTCCGTCAGAGGGCGAGACTTCTAACGAATTCGAATCTCCGGAGCAAAAGGGCCTGAACGCGACTTCTAGCGCCCTCTCCACCCTCTATGCACGGGTCAACCCTGGCGTGGTAAAGATCGACGTGCTCGTGACGCGGGCCGGCAGGACGGGGCAGGGATCCGGTTCCGGGTTCATTCTGGATGAGGATGGGCATATCGTCACCAACAACCACGTGGTAGCACAGGCGGATCGATTGATCGTCACCTTTCACGATGGCTTTCAGGCGGAGGCAGAGATCGTGGGACGCGATCAGGGTAGCGACCTGGCCGTCATCCGTGTGGACGAACTCCCGGCGAACGTCTCTATCCTGCCCCTGGGCGATTCGGAAGCATTAGAGACGGGGCAGTGGGTCGTGGCCGTCGGCAGCCCCTTTGGATTGGGCAGCACCATGACATTGGGGATCGTGAGCGCCCGGGGCCGTACAATTCCCTCTGGGGTGACCCCGTTTAGCATACCACAGGCCATTCAGACGGACGCGGCGATAAATCCAGGCAATTCGGGAGGCCCCCTCCTCACCATGGAAGGCAAAGTGATCGGCGTGAACGCTCAGATCGCCTCCCAGACCGGAACGAGCGCGGGGGTCGGCTTTGCCATTCCCTCCAAGGTGGTGCGGCTCGTCGTCCCCACACTCATGGAACGGGGAGAGTATATCTGGCCCTGGCTTGGCGTACGGGGAACCAACGTCAACCTGCTCCTTGCCAGAGCCAACGACTTGGAGGAGCAACGCGGCGCCTATATCGTAGAAGTCGTCGATGGGGGCCCTGCAGACGAGGCTGGCCTGCAGGGCAGTTCGCGTACTGAAAGGGTCGATGGGCAGGATGTGCCGGTGGGTGGGGACATAGTCATAGCCATCGATGGTCAGACGGCAAAGAATTTCGATAGACTCTTGGTCGATGTGGCCTTTAGACAGGTGGGCGAACAGGTGGAGTTGACGATACTGCGTGACGGCCAAGAACGCCAGATCACGGTGGAACTGCAGGCCCGCCCCTCGGAATTCGCCCAGTAGAGCCCCGGGCGTCCCAACAGAGAAAAGGATCGAGGCTCCTTCCAAATCGGAGGGGTTCGATCCTTTTTTATGTTAAATATTTTTGACACAAAAGGAGATTTATATTATCATTGATGTTTGTGATGAGTGGACCGGGCGGTCGCGCCGCGGTCACACCCACGGTGAGGAAAGTCCGAACTCCACAGAACACGATGCTGGATAACTTCCAGGCGGAGCGATCCGACGGCAAGTGCCACAGAGAACAGGTCGCCATGGTGCTTTTGCATCATGGTAAGAGTGAAACGGTGGTGTAAGAGACCACCAGCGATCCAGGTGACTGGATCGGCTAGGCAAACCCCATCGGGAGCAAGACCAAGCATGAGGCGGATGACGGAGGTGTGACTTTATCGTCACACCTCCGTCATCGCGGGCTGTTCGTCCGTTCGTCTCGGGTAGGTTGCACGAGACGCCGAGCAATCGGCGCCCCAGATAGATGATCGCCAACTCCAAAAAGGTTACAGAATTCGGCTTACAGGTCCACTCATCCTGCTTTTTGCGCCATCTCTTCCTTGGATATCACGGGCGGCTCTCCTTGCACCTCCTTGACGAGATCGACAGCCTTTTGCACGGCCTCGTCCTCGCCCATCAACAGCAGGCGAACGCCTCCCTCCGCGCCCGCCAATCCGCCCGCGGCCACTGGCACACTATCGACATTGCAGAGCGTCTTTAGGGCCTCTATCTCGGTGTAGATATGTCCCCGCACGGGCCACAGGGAAAAGACCTTTCCCAGATGTTCGTCGGGCTCGGAGCACAGACGTCCGGCCTCCTCAAGGTCAAAGGGGACTTCTTTTTCCAGACCCACAGGGATCAACAAGTCAAGTTTTTTGCCAATGATGGGGCCCAGGGCGCGCCCGATCGTCCCTCCCGTAGGGCTTCCGATGGTGATGCCAGCCACCCCTTTCCGATAGTTGAGGGCATTGGCCCCCTTGATATAGATGTCACCGCGCTCCATCTCTTCCAAGGCACTGAAGCGATCCAACGTGGGATCTGGCACTCCGTCCACCAGGACGAGGCTCTTTTGGGGTTTCACACGCCAGGAACGTCCCACGTGGCTTGGCGCCATGCCGCCGGTTATATAACGGCGCTTTTCGATCCTCTCTCCCATGAGTTCTTCATAGATATAAGCGTTGGTGCTGCCATTGCATAGCACGATCATGCCCTCGCGCATCCTTTTCTTTATGCTATCCAGTTGTGCCACACCCCTGGCAACAAGTCGTTTCGATTCTGCTACTGTCAGGACAATTTCTGCTTTCACCTCTTTATATCTCCCTCTTCTACCGAACGGTAATCAATGTCTCGATCTCTTCATAGCGCCCCTCGCCGATCCCTTTTACTTCCATAATCTGTGAAGGGTCGCTAAAGGGGCCATTTGACTCTCTATAGTCGACGATGCGTTGTGCATAGACGGGGCCGATCCCTGGCAGGGCCTCGAGATCGGCCGCCGAGGCGGTATTTATGTTTATCTGTCGCGTGCCCCTTGACGCCAGTCCCTGATCCAGGACGGAGGATTCTGGTGGGGGACGCGTGGCTTCCCCCATGTGTGGAATCCAGATCTGCTGACCATCCTGCAGGAAACCTGCGAGGTTCACGCCTTCCACATAGGCGTCATCCGCCACGCCCCCGGCGGCACCCACCGCTTCGAGCCATCGACTGCCCGGCGCAAGGGCATAGACGCCGGGACGGTTCACAGCCCCCACCACGTGGACCCGGATGGGTACGGGGGTGGGAGTGAGTATCTCCGTAGGCTGCACGATCTCCATCGACTCTGGCTGGGGGCGACGATCATACAGCACGTAGGTTCCAAACAGGATGGCATAGACGAGTGTCAGAGTGATATATCCACGATAACGGGAAAGAGCCTCCATCGGAACCCACCCTGTACAAGGCCGACTGCAGATATTATAATAAAAAATGGATCACAGACCAACCTGGACCGACAGGTACTGGAGAATACAGGAGATCAATGAGACAGTGACCGCCCGATGCTGGCTCATCATTGATGACATGGGAAAGGTCGCCCACTCTTTAACTCGCCGTTTTGCTTATGCCCTCCTTATGGTATAATATCGGCGTTACCCAGGCACTAAGCCGGGTTGCATTATGCTTGTATATCATCCAACGCAGCGGACGTATGGACTAGAGGAGAGGGGGAAACGCAACCACAGCATCACAATCTGCCCGAGCAATGGGGCTCGGACTCTTGAGAGGGGGTAAGGGTTGGCGTCCCGCCCTGGCAATGTCGCCCGAATGGATATCTTTTTTTTCTCTGAGCAACAGGAGGAGTGCAAGATGAAGCTCAAATCAAGGATTCTCGTCACCATCCTGCTCATAGCCACGCTGGCTGTGTCGGGCTGCCAGCTGGCCCAATCCCAGGCGGTAAAGATAGCCATCTTGGGGCCCTTGAGCGGCGACGTAAAGACCTTTGGCGAATCGAACCGCAACGGTGCTCTCATGGCCATTGAGGAGGCTCGGGAAGAGGGCATGGAGATCGAAACCATCATCGAGGATACACGCTGCGATGCCCAGGAGGCGGCGAACGCGGCCAACAAGGTGATCTTTGAGGATGAAGTGAAATTCATCGTCGGAGCCGTATGCTCCAGCGCCTCCATCCCCATATCGGAGATTGCCGAGGCCAATCAGGTTCTACAGATCTCGGGCACATCCACAAACCCGGATGTGACGATCAACGAGGATGGTTCGAACAAAGAGTACGTCTTCCGCGCATGCTTCCTCGATCCGTTCCAGGGGAGAGTAATGGCCACCTTTGCACGCGAGGAACTGGAGGCGGAAACGGCGGCCGTGCTTTATGACGTGGGTAACGACTATGTAAAGGGTTTGGCAGAGTACTTTGAGGCAGCCTTTGAGGAACTGGGGGGTACAGTTGCCGTCTCCGAGGCCTATACCAAGGACGACACGGACTTTTCTGCCGTGCTGGGTAAGGTCAAGGATGCTGAAGTGGACGTCCTCTACCTCCCCGACTACTATGCCAAGAACAACCTCATCGCGGCGCAGGTCAATGAAAAGGGTATCGAGGCCACGCTGTTGGGCGGTGACGGGTGGGATTCGCCCGAACTGGAGTTCGCGCTCTTTGAGGGCGGCTACCATTCCAACCACTACTCGCCCGCCGATCCTCGGCCCGTGGTGCAGGACTTTATCGAGGCTTATGAGGAGGAACATGGCGCTGTACCCGATGCGCTGGCTACCCTGGGCTACGACGCCACCAAGATCCTGCTACAGGCCATCCAGGAAGCGGACAGTCAGGACCCCTCCAAGGTAAAGGACGCCATGGCAGATATCGAATATGAGGGCGTATCCGGCGAGATCACTTTTGATGAATATGGTGATCCCATCAAGAGCGCCGCTATCATCAAGATCGAAGGGGCTGAGCCCGTGTTCCAAGAGTTCGTCTCGCCCTAAAGGTGTGTTCGCTGCCGGGAGGGCGCATGCGCCCTCCCTTTTCCATGTAAGGACAGCATATGAAAAAATCGATTAGCAAATTTCCCCTGCGCATTATAGCCTGGCTTAGCTATGCGGCCCTGGGCGTGGGCATCATCTGGGGCCTGGCTTTTCTCATCCGCCTGAACGGTCCCGTCTACTTTTTTCAGGCCGTCGTTGATGGGGCAAGACTGGGCTTTGTCTACGCTCTTATCGCCCTGGGATATACCCTGGTCTATGGCATCGTCAGTCTGATCAACTTTGCCCACGGCGACGTCTTTATGGTGGGCGCATTTGCCAGCTTTTACGCTGTAACCCAGTATGGCTGGAGTTTCGTGCCCGCCATACTCTTTGCTATGATCGTGTGCACGATCCTTAACGTGGTCATCGAGCGGGTGGCCTACAAACCCCTGCGCGACGCGCCACGGATCGCCTCCCTCATCACCGCCATAGGGGTCTCGTTCTTTTTGGAGTACTTTACCGCCCTGCGGTGGGTGTTCAGCCCCGACTTTATCACCTATCGGCGCCCCTTTCGGGTTGTGGCATGGAGTATCGGCGGTGTGACGATCTCCAATATCACCGCCATCATCGTCGGCGTGACTGTCCTGCTCCTGGTGAGCCTGCAATATATCATCCAGAATACCAAAGTGGGCAAGGCCATGCGCGCCACAGCCCTGGACAAGCCAACGGCCCGCCTGATGGGCATCAATGTGGACGGCATCATCTCTCTGACCTTTGCCTTGGGAGCCGCACTGGCCGGCGCGGGAGGCGTCCTCTATGCCATCGCCTTTCCCCAGATCTGGACGTTCATGGGACTCATGCCAGGCCTGAAGGCCTTTGTCGCCGCCGTTCTGGGGGGCATCGGCAACGTGCCCGGCGCCTTTGTGGGATCACTCCTGATGGGAGAACTGGACGTCCTGGTGGTGAGTTTCTTGCCCATGGGCTCGCGGCTGCGAGACATCTTTGCCTTCTTTGTGCTCATCATCGTATTCCTGGTTAAACCCACAGGGCTCTTTGGCAAAGCCATGGTAGAGAAGGTATAGGAGGTGTCATGAAGAAACGCGGAAACACCTTGCCTTCCTGGATACCCAGCCTGTTGGTCGCCGTTGTCCTGTTTTTGATCGTCTTCATAGCCGAAATAACGGGCATCATGTCCCGCTATTGGTATCAGGTGATCCAACTGGCCGCCATAACAGCCATCTCCGCCCTGGGGTTAAATCTCATCTACGGCTTTAACGGCCAGTTCTCGTTGGGCCACATAGGTTTTTATGCCATTGGTGCCTATGGATCTGCCCTGATCACCAAGGATTTCGTGGCTGCGTGGAGCGGTACAAAAGTAGGGGCTCTATCATGGATCGTGGCGGGCCAACTCGGCCTCTTGCTGACGCTGTTTGCCAGCCGATGGTTGCATATCGGCGCCATACGAGACGCACTGAACGAATGGATGGGCGACGACCTGCCCCCCCATGAAAGAGGGATGATCGGCAATCTGCTTTCCCTGTTTCTGCTCACCATCGTAGTTGCCGTGGGCGCGCTCGCAGCATGGCAACTGCAGAGGATCATCATCATCGCTATGGAAAGTCTCATGTCTCCACTGCCCGCTAAACTGGGAAGAAATATCGTCTTTTTCCTGGCCCTGCTGAACGGGGGAACCATGGCCGCTCTTCTGTCCTATCTGGTGGGATTGCCTTTGCTGCGCCTGGGCTCCGACTATTTCGGTATCGCCACCCTGGGACTGGCCATCATGATCTATACCGCCCTACAGAACTCTGACCTGGTCATCGGTACCATGAAGGGCGCACGGGGTATGGTGGGTATTCCTCCCCTCAGCAACTGGATATGGGTCTTTTTGGCCCTGGTGGCCACCATCGTCGTCATCCGCAATCTCATCTATTCCAGCCATGGCCGGGCGATGATATCCGTCCGCGAGGACGAGGTTGCGGCCAGGACCATGGGCATCCGTGTAACGCGATGGAAGACCGCCGCCTTTGCCTTTGGCGGCTTTTTCGCTGGCATTGCCGGAGGCCTGTACGCCCATCTCTATGGCTTTTTGCACCCCAGCACTTTTAACGTGGTCAAGGGGTTCGACCCCCTCATCATCATCGTCTTTGGCGGACTGGGCAGTATGACGGGGACCCTCGTGGCTTCTGGACTCTTTGCCCTCATCATTGAGGGGCTGCGGGTCGTCCTGCCGGACGGTTTCGAGGGCTGGCGTTTCGTGATCTATCCCGTACTGCTCCTGCTCATCATGTTATTGCGGCAGGAAGGACTCCTGGGTACCGACGAATGGGGGTGGCTAAAGGCCCCTGCGCCTCTCGAACGTCCGCCTGCCGCGGGTGCGCCCGGCGAGGACGAGAATGTAATGAATGAGGAGACCCAGCAATGACCACACAAAGAGAGCGGGCCGATCACGAACGCATTTTGGATATCAGACACCTGACCAAGTACTTTGGCGGCCTGTGTGCTGTCTCAGACTTTGACATAGCCGTTCCCCGGGGCGGTCTGTATGGTCTCATCGGCCCCAATGGAGCGGGCAAGACCACGGTGTTCAATATGGTGACCGGTCTGTACACACCTACCAGGGGAGAGATCCTCTTTCGTGGGGAGGATATGGTGGGCATGGATCCTCCCTTGATCACACGGGCGGGCATCGCGCGCACGTTCCAGAATATCCGCCTATTTCGAAATCTCACCGTGCTGGATAATGTGCGCGTTGCCTATCATACTCACGCCGGCTATGGTCTGCTGGAATCCATAGCGCGCCTCGGACGGTTCCGCCGTCACGAGAACGCGCTCACCCGGCGCGCCCAGGACTTTTTGGACGTCTTTGGCCTCTATGATCGGCGCATGGAAATCGCCAGAAATCTGCCCTACGGCGAGCAGCGCCGGCTGGAGATCGCCCGCGCCCTGGCGACGGAACCTCGGCTATTGCTATTGGACGAGCCCGCGGCGGGCATGAACCCCCACGAGACCGGGGATCTTATGGAGTTGATCCACTTTGTTCGCGGCGAATTCAACTTGACCATCCTGCTCATCGAGCACCAGATGCGCGTGGTCATGGGCATCTGCGAATGGATCACGGTGATGGATTTTGGCAAGGTCATCGCCCGGGGGACAGCGCGGGACATCCAGAACAACGAAAGGGTTATCGAGGCCTATCTGGGCACGAGAGAGGGGAGGCTGCGCTCCGATGCTGCTGAGAGTTGACGATTTGCACGTGGCCTATGGGGCCATTCGGGCACTGCAGGGCATCAGTTTCCACATCGAAGAGGGAGAGATCGTCACCCTGATCGGGGCCAACGGCGCGGGCAAGAGCACCACATTGCGTACCATCTCTGGGCTTTTGCGCCCCGTCGCTGGGGATATACTGTACAGGGGTGAAAGCATCATCGACGTCCCCGCCGAACGCATCGTAAAGATGGGCATCTCGCAGGTCCCCGAGGGGCGCCAGATCTTTTCCACCCTCACTGTCCGAGAGAATCTGGAGATGGGTGCCTATACGCGCCGGGATAAGGAGGGCATCCGAGACTCTATGCAACGCGTGTTTTCCAGTTTTCCCCGTCTGCAGGAGCGGCTGGAGCAGTTAGGGGGTACGCTTTCGGGTGGCGAGCAACAGATGCTGGCCATGGGACGCGGCCTCATGTCCACCCCCGGCCTTCTCCTTCTTGATGAGCCGTCCATGGGTCTGGCACCCATCCTGGTGGAACAGATCTTTGAGATCATCCAGCAGATCAATGCCCGGGGTACCAGCATTCTGCTTGTGGAACAGAACGCGGCCATGGCCCTCTCTGTGGCCAGCCGGGGCTATGTGCTGGAGACGGGTAACATCGTGCTGGAGGGCACCTCTCAGGAGTTGTTGGAGAATTCACGGGTGCGCAGGGCCTATCTGGGCGAGTGAGGCCAATATATGATAGCGGGGCGCGACAAGTCAGAGCCCTCTCCATCATCTAGGGGAGCCCCCGAAAAATAAGGGGAAGACACAG
>JBKHJO010000040.1:0-20694 GCA_046538105.1 Anaerolineales bacterium | reverse complement strand
TGGGACAGAAGTGGCGTGAGCGTTTTTGGACACTGTCCAAATGCGTCGATGCAGGTCGACGCTCGGCGCGAAGCGCCCTTGCGCTGGGCTTTAGACCGAGCATCTTCGGGTTCGTTCCCCGACTTTTGCCGTCTAAAGTCAGCTCGCAAGGCCTTTCGGCCAGATGGGCCACCTGCGGTGGCCTTGCAGAATAGCGGCGCCATCTGCAGTCCTGGAACAGCCTGCGCGAACGAGCAATGACTAATGATCTACAACATTTGCGTGCACCCGGCGTTCTCCAAAAAAGACCGAGACTGAGCGGTCACGCCATGATGAGTGACCGCTCGACGCATAAAAAGCACAGACAATGGACAAGAAAGGGAAACTGTGAAGGAACGTTTATTTGATACGCTGAGCGAACTGACGGCCCTCGACGGCGTGGCCGGCTTTGAACAGGACGTGGTGCGTTATCTGCGCGACGCATTTGCTGACCTGGCCGACGATATCGAGGTCGATTCCATGGGCAACCTCTATGCCACGCGACGGGGAAACGGCGACGGTCCCCGGCTCATGATCGCGGCCCATTCGGACGAGATCGGAGCCATGGTCAAGAGCGTCGACGCCCAGGGGTTCCTCCGCTTCGATACCCTGGGCGGCGTCATTCCCTCCATGCTCCTGGGCCGGCGGGTGCGGGTCAATGGACACCTGGGCGTGATCGGCGTCAAGTCGGGTCATCTGCAGACGTCAGAAGAGCAACGGAAGGTGCTTCCCCCAGACGAACTGTACATCGACGTGGGCGCCCACAGCGCCGAGGAAGTGAGGGAAATGGGCATAGCGGTGGGGGACCCCGTCGCCTATTACAGCCCTCTCTTGCGCTACGATAACGGCGACAGGGTATGCGGCAAATCCATCGACAACCGCATCGGCTGCGCCATCCTGCTGGAACTGTTTCGGCAGTTACAGGGCGCGTCACTGACCTGCACGTTGCAGGGTACCGTCTGTGTACAGGAGGAGATAGGCTTTCGCGGCGCGGAGGTGGCGGCCTACACCGCCCAACCTGACTGTGCCATCGTGGTGGACACGTTCATGGCCGGGGGCACCCCCGACGTGGACTATTACAAGGAACTGCCGGCGCGCATCGGCGAGGGCCCCGTTCTCCTGCTGGCCAACAGCGCCCAGATCGGTCACCCGGCCATGAACGCCCATCTGCGACGCGCCGCCGACGCCTGCGGCGTCACGCTTCAACCCTGCACCATCGTGGGCAAGGCGGGCACCGACGCGGGGACCATTCACCTCAGTCGCCGGGGCGTCCCCACGGCGGGGCTCGGCCTGGCACGGCGGTACTCCCACACCCCCGTATGTACCCTGGATCTGAACGATGCCATGGATGCGGTGACGGTGCTAGAGCAGTTTATCAGGGATGTGAAAGCCAACTTCCACCTGAACTTTCTCGGCTAGTTACCGAGGAGAAGACGGCCCAGCAGGGGTCGGCGCAACTCTACGGCCAACTGGGGGCAGAGTTCGTGGCAGCAATAGCAGCGGATGCACGTCTGAGGATCCATATGGGCTTTGCCATCCACGATCTCGATGGCCCCCACGGGGCAATGGTCCACGCAGTAGCCACAGCCAGTGCACTTTTCGCCTGCATGGGGCAGGGCCACGAGCTGACGCCACATCCAGCCGTGGCTCAGGGTGTGGATCAGTCCACCGCCGCCCTCGCCCTCTGGGCGGGAACCATCCAATCCCACCAGGCGACGCACAAAGCCCGGCAGCAGGCCGGGATCTATGTCGGCCTCTACACCCCGGCGAAAATCATCCACCTGTAACGCGGCCAGTGATTCGCCCAGGAGAGAGATATCCTCCATCCGCCCCGTGGTCAAACCGCGCTCGGCGGCCACTCTGGTGGTCAAGACCTCCAGGGGTTCATAGCCCACCAGGGCGGCGGATACGACGTCCACGGCCAGGGCATCGGCGCCAGCGATAAGAGCGTTCAAAGGCCGCGGATCCCCTCCAGAGGGCCCCTGTCCCTCCATGCCCACCACGGCATCCATGATGTTCAACACAGGCTGGACGTAGGCAAAGATGTCCACCAGCCCCTCACAGAAGAGCCGCCGCTCCTGCAGTTTGGCGTGATAACCGATCTTGACTATGCCCGGAACCAACCCAAATAGATTCTTTACCGCCAGCGTCAGTCCCGTGAGGTTGTGGGTCTTGAGCTTGGCCAGGTTGATCACCGCATCGGCCTCCAAAAGGGGCTGCACCACATCGAGCCTACGCAGGACGTTGCCCTCAGGATGGGAGACCTGGGTGGCCTCCACATTGTAGTTCAGTTCCGCGCCACCGATCTCGGCTGCCCAATCCATCTCCGTTCGACGGTACGTTCCCCGCAACGTGGCGGCATTATATGGCCCACCCGGAGATTCGACGATGACGGGGACAGCCCCCACCTCACGAACGAGTTTGGCCACGGCAGCCACCACCGTGGGATGGGTGGAGACGGCACGCTCTGGCTCCACGGCGCGCACCAGATTGGGCTTGAGGAGGACACGCTGTCCCGGCGACACAAAGGATTCCATGCCTCCCAACAGATCGATATTGCGTCGCAGGGCAGACTCGACGCGGGAGGGCTCATAATCATCGCAACGTACAAGGGAAACTTTGGTCATCGCCCCCTCACTCACATGGGAAATCAACGTCTACTCGAGGCATCCACGATAGCGGAGACGGCGTCGGCCAGGAAGCGCAATTGTCGTGCCGCAGGGGCCACTTTGATTACGCTGCCCTCATCGGCCGCCAGCAGCCGCTGAAACCGCCCGTCCTCCACACATTGCGTCAGACGCTGCACCTCATCCAGGAACTCATCCAGCGAGTCGATCTCGCGCAACTGCTCTTTCTTTGAAGGAGCGGCGGGCTGCATATGCTCATGGGCGTCAAAGACTTTTTCTTCTTCTTCCTCCTCCACGCCCCACATATCGTCATCCTCCTCGACACGGGGGCGAGAGGGCATGGCGGGGGGTGTCTGGCGCGACCGCTCCTCGATGATGGCCACCTGCTCGCCACGCCGTAGCATATGCAGGGCCAGGCCAGGATCGATGTTGGCGTTGTGACGCAGGGCCGCGCATAACCGCGACAGTTCGGCCGCCGAGAGCCCTTCCTCCACCGCCAACTGGGCCACCCGCATCTGCCTCTCGTCCGGCGTTATCCCCGCCAGATGCTGGCCGTGGGTAACCCCCAGTTCCCCCTCGGCCACCAGATGTCGCGCCTCGGGACAAAGTTCTTGCAGGCGCAGATAGCGGCGGATCTGCCGCGACGAGAGGCCCAACATGCGCCCCATCTCCTCCAGCGCATCCGACGGTGAGAATCCCTCGCCCGTCAGCCGCTGAAAGAGGCGCTCAAAGGCCTGGGCCTTTTCCATATCCCCCAGATCCAGCCGCTGAAGATTCTCCAGCATCTGCTGAACGATCACGTCGGCCTCTGTGAGATCGTCCAGAATTATACAGGGCACCCGGGTCAGTCCAGCATCTATGGCCGCCTTGCGCCTGCGACTGCCATAGACCACGCGGTAGCCCTGGTCGTCGGGCCGCACGCCCAGGGGCTGCAGGAGCCCGAACTCGCGAATCGTGTCGGCCAATCGTACCAGATCGCCGGGATCGGAGCGCACGTTCTGCCGACTGGGCAACAGATTACGGGGATCAAGATAGATGACGCGCCGTTCCTTATCCATGTTTTTCCTCAGATCAGATATTCTATCGTCGAGACTGGACATATGATAGACGTAACAGAGTGAAAAGTCCAAAAGATAACACGAGGAGTACCAAAGCCCAATCCCATTTCGCCGATTACCAATCCCGTGAGAATTACAGTACAATTTACATGTCCGACACGCAATCTCGCCGCAGGAAATATGAACAGAGAAACGGAGCATCATGCCATCTCATAATAATATCGCCCTCATCACCGACAGCACGTCCGACATTCCACAGGAACTCGTTGATAGGTACGACATCATCGTGGTACCTCTTCTCATCATCTGGGGCGAGGAGACGCTGCGCGATCACGTCGACCTGCAGCCCCAGGCCTTTTACCAGCGCCTCACAGAGGACGCCGTACATCCCAAGACGGCGCATCCCAACCCCTCCCGTTTTGTAAGGGCCTACAAAGAGGCGAAGGAAAATGGGGCCAAGGAGATCGTGATAATCACCATCAGCAGCGCGATGAGCGGCACCTTTAACGCGGCTCAACAGGCTGCCAGGCAGGTGGACATCCCTGTTCACTGCCTGGACGCCAGGGGACCCACCATGAGCCTGGGCTGGCAGGTGCTGGCAGCGGCACGGGCCCGCGAAGCCGGCGGCGATGTCCAGGCCATGTTGACTGCAGCAGAAAAGGTACGCCAGGAACTGGTGCAGTTCGTCTGCCTGGACACGTTAGAGTATCTGCATAAAGGAGGGCGTATCGGTGGGGCCACGCGCTTTATCGGCACACTGCTGCACGTCAAACCCATCATATATATCGATCATGAGACGGGGCGTGTGGAGCCCGCCACCCAGGTGCGCACCCGCAAAAGGTCCCTGGAAACCTTCTATCAGCGCTTCTTCGAACAACTGGATACCAGCAGCCCCCTGCATATCGCCGTGATGCATGGCGCCGCGCCCGAGGAGGCTCAGCGCATGGCCGGGCGCATCCGCCGCGATTATGCCCCCGCCGAACTGCTTGTCAACATCACGGGGCCAGTATTGGGGGTACATACGGGGCCCGGCGCCATCGCCCTCTGCGCATATGCAGAAAAGTAGACCCGGGATAACGACATCAGTCCAGAAGTAAATTGGGGAGCAGGGAGCCCCCCGTCCCCCGCTGGATCTACACACACCACCCCTGGATGATTGGATACTTTTGTATGTCTGCGAGAGTATCAAACGATGTGGTCATACAAGGGTATCAAAACTGTTGGGCCTCCTCGTCCACAGCCAAGTTGTCCCGTGCAAGACTTTTGTCCAGTGCCTGCTCGTCGAACCCGCGTTTTGCTTTACGCTTCCTTCAGATTCCCCCCTCGCGATGGACACCCTTGCTTCAGCCGACGGTTCCTGCCATCCCAACCCACGGAGGCTTTTTTGTCTGCAAGTACGCGACATCCCTGGCACACAAACCGGGGGCACCGCGCGTCTATATGCGCGGCGCCCCCGGCAAAAGGAGATGATGTCTTGCGCTATTCCGCTAGTTCGGTGTCCATCACAAGTTCCTCCTCAAGGCGCTTTCTGACCTCCCCATCAACCTTCTCAAAGACCAGTTCGTCCTCTTTCTCATCCAGGTCGATCAGTATGGTATCACCTGTGGAGAATGCGCCCTCTAGCAACTCTTGCGAGAGGGAACTCTCTATATAACGCTGTATGGCACGCCGCAGCGGACGGGCACCAAACTGTGGATCATACCCCCTATCGGCCAACCAGTCCTTGGCGGGTTCCGTGAGCAGTATACGCATCTCTTTTTCGACCAATCGCTCCTCCAACTTTTCGATCTGCAGATCGACGATCTGTTTCACGACATCGTGACTGAGCTTGTGGAAGATGATGATCTCGTCGATACGATTCAGGAACTCGGGACGGAAGGTGCGCTTTAGATCCTGCGAGACATCGTCGGCAAAGCGTTCCTCCTCGTCCAGATCATCGGTGACCGGGAAACCCAGCGCGCCTCCCTGTCGGCTGACGTATTTGGTGCCGATATTGGAGGTCATGATCAACACCGTATTGCTAAAGTCCACCATACGGCCGTGGCCGTCCGTGAGTTGCCCTTCTTCCAGCACCTGCAGCAGGGCATTCCATACGTCGTCGTGGGCCTTTTCGATCTCGTCAAAGAGGACCACCTGATAGGGACGACGACGAACCGCCTCTGTCAACTGGCCACCCTCGTCATAACCCACGTATCCGGGCGGCGCGCCGACGAATCGCGATACGGTATGTCGCTCACCATACTCGCTCATATCGATCTGGAGCAGAGCGTTCTCATCGTCAAACAGGAACTCGGCCAGCGCTTTGGCCAACTCTGTCTTGCCCACACCACTGGAACCGAGAAAGATAAAACTGCCGATGGGCCGGCGAGGATCCTTTAGCCCCGCGCGCGCCCGACGGATGGCGTCCGAGACGGCCGCGATGGCCTCATCCTGACCGATGACGCGCTTTTTGAGGTGCTTTTCCATCTGCAACAGGCGCTCGGTTTCCGTCTGCTGTAAGCGATTCACAGGAATACCCTGCCACATGGCCACGATATCCGCCACGTCATCCTCATCGACCACCTCATCGATGCCCTGTTGTTTCTGCCAGGCGGCCTTTTCCGCCGTGAATTCCATCTCGCGCTGCAGCCGCTGGCTTCTTATCTCCGCCGCCCGGGCATAGTTGCGCTCTCGCCCCGCCTTTTCCTCCTCCTCGGCCAGGCTCATCAGTTCCATACGCACCTCCTTTAACTCGGGGGGCAAACTATGGATGACGATACGTAACCGCGAAGAAGCCTCATCGATCAGGTCTATGGCCTTGTCAGGAAGATGACGGTCCTTGATATAGCGCTCGGAAAGCCGCGCTGCGGCCACCAAAGCGTCATCCGTTATCTCTACCTGATGATGCTTCTCATAACGATCTCGGAGGCCTTCCAGCATCTCGATGGTCTCCTCGATACTGGGTTCATCTACATAGATGGGGGCAAAGCGCCGCTCCAATGCCCCGTCGCTTTCGATGTGCTTACGATACTCGTTCAGCGTCGTGGCTCCGATGCAACGCAGTTCGCCGCGTGCCAGGGCGGGTTTCATCATATTGGAAGCATCGATGGCCCCCTGGGCCGCGCCTGCACCGACCACGGTGTGCAACTCGTCGATAAAGAGGATGATCTCCCCTTCGGCCTGGTTTATCTCTTCCAGCGCGGCCTTGAGGCGCTGTTCAAACTCGCCACGGAAACGGGCTCCGGCCAGCAGGGCACCCAGATCGAGGGACACGATACGCTTGCCGATGAGGAGCTCGGGCACATCGCCCTCCACGATCTTTTGCGCCAATCCTTCCACAATGGCCGTCTTGCCCACACCCGCCTCCCCGATAAGCACGGGGTTATTCTTTTTGCGGCGCGAGAGCACCTGCAAGACACGCATGATCTCTGTATCGCGGCCGATGACCGGATCCAACTCTCCCTCATGGGCCAGTTCGGTCAGATCGCGACTGTACTGCTGCAAGGTCTGAAAACGCGCCTCGCCGCCCCGACCTTCCTGGCGTCTCTTCTCATGCTCTTTGAGAATCTGCGAGAAACGCTCATAGGTGATCCCCTCATCGGAGAGGATACGCGAGGCGGCGCTGTTCTGCGCACTGAGAATAGCCAGGAACATGTGCTCGGTGGAGATATATTCATCGTTGCGCATGGACGCCTCCTCGTTGGCGCCCTCCATAAGACGCTTGACGCGTGGGGTGATATAAACCTGCTGAAAATTCGACATTTCAGAGGAAGCCAATTTGGCATTGGCCTCAAGCACGCCAGCAACGCGCCGACGTATGCGCCTTACATCCACATCGAGCCTTCCCAAAAGTTCGGGCACGATGCTGTCAGGCTGCTCCAGCAAAGCCAGCAGCATATGTTCTGTATCGAGTTGTGAATGCTTGTAGCGCAGCATCACCTCATACGCCAGGGTCGCCGCCTCCTGTGCTTTATCTGTAAATCTATCAAATCCTATCATTCTTTCCCTCTAGATAAAATATACAGTCCCTCTAACGATAATAACGTAAAAACTTGAACATTTCAAGTATTCTCCCCAGCCCACGCCCGGTGGGTCCTTGGACTGGGGTTCATGAAACCTATATATCGCCTCTATCTCTATACACCAGCGGGCACACGCTCTTTCGCATGTTCAAAGACGTACTCGCCATCCCGGAAATCGACCCGCACGATATCGCCCTCTTTAAAACGTCCTTCCAGCAATTCCATGGCCAGGGAATCCTGTATACGGCGCTGGATCGTCCTTTTCAAGGGACGTGCGCCATAGACTGGATCAAACCCCTCTTCTGCGAGAGCCTCGCGCGCAGCAGGCGACACCTGCAACTTGATATTTCGATCAGCCATGAATGATTTGACGCGCTCCAACTGGATATCTACGATGCGCACCAGATGCTCTTTGGTAAGTGCATGGAAGATGATGGTCTCATCTATGCGGTTCAGAAACTCGGGACGGAACTTTTGTCGGAGCGCCGACATCACTTTGGAACGAATCTCATCTGGTTCCGTCTCCTCGCTGATCCACTGGCTGCCCACATTGGAGGTCATGATGATGACGGTATTGGTAAAGTCCACCGTCCGCCCCTTGCCGTCGGTCAGGCGTCCATCGTCCAGTATCTGCAGCAGGGCATTAAAGACCTCGGGGTGAGCCTTTTCAATCTCGTCAAAGAGCACTACCGAGTAGGGGCGCCGGCGCACGGCCTCTGTGAGTTGGCCGCCCTCATCGTACCCTACATAGCCGGGAGGCGCGCCTATCATCCGCGCCACGGTATGACGCTCCTGGTACTCGCTCATATCCAGGCGAATCATGGCGTCCTCATCGTCAAACAGGAACTCGGCCAGGGCTCTGGCCAGCTCCGTCTTGCCCACGCCTGTGGGGCCCATAAAGATAAAACTGCCGATGGGACGGTTTGGATCCTGCAAACCGGAACGCGCCCGGCGTACGGCATTGGATACCGCCTTGACGGCCTCGTCCTGACCCACGACGCGCTCGTGAAGCCGCTCCTCCATGTGCACGAGTTTTTCGACCTCGCTCTCCAGGAGACGCGAGACGGGTATGCCCGTCCATTCGGAGACGATCTCGGCAATATCCTCATCGGTAACCTCTCGACGAAGCATGACCTCATCGCCGGGTAAAGACGCCAGTTTGTCCTCCTTCTCCTCGATCTCGCGCTCGAGTTCAAGGATATCGGAGTAGCGCAGCCGGGCGGCCAGTTCCAGATCCCCACGGCGCTCGGCACGCTCAGCCTCGTTCCTCAGTTCCTCCAGGCGCCCTCGTAGATCCTGCAGTTCCTGGATGGTGCCCCGTTCCTCTCCATAGCGCGCCTTGAGGGCTGACAATTCCTCCTGCAGGTCGGCCATCTCCTTTCTGATCCTTTCCAGCCGCTCCTGAGAGGCCTCGTCGCTCTCCTTGCTGAGGGCCTGCTCCTCGATCTGCAGCTGCATGATACGCCGTTCTCGCTCGTCGATCTCGCGGGGCGAACTGTCGATCTCCATACGCAGTCGCGCCGCCGCCTCGTCGATCAGGTCTATGGCCTTGTCGGGCAGGAATCGATCCGTGATATAGCGATCAGAAAGCACCGCCGCGGAGATGAGGGCCGCATCCTGAATCCTCACCCCATGATGCACCTCATAGCGCTCCTTCAAGCCGCGAAGGATGCTGATGGTATCCTCGACAGACGGGGGATCGATAAAGATGGGCTGGAAGCGCCGCTCCAGGGCCGCATCGGGCTCGATGTATTTTCGGTATTCATCGATGGTCGTGGCGCCAATGCAGTGCAACTCGCCCCTAGCCAGCCGTGGCTTGAGCATATTGGAGGCGTCGAGGGAACCCTCCGCTGCGCCCGCCCCAACGACAGTGTGCAACTCATCGATAAAGAGGATGATGTCTCCCTCGGAGGCCTCTATCTCCTGCAATACAGCCTTGAGACGCTCCTCGAACTCGCCCCGGAATTTGGCTCCCGCGACCAGAGCGCCCATATCCAGGGCCACGATGCGCCTATCGCGCAGGCCCGTGGGCACATCGCCGTTTACGATACGTTGTGCCAGCCCCTCGGCGATGGCCGTCTTGCCCACGCCGGCCTCGCCCACCAGAACCGGGTTGTTCTTTGTTCGCCGCGAGAGAACCTGAATCAGACGGCGGATCTCCTTATCCCGGCCGATGACGGGATCAAGCCTGCCCTTTCGCGCCATGTCCGTCAGATCGCGGGCATACTTTTCCAGAGCCTGGTACCTCTCCTCAGCGCTCTGATCCGTGACTCTTTGCGATCCACGGATATTCGTCAGGGCGTTGTAGACGCGCTCCCTGGTAATATCGTGCTCTTGCAGCAGTCGCGCGATAAAGCCTTCTCCCGCCGTAACGCACCCCAAAAAGAGATGTTCCGTCGAAATATACTCATCGCGCATGCGCTCCGCCTCATCCCCGGCGGCGTCCAACACAGCCTGCAGATCGCTGGAGACGTACACCTGGGCCGGCCCCGATGTCTTGGGCAGATGCCCCAGTTCCTCCTCCACCGCACTCGCTATGTCGCCGGAGGCAACGTCGAGTTTGCGCAGAATCTGCGGCACGACACCATCCTCCTGACGCAGCAAGGCCAGCAGTAGATGCGCCACCTTGATCTGAGGATGCCGTTGCTCTTTCGCCATCTGCTGTCCGCTGTATATAGCCTGTTGTGCCTTCTGTGTAAACCTATTCAGATCCATGATAATCTACTATCTCCGTATCTTTTTAAACTATCGATAAAATATCGTCGTCCTTGCTAAAAACAAGATGCCTGACATTGACAAAACGCCTCGAACTACTATATTATGTATAGTATTGATTTTCCTGCTCTTGGCAAATTTGCCAGGCATCTGAAGTTCTGCGAAACGTGTACCCCCGAATCAGTACCGCAACAGGGCAGCAATTCCCCCCGCCTCGCGCAGTTGCTGATTATCGTGCACCACATTCACGCGCGCACCCATTTCGATAGCCTTGTGAATGGCAACATCGACGATATCGGGGGCCTCTACCATCTCATCGTATCCACACAGGGGGCACGCAGCCTGTGCGTTCTCTGAAACGAAACCACACTGCTCGCAAACGTATCCCGAGGGGGCATAATCCTCGTCCACCAACAGGGCGAGCACCCCTCCCTGATGCAGGGCATATACTGTGTCATGCAGGCCTGTCACGCCCTGGCCACCCTTGGAAGCGGCAGTAAAGGCCTCGGACACCATCCGCTCCTCCTCGGCCAGATCGGCCTGGCGGACTATTTCAAAGGAGCGTTCCAAAATCTCCTCCGGGGAGGCCTGGATATCGGCCGCAAATTCCCCCAAGACACACTCACGCAGTTGCTGGGGCAACAGTTCCTCCACCCGCGCCAACACCCCCGAGGATCCCCCCAACACGAACTGCTTGTATCCCCACTCCTTACAAAAAGCATCCATGACTTCGACAGCGTTCTTTAGATTGCGGAGCGCCAGATGATCCTCGTGGCGCTGATAGCGGGCGGCGGCCCATCCGCCCTGCTTGTGGCGTTTCACTCCCTGCCCAAAGGCTTCACTCTCTGCCTGAATCCTCCCCCAGGTCACAGAAAAGAGCCTAACCTTCTCGTTGTCCACCAATGCCACACCATAGGGGGCAAAGCGATCCAGAACCTCTACAAATATGCGAATATAGGGATCCCGGGCGTAAACCGCCCGCTCCTTTACGGGTATGGGAAAGGTGACCACCTCCCAAAGATCGTCGCCCGAAACCCAAAGTCCTAATCCCTTGGTTTCCCAATCGAACTCAAAATCCAGGTATTTCTGTACAGCCTCGATCTCGGGAACAGCGGCGTCCCCCAAACCCCTCACGCTATCCCTGAATCTCAACTTGACTGTCTCCTTGGATTTATTTCCCAACTCTGTATCCAAGTAGACGCTCAGCACCTCGCCCGAGCCATCAAAGTTCACCAGGGTGTCCAACGTTTCGTTGTTTGCCATGACACAGCCTCCTTTTGTCTAGGATTCGGAATCCTCGGATTGCTCCGAGATCTCTCTGGCGGACGTCTCTATGATGATCCTCCTTTGCTCCCTCTGTTTATCTATCTGCCCCTGTAACTCTTTGACACGCTGGCAAAGTGCCTTGATCTTTTCATTTTCAACTCTGCGCGCCTCGTCCAACTTTTTCTGAAGTTCCCTGATTCGGGCTGACATATTCAGGATCACCTCGACGCCGGCCAGGTTGACGCCCAGGTCATCCGTCAGCCGGGCAACCTTGCGCAGCCTGCGGATATCACGCCGCGAATACAGGCGCACGCGACCCGACGTGCGGTGGGGCTCGATCAATCCCGCCTTCTCATAATAGCGCAGCGTCTGGGGATGAAGATCCACCATCTTGGCCGCCACACTGATAACGAAACACGGTTCGTCGTCCGGAAGTCTATTATCTGTCATAGTGCATCACCACATCCTACCAGCCTACACAGGTCTCTCACCCAATACAACATGCGTGCTCATCCTTTCATCTCCCCGATAAAAGGTCACCTCCACCTTCTGGCCAAAGCGTGTCTGCGTCTCCAGGAATTCCCTGAGGGTCTCGTTGCTATCTATGGCCACGCCATCTATCTCGACAATGATATCGCCGCCCGCCAGCACACGCACGTTCCCCAATTCCACCCGTCGTGTCGCGCCACGCAGATCTACCTCTGCGGCGGGACTGCCCGGGGTGACGCGGACGAGGAGCAGGCCTCGCTCCACGGGTAAATCTAGACGACGTGATAACTCGGGGAATAGAGCATATCCCGAGACCCCCAGCCACGGATGTCGATATCTTCCCTTCTCTATCAGTTCTGGCACCACGCGCGTCAACGTCGAGAGGGGTATGGCAAAGCCAATATTCTCTGCCCCCTGTCGCAGCGCGGTGTTGACGCCGATGACCCGTCCTCTGGAACTGAGCAGAGGGCCTCCCGAGTTGCCGGGGTTGATGGCCGCATCGGTCTGTATCACGTTATAGATGATGCGGTTCTCTGACACCTCCAAAGGCCTGCCAAGGGAACTGATGACCCCCACGGTCAGCGTCCAGTCCAAACCAAAGGGATTCCCGATGGCGATGGCCTGCTGCCCGACTTTGATTTCTCCCTCTTCCATCTCCAGCGGATGCAACTTGGCAGCGGGCACATCGACGCGAATGACCGCCAGATCGTTCAGGGGATCGACACCCACGACCTTCGCCTCAGTTACTGTCTCGTCCAAAAGGGTAACCTCGATGGCCTCGGCCCCCTCGATGACGTGATAGTTAGTGACGATGTGACCCTCACGGTCGATGACAAAACCCGACCCCGTGCCCTCAGAGGGAGTCAATCCCCTGAACAAATCCAGCGTAATCACACGGCTGGAAATATACACCACCGAGGGACTGGCCCTCTTATAGATATCGATGGTCTGTGCCTCGACGGGACTAAAATAACCCCCTTCATCGACCACGACCTGTTCAGCACCGGCCGTCGAGGACACCACCGTCGGCGTCGGATTATACACTGCAGGATATCCGGCATTGTCGGACGTCGCAGTGGACAGAACAACGTCCCCCAAAGAGAAAGCCGATCCCACACAGGCCACCACTATGATGGCAGCGAGCACAACACCCGCCATGATAACCCATCGCCCTTTACGAAACATATTCCCTCTACTCTCGCATTCCGGCCAGCTGACGGAACAGTTCTTTCTCCTTATTATTAAGATTCTGAGGAACGGCGGCGCGCACCGTCACATACAGATCGCCATGCTGGGAGGGATTCCGCAGGTTGGGCATACCCTTGCCCCGCAATCGGAAACTCTGTCCTCCCTTTGTCTCTGGCGGTATAGAGAGGGAGACGCGACCGTCCATGGTTTCCACAATGATTTCTCCGCCCAAGACCAACGTATAAAGATCCACGGACTTTTCCATGTGCAGATCGTTCTCCTCTCGTTCAAAGGTGGGGTGATCCCGCACCGAGATGACGAGGTACAGATCTCCCGCCCCCCCTCCGCCGCGGCCCGGCTCTCCCGCCGACGCCACACGGACCCGGGAACCATCCCGCACCCCAGGGGGAATCTTGACCTCTAAACGGCGGTCCCCCACCTGGAGGACGCGCGTCGTCCCACGGTACGCCTCTTCCAGCGTGATCTCCACGGGATGTTCCACATCCCGTCCCTCCCCGGCAAAGGGCGTCTGCTGGCGTTGCCGTGTAGCACCCCGCATGGGCCCTCCGCCTCCAAAGATGAACTGGAAAAAGTCCGAGAAACCTCCCTCGCCAAAGAGATCATCCATATCCCCATAGGTAGTATATGTGCGGGTACGCCCTCGTCCACCCTCTGCTGCCTGGGAAGCCCATTGTGACCAATCGAATCCACCCTGGCCACCTGTCTGCTGATAGCGGTTCCAGTTGGCTCCCAAGCGGTCATACTTGCTCCGTTTCTCGGGATCCCGGAGCACTTCATAGGCCTCGTTTATCTCTTTGAAACGCGATTCCGCCTCTTTGTTGTTCGGATTTACATCCGGATGGTATCTGCGCGCCAGACGCCGATACGCCTTGCGTATCTCTTCCTGAGAGGCATCCTTACTTACACCAAGAGTATTATAGTAATCCTTATATTCCATATACCGCCTGCTCCATCTATCAGGCCATCAATGCACTGTCTCTAAAATGTACATACATTATACGATTTTACCCCTTCCTTGTCAAGCACCTTGATAACATGTTATCAACTTTCCTTGAAGAAACTATCGAATGATACTTGACAAATCATTCTGAATATGTTATAATGGGTGATGCAAAAGTGAGAGATATCCAAAGAGGTGAATTGACTCAAAGGAGGTCGCTATGAATAGCCTGGTTAGAAGAGAACCAAGTGAAAGCAGAGTAGCCTTCCCTGGGACGGGGCGTTTCCCAAGTCCGTTCATGGAGAGTCCCTTCTGGGGCCGAGGGGGTATGACGCCGGCCATGGATGTCTATGAGACAGACGAGGAGGTCGTCGTCAAGGTGGCTATCCCCGGCATCGATCCCGACGATATCGATGTGACGGTGGAAGAGCATACGCTCACCATCAAGGGAGAGATCGAACGGGAAGAGGAAGAAGATAAAGATTATCTCCGTCGCGAGCGCACCTATGGCCGCTTCTATCGCAGCCTCACGTTACCCACACTGAGCGCCGACGATGTGCAAGCAGAGTATGAGAATGGGATATTGACTCTGTGCTTCCCCAAACGGGAAGAGGAAAGAGCCAAGAGAATCACAGTAAAAAAACAGGTAAACAAGTAGAATAACTATCGATAGAGAAGACTGCTGAAAGGAGGCAATATGTCACTCACGCGTTGGGAACCCTTTAAGGATATGATGACGTTGCGCGAGGCGATGGATCGCCTGTTCGAGGAAAGTTTTGTGCGTCCTCGCAGGGAGTGGGAAGGGGACGAGATGCGTCTCAACGTGCCCATGGACGTATACACGACGGATGAGGAGATAGTGATCACCCTGGCGGTTCCCGGAGTGGATCCAGACAGTGTGGACATCACCGTCGAGGGCAATACCCTGAACATCAAGGGTCAGACCGAAGGTCCACTGGAGAACGTGGACTATGTCCTGCAGGAAAGGCCCTATGGCACCTTTAACCGCAGTCTGCAGTTGAATGTGCCGGTGGATGCGAACAAGGCGGAGGCTTCCTTCGATCAGGGTATCCTCACCCTGCAGATCCCCAAGCAGGAAGAGGCTAAACCCAAGACCATCAAGATCAAGAGCAGGTAATCTCATAAGAGAGAGCGTTTCGCAAAGGCTCCTCGGCAAAATCGCCGAGGAGCCTTTGCTTTTGTTGCACACAAAAAAAAAGCCCTCCTCGTTAACGAGGAGGGCTTTTTGAGTCTATGAAACACATTACATGCCGGGCATTCCGCCGCCCATACCGCCCATGCCACCCATGCCACCCATGCCGCCACCACCAGCACCGCCACCCGCAGGTGCCTCGGGCTCGGGCTCGGGGATGTCGGTGATGAGGGCCTCGGTGCTCAGGATCATGGCCGCGATAGAGGCCGCATTCTCCACAGCCGATCGCGTCACCTTGCAGGGATCGATGATGCCCGCCTCGAACATGGAGACATATTCGTTGCTCATCACGTCGTAAGCGATAGAGTCATCGCCCGTCTCATCATGCTTGCGGCGAATATCGGACAGCACGACCGATCCATCCATACCCGCATTCTTCACGATGCCCTTCAAAGGCTGTACCAGGGCGCGACGCACGATCTCCACTCCGGTGTTCTCGTCGGGAAGACCCAACTCCAGATCATCCAGGGCGGAGACGGCGTTGACCAGGGTCACACCACCGCCGGCCACGATGCCTTCCTCCACCGCTGCACGGGTGGCCGAGAGGGCATCCTCCACGCGGTGCTTTTTCTCATCCAACTCCACCTCAGTGGCTGCTCCCACACGGATGACGGCTACGCCACCGGAGAGCTTGGCCAGACGTTCCTGTAACTTTTCGCGATCATAGTCAGAGGTCGTCGCCTCGATCTGTCCCCTGATCTGATCGACGCGCCCGGTGATCTCCGCATCCGACCCTTCACCTTCCACGATGGTGGTGTCGTCCTGGGTAACCACGATGCGGCGCGCACGTCCCAGATCGGAGAGCTGCGCCGTCTCCAACTGACGACCCATCTCCTCGGTGATCACCTGTCCACCGGTCAGGATGGCAATGTCTCGCAGCATCTCTTTGCGGCGGTCGCCAAAGGCCGGCGCCTTGACTGCCACCACGTTCATCACGCCGCGCAGCTTGTTCAACACGAGCGTGGCCAGGGCCTCGCCCTCGATATCCTCAGCGATGACGAGGATATTTCGATTACCCGCCTGATTCAACTTTTCCAGCACGGGCACCAGATCCTGGGCTGCCGTGATATCATCGTCGTGAATCAGCACATAGGCATCCTCGAGAACCGCCTCGCCTGTCTCGTGATTGGTCACGAAATAGGGCGAGATGTACCCACGATCAAACTGCATACCCTCCACGAACTCGGTCTCGAACTCCAGCCCGCGGGACTCTTCGACGGTGATGACGCCGTCCTTGCCCACGCGGTCCATGACATCGGCGATCAACTCGCCGATCTCGGGATCAGCGGCCGAGATGGAGGCCACGTTGGCCACATCTTCGTGGGTATCCACGGAACGGGCCATGTCCGTGATAGCGTCTACTACCACCTCAGACGCCGCCTCTATGCCCCGCTTGAGGAGCATGGCGTTGGCCCCCGCCGCCACGTTCTTCAGGCCCTCGTTCACCATGGCCTGCGCCAAAACTGTAGCCGTCGTGGTGCCATCGCCAGCCACATCGTTGGTCTTGGTCGCCGCTTCCTTTAGAAGCTGAGCGCCCATATTCTGATAGGGCTCCTCCAGTTCGATATCTTCGGCCACCGTGACGCCATCATGGGTGATATTCGGCGCACCCCATTTCTTATCCAAAGCCACGTTGCGGCCCTTGGGCCCCAGGGTGGTGCCCACGGCCTCGGCAACCTTATCAAGACCCTTCTTCAACGAAGCCCTTGCTTCTTCCGAAAACTGTAACTGCTTAGCCATACTATTGACTTACCTCCATTTTACTCGATAACGACTGTACAGAACCTCTATTCAGTGAGAATGGCCAGAACATCGTTCTCGCTGAGGATCATCAATGTGCGATCATCCTGCTCGATCTCTGTCCCGCCATACTTGGCGAACAGCACCTTATCGCCCTCTTCCACATCCATCTCCTGCCGCCCGCCATTCTCCAGACGAAGGCCGGGCCCCGCCGCCAAGACCACGCCCCTTTGGGGCTTTTCCTTGGCCGTATCGGGGAGAACGATGCCGCCCGGACTCATGTCTTCGCCCTCGATGGGCTCCACGATGAGGTTATTACCAAGGGGCTTCATGTTAACTGACATCGAGACGCACCTCCTTTAACTATAAACACGCAATCTACAACCAATTGAGGAGATTCTCAAACATCCCCTCAAAGTATTAGCAGTCTCATAAAGAGAGTGCCAAACCTGGAACATAATATATAGGAAGCCTTTTCCTTTGGCAAATTTGCCTTTTGGCCCTCCATGTACCCTCTGCCAAGTTGTCCCCTCAAAGCAAGAAGCCTAGAATAGAAAGTCAAGTCCCTCATCGACGGAGAGATACATGCTGCAGCGTCTTGGCAGTGAGCACGGGCAAGAGATCGAAGACTATTTGCGGACACATGCTCAGGAGAATATCCTCGTCCTCAGCGACCTGATGCACCCAAATAATGTCGACCGTCGGTGGGACGATCCCCTCTCCTGCATCGGATATCGTACTGAGGAGGGCGTGATAGCGGTACAGGCCTTCTATCGTTACGGGCGCTGGTTTCCTCATTACGTGGATGAGAACGCCCTGGCCCCCATGATAGAGGATATGATGTCCAGACGGGTCCGCTGGCTCCTGGGGGTGCGCCGCGTGGTAGACCCCATCATAGAACGCCTAAAGTCCGGGGCCTTTGTATTGGATTATGATGAGAAGGACTATTTGTACTATACGGACGCGGGCATGCTGCGTCCCCATCCGCTGCATGGCGTCCGCCGTGCGACTCGCCAGGACGTGGAAGCCATCGCTCAGATGCGCTTCGCTTTCGAATGCGAGTACTTTGACACCCCTCCCGCGCGTATCAACCGCTCCTGGTGTACCTATATCGCCGAGCGCTATGTGGAGAGGGGAGCGTTCGTCGCCGAAAGGCTGGGTCGCATCGTCTCTATGGCGGCTGTCGAGGCCACCATTCCACAATTGAGCCAGATTGGTGCCGTCTACACGCGGAGGGAATATCGTAATATGGGGCTGGCCCGAGGCGTCGTCTCGGGCCTCTGTGAGGAGGAACTGTGCCACAAGGAGCGGGTGACTTTGACGGTAGGGGTGGACAACGAACCCGCTCTCAAAGCCTATGCCGATCTTGGATTTCGCCATCTGGATGACTATCGCATGGGGCGCTTTGGGTAAAGTATCCCCCACCCTGAAGAGGTGAGGCTGGATTTATCTTCCTTCGGCGAAAGATTGCCGTGTTATCATCGCCCAACCTTTGCCAGGTCCAAGACATCGGCCACACTGTCCAGCACATAGGTGGGTCGGATGTCGCTGGCAGCCAGATCGTCCCGCGCTGTGACCCCCGTCAGCACCAGAGCCGTGTCCATCCCCACCCTGTTCCCCATACGGATATCCGTGGCCAGGCGGTCACCTACCATGAGACAATGTCCTGCATCCACATCCACGCGCTCCAGGGCCGCGCTCAGGATGTGGCGGGAGGGTTTTCCGGCCACCAGTTCAATCTGGCGGCCAGTCGTGGCCTCCAAAAAGGCGATCACGCCGGCACAGTCGGGGATCTCGCCGCCCTGCACAGGACAGGTCCTATCGGCATTCGTGGCGTAAAAGCGCGCCCCCCGCACCAGGGCCTGATGGGCCATATTGAGCTTGGCATAGTCCAGGGTCCGGTCAAAGGAGGCCACCACCACTTCGATTTCCTCCACCGCCTCGATCAGGGCAAAGCCCGCCTCGCGAAACTCGTCCAGCAGGGGCTCCTCCCCGATGACAAAGAGGCGGGCCTGGGGGTGATGCTCTCGGAGATAATAGATGAGGGCCTGGGTGGAGTTGATGACGTCCTCAGGAGGAGTGGGGATCCCCAGGCGGGTCAATTTCTTTGCATAACGGGTACTGGGCTCCAGTGGTTTGTTGGAGACAAAGACCATGCGACAGCCATCGGCCCGCAGCGTCTCCACCACGTCCTTGGCCCCTGGAATGAGTGCCTCGCCGCGATAGATCGTGCCGTCCAGATCGAATATGTATCCTCCATAGTAGCCTTGTGCCTTATCCCTTGCCATCATACCACCTCGATGGCGTGGATGTCGGGGATCACCACGTGGGCGTGAGGGGTCAGGACATCCGCGGTCTGGGCGCCAGAGGTGACGGCCACCCGGTAGCCATATCCCGCCCGCTGCGCCATCAGCATGTCCCCGACGGTGTCTCCCACCATCATTCCCTCGCTCGGATCGACGTCAAGGCGCCGACAGATCTCCAATGCCATGTCGGGGGCCGGCTTGAGGGGAATCTCGTCGTCGCCATACACGATTGTCTCCAGCAGATCGCCGATGCCCAGCCTCTCCAGGCTATGCTCCGTCATGGCTCGCATGTCCGTGGTGGCCACGGCTAGGAGGATGCCCCGCTCTCTCAACGCTTGCAGCCTGCCCCGCACGTCGCCGATGGGCTCCACCAGATCCTCCGTCTCCAACTTTTTTCGGGCCACGTCCTCCGCCCGAGAGACCATAATCAGGGCCCGGTTCCAGGGTACGTCCTGACAACGGTATATCTGCCCGGCCATGAGGAGGGCACACTCGTCCGTGGCTGCCAGGGTCAGCGGCCCCAAGGGATCCCACGCATCGGTTTCTGGATCGTAGCCCAGGGTGGCGGCGAACTCTTGTCGGGTGCAGGCGTCGAGGGGAATCTGGGCCTCGAGGGCCTCCATGAGATAGCGAAACCAGGCGTGCCAGACCACGTCAAAGGAGATCAGGGTGCCGTCTTTATCAAGGACGACGAACGTGGGATCGTACCGCCTCCCGGCGATGGATAGCATCAAACCCTCCCAAAATGGTATGCAAACGCGTATAGTATCCCATGGCTCCTCACAGGTGTCAAAGACTGGACGAGGGCGCATGGTGTGGAACGGAACGAAAGAGAGACAGGGGGAACGACCACTTTGAACGTCGAACTTTCTCCCCTCATGTTCGATTTCATCCCGTTTTGTACCGCCGTGAACGTGTGATGCTGGCTTTTTCGTGTTGTTCCCTTGACGCGCCCCCTGGATTCGGCTACATTGAATCGTAAGTTACAGAAAGCGAAGGAGTTGACGATGAAAATTACCGACGTCAAGATGATCACTCTGTCCTTTGGGCGGCGGGAGAGACCTATCCGCAACGCCATTCTCACCTACACCCATCGCGGCGTCTCTCTCGTG
>JBKHJO010000008.1:0-64245 GCA_046538105.1 Anaerolineales bacterium | reverse complement strand
ATCCTGATAGGAGAGAGGTAACACCGATGAATGTCATTTCACACTTTGGTCCACAAGATTGGGAACGCATCGAACGCGACTACAAAGCCTGGTGGAGCCACGAACTGGAACGGCCCCTGGTGCAGGTCTTGGGCAAGTGCCGGGACCCGAATGTCGAGTATCCAGAGATAAAAAAGTTCGCCAGCAACTATCCGCTAGACACACCGGCAGAGGAGATCATCCGCGACGTTTCCCTCCAACTGGAGGCAACGAGGTACTATGGCGATGCCTTTCCACGCTGGTGGGTGAACTTTGGCCCCGGTATCGTGGCCGGCTTTCTGGGCGCCCGCGTGCACAGCGTGCCCGAAACGGTCTGGTTTGAGCCCCGCATCATGCACGAGCCCTCGGAGCTGACCTTCAGCTATGACCCAGACAATCTCTGGTGGTTGCGCATTCAGGAGCTAACCCGTGCCGCCGTGAAGGCGTGGGAGGGTGAGGTTCAGGTCTCCCATACAGATCTGGGAGGGAATCTGGACATCATAGCCTCCTTTCGCACGACACAAAATCTCCTCTATGATCTGTATGACGCACCGGAGGAGATCGACCGCCTGGTACGGGAAGTGACGCAACTGTGGCTGCGCTACTACGATGAGCTAGACGGCATCATTCGACCGACCTGTAGGGGCACGACCCCCTGGGCCCCCATATGGTCAGAGGGGCGAACCTATATGCTGCAATGCGATTTTGCCTACATGATCTCGCCCGAGATGTTCGAGCGTTTTGTGGTGCCGGATCTAACAACCTGCTGTGCGCATCTCGATCACGGCTTCTATCACCTGGATGGCGCGGGACAGATCCCCCATCTGGACTTGCTTATGCAGATACGTGGTCTGCACGGCATTCAGTGGATTCCCGGGGATGGTGCGCCGCCACCAGAGGAGTGGTTGGGCCTCTTGGAGCGCATCATTGCCGGCGGAAAGCTCTGTCAGCTCTTTGTGACAGCGGAAGGCGCGCGCACCATCGTAAAGAACCTGGGCGGCAAGGGCTTTCTCCTACACATTCAGGAAGAAATGACGGCTCAGGAGGCCAAAGCGTTCCTAGAACTGCTGGCCCGGGAGGACGCGAACCGTGTATAGTCCCCATTTCGGGCATCCCCACGGAAAAGAAGCTCATCTACTCTTTCAGGACCAGGGTCACGATCACGCGCATAGTGGCGCCTTCGGGGAGTTCGCCCTGCAGGCGGAGCCAGTTGCCAAAGTGGACTACCTTGCAGAAATCCACCTCAGCGCCCGTCAACCGCATCACCGTGCCCTCGTCACACCAATGCATGCCATCGGGGGATATCTGCACGTGAAGATGCGTCCCCATCAATGTTCCCTGGGACTCGAGCTGGCGAACGAACAAGATAGCCTCCGTGGCCCAGCCGCATTCATAGGGCTCTGTGACAAAATCCCCTTCCCATAGGACGTTCCGCTCCACAACGGCCGTGTAGCTCTGACGAATCATGGTGAACTCCACTCTCCCGAAAGACACACCGAATCCAGATAGAGAAAGGTGCGTTTGGCGGTATCCGCCTCCACCCAAAAGAGCACGTTCAACATGGACCAGAGATTGGGCATGGCCGGCATGACCATGGGCTCCACCCTCTCCACATCGTGAACGCGCTCATTGCACTGTAGCGCTGTAATCTGCCGCGTGCCCAGATCGATGTCCAGCCGCAAATAATGCCAATTCTGCTTGGTGGCGATCTCGTTATAGCACAGGGGCTGATCTCCGCCGGGCACATCCTCCCATCCGGTCGGCGCCAGATGAAAGTGGGAGCGGGTTTCTCCACTATCCCCAATCTCGCGCAGGGGCTCCCGCTGGCGCTTGAACTGCCACTTTTCCATGGCCTCACCATTCGCGGCATTCAGATAACGCAGATGAGGCATCCAGCGCTCCTCCTGATCCTGGATATCAAAGAGCACCCCTACAGACCGCACGTCTTTGCTGGATAGAACCATCTTTGTAGCCTCAGGCTTGAAGGTGAAAAAGGCCTCGAGGCGGACTGGCCCCCGATGACGCCGGGTGACGCGCTTGAGACTGGCCGCGATATGCCCACGACGGGGCCGCGTGGCCAGTTTGAGGGCATAGGTGCCCATCATAGAGCCCGCCGTGCCCGTGTCCCACATGGTGGCACTGCTTAGCATAGGCGGACGAAGATCCGCATACGCTGGCAGCATGCTATCCAAGGTGCCCTCATAGTTGCCGATCAGCTCGGACCATCCCTGCAACCCGCGATCAAAGTCGTCGTAGAAGATGATCCGGGACAAGGGATCGAACCTGCTCAACGCAGGATCGGCATCGAGCAGAGAACGTCTCATATCACGCATATAGAACCCTCCTCTTTGCCAATGGTTGAGATAGGAAAAGGGATTGCTCAAAGCCGCTGGCGCCTACTCACCTACACCAGAATCGGTGTACAGGTACTGCAAGGTCGGCCTGTCGTGCCGCACGATCTCGCGATACAGAGCCACCTCCGACGGCGTCTCGAGGCGTGCCAGAGCACTGGATAAAAGATCAAAAAAGGAAGGTTCGCCCTCAAAGCGAAGAATCTCCGGTTCCCGCCTGATGCCACCCAGTTCGGCAGCCTTGTCGATGGCGTCCTCCAGATCGCCCGTGGCGTCCACGAATCCCAATTCCACAGCCCTCTTGCCACTGAAGATGCGTCCGTCGGCATAGGTTCTCACATACTCTTCCGATAGATCACGTCCCTCAACTATAACCTGAACGAAATCATCATAGGCCTCGTCGATAAAGGACTGCAAGAGTTCTCGCTCCTGCTCCTCCAGCGAGCGGTGCCAGCTCCCTTGATCTTTAAAGGGACCGCTTTTGATCACCTCCATCGTGATACCAAGTTTTTCCGCCAACTCCTCGGCGTTGACAAAACTGAGTATCACCCCGATACTGCCCGTGATGGTCGCCGGATGTGCAAAGATGTACTGGGCGCCAGAGGAGATATAGTATCCACCAGAAGCGGCCGTATCGCCCATACTGACGACGACCGGCTTGGGACACTCGACCAACGCCTCATGGATATACGCGCTGGCCACGACACCACCACCAGGACTATTCACATCCAGCACGATGGCCGCCACACGGGGATTCTCTGTCGCCTCCTCTATCCAATCCACGAGGGTATCGGAATAAACCATGCTCTGTCCGCCAAATCCCCCGGGTGCCTCGCCGCTGACGATGGCGCCATGGACCTTGACGACGGCCACAGTACCCCTTGGGGCCCAACCTTCTGCTCCCGAAGAAACGACTATGAAGAAGGATAGAAGCGTCATTCCACCACAACTCAAGACCAACACCATACCGATGATGGCCACAATCCAGGGCCACGTCCTCTTTGTCTTCATCTGTCAACATCCTTTCCAAAGCGTGGCAACTCTGCCACTACACAATGCTACTTTACCGTCTCTCACAAAAATAGGATTTGTCCATGCTACATCCCCAGCCCGATCCACACATTCGACCCGCAGATAGAGCTGCTCCTCGCGCACCGGATAACTGGCATTTTCCAGTGTGTCACCTTCCTCAGCCTCGAAGCGACGCCCCTTGCTCTTTTGGGCGTAAAAGGTTACGCTCCGACAGGGGCTACAATCCACATGCAACTGTAACTGTCCCTCTTCTCCCTCCATCAGTCGCAGATCCTCTATGATGGGCCCAGTGGAAGCATAGAAATGTCCGTCGCCTATCGCCTTTAAGATCTGTCCCTCATCAAGCGCCTCACAGCGTACCATGATGAATCCTTTTCCCGCCGCACCATGTTTCCAGTGTGTGTCATCGACGGCCAAACCTGTCAGATGTCTGCTCCGGGCCAGCACCTCGTCCCAATGCACGCGGGAATGGCCAAGGCCGGTCATCTTTTCACAGACAGAATTAAAGACCTCGAGCCCCACAATTCCCTCGACGGCGGCAATTTCGGCCGACGTCTGTCCCGTCCAGTAGGGATGCGCTATAAAGGGAAGCCCGCCCGCCGCAAGGACACTGTCGGTGACCTGCTGTATCGCATCCGCGTCCTCCTGATCCGGCAGCGCGCCCAGCCCCAAAGCAAGCATGTGATAGCCTGCGCCATCCACCTCTGTACCCGTGATGGTGACAAAGCCGTCATCTATGACCTTTCCGGGCGTCAATACCCAGTGATCAGTTATGGCCAGAAAATCATATCCACGCCGACGATACCAATCGATGGCCTGTTGTGGCGAAAAAAGGCCATCAGATTGGGTGGTATGCGTGTGAACGTTGCCTTTGAACCATCGTCCAGGCAGAGAAAAGGGGGCGAGATGAAACACGGTATTTGTCATGCGAAAACTCCTTGAGAGTATAAGATGTCTCCATTGTAGCGGCGGAAAAGAGCAGGGTCAAGCAAGGAACGCCATTCTCAATTTTGACCCTGCTCTTTTCTGTTATATCATCCTTGTAGGCAGTGATTTTTGCCATTCCATATAATGACGGTGGGACAGTCCAAAGAGAGGCAAAGTTTAACTTTTTCAAGTAATGGATAAGAGAAAAAGAGGCCCCAAGATGAGCATGCACGTTTTCCAAGAAAAAGTGACCGCATTATTGGAAGGTCACCCTCATGGGGCCAAGAATCCATCGCGACAAACTATGATACAGGCCGCTGTGGATAATAGAGAGGCGCTGGTCGCGGCAAATGGCGCCCTGGCCACGTGGACGCCCCCCGAATCGACGGGACGAAGCCCCAAGGACACCTACATCGTCGCGCATCCAGAAACCAAGGAGACCATCGACTGGGATTCCCCCAACAATATTCCCCTGGACCCCGAAACCTTTGAGATGTTGCTGGAGGATGCGCTGAGTACCCTGGCTCAAAAGGAGCGTCTCTACGTTACAGATCGGGTAGTCGGGGCGGACAGCAGTTACGCATTACCGGTACGCACTATTGGCGATTATGCCCTGACGGCCCTGTTGACGGATAACATGTTCCGTCCCGTGCCCGCGGATATGGAGCATAGCATATTCGCTAAAAGCGAATTTATCATCCTCGTCTGTCCCTACGACAAACTGGACGCCGCCAAGTACGAGGGGCGGTTGCGTAAACTTTCCAATGGTGAGACGTCGAACATGGCTGTCGCCATGGATTTTGATCGCATGACGGCTGTCATCTATGGGTCGGCCTATGGTGGCAGTGTGAAGAAGACACTGTTTACAGTCATGAACTATATTCTGACCGACGCAGGCATTCTACCCCTTCACTGCTCGGCCAACGAGGGGCCCAACGGGGACTGCGCTTTGTTACTGGGTCTTTCGGGTACGGGTAAGACGACCCTGTCAGCCGATCCCCAGCGGGCTCTGCTTGGAGACGATGAGCATGGTTGGAGCGAAAACGGCATAGCCAACTTTGAGAACGGTTGCTACGCCAAGCTCATCAACCTGAGTCCCGAAAAAGAGCCCGAGATTTATCGTGCTGTCTTCCATGAAGCGCACTATTTAGACCACGGCGCCATCGTGGAGAATGCCATGATCTATCCCGACGGGACATTTGACCTGGACGACGAGAGACTCACGCCCAACTCGCGCGCTTCCTACCCCCTTGACTTTTTAAGCAACGTAAAAAAAGAGTCCACCAGCGGGCATCCCAAGACCATCCTCTTCCTGACTGCCGACGCCAATGGCGTGCTTCCACCAATTGCCAAATTGACGCCAGAGCAGGCCATGCTTTGGTTTCTTATGGGCTATACCAGCAAGCTGGCAGGAACGGAAACAGGCATTGTCGATCCCGTATCCACTTTCTCCCGGTTCTTTGCTGAACCCTTTATGCCCCGCAACCCCGATGTCTATGCCCGCATGTTGGGGGAGTTGATGGAGAGACATGGTACACAGGTCTATCTCGTAAACACAGGATGGAGTGGAGGGCCTTTTGGCATCGGAGAACGCATGGATATCAACCTTACTCGCACCATCGTAGACGCCGCCCTGAATGGACAACTGTCGAACGCGCACTACGTCGAGGATGAGACCTTTCACGTCATGATTCCCCAAGAGATCCCCGGCATCCCCTCCAACATCCTTTATCCCCGGAATACGTGGGTGGACAAGGGCGCGTATGACAGACGGGCCAGGGCGTTGGCCCAGGACTTTTCTGATCATTTTGACAGGGCGTATGGTGACAAGAACCTGGATCCAAAAGTAAAAGCCCAGTGTCCGGGCAAGTAATAGGATACCAACGCCACGAGCACGAGTGTGCAGATGGAAAGAAAAGTCCTTTTCGCCCACCTGCGCATTTTCAGCGGCCATCGCCCCCCAGAGAGGAGAAAAAAGGTGCCCGAAAACAACGAGCAGGATCAGATCATTCGTCTGGATCAGTTCATGAAACTCTCCGGTCTGGCAATGTCCGGAGGTCAGGCCAAACACCTGATCCAGGGAGGATACGTCTTTGTCAACGGGGAATTGGAAACACACCGTAGCAGAAAGCTACAGCCGGGCGATCAGGTAACACTGGGAGACCAGACTGTCACCGTCGAGTTGTAAGCGGTCCGAGCGAACAGTTCAGACCACCTGCTGATCCTCCAGTTCCCGCTTCATGCGCATGCGCTCGCCGTGATCGTTAACGGGCTCAAAGCCCAAGTGCTTATAAAGACGCACAGCCTTGGCATTCGATTTGGTCACGTTCAGCGTGATATGGGGGCATCTCTTTTCGCAGCAAAGGGATATGGCATCTTCCATGATCGCTCGCCCTACCCCCTGCCCCCAACGCCGTCGCTCCACCTGGATGTGTCGCACGTGGCCGCCAAGCGGAGGCGTCCGCAGATCGAGCCACAGCCAACCAACTATCTCACCGTCGATTTCGTAAATATAGACCTCCTCACGACGGGCAGCATCACAAAGAGAACGGTGAAAAGCTTCTTTATTAAATTCTAGCGTGGGAAAGTTTATATCCCAACTGAGACGCTGCATATTCAACAGCGCCTCATAGTCTCGCTTGATATCCAGCGCTCGACGTTCCATCGTCACTTTTGACCCTCGGTTATTCTGACATCTGGAATCCCCATATACTCTCCCCTTCTCCAATGGCGCCATCCTAACACAGGGAAGATAAGGCGTCAAAAAGTCTTTAGCGCAGCCAGCGTTTCTCCAAATCGACCAGGAAACCGTTTTCCCGCCACACTTTGAGAGCCTCGTCGACTTTACTTATAAGCACCGGAGAATCCGCGTGGGCAGCCATGACAAAAGGTGCGCTGGTCAGGGTCGGCTCCACGATGTGCAAGGCCTCTCCCTTCACATTCCCATAGGCCGTCACACGATCACAGATCAAGGCATCCACATCTCCCTTTTTCAGAAGGGAGAACATCTCCTCAGGCTGGCGTCCCGTAATAATATCGGCAGACACTCCTCGATCCCGCACCATCTGAAGCAGCAACTGATGTGCCTCTGCGCCCAACTCCACGGCGACCCGTTTACCCTCAAGGTCCTCCACTGCACGGATGGAAATCTCCCCTTGAGGCACGACCAACACCTGGCCGGCGTTGAAATAAGGTTCACTATAAAGAATATCCTCTGTCAGGGTGCGATCATGGGGTAACGCGGAGACGAGGAGGTCCACCTTTTTGGCGCAAAGGGCGTCATACAGCCCGTCAAAGTGGATATCGAAAAACTGAACCTCCACATCCCATCGACGGGCCAATTCCCGGGCCAAATCCACGTCATAGCCCACAAACTCTCCCTCCTCGTCAATCGACTCAAAGGGGGGATAACTGGCGTCCATCCCCACACGCAGCACCCCCTGCGCCTGGATGCGCTGCCAGGTTCCGTCCCCCTTTCCCATCCCCCACTGCGAACACCCGACGTTGGGAATCAGGAAGATCAGCAGCAGGGACGATACAACAAACCAGGCCCACTTTAGTATGTCTGGCAGATCTTCGTTACCTTTACCACCCTGACTCATCTCTCAACCTCCAGATACTCAAAGGGGTCGCCGTGAGCGTAATTTTCCACCTCTGTGTAGATCGGTTTGGGAATAAACTCCGGAGTCACAAAGGTAAAATAGTCCTGATAGGTATTCTCTGGCCGGGGAAAGCGAAAGGCCCACAGACATACGGCACGACACCAGGGCCAATCCGCTTGGGCCTTTTCATAGGCGCGAATGGTATAAGCGATACGCTGATAGGGACGCACCGCCTTGGTCCATCGTGGATGGTCATTCCAGCCCCCCTCTGTGATATAACAGGGCTTGTGATCGGCCCCATATCGTACCATGATGTCGCGGTATAGCTCCACACGGGCGAAATTCAACACCTCCGGATCAGCGGGATCGTCGGGAGAGAAGGTCAGTCCGTAGGCGTGCAAGGCCAGGCCATCAAGACAATCACCCGCTCCAGCCTCGTACATACGCTCCAGAAAATGGAGATCGTCCATCCCCCATTCATTGCCGGGGGGCGCCAGGGTGGGAGCGAGACCCGCCGCCAGCACCTCGACCTGAGGATTCCCCTCCTTGGCCGCCCTGTAACTCCGACAAAGGAGATCAGCATAGGCCTCAGGATCAGGAGGACGATATCCCCATTCAAAACTCAGATTGGGTTCGTTCCATATGATGATATGATCGATTCGCCCCGCAAAATGCCCGGCAAAGGCGCGGACAAAATCTGCATAGTCGTCAAAATGGGGGCGATCGAGATAACGAGAGGTGGTATCCTCGGGCCGCGCCCAAGAGGGCACAAAATCGATACGTGCGATGAGCGTCAATCCCTGCCGTACAGCATGATCCACCACCACGTCGGCGTGATCCCATCGATAGTTGCCCTTTCGAGGTTCATGATAAGCCCAAGGAAAATATTCCACAATCCAGGGGCTTCCCATCTCCCGCACCATCTCCAGGGTGCGCTTTATCTTCCATTCCTCAACCTCATCTGTGAGGCGGGTGTGTACCCCCATGCGCGTGTTCGTCGTCTCCACGTGACGTTGGGGGCCCAGCACCACCCTCACCTGGGGGGGCACATTCAGCATCCACACGACGAAAAGTAGCACCACGCCGCGCAGCAGATAGCGCAACGGCCGATTCATACGAACCGTATACATGACGTATTCCAAGATGTGACGTATTCTTGTCATCAATAAACGTTTATGATATACTTTTGCGGTAAGCCCCAGTAGCTCAGTGGATAGAGCAGAGGTTTCCTAAACCTTGAGCGGGGGTTCGATTCCCTCCTGGGGTATATAGACGAGAACTCCTGTCGGTCTTGAACCGATCGATGGGAGTTTTGTCTGCCGGACAGGAAAGATGGAAAATGTCCCCAAAGAACTATTCTATAGAACGATACCATAAATGCCCCCCAGCCCCAATTCTCCATTCTCGTCCTTACCGATGGCCTGAAGGCGAACGAAAGGACTTTTACAGACGGTGAAACGATGTATAATATCATCGAGATACGTAGTGATAAGCGGGGGACAGCAGAATGTACAAGACATTGGCACCCGGACCGATTGGCGTGGAACTCCCTTTTGAAGAAAGCGCCAGGCTTGCCGCCGAATACGGTTTCGAAGGCATCACGGTAAGTGGGGACGACATCAAACGCATGGGCGTGAAGACGATGCGTCAGATATTGGAAGTGAACGATCTGCTACCCGGGTTGACAGGTATACCCGTCAACTTTCGTGAGGACGACGCCACCTTTGAGGCCGACATGGAGAATCTGCCGGCCTTTGCTCAGAATATGTCCCGCCTGGGATGCAAGCGGGCGGCCACGTGGTTCAAGCCCTGGCACGAAACCCTTTCTTTCGAGGAGCACTTTGAACAATTGCGGGACCGTACGACGCGCATCTGTGAGGTGCTGGGCGAGTACGATATGCGCTATGGGCTGGAATTTGTGGGTCCCAAGACATCCCGTGAGGGCAACCCTAACCCCTTTATCCACGATATCGACGGACTCCTGGAACTCATACGCGCCGTGGACGCTGAAAATCTGGGATTTCTGCTGGACAGCTACCATTGGTACACATCGGGCGGGACGGCCAGAGACCTACAAAAGCTGTCCGACGAACTGGTGGTGGCCGTGCACGTCAACGACGCCCCCGCCGGTGTGCCGCGTGACGAACAATTGGACCCCGTACGAGCAATGCCCGGCGAGACAGGCGTGATCGACATCGAAACTTTTATGGGAGAACTCTGCCGCATGGATTATAGCGGGCCCGTGATCGTGGAACCATTCAGCGAACGCATACGCTCTCTGCGCGACGAGGAGGCCATCAAAGAAACGGCGCTTTCTCTGGAAAAGATATGGTAAATAGAGGACGAGCACACCTGAGGGACGACTGCAGAATTTGCCAAGGAGGGCCATGAGCATAAAGGTGCCCACAAGGCACAACAAAAACCTCCGGCGCATCATGGAAAGGGTAAACACCGACGCGAGCCTGTTTCAACTCTACACGTGCGCCAATATCAATGCGGTAGATCGTGCCGGTCTGAACGATCATGGCGAGGTACACATCCGTATCGTGGCCAATGCTGCGCTGCGCATATTACGCCTTCTGGTGGAAGCGGGGATAGAACCAAGCGTGGTGGCGGACCATGAACTGACAGAAGAAGACGCCGAAGTTATCGTCGTTCTGGGAGCGTGCCTGCACGATATCGGCATTGCCGTACACCGCGACAACCACGAGCAACACAGCCTCATTCTGGCACATCCCAAAGCGCGAGAGTTTCTGAGCGAGATATACCAAGAGCCTATACTGACGATTATGGTCGCCGAGACGCTCCATGCCATCATCGCCCATCACTGGGACACCCCATGCCTGACACTGGAAGCAGGCGCAGTCAAAGTAGCCGATGCCCTGGACATGACCGAGGGACGCTCTCGCATCCCCTTTGAAGCGGGAGAGATAAATATACACTCTATCTCCGCGCTGGCTGTCGAGGAGGTGAGCATTGAGGCGGGCAAGGAACGGCCGGTACGCATATCGATTCGCCTGCGGAACTCGGCGGGCATCTTTCAGATCGATGAACTTTTGAAACGCAAGTTACACAACTCCACCCTGTCCCCCTATGTGGAGGTCACAGCGCGCATCGAAGGAGAACTTGAGCCCCGTTTATTTGAAATCTATGAACTATGAGAGGAAAACTGGATAATATGGTAAGAGAATCTTTTCAGGAGGATCTTGAGAACATAAAAGGCCGCATCTCCCAACTGGGCAAAGAAGTCGAAGAGGCGATTATCGAGGCAGTGGATGCCCTAATGCGGGGCGATCTGCAAGGATCTCGGGATATGATATCCGAGGATAAAGAGATCAACGAGCGTCGCTTCGATATCGAGTCCGACATCCTGATGCTCATCGCCACCCAGCAGCCCATGGCTAGCGATCTCCGCCTCTTGGCGGCCATGCTGGAACTGACAACGGAACTGGAACATATGGGAGACTATGCCAAGGGTATTGCCAAGATCAATCTCCTCATGGGCGAGACGCGCTTGATCGAGCCCCCGGTAGAGATATCGCAGATGGCAGATAAGGCGCAGGCAATGCTTCATCGTTCCGTCGACGCCTTTATGCGGCAGGACGTGGATATGGCCAGGGCCATCCCCCCAGAGGATGATGCGGTAGACACCCTGTATAATACGGTATATGAGAATTTGCTGCAATATATCAGCGACGACGCATGTAGGATGGAACAGGCCAACTATCTAATGTGGGCAGCCCACAACCTGGAACGTACCGCTGATCGCGTGACCAATATTTGCGAGCGAGTGGTATTCACAGTAACAGGCAAGATGCAAGAGTTCAAGCCAGACTATGGGATAGAATCCGTATTATAGATCACGCCCCGCACTCACGCGGAGCGAGGGGCGCGATTGCGACGATGTGTTCGCTAGACAAGGCTTCAGGATATATGGATGGACGAAAAAGTCTCCATGACCTCTTCATTCAATACCACACCCAGGCCTGGCGTATCGGGCACGGTGAAGCGGCTATCCTCCACCTGTAACTCAAAAGCTTCCTCCACCAATTCGTAAAACCTGGGATCCCGGTAGGGGAACCATTCCTGGATAATAAAGTTAGTGATACAGGCGTCGAGTTGCACCGACGCCGCCGTGGCGATGGGCCCCGCGCAATTGTGGGGCTGGATATGAAGATCGTAGACCTCTGCCTGGGCAGCGATCTTTTTGACTTCCGTTATGCCTCCCGCCAAGCCCATATCGGGCTGCAGGATGTCCAGAGCCTGCTTCTCGATGTATTCTCGGAATCCATAGCGCGTGTAGAGTCTCTCCCCCGCAGCGATAGGGATGGAAACGTTCTCGGTCACCTTGCGCATACACTCCACATTCATGGCATCCACAGGTTCCTCATAAAAAAAAGGTTCCAGTTCCACAAGCCGTCTTCCCATTTCGATGGCCGCGGTCGTGCCAAGATTTCCGTGAACCTCGACGAGTATATCCACCTCCGGTCCCACCGCCTGCCGCACGGCGGCCACCCGCTCATAGGCCAGATCGGCCCTCTCGCGGGGCAGAGCACGCTCCGTATACTCCCACTCACCATCTGCCGTCACGGCAAAAGGATCAAACTTGAGGGCATCATAGCCATCGTCCACAACTCTACGGGCCGCTTCGGCGTATTCCTCTGGCGTACTACAGGATACGCGGTTACCTTGCTCATCATACTCCGCGTACCAGCCATTGGCGTACACCCGCAGCACGTCATTGGTCTTGCCACCCAGCAACTCACAGACGGGTTGTCCGAGGATCTTGCCCTTGATATCCCACAGCGCCTCATCGATGGCACTCATGGCTCCATACACGACGGGACCCCCGCCCTGCGCCCAAAAAGTGCCCCGAAAAAGGGTGTGCCACATCTCCTCAATGCGGCCTGCCTCGCTTCCGATGACAAAACGTTCCACCATCTGCTGGAGCATGCCCACGCCAGCGGCGCTGCCCGTACCATAGGCCAGGGCGATCTCCCCCACCCCACAGATCCCCTCGTCGGTCGTCAGACGAAGAATCACAGGATTCCAAAGGGGCTGATCGGGATAAAGGTTCACATCATAGATATCAGCCGACATAATTTCCATGGTATCCGCCTCCTTTTTCAGACGCTTCTATTCTCCCCATCGGCGCTTTCTGCATCGACCGGCTCCTACATGTAGCGCATTCGTTACTGGAATATCGCTCCGACCGGTCGACGCAGGGTAGAATACTCGGCACCCACCTCCAGGTTCTCGGCGATGAGGATGGTCGCAAACTCGGACAGGCTGAAAACATCATGCCACACACCGGGACCAACGCTGACGGGACGGTCGAGGAAAAAGGCATGCACGTCATCGCCTCCCTCCCGGTCCCCTGCCTCGGCCACCACCAGGACGGCGCGGCCTTCCAGTGGAGCAAAAAGCTCCTCCGAGTGAGGATGGTTTTCTAAACGCTCCACCGCGCGGGAGGTTACCTTTAGCACCGCCAGGCGCCATCCGGTGGGAACCTCCGAACGCACGAGGATATGGAACGGCTTCCTGCTCTCCTCCAGAACAGGCGTCCAATCTACCAGCGTACCAAATGGGGCAAATGACGCTTCCGTGATGGTTTCCAAGGGGACAGATTCAAGAGTCATTTCTCTTCCTCCACAGTCTTGGTTCCTCCAAACGAGAGGAACTAGAAGAAATCAAAGCGGATATCTTGTGCTTGCTCAAAAGAACAGAAACGTTGGACGGTAAGTAAATATAACATCGTGCTCGCCGGGTGACAAGGGCAGGCCGCGAAAGACACCGTCGATGGGAAGGATCGGCGTAGGCACACCATCCACCGTCGCCCGCCAGCCCGGATAGTCCTGATCCGCCAGTACAAGATAACTGGCTTCCTTTACACTGGCGCGCAATTCTACCCGTCTGTCCCCATAGACCAGCATCTCCACCGTCTCCACATCCTCCGCACGCAGCGAAGGCGGCAGAGAGAGTTCCCCCTCTGAGACAGACAGTGCCGAAGCCGGCACGATATAGGCTCGGGGCAGAAGGTCATAGTTTTGATAGATGACCACATCCTCGCTTCGATAGGCGATAGAATGATCTCCCAAACCCACGAGATGGGACAGGAGGTGATCCTCCCCCGCCGTTCCTTTCAGACGCACACGTTCCACCCGCACAAATGCCGCGGGGTGCAACAGACGCAACTTGAAAGCCTCCACCTCGCCGGGATCAACATCCACATGAGCGCCATAGGTGTGCCCCACGTGATCTACGGGGGGGAATCCAGACCGCGCGGGCCATGTAGAAGCCACCTGGGGCATGCTATGGGCCACCTCATCGCGCACGTCAGGGCGCTCGTAGGCCCACTCGGCCGTCTCCATCCCCGCCCTCAAGGGGATAACTATCTCTTGCCCTGAAACCCGCCGCAAGAGAAACTCACCCACCAACGCCCCATCTTCCAGATCTGCAGAATGGCTCAGATAGGATTCGATATCCAGGCCATCGATCACCATTGGAGAGAACGAGACCCATTCCCCGGTCGGCAGGGCGGAAAAAGGGTTCCTCACGTCATACAATTCGGTCTCCTCATCCACGGGCAGCAACTGGGGGATCAGATAATACTTGACGTTCAGAGCATTCAACCGCCCAGGGGTCAAAGCCTTCACGTATTTTTCGTACGCGCGGGGCACCAGGGGGAGGTAGATGTTGGTGCTGGACAGGCCATAGGTCAGGGAGAAATTGGGGTAAAGGGATTCCTCCATTACGGAGAGGACGGGCACGATCTCCTCTTTGACGCGAATGCGGTACAGGGTGTCATCCTGTGCAAAAAAGCCCAGGGACTGCGGTGCCTCGATTTCATTCCGAGGGAAAGAGGTATTAAAGGTGGCATCGAGAACGGCGCCGTAGGCATAAAGGTCCACATAGAGCACAGCACAGGCCACGATTATCCAGAGGCCGCGTCCAATGTGCCCACTGAAAAGTATAACCAGAAGCGTCTGTACTGACAAGAGCAGGGGAAGCCAGCGCCAGACCGCGATCAAGCCATCAGCATCCGGGGCGAGGGATACCCTCCCAATAACGACCACCGAGGACAGACCAAGAATGACCATGATCAGCCATCCTCTGGATGTTATGCGTTCAGATATTACAGACCGTATAACATCCGCTCCCAGAGCCGAGAGGATGGCCAGACTGAGGCTAGTCCAGTAAAGGTAGCGCGCAGGGACGCGAAACAGATTTAGCAAAGGAACATATCGAAGGTGACGATAGAAGGGATTACAGCCGCCAAAGGATAGTAACGTCCCCACAAGGCCCAAGGCAAAATAGAACCAGCGTTCGTCCTTGGATGAGCGGAACAACGCCACCTGCGCCAGAACGAGGGGAAGCAAGCCCACATAACACATGACTTCGACCGAGCCCTCAGGATAGGGATTCCCCATAAAAAAGGGAGAGACGTAGGTCGCCAGCAGCAAAGGAGGAAAGGAATAACTCGTAAAAAAGATTTCCTCCAATCCACCCGCGCGTTGAGAGAGAGTGGCAAGCTCCATGGTGGGCAAAAGTTGGGGCAGGCTTATAAGCACTCCCAACGAAATACCCCCGCACCAGCGCAGGACGCTCCCTGCGGAAGGCTTGGTGGTACACAGGAGAAAAAGAACATAGAAAAGCAGGGCAATGCTGCCCAAAAGGGCCATCTGGGGATGGCCGGCCAGGAACTTGAGACCCACCACCAGGCCCAGCCCCCCCATCGTCAACCATTCACGGCCGGTATTCCGAGCACCTTTGACCAACAGGGAACGGCTCAATAAAAAGGTCCAGGGCAGCCAGGCCGTGACGCTGATGACACCGACGTGATTCAGATGAGCGACGTTAAATCCTCCCACCGTCCACACGATGGCACCCAAACACGAAGCCCCTTTTGAGAGACGAAGCGATCGCGTGTATAGATAAAAGCCGATCCCCCCAAAGAGATAGTGCAGGAGGATAGACAGAGTTACACCCATCTCTGGAGAAAAAAGGAGAGAGAGGATCCAATTCGGTGGATAGAGGGCACCGATTTCTCCCTCAGCCAACATGGGATAGCCGACAGCAAGATGGGAAGACCACCAGGGGAGCGCTCCCTCGCGCAGGCTTTGGGCCAAGACGATACGTTGCGGAATATACTGGCGCGCGATATCGCCCCCATAGTAAACGCGGCCAACAAACGCCTCGCCAAAGTAGACGATGCCCATAACCAGCGCGACGACCATCCCCCACAACCACGTCCGCGCCCAGTTCCGTCGTTTTCTCACGTCATCCTCCAGAAAAAGCAAGAGGAGGGAACCACATGTGCGATTCCCTCCTCTTCGTCGCAGCCGTCCCGAGCAAACCCTATCTTACAGGCCGAATCCCCATATACACCTGGCCAGCAGTGAGAATACGCAGGAGAACGTCCGGCGGTCGCCTGTTGAGGAGATCATACAACTCCTGAATTGAGAGGGGCTCGTTGCCATTGGCCAGAAAAGTGCGAAATACGGCATCGACGATGGGAGTATTCGGCGTGATATAGTCAGACTGAGAACTGCAACACGTCCGTATACTATGCCATAAGGGATCGACTCGCTCGACCTCGCCCGTCTGCTCATCGACCCAATCGACCTCTCGCAGATTCAGGAAATCCTCTCCGTATTCTTCGCGACACTTCTCGCACAACACATCGCGCATATGAATGCGGATATCGCGATTTCTCTGCTTCCACCAAGCCAGGTCGATGTGAAATTCAGTATCTACGGTAGGACGCTGCCACTTCACAGCCATCGATCTCCTCCCTATCTGCCAAGATATTGCACAACCTGATCCCTTAGCACATCCTCGCGCTCGGAGAGAGAACGCTCTCTCATCTCCTCAGGATCCGAATAGATTTCCCCCTCAAGTTCCGTGTCATAGGCCCAGAACCCCTCTCTCACGGGATCAAAACAAGCATTGCGCGTCAATTCTGAAAATATGGGAACGGCGCCTGTACGTCGCAAGAGATTGACCACCGAGTAGATGGCCTTGGCATGAACCACACCGCGACTGCTCAGTTTGACCAACTCTCGAATCGCGGTCCGAATAAGGGAGCCGAGGGAAGGATCGTCCTCCGCTGTGCTCTCCATGAACTGCACAATTTCCTGAGGATCGGGAATATCCACCATCATGTTGGGATCGCAATCCACGGCAATATTGGCCCGCTGCATCTGCAAAACCAGTCGACCGTTTTCTACGGAAGCCGAACGCACCCAATTGCTGCTTCCACCGCGCTCTGGTTCCACCGTTATCTCAAAGGTAAGGGGATCTTCCAATGCTTTCACGGTCACGCGTCCTCCCACGCACATCCCCACCTGTGCGTACCAATCTTCCAATCCACACACGTACCCTTCTTCAGGCACCACCCACACCTTCATAGGCTCTCCCGTATCCCTGTCGATAAAGGTTATGGGGGAATGATGCCTCGTCGTATCGGAGGGAAGATGTCGCATGAACTGTCGCGTAGCGGGCATAGTCCCCGCCTGTAGATGGGGGAAGATAACCTCAAAATGAATATCGGAGACTTTGTCCAGGATCACGGTCTCCACGCTGTCCAGTTCATCGCCGATCTCCTCGACCATATCCAGCATGGTCAGGCCGATATGTTCCCCACCTTCGGCCCTATAGCCCACCTCATGAACCTGAGGACGCTCATAGATAGCCTCTGGCTCCAAGGCCCGCAGATACCAAGCCGGAGAGTCATCCATACTCACGTCGTCAAAGCGCTCATCCTGCTCCAAAGCCCGATTCAACGCAAAGACCTGGGCTTCAAGGGAGCCACTCTCCAATTCCAGATCTTCCACCATCTCCTCGGCCTTTACGGACTCTCCCGCCTCATAGATGACGGCCTCGGCCAGATTGAGATGCCCGACATGAATCTCGGGCAAAAGCGCACTGAGGAACCAGGCATCGCCAAAGCGTATAAAATCCTCGTCCTCTTCCAAGGTGGGCTCCAACTTGCTCGCCACATAGTGCTCGAAAAGGCGAAGCAGATCGGCCTCATCCATCTCTTCATCCGTCCTGCTTACCAATTCTTCGACGGGACGATTCAGGGGATGCGCGTGATCAAAGCCAGAGGCGAACTCGCGTTCCTCCTCCCCAAGGTCGACGCGAATAACGTCAAAGGACTCATACCTGGGATTATCCCCCTCCCGTATACCAACCACCTCACCCACGACAAAGTCCAGGGCAGAAAAGACCAGTTCGTCCCCCACCTGATACTCGTCGACAGGACGATAAATCATCCCCTGCTCCGCCTGTCGTGAGACCTCCTGCTGTTCCTGGCGGAAGCGACGTAGAATGATGGTTGACGTCAGCACGCTGAGGGGCTGAGGTGTACCCTCGTCAAGAATAAGCCCGGTCACGAGATCGAGATCCTCCTCGGATACCTGATACTCATCACGCCAAAAAGTCTCTTGCTGCGTCTTTAGCTTGCGAAACCCGGGCATACCATCCTCCTCAGGGCAAAGGTGCTATCACGCCAACGCTAACAAAGGCCTCGGCCGCTTTCGCGCCGAAGCCTTCTCACAAAGAGTGGGCGAAACAGGACTCGAACCTGTGACCCCTTCCTTGTAAGGGAAGTGCTCTCCCAACTGAGCTATCCGCCCCAAAACTCGTCTTATACATCACGACCAACCATTTTACCACACATGAAGTAACCCGTCAAAGTGCAAAGTCCTTATGCAAAAGCATCACAACGACGGGCACTGCAATCACCCACACGTACGAGATTTGGCTCAGCACGCCTCGCTATCCTAAAATGAACTCAGGTCAATAGAATCTACAATAGCAATCGATAGAGATCGAGAACTCACAAGTTATGAAAGATACACAATCCCCGCAGTTCAAGATCGGGAACGTACCCATATATGGAGACACCATACTCGCCCCCCTGTCGGGCTATTCAGATACACCCTTTCGCCTGTTGTGTCGTCGATTTGGCTCGGCCATGAGCCACGTGCCCTGTATCTCGGACAATGAGGTGATCCACCGTTCACCAAGGAAACCGGACCCCCTCCACTTTGCCGAGGAAGAACGCCCCGTAGCCATCCAGTTATTAGGCAAGGACGCCAAGATGCTACTCAGGGCGGCGAAAAGAGTCCTCGAGCGAGAACCAGACATCATCGACCTCAACCTGGGTTGTCCCGCCAGGCGAGTTACCTCCGGCGGCAGAGGAGCAGCCCTCCTGCGTCGTCCAGACAGGGTAGAACGCATAACGGGGATACTCGTCGAGGAGCTTCCCCTGCCCATCACTGCCAAGATACGCCTGGGCTGGGACCAAGAATCTCTGAATTATCTGGAGATAGCACACATTCTGGAGGTCAACGGCATCTCGGCCATCGCCGTGCACGGGCGAACGCGGGCTCAGGGATACAGCGGGAAGGCCGATTGGCAGGCCATCGCAGAGATAAAGGAGGCAGTGGGAATCCCCGTGTTGGGGAATGGGGATATCCGCAGGGTGGACGATATCCGTGCCATGAAGGAAGCCACGGGCTGCGACGCCGTCCTTATAGGCCGGGCGGCCATAGGCAATCCCTGGATCTTTGCGGGACAAAACGCAGATGGGGTTTCCTATGAGGAGCGCTTGCGAGTCATCTCCCAGCACCTGGAGGCCATGATAGCCCATCATGGGGAGCAGTTCGGCCTGGTACGCTTTCGAAAACATGTGGTCAAATATATCCGCACCTTTTCCGGCGCCACAGCACTGCGTGCCAAACTGGTCGCCTGTGAAACGCCGGAGGCCCTTATACACACCCTTGAATCGTGGCAAGAGAGGACGCAAAGCGAGGCGGGCAGTGTTTGACAGCAACCAGATCTCTTCTATAATAACTATATGAATATATCATCTAGTATGCGCGCAGCAAAGTGGGGGCACATATGGGGCGTAGAAGACGCAGAGGTCAAGGACCCACGGGGCCGCGACGTATCAGACGCTTTGTGGAGCCCGCGCTGTTGCTGCTCCTACACCGCGAACCCATGCACGGCTACGGTCTTATGGAGGGATTGGACTCCCTGGGCTTTGAGGAATACCCGGTGGACTTTAGCGCCATATACCGCACACTGCGCAATCTGGAAGAAGCGGGCATGGTAGAATCGAGCTGGGATTTGGAGGTGACAGCCGGTCCCCCCCGCCGCGTATACACCATTACTCCCAGAGGAAAAGGCTATCTGGCCGACTGGGTCAAAGATCTGCGGGCCACAGATAAGGTGTTACATTCTTTCCTGAAGGCCTATACAGACGAATTCGACACAGAAACGTGAGCAAGGAGCGGAATGCAAATCATCGTATCTGCCAAAGAACCCGGCATGGACGCCAGTGTCAGTCCCACGTTCGGGCGCTGCCCTGTATACGTCCTCATTGATACCGAAACCATGGAAAGCGAATCGCTTTCCAATCCGGCTCAGAATGCTCCCGGAGGTGCAGGGATTAAGGCGGCGCAGTTCGTTCTTTCCAAAAATGTGGATGCGGCGCTCACGGGTAACGTGGGGCCTAACGCGCGCGATGTCCTCATAGCCGCCGGGATAGATATCTATATAACCGAGGCAAGTACAGTACGGCAAGCCGTAGAGGCCCTAAAGGCCCCGGCAGAGGGCACGCAGGTTCAGAGCCTGGAGATAGAGAACGCCCCCCTGAGCGAGGAAAGGCGTCAAAGGGAGCTTGTCGCCCTGACATCACAGCTTGCCGAACTGCGTAAACGCTTGGCTGACATCATGACACGAATTGAAAATCTGCAAAAGGAGGAATAATCTCATGCGCATCGCCATCTCAGCAGACGATAAGAACGGATTAGATAGCACCATCAGTCCGCACTTTGGACGTTGTCCCTATTTTATCATCGTGGATGTGGAAAACCACGATATAGAGCAGGTTCTGCAGGTGGAGAATCCCTACTATGGGGCTCACAGACCTGGCCAGGTGCCCGAATTCATAGAGGAGCAGGGAGCGGATGTCATGCTGACGGGCGGTATGGGCGCGCGGGCCCTACAGATCTTTTCCCAGTACGGGATCGAACCTGTCACAGGCGCCATGGGGACGGTACGCATGAGCCTGGAGCAGTATCTCGGCGGTGAACTCGAGGGGGCCACCTCCTGCGCTACCAGCCAAACACACGAACATGAGAATGAGCCGCCCGAAGGCGAATACGAAAAGGATGCACTGGGGAGACTAAAAGAGGAAGCCGAGTCCCTACAGGAGCAACTCAATCAGACGCTCAGGCGTCTGGAGGAAACGTCAGAAGAGGATTAGGCGAGATTCACGAGCGATTCCGAATCAGGTGTATGAGGTGGGAAAATAACCCCATAGACCAGACGACGAAAGAGAGGAGACATGACCAAGAGACATCCCCTCGTCGAAATCGCCCACAAAACGATTGAGCACTATATAAAATATGATGAGCCCATGGATCCCCCCGAAACGCTCTCCCAGGAGATGAAGAGAAAAGCGGGCATCTTTGTTTCTCTACACAAAAACGGAGAGCTCCGGGGCTGCATCGGTACTATCGAACCGCGACAATCCAACGTGGTCCAAGAAGTCATCGCCAACGCCATAAGCGCCGCCACGCGCGATCCCCGTTTTCCTCCTGTCGAAGCACAGGAACTCGATGACCTGGAGATCTCGGTGGACGTGCTTGGCGAGCCAGAACCTATCGACTCCATAAAGGAACTCGATCCAAAGGAGTATGGCGTCATTGTGGAGAGTGGCCCACGGCGGGGCCTGCTGCTACCCGACCTTGAAGGTGTGGACACCGCCGAAAAACAGGTCAGCATCGCCCTGCGAAAGGCGCGAATCACTCCCGGGGAACCCTACGATATGTACCGCTTCCGTGTGATACGCTACCACTAAAAGGGAAACACACCCATCAGCAACTATGCCACCTCGACACGGCCGGGCGTCCCCTCTTCTCCCGTAACAGTCACTCTACGATCGAGAAAATGCTCTACAAGCCAAGCCATGGTCAACAGGTGCCCTGTCACGCGGCTGGTGGTATAGGAGGAATCCCCGGGCACCAGAGTCAGGGGTAGAAGCACCTGATCCGCCAGGTAGGGATCCAGGGCCCCTTTTCTTGTTCTGTGTGCCTCAAAAGCGTCGGTGGCATCGTCGGCCACGTCCTCGGCCGGGTACCTCATGCGGCCATATCCCGTGAATCCAGCGTTCACATGCTCGTACTGGGCCAGCACAAAAAGCACGGTCCCCTTGCCCGGTGAGGGGGCGTCCACCAGTTCGATCTCGGGTTTGATGTGACGGGAGCGAAAATAAGCCAGCGCCTGCTCTCGTTGGCGCTCGACGATGTGACGGGGCAAATTCGATGCCGCCGAGATTCCCGAGACTCTTAGCAATTTTCCCCGTGCTTCCACACTCTGGAGAGAGAGTCCCTCTGGCTCGGACCCCAATCCCTCGATACGGGCAACGATCTTTCCCCCGCCTCTGGGATACCAACCCCACGTAGGCAACTTCAGATCCAGCCCAAAACCCAGATCCTTTACAAAGGGGCGGTACACGTGAGCCAGATAATGATAGGGAGGGCTCCAACGCACGTGGGTACCCCCTACAAGAACGAGTTCCGAATCCTGCCGGGAGAACGCAAGAGGAACAAAGAGTGCCTGTAGTAACAGGGTCACCGAGCCCGCGCTCGATTGGCCAGCCAGTTCCGATATATCAAAGGTATATTGGCCTCCCTCGACCGAACACTGAGGACAAAAATCCACTGTCTTGGACCCCAAGCCATCACCCTCCACATCCGCATCACAAAGCACACCCATGGCGCGCACGGCTGCCAGATGCTGCGGGCGCAATCCCGGATTCCTGCGCCCAGAACGCACGTTCTCAATATGCAAGGGACGCCCCGTCAGGGCAGAGAGGGCGAGGGCCGTGCGCAGTATCTGCCCTCCCCCCTCGTCATAGGAACCATCTATCAACGCGGTAGTAGCCAGCAGCGTTCTATCCCTCCGCTTCCAAGATGACCACCTCTACTCCCTCGGGTGACTGGTCCTTAAACCGCCGGGCATCCTCCCCAGAGCCTACGATCTCACCCCAATGGATGGGAATGGCAACCTGAGTCTCAATGTGCGAGAGAGCCTGGGCAGCCTCGTCGGCATCCATGGTATACGTTCCTCCCGCAGGCAACAGTGCGACATCACAGCGGATATCATCCATCTCGGGAATCAGGTCCGTGTCTCCCGCATGGTATATACGCCGCTCTCCCACCTCGACGAGGTACCCCACGTTTCCGGCCACCCGGGGGTGATTGGGTTTATCTATATTATAAGAGGGTACTGCCTCGATCGAGACCTCCCCAATCTGTAAAGTATCCCCCACAGAGATGGTACGCACGTCGCCTGAAAGTTCCCCCGCACAGGACGCCGGAGATACGATGACTGTATCCGGTGTCGACAGCCTATCGATATCCTCTAGAGACAGGTGGTCGTGGTGTCCGTGGGTCACCAAGATAAGATCGGCGGGCTTGCTCTCGGCAACTTTCCAGGGATCGATATAGATCACTACTTTATCGTCTATACGAACGCTCGCGTGTCCCAACCAATGGATTCCTTCTAGCATTGTTAGCTCCCTCCATCCAATCGCCTCTTCCAAAACTATAACACAAGAGGCGGATAGAATAAAGGCAGACCAGACTACCACTGTCCAAAAGAAGTACAGATCTTCTCCAAAACGATCAAGTCCAATTGCCTCCTGCTCCTACTTGTTGTATCATGTGCACACAATGAGTGAACAAATGATAAGTAACCCAAGGCGAGCCGACAAACAGGCCTACTATCTCCTCAAGTCGGTGAACAAGGCGGATCGACGTTTTCACATGTTCGACGATGACGATACCATCCTGGTGGCCGTGTCCGGGGGGAAGGACAGCCTCTCCCTGCTGGATCTGTTGCGTCGCCGTCGACGCACGGCCCGCGAGTCCTACACTCTTGTGGCCGGGCATGTGCGCATGGACACCCAATGCGGCGCGGCGGTGCCAGAGGCGTGGCTGAAGGACTGGTGCGAGGGCCACGATATTCCCCTGGTCACTGAGGAGATCGAGATCGCCGACGAACTCGAAGAGATAGACGGCACCAAGTGCTTCCGCTGTACGTGGAACCGACGCAAGGCTTTATTCGAGATGGCCGACCGACTGGGATGCAACAAACTGGCCTTTGGGCATCATGCGGACGACATCGCCGAAACCACCCTCATGAACCTATTTTACAGCGGGCGCATCGAGCGCATGGAACCTCGGGTGGGCTTTTTCGAGGGCACCCTGATCATCATCCGCCCCTTGGCCTTTGTGGAGCAGCGAGACATCATCCCCTTTGTAAAGGCCAGCGGGTTCCCCATAGAAGGGGAACGATGCCCCGAGAGTTACAAGTCGAAACGCCATTCGGTACGAAAGGTGTTACGACAACTGGAACGGGAAAATAATTATATCAAACGGAACATATACAACGCCGTGGAGAATTATCACGAAACACTGCGGCACGCGGGCTGCGATCCCCTCGAGGCATGAGGGGCGCGGCTCCGTCGATTCGTTTACCGCTTCGCTGAAACGTCGGGAGGAATGAAGCATGGAGATTGTAAATCTTGGTAGTTCGGGACTCAAAGTTTCACGTGTCTGTCTGGGCACCATGACTTTTGGACGGGAAGCAGACGAGGAGACCTCTTTCAAACTTATGGACCGCTACATGGAACTGGGCGGCAATTTCTTGGACACCGCCGACCAGTACTCCCAGGGAGGCTCTGAAAAGGTTGTGGGACGGTGGATCAAGAAACGAGGCGTTCGAGACAAGGTCATACTGGCCACCAAGGTCTATTCGGTCATGGGACCAAACCCCAATGATGGGGGCCTGTCCAGGATACATGTCCAAAAGGCCGTGGAAGACAGCCTCAGACGCCTGCAGACCGACGTGATCGACATCTATCAGATTCACCGCTGGGATCCAGACGTACCCGTCGAGGAGACCATGGAGACATTGAACGATCTGGTGCGACAGGGCAAAGTACGTTACATCGCCTGCTCGAATTTAAAAGGCTGGCAGTTGTCCAGGTTTCTGCACGTATCGGAGAAGAACAACTGGTCGCGATTCATCAGCATCCAGCCCATTTACAATGCCCTTAATCGCGGCATCGAGAACGAGATTCTCCCCCTCTGTAAGGAGGAAGGTCTGGGCGTGATCACATACAACCCCCTGGCTGGCGGCATGCTCACGGGCAAGTACAAGCGTGGAGCGTCCATGCCCAAGGGGGCCCGTCTGGAGGCCTTTGACAGCTACTATGACCGCTACTATACGGAACGGGCCATGGACACCGTGGACGCCTTTGTCCAGGCCGCCGAGGAAAGGGGCGTCACCCCCGCGCAACTGGCCCTGGCCTGGGTGCTTGGGGAGCCCCGCGTCACCTGCCCCATCGTGGGGGCGCGAACTCTAGGGCAACTCAACGATACCCTGGGTGGATTGGAGATCGACCTGAGGCCAGAGGAGCGCGAGGCCATTCCCGCCCTCCCCTCGGGGCGCTGGGTGGGCAAAGATCCCGTCTACGACCGCGAATACTAGCGCGGAGGAGTTCCAACCCTTGAAATCCTGACGGTATCAAGTCTTTAACAGAATCAACCCTGCCTCAGGAGGTGGAATGCCACAAAGGGGCACCGACCTCGAAAAAGATACAACTCGACATGAGCGGCATTCTGGAATAGAGGGTCCCATCGGCGTATTCGACTCGGGCGTGGGGGGGCTCTCTATTCTTCGCGCCCTTGCACGAAAACTGCCTTACGAGTCCTTTCTTTACGTAGCCGACGGCATCCACTGCCCCTACGGTGCGCGCCCGGTCCAAGAGATCCGTCGCCTGAGCGAGGGCATTGTCCGGTATCTCGTCCAACAGAAGACAAAACTGATCGTCGTGGCCTGCAATACGGCGTCCGCCGCAGCCCTCTCTCATCTGCGCGCCACCTTCCCCAAGATCCCCTTTGTGGGGATGGTTCCCGCTGTCAAACCGGCAGCACAACTCACAGAGACGGGAGTAGTAGGCGTCTTGGCCACGGCGAGCACGTTTCAGGGACGACTGTACAAAGACGTGGTGCGGCGCCACGGTCAAGGGGCACGGGTGATGGCCCAGGTTTGCCATGAACTGGTGGAATGTGTCGAGGACGGCGCTCTCGACGCCCCACACACCAGGACTTTACTGCGCAACTATATCACCCCCCTGTTGGAAGCGGGAGCAGATACGCTGGTGATGGGCTGCACCCACTATGCGTTCCTCATCCCCACAATCAGGCAGATGGTCAGTGACGATGTCAGCCTACTCGAACCCAGTGGCGCCATCGCCCGGCGGACAGCACAGATACTCGATATAAGAGGCACAGGAAACGAGAAAGGATCGAGAAAGATTATCTTTGCGACGACGGGAGACCCCTCACATTTCCAGCGCATCACCAAGAGACTCCTGAAAGAGACCTCTCCCCCATATCATCTATACTGGGTGGACGGTCACGTGCGAAACGACATGGACTAGCCCAAAGAAATTCGATCATACATATTGCTGATGACGGCCATCCGGGAGAAAAGGACTCCCGATTAGTCTTCTGATGAGGAAAGGTGACATGGTTGACTGGCACAGGCAAACGACGGAACAGGTCTTGGAGCGACTGAACACACAAAGAGAGGGATTGTCTGTAAAGGAGGCGCAAAGGCGCCTCGAGGAATACGGCCCCAACGAACTTGAGGAACGGCGGGGGCGCAGCCCCTGGCACATCATGGCCAGCCAATTCACCGAAGTCATGGTCATCGTGCTGCTTGTGGCAGCGGCTATCTCCTTTGGCGTCGGGGAGATAACTGACAGTATCATGATCATGATCATCGTCGCCCTCAACGCCATCCTGGGTTTTACGCAGGAATACCGGGCAGAAAGAGCCATGGCGGCCCTGAAGGAACTCGCCGTCCCCACGGTAAGAATCCGTAGAGGGGGCAGCGTGCACGAGATCGAATCGACAGAACTCGTGCCCGGCGACATCGTCCTCCTGGAAGCCGGCGCACGCGTCCCGGCGGACGTGCGCCTCCTAGAATCTGCCAACCTCCGCACCCAGGAGGCCGCACTGACGGGCGAGTCCGTCCCCGTGGACAAGGTGACCAAGGCTCTCGAGGAAGAGGAACTGGCCATCGGCGATCGGCGCAATATGGCCTTTATGGGCACCAACGTAGTCTATGGTCGGGGCACGAGCGTGGTTGTAGAGACGGGAATGGACACCGAACTGGGCAACATCGCCGATCTGCTACAGACGGTCACCGAGGAAAAGACACCATTGCAACAAAAGATGGCCGAACTGAGCAAATGGTTGGCCACGGGTGCTCTGGTCATCACTGGCATCGTCTTTGGCGTAGGCGTCTGGCGAGGCGCCGGACTGACCGAAATGTTTCTCACCGCCATCAGCCTGGCCGTAGCCGCCGTCCCTGAGGGGCTCCCTGCCGTCGTCACCATCTCCCTGGCCCTGGGGGCGCAACGTATGGTGCGACGCAACGCCCTCATCCGCAAACTGCCGGCCGTGGAAACTCTGGGCTCCGTAACCACCATCTGCTCCGACAAAACGGGCACGCTCACCGAAAACCGCATGACGGTGACAGCCCTTGACGTGGCGGGGCAGTCTATGGACATCGAAACAGAGATGCAGCGAACGGGGGCTGTCCTCTCGCCGAATGAGGCTCCCCTGGGGCAGCCCGATCCGGACATTGCCCTTTTGCTGGCCGGCGGAGCACTCTGCAACGATGCCACCCTGGAATCTGACGAGGATGAGATGGGAGGCTACCACACAGTCGGGGATCCCACCGAAGGAGCCCTCCTCGTCGTCGCGGCCCGCATGGGCATGTGGAAGCGAGAACTGGATCGCCTCATGCCTCGCGCTGGAGAGGTGCCCTTTGAGTCGGCACGCAAACGCATGAGCACCGTACATGAAAGACCTCCAGAGGAAGAATGCAACAAAGAGAACGGGCTGCATTGCTTATCGCACCTCCCGGAGTCGTCGTATATCGTCTTTACCAAAGGATCCACCGACGGTCTCTTGGAGATCTCCGACCGCGTGTGGAATAACGGCGAGACCGAAGTGTTGGACGATGAGTGGCGAAAGCGTATTGAGAATGCGAACGACAAACTCGCCGGAAAAGGGATACGCGTTCTGAGCGTTGCCATCAAACTGCTCGACACGCTGCCCGAAAAGATAGACGAATCAACGATAGAAAAGAACCTCCTCTTTGTAGGATTGACGGGCATGATAGATCCTCCTCGCCCCGAGGTCCATGATGCAGTGCAAGAGTGTCGCGCTGCAGGCATCCGGCCGGTGATGATCACCGGAGATCACCCCCTGACGGCTTTGAATATCGCGCGAGATCTGGAAATCGTACAAGAGGGGCAGGATCGCGTTCTCACAGGGCGAGAATTGGCACGCATGAGCGTACGGGAACTGGAAGACATCGTGGAGCAGGTGGCCGTCTATGCGAGGGTCAATCCAGAGGATAAAGTCAAGATCGTGGAGGCTCTGAAGGATAAGGGGCATTTCGTGGCCATGACGGGCGACGGGGTGAACGACGCGCCGGCCCTCAAACGTGCCGATATCGGCGTGGCCATGGGCATCACGGGAACTGACGTGAGCAAAGAAGCCTCCAAGATGATCCTCTTGGATGACAATTTTGCCACCATCGTCAAGGCAGTGGAAGAAGGGCGCACCATCTATGAGAATATTCGCAAGTTCGTCAAATATACGATGTCGAGCAATGTAGGAGAGATCCTGGTCATGCTGATCGCTCCGCTCCTTGGCTTGTCTATCCCTCTAAACGCTATCCAGATCCTGTGGATCAACCTGGTGACGGATGGTCTGCCTGGACTGGCTTTGGGGGTGGAACCCTCGGCGCCGGACATCATGGAACGTCCTCCCCATTCCCCCAATGAGAGCGTCCTGGCCCGCGGCCTCGGCACCTACATTCTCTGGGTGGGGCCGTTGATGGGGATCGTGGCCCTGCTGCCGCAGTTCCTCGCTGCCAGTCCCGAAGTGGATCTTGCCGGTGGTACATGGCGCACCATGGTCTTCACCACCCTGGCCCTGGCCCAAATGGGAAATGCTCTTGCCATCCGCTCGGATCGGTTGCTACTCATTCAGTTGGGTCTCTTCACCAATCCCGCCTTGCTAGGAGCAGTGGCCCTGACCCTTGTGCTCCAGTTGGCCGTGATCTACGTTCCCTTTATGCAGACCATCTTTGACACAAGCCCCTTAACGTTGGAGCAACTGGGCATCAGTCTCGCTTTCAGTTCCATCGTCTTTGTAGCGGTAGAGATGGTCAAGATGATCCAGAGCCAGAGGGCTAAAACCTAGAGTGAACGTGAAAAAGGGGCAAGGGGAAGATAGGAACGGATACAAATGCAACCTTCGCCAGGTGCGCTCAAAAGATTGTCAAAGCATATTGCCCCTGGCTCAGCAGGCGAGCGGCAGGCTTTGCCTGGACGTGGAATGGCTGCGCTACCATACGCAAGATGACCCAACCTGTCTCCCAGAGACCTGCTTGGTTGCGGCGAGAGAGCAACAGATCGTCGGCTTTTGCTTTGGCTGTCTGCGCGGCGGGCATGGTGTCATCAAGCTGTTCGGCGTGGCCGCGGCCCATCGCCGGGCGGGGATCGCCTCCGCCATCTTTGAGGAGATGGAAGCGCGCTTTTACGAACGGGGGGCTTCCAAGGTGGTCGTGGGTGGTGTGGCGCCAAACTACTTTTGTACCGGCGTCCCGGTGCGTGATACGGCGGCGGTCTCTTTTCTCCTGCAGCGAGGATACGAGACCGACCGAAAAAGCCGCGTGGATATGACCGTCGATCTACGGGCCGCCGATCTCGATACCGCAGATGTCGAGGCAGAATTGGCAGGAGACGGCATCCTGCTGCGGCGGGCCACCGACGATGAGATAGAAGAGGTGGCGGCTTTTGTCGAAAGACACTTTTCCACCATATGGCGAGCGGAGGTCGAGGCTAGCAGCCGCTTTCGCCTCCCCCCCTGTTCGTGGCCCTCAAGCACGGCCGTTACATCGCCTTTGCCGCTTATGACGTGACGGGAATCTCACGGTTTGGACCCACAGGGACGCATCCCGGCCATCGCCACCGGGGCATTGGCAGCACCCTTTTGAAAAGATGTCTGCAAAGCATGCGAACGCGGGGCGATAATCGTGCGGAGATCGGTTGGGCGGGGCCCATCGACTACTATGCTCGAACCGTCGGCGCACACATCCATAGGAGTTACTGGCTCTTTGACAAGGTATTGGAACAGCACTCATGAAAAAAAGAATCTCGCCTTGGGGTACCCCTGCTCAGCCTATCTTGATCTTCTTCCAGTATCCCTACCGGAAACGGAGGGTCATGATCACCCCGCCTACCAGATAACTGATCGTCAATCCCATCCAGAGTCCTGTATGCCCCAACCCCGTCTGGATAGCAACCAACTCAAAGGGAACTGCACGAGCCACAGGGACCCCATGTCGATGACTATGGGAGATACGCCCCCGTCAGTGGCGCGGTTCAGAGGGGAGCGTCTCCATAAAGTGCAGCCCTGCAAAGACGATGCGAATATAGGTCGTGGCATCGCGCAGAACCCCCTGGCGCCCATCCATCGGAGAAAGGTTGGGCCCATAATCTGCCCCAAGACAGCCAGGGCTATGACAAAAAAGACGATCAGGAGCATGGCCTGCATGGTGGCGTGATCCGCTCGACAGACATCGTCGGCCCCACAATGCCGGGCCACGACGGCCATGCCCTCCGCCAAGAGGCCCATCATCGGACTGATGAGCACTACCCGTAACGTGGTGCCCATGATCACGGCGGCCAGGGCCATCTCGCTCACACTCCCCATCCAAAAGGCGTCAAGTGGCCCCATGGTGCTAAAGAGCGCCTGCTCAGCGATGGAAGGCAGAGCCAGTTCCAGAATCTGACATGGAAGCACGCCCGAGACCAGGTCCTTCTGTGCCCTACTCTTTACCACCACTTTGCTGGTCAAAGATTATCTCCCCTTTTGAATCCAGATAAGCAATTCTAGTCCAATCAATGTTAGCAAGTCACGATCCACACATCTCATACTTCACACCTTCCCATGTCTGCAGTATAATAAGTGAGCGGTGGCGGACCGTGAATGATCTTGCTGGTAGCAGGGGGTAAAACGCCATATGAACGTGGGCTATGTTTACGATCCCATATTTCTGGAGCATGACACCGGAGATCATCCCGAGAGGGCAAAGCGGCTGCTGGCCATCATGCAACGCCTGGACGATGCTGGCCTGCTGGAAAAGATGAAAGCCATCAAAGCCGAAAAAGCCTCCTTTGAAGACCTGACTCGTATCCATTCGCCTTCCCTCATCGAACAGATCCGCGAGATGGCCGAAAGTGGAGGGCAGGCCTTCGATCCCGATACCTTTGTCAGCAGGGGCTCCTACCAGGCCGCACTGTACGCCGCAGGGGGTACCATCGCCGCCATGCGAGAGGTGCTACATGGCCTGGACGGCGCATATGCCCTCGTACGCCCGCCCGGCCATCATGCCACTAGGACGAGAGCCATGGGCTTTTGCCTGTTCAACAATCTGGCCATCGCCGCTGCGTGGGCTCTGGCCAACAAGTATGTCTCCCGCATTGCCATCGTCGACTTTGACGTTCATCACGGCAATGGGACCGAGCAGGCCTTTGAGCAGAATCCGGATGTGCTTTACGTCTCTCTACATCAGCACCCACTGTTCCCCGGTACGGGCGACTGGCGCTCCACGGGAAGTAAGGATGGACTGAATACCTGTGTGAACATCCCCCTTCCCGCACAGACCGGAGACGCGGGCTACAGACAGGCCTTTCAACGCCTCGTCATCCCCGCCGTGCGCCGCTTTGAACCCGACATCATCCTTTCGTCCGCTGGCTATGATGCCCACTGGGCGGATCCACTGGGCTGGATGCTCCTCTCTCTTTCTGGCTACCGATACATGGCCGATGCCCTGGCTCAGTTGGCCCGAGAACTGTGCGACGGACGCATCGTGTATACCCTGGAAGGGGGCTATGATCTCAGCGTTTTGTCCCACGGGGTGGCCACCACCATCGCCGCTATCCTGGACGTGCCCTACGAGGACGTCATCGGTCCCGCCGAGCAAAGGGAGACTCCTGTCGAATCCATTCTCAGTCCCATCGCGAACTGGCACCGCCTGAAACGAAGCACAATGGGTTGATTTTAAGCAATTCCAGCGCCACAACGCATGCACTGGCTTCACAACTATGATATAATGGAAATGTAGAGGGCAACGTTCCCGAGTGGGAAGGTACACCTGCCTTTATCCCATTCTAGTCTTCACACCTATAGGTTGGCAAAGGAGGTCAAAGATGGCGAGCGTGGAAGGCATCCCCCCGAAAAGGAAACGGGTGAACATCAACACCGCCTCCGTGGAAACCCTGCGAGACGAAATAGACGGCATCGGTCAAGTTCTTGCTGAACGCATCGTGACCTACCGCCAGGAGCACGGGCCATTTTCCGAGCCCTTGGAACTGGCAGAGGTGGCTGGCATCGGCCCCCGTATGCTCGAGGAAATGGACGTGGAACTGACGGTGGAAACGGCGCGCCAGGGAGAGGAAGGGCCGACCGAAGAGGACGAGGCCACCTCCTTAGAAAAAAGCGAAGAGCAAGAAATGGTCGAGGAGGTGGAAGCCGAGGACATTGAGGATATCGCACCCGTTGAGGAACCAGCCGCCGAGGAAGCGCAGGAAACCCTTTCAAAGGCTGAGGAAGCCGAAGGGGAAGAGGACATCGAATATATGACGGCCAAAGAGATCGAGGAGATTGATATCTCCGAGGAAGAGGAGGCCTGGCGCACCTCGGCCGAGGAGGCGGAAAAGGAACTTGAGGAGGAAACCCCAGAAGAATTGGAGCAGGAGATGCCCGTTCCAGAAAGAGAGAAAGAGCCCTCCGAGGAAGTCGAAGAAGAGATCGAAGAGGAGATGCCAGCCAAAGAGGAAGAGGAGGCACCCTCGCCAGAAAAAGTACCCTCACCCGAAAAAGAAGCCACAGAGGAAGAGATTGAGGAAGAAAGGGCTGCGCCACAGCCAGCACCTACACAACCGGATCGACAAAACCGGTTCTGGCAGAATGCCCTCCTCGTATTACTGGGCGGACTCTTGGGTGTCGTATTAACCCTCGTGGTAGCCATCATCTGGTCGGGCACCGTCGACTTTGCGCCGCGCCAGCAGGTTGAGGCCCTCAGTCAAAACATGAATACCATGCAGAGGAATCAGGATCTAGCCTGGGACCGCGTCGACGAGTTGACCGTCCGTGCCGATGAGATGGAACGCCGCATAGAGAAACTGGAAGCCCTTGAGAGAAGGGTTGCCGCAGCAGAGGAGGATCTCGAAGCGGCACAGGAAGAGATCGCAGCAGTCCAGGAAGGCTTGTCGACCCTCTCCACGGACGTCGAGGATCTGCGCGAGAGCGTCAACGAGTCCATCGATACACTGAACGCGCGCATGAGCGACGCGGAAAAAGAATTAGAGGCCGTCAGCGAATCCCTGGCCAATCTGGAGGAGGCCTTTGCCACCGTCGAGGAATCCGTGGAGAAATTCGACGCCTTCTTTAGCACGCTGCGCGATCTTTTGGTGGAGATGCAGGGACCCGGAGGCTCTTCGACAGAAGCAGAAAACCCTGACAAGATCGACGTGATGCCCGCTCCAACGCCAACCCCAACGACGGAAGCCAGCGGTGACTGAGAGCCCTTCCAGGCCTCTGCGTTGCCCTATATTCGTATCGCCTGTACCGTATCGCCCACAGTCAGATGGGCGATACGGGCGGCGCTTCCTTCCCTCACGGCGATTTCGAGGAATCCGTGGCTGCCGATGAGGGCGATCGGGTCCCCCCGCCGTGCCGAGGCGTACGTGGAGGACAGGTCAATGATCTGCTTCTCCCCGGCTACCACCTTCCAACGCGCATCCTCCTGCAACATGGAGGCGGGAATATTGGTCACCACATTTCCAAAGCCATCGATGTGAATCACGTGACCAATGATCGTACTCCCACTTTGCCTCTCAGGAACGGGGAGATCGAGCCCCACCAACTCCTCGAGAGGCTCCCCCACATCTTCCAGGGGTACCCCCCGGGCCAGATGCGCCGCCACAGGTGCAAAGATATCGCGCCCATGAAACGTCTTGCTCACCGCCTCGCGCCAATAGGCCGGATTGGTGAGGGAGACGGCCTCGACCTCCCGTTCCTCCTGCAGTATGTATCCGAGCACCCCGTTGTCCGGTGCCACGAACAGGTGCCCCCCCACGCGCACTGCCACCGCCCGTCGCTCGCTCCCCACCCCGGGATCGACCACTACCAGATGAACGGTGCCCAGAGGAAAGAACGCATAGGCGGAACGCAGGACAAAGGCCCCCTCCCATACCGATTGAGGTGCAATCTGGTGGCTGATATCCACCAGACGAGCCTTGGGAGCGATGGAGAGCATAACCCCTTTCATGGCCGCCACATAACCGTCCCCCAGCCCAAAGTCCGTACATAAGGTGATGATCTCGGACATCTTTTTCTCCTCCAAAGGCGCAGCAGATGACCTCCATGCATACGGAAACGAGATGCTAGATTGTGCCAAAGATATGACTTTGAGACCGACAAAAGCCTCATTGGGGAGCCCCCAGAAGCCGTACCCTTTGCCAAAAAGCGAACCTGCACATAATTTTTGTGCAAAGTCCATCATCATGGTATACTCCTAGTTTAGTTAATACAAATATCCTATTAAACACGCTCCTGGATCAAAGGTGTCGTGCCGATGCAGATGATCGGTTCACCAATGGATGAAAGGGGCGGGTGTACAAAACGAAGGAGGAATGCTTGTGCCTGTTGTTACCATGAGAGAACTTTTGGAGGCGGGAGTACATTTTGGTCATCGCACCCGACGGTGGAATCCCAAAATGCGCTCTTATATCTTTACTGAACGCAAAGGGATACACATTATAGACCTGCAACAGACGATGGAGGGTCTGGAAAGGGCTTATGATTTTGCACGCGACGTGGCCGCAGAGGGCGGCGACATCATCTTTGTAGGCACCAAGCGCCAGGCCCAGGAAAATGTAAGAGAACAGGCCGTACGTTGTGGTATGCCCTATGTGACCCAGCGCTGGCTGGGAGGCACCCTTACCAACTTTCGCACCATACGCTCCCGCATAGAGTATATGCTCGAACTGGAGCAGCAGCATGAACGTGGTGAGTTCGAATTGCTGCCGAATCAGGAAGCAAGGACCAAACTACGGGAACTGAATAAACTCCATCGCCGTATGAACGGCCTGCGCAACCTGAATCGGCTGCCCGAGGCGCTCTTTATCACCGACGTAGAGACCGAAGATATCGCTGTGCGCGAGGCTAATCGTCTAGATATCCCCGTGATGGCCATGGTGGATACAAACTGCGATCCCGAAGGTATCGAGTACCTCATCCCAGCCAATGACGATGCGATCCGCTCCATCCTCATAATAACCAGCGTCATCGCCGATGCGGTCATTGAAGGGCAACAGATGCGTGGCGTCATCATGGAAGAAGAGGGAGCAGGAGCGCCCGTTGGAGAAGGCCCCCTGGTGGAGACGATCGAGCCTGTCACCGTAGGCGAAGAGGCCGCTTATTCAGAAGATGAGGAAGAGGATGATATCATCATCATAGACGACGAGGAAGAATTTGAAGAGCAAGAGGCTGTTGAGTAATCGATAGATTATTCTCATGAGCCGGGACGCTATGCCCGGCTCATGGTATGCAAAGCGAAAGGATAAGTAGATGGCAACGAACGTCGAAAAGGTAAAGGAACTGCGCGAGATCACGGGCGGGGGCGTATTGGACTGTAAGCGAGCCCTGGACGAGGCGGGCGGAGATATAGAAGAGGCTGCAGAGATCCTGCGCCAGGAAGGCTATGCCGCCGCTGCCGAAAGGGCGGACCGCATCGCAGAAGAGGGCTGTGTCGACGCCTATATACATACGGATAGCAAACTGGGATCCCTCATCCAGGTCAACTGCGAGACGGATTTTGTCGCCCGCACAGAAGAGTTCCGGACCCTCTGTCACGACTTGGCCATGCAGGTTGCCGCAACTGCACCTCAGTGGGTTTCCCGCGAAGACATTCCTGATGCCGTGATCAAGGAGCAGACCGAGCAGTACCTGTCGGAAATTGAGGATGATAAACCAGAACATATTTTGGAACGTATCCTGGAAGGCAAACTCGACAAGTTCTGCAAGGAACAATGCCTTTTGGAACAATCTTTTATCAGGGACGACGAGAAAACGATCCAGCAGTTGATCACAGAAGCCATCGCCGAAACCGGTGAGAATATTGTGATCAAACGTTTTTCCCGCTTTAAGATAGAATAGTATCGCGCTCAATTAAAAAAGGAGCCACCGTAAATCCGGCGGAGGTATCCATGGCGACTGCAAAATATGATCGCGTTCTTCTCAAACTAAGTGGCGACTTTATGGCGGGAGAATCGGGCTTTGGTATCGACCCCCTCCAGATAGATACAGTAGCCCGTCAGATCAAAAAGGCCCAGGCGCTGGGCAGCGAGATAGCCATCGTCATCGGTGCGGGAAATATCTGGCGGGGGAGCGCCTCCATCGCTCAGGGTATGGAACGCGCCACAGCCGACTATATGGGGATGCTGGCCACAGTCATCAACGCCATAGCTCTGCAGGATTCCCTGGAACGCATGGGTATCGTAACCCGCGCCCAGACAGCCATAGAGATGCGCGAGGTGGCAGAACCATATATCCGCCGCCGGGCGATTCACCACCTGGAAAAGGAACGCATCGTCATCTTTGGCGGCGGCACAGGGAATCCCTATTTCACCACTGACACCGCGGCGGCTCTGCGTGCCATGGAGATTGGAGCCGATGTGCTCCTCAAGGCCACCAAAGTCGATGGTATCTATGATCAGGATCCTATGGAACATCCCGAAGCCCGGCGCTTTGAGCGTCTTACCTACATCGAGGCCCTCAATATGGGCACCAAAGTGATGGACAGCACCGCCATCTCCCTGTGTATGGATAATGGGCTTCCGCTGATGGTGTTTAAACTGAGTCCACCGGACACTTTGGCAAGGGCAATTGCCGGCGAACAGATAGGTACCATGGTGAGTTAAAACACCCACGTTCTAACGGGTCCGAGATTTGATCTTAAGATCCTAATCCCTCAAACGATTGATGGGAAACGGGCTCCATCGCAAAAGGGCCTTTCAGCGACTGACAAGATGATATACATTTCTTTTTGCTGCCCCTTTTCAGGACAATCAGGATTATATACTAGCGCACACGAGAGGTGGATGTTCAAATGGATGATATCTTTCGCGACATAGAACAGCGTATGAAAAAGGCCATTTCGACGCTGCGTTCCAATCTGCTCAGTATCCGCACGGGCCGCGCGTCCCCCGCTCTGATAGAGGACATCCCTGTTGAGGTCTATGAGAGCACCATGCCCCTCAATCAGGTGGCGACGATCTCTGTGCCCGAACCGAGGCTGTTGATGGTAAGGCCGTGGGATGCCAACACGCTTTCTGCAATCGAAAGGGCCATTCTCAAATCCGACGTGGGATTGACACCGAATAACGACGGGACCGTCATCCGCCTGGCCATTCCTTCCCTGACAGATGAGCGGCGGCGCGAGCTGTCAAGGATAGTAGGAGAACGGGTCGAGGAGACGCGGGTAGCCATACGAAACCTGCGGCGCGAGGCCCTGAGAAAACTGGAAAGCCAAGAAGAGAATGGAGAGATCCCGGAGGATGCTTTTTTCAGGGCAAAGGAGCGCCTGCAGGAACTGACGGACGAATATATCGAGCAAGCGGATCGGCTGGGCGAGCAGAAACACTCTGAAATCATGGAAATCTGATGAACGACTCGGAGGATCGTGCGCCAATCCCACTAAAAAGGGTACCGCGCCACGTGGGCATCATCATGGACGGCAACGGACGTTGGGCTCAGGCGCGAGGCCTCCCGCGAACCGCGGGACACCGGGCGGGCACAGAGAACCTACGAGAGATATTCCGAGCCTCCGCGGATTTTGGCGTGGAGATACTGACGCTCTATGCCTTTTCTACTGAGAATTGGGATCGCCCGCACCCCGAAATTCGCGCCCTTATGCGGTTGCTGAACCGCGTCATCGACAATGAACTCGATGAATTCATCGAAAGCGGCGTAAAAATCCGCCATGTGGGCCTTTTGGATGGTCTGGCACCCGTTATCGTGCAAAAGATCCAATATGCTGAAGAGGCCAGTAAAGAAAATGACCGCCTGATCGTCAATATAGCCTTTAACTACGGAGGGCGTGCAGAGATTGTGGATGCGATAAAGCGTATGATCGCCGACGACCTCTCTGCAGACGAGGTGGATGAAGAACAATTCAACGAGTATCTGTTCACGGCGGGTCTACCAGATCCTGACCTAATCATCCGTACCGCTGGAGATATGCGTCTGAGCAACTTTTTGATCTGGCAAGCAGCATACGCGGAACTTTATTTTACCCCCACTCTCTGGCCAGATTTTCATCGCCAGGATCTACGAGAGGCTCTCGTCTCCTATCAACAGCGCGACCGAAGATTTGGGGGACTGGACTCGGACGCTTGAGAATCTCGGGACGTACAATTATGTGAGGTGCTTTGTGCTGAGGGATCGTCTGTTGAGTGTCTTGATGCTCATGCCTATTGTCGTCATATCAAGTTATCTCGGCGGACCGTTCCTGTTCGGCATAGTACTGCTAGGCAGTCTCTGTGCGGGAGTCGAATACGTAAAGATGACTTCCAAGGCGGCGGTGGTATCGTACCTATTTATCTGCCTGCTCATCGCATCTTTCGTCCTGGACGCCCAATGGCCGACATGGGATCTGATCTATTGGGCTTCCACTTTTATTCCCCTTGCAGCACTCACCTTCGAAGTGTTTCGGGGCAATGCGCCTGACGCCCTGCAAAACTGGGGCATCGTCGTCGCAGGTGGTATCTATATCGGACTTTTGAGCTACGCGATCAGACTACGCGGCCTGGACGAGGGCTTTTTCTGGCTTATGTTGGCTTTGGGGGGCACCTGGATCTGCGATGGCGCCGCCTACTGTGTGGGCAATATCTGGGGCAAACACAGACTTTGCCCCAAGATCAGTCCGCGCAAAACCTGGGAAGGAGCCATCGGGGGGATAGTAGTCGGTATGTTTGCTATCATGACTGCGAGTTACCTGTTTTTTGGCCTGTCCTTACCATGGGGAGTCCTGTTAGGATTACTGATCGTCACGGGAGCAACGCTCGGCGACCTTGCAGAATCGGTCATCAAACGTCAGATGGGGGTCAAGGATTCCGGGAAACTCATTCCGGGGCACGGTGGAATGCTGGATCGCATCGACAACTTGCTTTTTGTCATGCCCATCGTCTATTATTCCGTCACAGTTATTCGTCACATAGGATTATAAGATGTTGAGCGGAGTCACGGAACGCGTATGAGTCCTACAACTGTCGCTTCTATCCTGAGATTCGGTAATCTCATACTTTCATCGGTCAACATCATCATCGGATTCTCTCTGTTCGCCTACATCCTCACGCACAACTTTCGCAACGCGGTGGCGCGGGCCTTTTGTGCCCTCATGGCTTTTATAAGCATAGTTTATGTCGTCGATGTGAACGTCGCCAACGTCAATACGGCGACGTCAGCCGAGGACTGGCTGCGCTTCCAGTGGATGGGTATTGCTTTTGTCCCAGCAGCCTATCTACACTTTTCCGATGCTCTGCTGCGAACAACGGGCTCCCTGTCACGATGGCGACACATCGGTACCCTGATTGGATACCTCTTGGGGGCACTCTCTCTGACTCTCGTCCTCTTTACGGACCTGATCGTTATGGGAGTCGCCCAGATGGACAACATATACCATCTAGTGGCAGGCCCCTTTTTCTGGCTGTTTGCCATCGTCTATGTCACGATGGCCCTGAACGGATGGCTCAACATCGGGATGGCGCGCAATCGCTGCCTGACCTCTACCTCACGGCGCCGCATGTCATACCTCATGCTGGCCTTTGTTGCACCCATGGTAAGCGCTTTCCCCTACCTGCTTATCCCCGCTACGGGACAATACCTTTCCATCAACTTTATCCATCTGCTGACCCTAGTGGGGAATTTGGGCATCGCCTTGATGACGGTCGTCATCGGCTACATCGTGGCCTATCAGGGCGTACTGCTTCCCGACCGTGTGATCAAGCACAACATGATGCACTTTCTCCTACGTGGCCCCCTCGTAGCAATCATGGTCATCGTCATCATGCTGACTGTCCCGCGCGTGGAGCATATCTGGGGGCTTCCCCGCGATACCATACTGATCATAACCGTCGCCGGCAGCGTGGTCGTGCTACAATTATTGGTGAACGTGGCCAAGCCGGCCATCGACCTTTTACTCTATCGCAAAGATCGCAAAGAGGTAGCCTGGATTCAAACCCTCGACGAGCGCCTCTTCACCACCACCGACCTCGAACAGTTACTGGAGAACACATTGATCGCCCTGGTAGACCTGCTCCGTGTGCCCTCCGCGTTCGTGGTAACCATGGAGGGCTCCACCGCGTCTATCCGGGTCTTTTGCGGCCCTAAGGAGGAAGCCAAGAGTTTTCTCTCCAAGAGTTCCCTGCCCCAACTCATGGATCTTCTCTCCAAAAGCCGCCAGCAAGAGGAAACCATCACCAACGAGGATTTCATCGCCGCGGACGGATACAGGCTATTACCGCTGCGCAGCCCCAGCGAGCACACCACGTTGGGCATCCTGGGATTCCGTGCTACGGCCAACAAGACCTCCTTTTCCACCCAAGATCTGGGGGCAGCCCACAACCTTGTACAGCGCGCCGAACTGGCCCTGGAGGATATGCGCTTACAACAACGGGTCTTTGCCGTGCTGCAAGGCATGCGCAGCGAACTGGATCAGTTGCAGGAATGGCGCTCCAGCCCCCTCTATGTGGGAGAGGATACGCTACAGCACTTTGAGATGAATCCCATCCACTCCAACTCCTTTACAGAGATCGTCAAGGACGCCCTGGGCGAGTTCTGGGGCGGACCGAAACTGAGTCAGAGCCCGTTGTTACGCATGCAACTGGTGCGCGAGCGCCTCAGCGACCACGACGGCGTGCCCGCCAAGGCGGTTCGTGCCGTCCTGAAGGAAGCCATAGAGAAACTCAAACCCGAGGGTAAACGCAGCATGACCTCCACGGAATGGACGATCTACAATATCCTCGATCTCAAGTTCATTCAGGGAAAGCGTATCCGCGATATCGCACACCAATTGGCCATGAGCGAGTCAGACTTTTACCGCAAGCAGCGAGTGGCCATCGCTCAGGTGGCCGACATCCTGGTGCGCATGGAGCACGGGGGAAAAGAGGGAGCCGGAGGAGAATAGGACGTTATGCGCAAGCCTCCCATGCTGAAAGGGCCTTTGGGAGGTCGCATATACGTTCCAGGACGATTTCCGCCTCGGCGATGCCATCGCGACGCGCAGAGCTCTCCAATACCAGGGCGCTATGCATCCCCGCGCTCCTGGCCCCTCGAAGATCGATCTCAGGCAGATCCCCCACATGTAAGGCGGATTCAGCGGGCACCCTCAGCACCCGCAGCGTGCTCGTAAAGGGGTAGGCGCACACCTTGGTGACTCCGATCTCATCGGAAAATGTCAGCCAATCAAAGGCTTTGAGCAGCCCTCTCTCCCGCAATAAGCGGCGTAGAACCCACCCCGGCGTCACACCGGTATCAGAGATCAGACCGATCAATAACCCTTTGTCTCGAAGTCGATACAGCATATCGGGGACACCCTCAAGAAACGGCGGCGGCTCCTGGAGCGTGGCTTCTTCCCAACCCTGCAGTACCGCCTTATAGGTGGGAGGAGATAAGGTCGCACCCAGACGGTCCAAGGTCATGCTCAGAACCGTCACCCCCCGCATACCGAACCCCCCGTCCGTGGCCTGGGAGAAACGGCGCCAACTTTCGCCATAGGCCTCCTCCACACACTTTGACGTGTGTGAAGGAAGGTAGCGAGCCAACATCTCACAGCGCCGGGGCCACAGGCTGTAGCGCCCGTCGAGCAGCGTCCCCCACAGATCGAACGTCACCGCCGCTATGCTTCTACACACAACTCCTCCCGCTCTTCCATCCTACCGACCGCCCCATTCCCAACCCATCTACATGAGCAGGGAATGGGACAGGCAAAGGACACCCACCTTCCCTAATCGCCAAAAGCCGCGTCAAAGGCCACCCCGGAGGGCGGGAAATCGACCTGATGGACAAACTCGGCGGCCTCCTGGGCACCGAACTCGCGATCCATGCCCGCGTCTTCCCATTCCACAGAGAGCGGGCCATCGTAGCCAATGACATTCAAGGCGCGGATGATCTCCTCAAAGTTCACGTCGCCGTGCCCCAGGGAGCGAAAATCCCACCCGCGATGGGCCTGACCAAACCCCAGGTGAGAGCCGAGAATCCCCGAATAGCCGTCCAAAGTGACGGCGGCATCCTTCATGTGTACGTGATAGATGCGCTCCGGGAATTCCTCTATGAAACGCACGGGGTCTACCCCCTGCCAGAGGAGGTGACTGGGATCGAAATTGAACCCAAAGGCCGTGCGATAGTCAAGGGCTTCCAGAGCCCGCCTGGCAGTCACGATATCGTAGGCGATCTCTGTGGGATGCACCTCCAGCGCAAAGCGCACGCCCTCCTCACTAAAGGCGTTCAGGATAGGATTCCACCGCGAGGCGAAATCCTCAAAACCAGCCTCGATCATCTCGGGAGGCGTAGGCGGGAAAAAATAAAAGTACTTCCATATGCTGGAGCCCGTGAACCCATTCACCACCTCCACGCCAAACTCGGCCGCGGCCCGGGCTGTATCCCGCACCTCCTGCGCGGCACGCTGGCGCACACCCTCGGGATCGCCGTCTCCCCAGATGCGCTCCGGCAGCGTGGCCTTGTGGCGCTCGTCGATGGGATCGTCACACACACTCTGGCCGACGAGATGCGTGCTCAAGGCATAGCACTCCAGATCGTGTTCGTGCAACAGATCCCAGCGTCCCTTGATATATCCATCCTCTGCGAGAGCCCGATCGACCTCAAAGTGGTCGCCCCAACATGCCAGTTCCAATCCATCGTATCCCCAATCCTTGGCCTTTTCCGCCAGAACTTCTAAGGGCAGATCGGCCCATTGTCCCGTAAAAAGCGTAACTGGTCTCGGCATCTCATACTCCTTTCTCATATTTTTTCCGCGAGCACGCCATCAATCAACCTTAGAATGAGAAATCGATGGGCGTCCACTTGGTTTCGCTAGCATCGCTTTCCACCGCCTTATGAATAAAGTTGACGCCCTGAGCGCCATCTTCCACCGTGGGAAAGTCCAGCATGACCTCGCTGGGTTCTATGCCTAATAACCTGCAGCGCAGGGTATCGGCATAGTTCTTGTAGGTGTTGGCAAAGGCCTCGATGAATGCCTCCGGATGGCCGGCAGGCAGGCGCGTGGCGGCGGCAGCGGCTTCGCACAGATAGTCGTTGCCTCGTTTATAGACCTTTTCCGGTGCCTCGTTGCTCTGCACATAGAGATAGTTGGGATCCTCCTGATACCAGGCCAACCCCGCTTTGGTGCCCCATACACGTATACTCAGGGCATTCTCCTGTCCGGGACAGACCTGAGAGGCCGTCAGAATACCTTTGGCCCCCTCCTTGAAATGCAGGAGAATGTTCCCATCATCATCTAACTCTCGACCGGGCACAAAGGTGGTGAGATCGGCACAGATGGCCTCCATCTCCAAGCCAGTGACGTAGGAAACCAGGTTCTCGGCATGGGAGCCGATATCGCCGATGCAGCCCGAGATACCCGAGCGCTCCGGATCGGTGCGCCAGACGGCCTGCTTCTCGCTCTCATCCGTCTCAATGCGCTCCGCCAGCCATCCCTGGGGATACTCGACGATCACCTTACGTAACTCGCCCAATTCGCCCGACTGTACAAGATGACGTGCCTGCTTCACCATGGGATACCCTGTATAGTTGTACGTCACGGCAAAGAGCACGTCATTCTCCCGAACGGCCTGCACCAGATCCAACGCCTGCTCCACCGTGTGCACCAGGGGCTTGTCACAGACCACGTTGAATCCCGCTTCCACAAACGCCTTGGAGATAGGGTAGTGCAGATGGTTGGGCGTCACGACGGAGACAAAGTCGATGCGTTCCTCCTGGGGAAGCGCCAACTCGCCCTCGACCATCTCCTCCCAGGTGCCGTACACCCGATCCTCCGGTACATGCAGATCCCTCCCCGAGGCCCTGGACTTTTCCGGCGTCGAGGAAAAGCAACCGGCGACCAGTTCAACGTCACCCTCCAGTCGCGCCGCACGCCGATGCACGTCGCCGATAAAGGCGCCGCGTCCGCCCCCTACCATGCCCATGCAAAGTTTGCGCGGAAAGAAGGCCTCTTCAGTTCTTCCACTGACCATATCCATACCTCCCCATTAGAAATTAACAGATTGTGAATTTCTCATGTAAAGATATTGTGCATGTCCTATACGACGATGTCAAGCGTCCATCACACCCAAATGTCAACGTGGTTACAGATTGCCAACCTGCCTCCGTTTGTGCTAACATTAACCCCAGCAGAAAAAAGAGGCGGAAAGGAAGGAATGAGGTATGAATCTATCCATCGTGGGCGAGAACTTTATTCAGGACGGTGCGAGGACGTACACCAAGGGGACAGGGTTTCCGGACGCTGACGAGAGGCTGGCGGGTCTCTTGCTGAATCACCGCGTGATCAACGGAATATTGGACGACCTGAACGAAGATCGCGATTACGACGGCGACGGTCGGGATGACTGGGCCTATTCAGACACCGGGGAGTGGGATCCAGAACGCAACACAGACCGATTCGTGGACGCCATGTCCGACTGGCGCGCATGCGGCGTCATCGCCTTTACCATCGGTCTGCAGGGTGGGAATCCCTTTCCCACATCTCCACCACCCGACGGGCTCTCCACCCACGATCTGGACTGCGGAGCCTTTAATCCAGATGGGACCCTGCGTCCCGCCTTTATGCAGCGCCTGCGTCGCGTGCTAAATGAGGCCAAAAGATTGGACATGGTACCCATCGTCAACTACTTTTATCAGGGGGGTAACCGTCGCATTCGAGAGGAGGCCGTTGGAACGGCCATAGAAAATGCGACGAACTGGCTGCTGGAGCGGGGATATGACCGCCTCATCATCGACCTGGTCAACGAATGCGACGCCTCGGCATACTGGCCCGCCCTGCAAATGCAAAACATCCACGAGATGATCTACTATGTCAAGGATACCGTGGCGTTGTATAATAACGCCAGAGGGCACGAGCGCGTCTTTTTCGTGGGGGCAAGTTTCACAGGCAGTTTCTGCACCCCCGAGAATCTCCGTGATATCCCACCTTCCTTTATGCGGGCCGTCGACCTGCTTCTACCTCACGGGAACAAACGTTCCACAGAGGAGATAGCGGGGGCCATCGACGTCCTGCGCGAGCGTACAGAGGCTCTGGCGCGCAAGCCACTGCCCATCGTCTACAACGAGGACACCCAGGCCGTTGAAGAAAACGCAGAGGACACCGGAGGCGACCTGGAACACCTGGAGGTCTGCCTTGACGCTCACGTCTCCTGGGGCAATCTGATACGCAGTCATCAACGGGTGCCCTGCGAGAACTGGTTCGAGGGAACGGTGGTACAGCGCGAATGGTTCGAGACGACGCGGGAACTGGCAGGGGAACCCAAGCCACCTCGCTCTGTGCACACCTTTTACCACCGAATCTGAGATTTCGATCAGCAAGTATGGAGCAAGAGAGGAGCAGAATGGCCGAGAGGGCTATCATCTTTGGCATAGATGGTCTGATCCTGCCTTTGATAGAAGAGTTTGTGAGCGAAGGACGCCTACCCCACTTTGCGCGCATGTTTAGAGAGGGAGCCTTCACCCAGGTTCTGCCCTATGTCTCCACCTGGGGACCCATCAACTGGAACGCTTTTGCCAGCGGCGCACCCCCGGGCATGGCCTGGCAGGGCCGCCTTGACGTCTCAGGCCTGGAAACGCCGGAGGACGTACGACAGGCGATTCAGCCCGCTGAACGCTTGTGGGAGACGTCGGAAGGCTGCGGCCAATCCAGCGTGGTGATGGCCTATCCCATGTGTTGGCCTCCCTCCATCCGGCAGGGGGTGGTGGCCATCCCCGACCGCAGTGGCACGAACCTACCCCCCACAGCACTGGCCCGTCCCACGCGCTATATGACATCGGGTCTGGCCGAGGAATACCAGCAGCCCCCCGGCACTCGCACGGGGTGGATTCCCCTGGAACGCAGGGGGCGGTCGCCCGCACAGCCTCCCATCATAGCGCGCCCCGGTCCTCCCGGCGACTGGCGCAATCTGCCCCCAGGGAAGTGGTTAGCTACGTCCTTTTGCATCCGCGAGATCGGCTCCACCAGGACACGCGAGATCGGCCTGCTGCAGGCTGAGGACAGTAAGAAGCAGGACAGCATCCACCTTTGTGACGGAAAAGACGGCGGCCAGGTACTCGTCGAGTTACACGAGGGGCAGTGGACCGAATGGCTCCCCTGGACATTTGACCGGGAGGAGGGTTTTGTGCGCTTCAAGATGCTGGAATTCCGTCCTCAGGAACGTGAGGTCGCCCTCTGTCACTCGGAGATCTATCCACAGAATGGCTTTGTGAATCCCCCGAGTATGGCGGAGGAGCTACTTGACATCGCCGGGCCTTATGCTTCCGGATCGTCGGCTCAGCTTCGCCCCAGCGATCCCTTTTGGGGAACGGCCATTGAGGAGGCACGATACGAGGGCGAGTGGTTGGCAGCGGCAGCCCGCCACTGCTTGATGGTACAGGATCGCAATCTCTTTATGACCGTCTACCGACCAGTGGACGCAGCGCACCACGGATGTCTGGCTTTCACCGACCCAAACACGCCCCATCATGGCGGCGGTGAGACAAAAGTCAGCATGGATATTCTGAGGGCAATCTATGACGTCGCTGACGATATACTGGGAGCATTTATGGGGATGGCAGATGAGGACACCGTCGTGGCCGTGGCCTCCGACCACGGCGCGGCCGTCAACCGCGTCACCTGCGATATCTATAATCTTCTCCAGGAAAAGGGACTACTGACGATTGAAGAGCAAGAGGGGCGCCCCACGGTGAATTGGTCCGAGACCAAGGCCTATATCCGTCCGGGCCGTTCCGCCTCCGAGGTGTTCGTGAACCTGGCGGGCCGAGAGCCCCAAGGCACCGTCCAGGCGGACGAATACGAGGACGTGCAGCGAGAGATCATCGAGGCCCTCCTGAGCTGGCGGGCCCCAGAGACAGGCCAGCGCGCCGTGGCCCTGGCGCTCACAAGGCGGGACGCCACCCTACTTGGTTACTGGGGAAAGGCCGCTGGAGACGTACAGTTCATCTACAACGAGGGGTTCGTGTGGGGCGAACTGCCCGCCGGTCAATCCATCGCCTGCACCGGGATCCCCAGCGTCAATCACGGTCCCCAGGTACCCACGGCGGCACGGGGACTGTGGACCAATATGGGCATGTTTGCCCTCTGGGGACCCGGCGTGCGCCAAGGCTACCGCCGCGACGAGGAGGCCCTGGGACCCGCCCGCATGTGCGACCCCGCGCCCACCATCGCCCACCTTCTCAGATGTCGGGGACCACACAACAGCACAGGCACTCTTCTGCAGGATATGCTGGAGTAGAACTCCGGGAGGAGAGATGTTTGACATCCGCGAATTCGTCAGCGCAATCGAAGAGATCGTCGCTAACCACAATTTGGGAACCGACGGCGCCTACCGACGCTGGAACTGGGAAGATGAGGAGGGATATCGAGACCTCGGCCTGAACCCCTACGGCTGCGCCGACGCCGCCAACATCCTGTACACTATTGGTCATTTCCCGGGAGCCCCAGAAAAGAGAGAACGTTGGATCGAGACCCTACAGGGCCTACAGGATCAAGGGTCGGGTCTCTTTCACGAGCCGACGCACCATGAGATCCACACCACAGCGCACTGCGTCGCGGCCCTGGAACTCTTTGATGCCCGCCCAGTGCATCCGCTGCGATCCCTGGCTCCTTTGCGGGACATCGCCAAGATGACCGACTTTTTAGAGAATCTGGACTGGGAGCAAAATCCCTGGAGCGCATCACACCAAGGAGCGGGGATATACGTGTCCCTGGTACTGACCGACGAGGCAGCCTTTGCCTGGCAAGAGGCCTATTTTTCCTGGCTCTGGGAGGCGTGGGACCCAGCGAGTGGGTTTCTACGCAAGGGACACGTGGCGCCCGTTTCGCACGGCGATTCGGTATCCATATTCCCGCATCTGGCGGGGACCTTTCACTACCTGTTCAACCACGAGTATGCGCGGCGCCCCTTGCGCTATCCGAAGGCCATGGTCGACTCTTGCCTGGAGATCTGGGATCGTCAGATCTATCCGCTGGGAGAACGGGTCGGCTTTGCCGAGATCGACTGGACCTATTGCCTGACGAGGAGCCTACGACAGACGGGATATCGCTTTGATGAGTGTCAAGAAGCCCTGACCGATTTTGCCGAACGCTATGTTCCCTATCTACAAGGGCTCGACAAGGAGAAGGACGAGGGGCTCAACGATCTTCACGGCCTCTTTGGCAGCGTGTGCACCCTGGCAGAGATCCAGCGCGCCCTGCCAGGCACGATCCTGACGGAACGACCTCTCAAACTGGTGCTGGATCGCAGACCGTTTATCTAGAGCGACCGCTCATTCGTCGATCAGTCTCTCACGCACGGATACGAAAAGGCTCGCACTTATATCGGAGAGCCGCTCAACCTACTTTTCCTACACCAGCTGCCCATCCTCCCGCAACTGTTTCCTAAGCCCCTGCACATCTATCTCTGCGGGAGCAACGCCCTCGTTGACGGCCAGCGCAGCGGCCGTGCCCGCCGCCTGACCGATGGCCACACAGGTAGCCATGACGCGCGCCCCCGCCATCCCCTCGTGGGTGGCAGAGATGCAGCGCCCCGAGGCCAGCAGGTTGGGCACATCCACAGACAGGAGGGAGCGGTAGGGGATGTCGTACCAATCGCCTTCCGGCGGACGCAGATCTTCTCGCGAGCGCATATTCTCGTGTTCCGCCGCCCAATAGGGACAATCGGCGCCCTTAAGGCATTCCACCACACAGAGATGCACGGGATAGGCGTTGCCCAGGGGGCAGTGTATATCGATCCACCACGACCCACGGGCGATGCCGTCCTCAAATTTGTTTCCCCGGTGCACGTCCTCGCCGGTCAGGGCGTAGGGCCCCACGATCTGGCGACTTTCGCGCGGCCCCGCCTGAGGCGACGTCTGCTGCACATAGCAATCGGCAAACTCGGGGACATTCGCCCGCAGATAGCGCACCAGTTCCCACACGTCCTGGCGGATGCTCAACTCCGCCTCGGTCATGTCGGAGGCATCAACCGGGTCCCCCCCATAGCGGGTCATATTGGCCGCCGTGTGATCCTGATGGTACGTGTTGCGCCCCAAAAAGCCGGCGTTGTAAAAGTGAAAGCGGCCGTCGGCCATCTCGTGTTCGATCTGCTCGCGCAGTTCCTGGGCGCGGTCGTCGTCTATCTCCTCGAACCCGGCCAGGTGTATGAACGAGCCCATGGATTCGACCCGATTGTCGAAGCAACGGCCATGACGGGTGGCCGCGCCAGCGCGATCCGCCACATCGGCGTCTCCGGTGGCATCGATGAACACCTTCCCCGTCACTGCGCCACGGCCCGACTTGTTCTCCACGATGACGGCCTGGATCGAATCCCCCTCGTGCACCACGTCCGTGACCAGGGTATGGAGCATCACCTCCACCCCCGCCTCCTGGCACATCTCGTCGATGACCACCTTCAGAGCCTCGGCGTCGAAACGGATGCCCCACTCCTGCAGGGTCTGTTCCCACGCCGGCGCGCCGCCGATAGCGTGCATCCGCTCGGTGGTTTCACGCAGGATGCCCTCCACGATGGGCGTGTCGCTGTCGGAGGCCGTGTGTGCCAGCATGGGAGCCACCAGGCCGGCCGTGGCCAGGCCCCCCATGAAACCGTAGCGCTCAATGAGCAGGGTCTTGGCCCCATGGCGGGCCGCCGCGACGGCGGCAGGAAATCCCCCCGGCCCGCCACCCACCACAACCACGTCCGCCTGCGCGACGACCGGCGTCTTCCGTGCAGGTTCGCTAATCGTAGACATTATCACCCTCCTCTCCTTAGTCGCGCACGTGGTAGTCGCCCTGGATGATCCACTTGTAGGTGGTCAGTTCCTCGGGCCCCATGGGACCGCGGGCGTGCATACGCTGTGTGCTGATGGCCACCTCGGCGCCCAACCCAAACTGCCCGCCGTCGGTAAAACGGGTGCTGGCGTTGACGTAGGTCGCCGCCGAATCCACGGCGTTCAGGAAGCGCATGGCGTTGTCATAGTCGTTGGTCAGGATGCCGTCGGAGTGATTGGTGCCATATTTGGCGATGTGGGCGATGGCCTCGTCAAAGGAATCCACCACCTTGACGGAAAGCACCAGGGAGAGGAACTCTTGGCCATAGTCGTCCTCGCCGGCTGACTCCACAAGACCCGTATCTCCCCCCTCAAGGGTGCGCATGGACGGTTCGTCGCACAACACCTTGACACCATCCTCGTTCAATGCCGCCACCATGGGAGGCACCAGGTCATCGACGGCATCCCGGTGCACGAGCACGGTGTCCAGGGCGTTACACACTGAGGGGGCCTGGGTCTTGGCGTTATGGATGACGGGGATGGATCGCTCCACATCTGCCGAGGCATCCACATAGAGGTGGCAGACGCCGATGCCGCCATACACCACGGGCATCCTGGCATGCTCCCGCACCAGCCCCTGCAGACCCGGCCCACCGCGGGGAATGACAAGATCGATGAGATCATCCATGCCCAACAGTTCGGGTACCAGAGAGCGATCCGTGGAGCTGATCAACTGCACGGCGTCAGCGGGAACGCCGCTGGCCCGACAGGCATCGTTTATCAGGTCGACCAGCACGATATTCGTGCGCAGACTCTCCTTGCCCCCACGCATGATGACGCCGTTCCCTGTCTTGATGCACAGGGCACCGATGTCGATGGTGACGTTGGGACGCGACTCAAAGATCACCCCCAGCAGGCCAAGGGGTACCCGCTTTTTGGCTACATACATGCCGTTGGGCAGTGTCTTGCCGTCAAAGACCTTGCCCAGCGGGTCCTCCAAGGCGGCCACATCACGACAGCCCTGGGCCATGCCCGCAACCTTCCCGGGCGTGAGCGTGGAGCGGTCCACAAGGGGCTCGGCCACACCAGTCTCCTTAGCCTCAGCCACGTCGGCCCCGTTGGCCTCCCACAGTTCGCTCCCCACGTCATCCAGACGCCGTGCAATCTCTTCCAGGACGCCGTCCCGCACGCCGCTGGGCAGCAGGCCCAACTCGTGTGCCGCCTCCCTGGCTTCCTGTGCCATATCCCGCAAATTCACTTCTGCCATCCCATCCTCCTTTTCCACGAGCCAGAACTATAACCCATCGCATATCAACTCAAAGCAGCGCCAGTTTGTCACGGTGAATGAACTCGGGGCCATAGTCATATCCCAGAATACTACTGATATCCTCCGACTGCTGGCCCAGAATCTGACGCAGATCCTCCGCACCATAATTGGCGAGCCCCCGAGCGATCTCCTCTCCATTCAGTCGCCGCACGCTGATAACGGCTCCACGCTCGAAATCTCCCTCCACCCGCACGATGCCCACGGGCAGCAGGCTCCTCCCCGCCTCCATGATGGCCTTTGCCGCCCCCTCGTCGACGATCACGCTGCCCGCCGTGACCGACTGGGCCAACAGCCATCGCTTGCGTCCCTCTGTGGGGGTGATGTGTGACGGGAACCACGTGGCCGGAACCGTCCGTGACCATATGCCCGAGAGCACGTTTTCACGGCCACCGTTAGCGATGACCACCGAGGTCCCACAGCGCATGGCCATGTCGGCGGCCAGGATTTTGGTATACATACCTCCAGTGCCCAGTTCGGATCCGGTGCCCTTGGCCAGGTCATAGAGCCCCTCGTCGATCCTGTCCACACGTTCCACAAGTTCGGCGTCGGGCGTCGCGCTGGGATCCGCCGTGTACAGGCCGTCGATATCCGTCAAGAGCACGAGCAGATCGGCCTCGATCACGTTGGCCACCATGGCAGACAAGGTATCGTTCTCGCCCACCTTGATCTCCTCGGTGGCGACGGCGTCATTCTCGTTAACGACCGGCACGATCCCTCGCGCCAACAGGCTTTCAAACGTATCCCTGGCGTTCAGATAGCGCTGCCGATCCTCGATGTCCTGGCGCGTGAGTAGAACCTGGGCCACGACGATGCCATAGAGATCAAAGTACTGCTCCCACAGGTGCATAAGGCGCCCCTGACCGACAGCCGCCAACATCTGTTTGAAGGGGATACTTTTCTGTTCCGCAGGATACCCCAGCCGCTCCCGCCCCGCCTGCTGCGCACCCGAGGAGACCAGCACCACATCCGCCCCGCCGTCGCGCAGTTGGGAGAGTTGCCGCACCAGATCGACCATGCGGGGTGGGTTGAGGCGATCCGACTCTGCGGTCAAGGTGCTCGTGCCCACCTTGACCACTACTCGTCGCCAGGATTGTTTCCCTGGTCCTGTCAGATCTGCCTCGGGACGATTCGACGTTTGAAAGCAATATTCGCTCACGAAATAACCTCATAATAGGATAACTCACCTGATTATAGTATATGGAAACAGCGTGCCCAAGTATGTACCCCTACTCCGTCCACCCGCGCGTGACGAACTCTCCCTCCAGCCCTTCCTCATCGGCCCGTAGACAATGCACGATGCCAAAGGTATTCTCCAGATCCTCCTCGCTGGGCACCGTCACGCGAAGGTAGTTGTCGGTGAGCCCGCTCCACTTGACTGCATCCTCCTCGCGATAGCGTGATTCGAACAGCACCTCCACGTCCCGGTGCACGAAGCGGCGATGGAAATCGAGGGTCATCCGTCGCCCAAGGTCCCTGAGACACTTGCTCCTCGCCTTGGCAACGCGGGGATCCACCTGATCGGACATCTCGGCGGCTCGGGTACCCTCTCGGGGCGAATAGCGAAAGACGTGAAGCCGCGCAAAGCCCATGCGCTCGATAAACGCCGCGCTTTCCGCGAATTCCTCCTCCGTCTCCCCCGGGAACCCCACGATGACCTCGCTGGTGATCGAGACCTCTGGAATCCTGCACCTGATACTCCGCATAAAGCGGGCGAAATCCGCCGTGGTGTACTGTCGCCCCATGCGTCGTAGCGTCTCGTCGCAGCCGCTCTGCAGGGAGAGGTGGAGGTGACGGCAGAGGCGCTCATCCGGCCAGAGCCCCAGAATCTCGGGCATCATGTCCCAGGGCTCGAGGGACGAAAGCCGCAGTCGAGGAATGTCGGTGCGCTCGAGTATGGTACGCACCAACCTTGCCAAGGACCAATCCTCCTTGAGAAAAGGGGCCTCGCCCACACGGTCGCGGCCATAGGCATCAATATTGACACCGGTCAGGACGACCTCGTTATAGCCCTCCTCGATCCGCAGTGCCACTTCCCCCACTACCTCGTCGGGGGGACGGCTTACGGAGGGCCCGCGGGCGATGGTCACGATGCAGTAGGCGCAGTGCTGATCACAACCATCCTGAATCTTGACAAAGGCCCGCGTGTGTCCGTGCTCCAATCGCCAAGGGGGACGCGCGGCCGCGGTCGTAACCTGAGGCCATTCCTCGCCTTCCTGGGAGAGGATGCACTCCACGATCTTGTCCTTGTGGGCATTGGACACCACCAAATCCACACCCTCGATGTCTTTCAGTTCCTGGGGCGATATCTCGGCATAGCAGCCCGTCACGGCCACCTTGAGCCCCTCATTCTCCCTATGCAAACCGCGTATCAACTGGCGGGATTTTCGCGCCGCCACGTGGGTCACCGTGCATGTGTTAACGATGGCCCAATCGGCGTCCTGCGGGTAGGCCACCACCTCGTGCCCCAATGCCTCGGCACGCCTGCTCAGGGATTCGACCTCGGCCTGATTCAATTTGCATCCCAGACTCGTCAGGTAGAAAGATATCATCCCTTCACACTCTACAAGACATCAACAACGAGCCCATATGTTTCTACTATGATAATTCGCTAATCTCCCGCTCGGCGGAGGCCAGCCACTCGGGGTTGATCTCCACACCCCAGCCGGGACCCGCGGGAATATCCACATAGCCGTCGTTCACTTCCAGCGCCGGCGAGAACAGATCGTCCGTCCAGGGCGTCTCCTCGATGGAGAACTCGAAATGGGGCCCGGCGTTGGAAATGGCCCCCAGCAGATGCAGGGTAAAAACGGTCACCAGGGAGCGGTTGGCCGAGTGGGGCACGCAGGGCATCCCAGCCTTCGCGGCCATCTCCGCTGCCCGTAGCGCCCGACTCATCCCGCCGATGTAACAGATGTCGGGTTGGGCGATATCCACGGCGTGCATCCAGGTGATGCGCTCCCATTGCTTCAGGTCATAGTCCTGCTCGCCACCGGCCACGGGAACATCCTGGAAACGGGTCACGCGAGCCGTCCAGTACAATTCCCAGTAGGGGCAGGGCTCCTCAAAATGCGAGACGTCGTTCTCCTTCAGCAGGTGTGCCACCTCGATAGCCTTGTCCGGGGTGTAGCAACTATTTCCATCCACCTTCAGATCCACGTCGTCCCCGAGAGCCTCACGCACCGTGGGCACCAGCGCCTCCGTGCGACCCGGCCACTGATCCTCATCATGTCCCGTCACCTTCCCCACGCGAATCTTGAAAGATCGATAGCCATATTCCTCCCGCAGGCGAAGGAGACGCTCGGCCTCGGCCTCGGGGGTGATATCCCGGCGCATAGAAGAGCCATAGGGCATCAGGGGGCGAGGCTTTCCTCCCAACAACTCGCAGACGCTCTTTCCTTCCAGTTCACCCTTTAGGTCCCAGAGGGCAGTATCGAGGCCGGTGAGGGCGCGGCAAACATAAGAGCCGGGGAACTTGTACGTCTCCTCGATTACGTGGTCCACCAGGGCGTCGATATCCTCGGCGTCGGCTCCCAGAGCCACGGGGGCCACCTGACGATGGAACACCTGAGCCGAGATGTCGGCGTTATAGGTCGACATCTGCCCCATCCCCTCGGCACCGTCATCGGTGACCACGCGCACAAAACTTAAAGGATCCTTTGTATAGGTTTCCAGACGCTGTATGATCATCGATTTCCCCCTTTTTTTGGCAGAACGATCCCGTAAATTCTAATATGGTCAGGCCTTATCCATACCCTATCTTACCACGCAGCCCCCTTCTCCAGCAACTCATGAAGGAAAAATCGCAGGAGAATTGGCGGGGATGAGACGCTCACCATTCGATCCACCCCACCCAAGACCTACCATCGTTGCATTGGCGACGAGAGACGATATACTATGCTTCGACACACGTGATCCGACGAAACAAGATTTCACTATTTTCTACGGGAGGCAGACCATGGAACATCGATTTGCACCAGATCACTTTTACAACGCCTTTGGCCCCTATGATCCGGTTCTGGAGGTGGACGACGGCGATACCATCATAACCACAACCCTCGATGCGCGGGGCAAAGACAAGGAGGGATGTAAGGTGGCCGAGAGGGGCAACCCCCTCACCGGGCCCTTTTATATCAGGGGGGCAAAACCAGGGGACACGCTGCGCGTACACATCGACAAAGTGGTGCCCAACCGCTCCCGGGGGTGGAGTCGCACGGTGATCGCCGACCACATCGTTGACGCGCCCTTTGTCCGTGAAATGCCCAAAGACGTGCTGGCCCAGTGGGAGATGGATATCGAAAAGGGCACCGCCACCCTCGTGGAGCCAGAGACGGAACTGGGACATCTCACACTTTTCCTGGCGCCCTTGCTGGGATGCCTGGGCGTGGCTCCCAAGCGCCACCAGGCCATCTCGTCGGCCACCTCTGCCGAGCACGGGGGCAATATGGACTATCGCGCCCTGGTGGAAGGCGCCACCGTCTATTTTCCAGTTTTTGAGGAGGGAGCACTCCTCTTTACCGGTGATGGCCACGCCGTGCAGGGCGATGGAGAGATCGTGGGCACGGGCATCGAGATATCCATGGATGTCCAACTCACCGTGCATATCCTCAAAGAGATGGGAGCCCAGTGGCCCCGCGGGGAGAATGAGGACTATATATTTACAGCGGGAAATGCGCGCCCCCTGGATCAGGCCCTGCAGCATGCCACCACAGAGATGCTGCGCTGGCTGGAAAGCGCTTACGGCCTGGATCACCGGTCAGCCAGCACCCTATTGGGCCAATGTGTCGAGTACGACGTGGGTAACGTCTACGACCCGGCGTACACCATGATCTGCAAGGTCACCAAGGACCTTTTGCCCATCAGGGAATAAGAAAGGCATGGGGCGGATTGCTAATCCGTCCCACGCTTAGGCGGGGACAGGAGGCCCTGTGCTGACACGGGAGGGAATCAGTTGAGGGCCTCTTCTGCTTCGTCTTGCGGAGGGGAAGGAATTCTTTCCAACCGATGATAAGGATCCGCCTCAAGCACGGCCTCCTCGTACCTGCCCCTCGAGTTCCAAAAGAGCCATCCCATACCCTCGGCATCTTCGGCTGCTTTTCTTTGCAGGAGATAATGCGATATCCCATAGGGAGTTCTGCCCAAGGAATAGTGCTGCAGCCAGGGACGCACCGGTACTGTGACCCGCTCCTGCAGTTTGACCACACTATGATAGATTACTTCATAGGGATATCGGGCGGGCTCGTCAAAGCCGAGATTGCCCGGAATGAACGTGGTGGGATAGAGCATGGGCGAGATATAGTCCACGTGGGGAGCGATGTCATTGATGCGCTGTCCGATCCCCAGATCACGGCCCGGATCCACCCAGACAGTCAGCCCAAAGACGTCGGCGGAAAAGAATGCCGGCGTTTTCGAGAACTCCTCGTAAGCCTGAGCACAAAAGGCATCCATGGCCGCCGTGCGCGTCTCAAAAGTGCTCTCCTGCTCATAGACCAGGTCGCTCACCTTCCCATCGGAGGGGAAGCGCAGATAATCGAACTGAACCTCATCGAAGCCCATCTCGATCACCTCAAGGGCCAGAGCGATATTGTAATCCCGTACCTCCTGTCGAAAGGGGTCAGTCCAGCGCAGATTCTCCCAATCCAGATAGAACTCGCCGCTTTCCCGCTTTACGGCCCATTCGGGACGCTCCTGGGCCAGAAGATCATCCTTGAATATCACCATACGCGCGATGGTATAGACACCCCGCTCGTTACACTCTTGTACAAAGGCCTGCAGATCCACCACGCCCTGTTGATAGGCTCCTACATCCTGGGCCAGCGGCAGTTCGCTGCGCCAGGCGAGGCGCGCCCGATCGCCCTTTACATCGACTACAATGCCATTGATCTTATCGGATGTTTCCACGAGATCCAATATCTCGGAGAGGCGCTCGGGCAGCGTAAGGAGTCCAAAGGGAACATACAGCCCATATACTCTATGCTGCTCGAGGGGGATGGATATGTGCCCCGTCTGCGTTACCTGCACCGACGCCCTCACATAGCCCGGTGCCTTGATCAGACACTCCTGAACGCCAAAGACGTCATCCAGCACGAACTCGCCCTCCTCATCCAAGCGAAGCACCGTGGGAGAACGATCTTCCGACGAATAGACCACGGCGTGGGCGGTCTCCACCGGCGCTCCCGTCGCCGCATCCACCAACTCCAGCGTCAACCGGGAGGGGCGCAAGGATACTTCTATGGAAGATTGCCCCGTGAAAAGCAGTTCCTCTACATGATAACCATCGTGGGATACATGCACCTTCTCCTCCAGGGGAACGCGCACCCGCCCCCATCCATCCGCATCGGTAAGGACCTCATCGCGAGAAGAGGCGAGACGCGCTTGAGCAAGGGGCTTGCCGGTAGATGCGTCAAGGACACGGACCTCTGTCCGCCAAGGCGTCAGAAACACGTCCCCGAGATCGCTCTCATAAGTAAGCGTATAAGGATGATGCGCGGAAGAGGAAAAAGCAATGGCGCTGCCCGAAGAAAGGCACATCAAACGATAGCGCCCCTCCTCATCGCTTTGGGTCGTGGTCTCTCCAACGCGAATGCGCGCCCCAGCCACCGGCTCCCGCGAGCCCTCCTCACGGACGATCCCCTCGACAGAGTGTGGCGCTAAAAAGACCGATAGGGGCTCGGTCAGAGTACCAGACATCGTGAAACGGGTCTCTATCTCCTCACCGGAGACTCTTTCATCATGATAGCAAGGCTCGGTGAAGGAAAGCGACTGGCGCTCCGGATAGGACAGGACAAAGTTGCCGTCCGTTTCCGTCGTCCCCGTGATATTGCCGGAGGATACCTGCACGTCGGACAAGGGTTGCCGTGTCGAGGCATCAAAGACCTGCCCGCGAATCCTCCTCCGCTCCAGATCTACATCGCAAACATAGCGCTCCGTCCCCTCGTGCAGACGAACAGTAAAGGACTCCCTGACATAGCCAAAGGCAGACACTGCGACGTGGTAACGACCAAGGTCAAGGCGAATATCGAACTGGCCCTCCTCATCGGTGGACAGATCCTGCCCCGCGATCTCGATGTGAGCATGGGGAATGCCCCTTCCATCTTCGCTATCGCGCACCCGCCCAGTGAGCACAGGATCTCGGAGGGAACAGCCCAGGATGCATGTACAGAGAACGAGGGTGCCAAGGACAGCGAACAGCCAAAAGGATCGAGAGGCCAAATGAATCTCCAACGGAAATATGCGACATTGGACACGATTATAGCGCAAAAGGACAATCTCCCCAAGCATATGCTCACTAGAATGATATACCTAAAATTGACGGACGAATTTATCCACAACATATAGTAGGATGTGAGAACCTTACCCCTACATGTCGTGGTTCGGGGAAAGGAAACGGTTAAAAGGGTCCCAAAAGGGCGATTTTTCCCTTGTCAAAACGCCGCCAAGATGATAGAATTGCTCACGGTTGTGAATGAGAGGATACTTGGCGGCCACGGCACCTTTTTCCAGGGATTTACCTATTGGGAAGGATGAACCCTCTACTCTGCAAAGTGCTTTTGGGACACGGCGCTGACAGAACGATATAAGACTTGCCCCCTACACCCGAGATCACATTCCAACCCTCTGATGTCAAATGATGTACCTGGTTATAACAGTTTCAGGGGAAGTAACCCATCTCCATAGCCGTTTTGGACATATCTTAGGGACAATGCCTGCAAAAGACGTGGTGACAGTTACGTAACCCAGACACCTTGGGAGTAAACATATATGGATGCAAACCAACTTTGGCAGACGGCGCTCGGACAACTCGAGCTTCAACTTGACAGCCCTACATACGATACGTGGATCAAGGATACAGAGGTCATCTCCTATGAGGACGATGTCCTCGTCGTAGGGGTACACTCTGCCTATGCCAAAGACTGGCTCGAAAACCGCCTATACGCGGATATTCAGCGCACCGTGACGAATATCGCCAACCACACGACAAACCTCCGTTTCATAGTACAACGGAACACACACGATGGGAGAAGTGATCTGGAACTCCTGGAAAAGTCGGTCCTCTCCCAGCAAGAGCCTAAACCCAGAGACAGAAGAAATGGCATGTCACGGGTTAATCCCAAATATCGTTTTGACAACTTTATCGTGGGGCAATCGAACCGCCTGGCCCACGCCGGCTGCCTGGCCGTGGCGGAAAATCCGGGGCTATCATACAATCCTCTGTTCATATACGGGGGTGTCGGGCTGGGTAAAACCCACCTGCTGCACGCCATCGGCAACAAGGGCTTTAAGGAACAGAAAAAGGTTCTCTACGTCTCGGCAGAGACTTTTACCAACGGCCTCATCAACGCCATACGCGATCAGACCACCGACGATTTCCGGGCCAAGTATCGTACCATCGATATACTTCTCCTGGACGACGTGCAGTTTTTGATCAACAAGGAACGCACGCAGGAAGAGTTCTTTCATACTTTCAATGACCTGTACCACGAGAACCGCCAGATCGTGCTCTCCAGCGACCGCCCCCCAAAGGCCTTTGTGGGCCTGGAGGAACGGCTGCGCTCGCGGTTCGAATGGGGTCTGACGGCCGACATCCAAGCCCCCGATCTGGAGACGCGCATGGCCATCGTCGTATCCAAGGCCGAGGCTCTCAACGTCACACTGCCGAGCCAGGTGGTAGAGTTCATAGCCCAGCAAAGCCAGAGCAATATCCGCGAACTGGAGGGTTCCCTGAACAGTGTGCTGGCCCTGACCCGCATGATGGATTATCCCATCAACCTGGAAACGGCAGAGAAGGCGCTGGGACATATAAGTCAGCCCACGCGGGAACTGACTATCGACAATATCCTGAATACGGTTGCCGAGTATTTCAACCTCCGCGTGGACGACCTTACTGGGCGCCGCCGCACGCGCGCCATAGCCGTACCACGACAGGTAGGCATGTATCTGGCGCGCGAACTGACCGATCTGTCCTTTCCACAGATCGGGGACAAACTCGGAGGCCGCGATCATACGACGATCATGCACGGTCATGACAAGATCGAGGAACTCTTTGACAAGGACGACGAGTTGCGCCAGCAGGTGCTGGATATTAAAAGCAAACTCTATGGGAATCGCCAAAGAGTACACCAACCCAACTAAGCCCGTTTTCGACATCACACCATAGTTGCCCCAAATTGAAGATGGACTATATATTGTGTAAAATCCATCATCTTGAAAGATGCGGCCACAATATATGGGTGGGCACAAATAGCAACTTTTTACAGGTTGTACAAGACCTTTTGTTATACATTAAGAGTGGGCTCAGCGTGGTCCACCCCTGTATGGGGAAATCGTGTATGGAGAATCATCCATGGCCGACCTAATGATAAATGGCTTGAATCTCGCCCAGGACGCTCAGAACCGACTCCACTTTTGGGGGGAGGTGCTGAACCTGGGGGAAAAGACCCAGCGATGGGTACGCGTAACCATCCGCCTTTTGGACAGCGAGGGGGATCTCCTGGCCGAGGAGAGCGACATTCTGGGCCTGGAGTGGACGCCACCCCATTCAAAGAATCCCTTTCACATCCGCTTTCAAAAGCCCCCAGAGGGGTGGAGCACCTATAATATTCGCATGGAAGGCCACCTACATGATTTTGACGATCCCCAGAGCCCCCAGCCTTATTACGGACTCACCGTGAACAAACTCCACTTCCGAGACATTGAAAGGGCCGATCTGCACTGCGCCATCGTCGGGCTGTTGAGCAATCAGGGCGTGCTTTCCTCAAGCCACGTCAAGGTGGCCGGTACGCTCTATGATGCCACGGGTAAGGTAGTGGGCGTCCTAAGCCCCTACCTGGTGGCCCGCGGCCTCTTTTCTCCTGGTGAGACCCTCTCTTTCGAACTCAAGTACTATGCTCTGGGTGGGGGCGTGGCTGATTTTACCGTGCAAGTACAGGGACGGCAGCAGATCGCCTGATCCTTCGGCTACTAGACAAACGGCGCCTCATCCGCATGGTTGATCCTGCCCCCATTGCCCATGTGATAAGGAACGGTTTCCAATGCTCTCGTCTCCACGTCGAGGACGACGTCCGCCCGCCGCAGAAGACGGCGCAATTCGGTGAGATCCACATCCCGTATCTCTACCCCCTCTTTTGCCGCGAGGGCGGCCGCCGTGCCCGCCGCCTGACCTACCACGATGGTGGGCGTAATTCCCCGATGGGCATCCAGGGCCACCCTATCCCTGAATCCCAGGGCCCGTGCCGCACAGATCACGCCATCGAGTTCTTGCGGAACCAGCATCCCGTAGGGGATGGGATAGGCTTTCCATAACCTGTTCTTGCCCGGATCGTGAGCCCCGGAGCGGCCAATGGCATCGGGACGATCATGATCGGGATCAAAGATATCCTCCTTGCCCAACATGGTCACGGCACGCAGCACCCTCGTCTCACGCCGCCCCATGCGCTGGGCGGTGCGCGCCACGTAAGCGTGCTCCCATCCCGGAACCTTTTTCAGGATAGGCAGTAGATAATGACTCGCCCTGGTCAGCAGCATCTCGCACCGGGTCACCTCTTCCGCCCGGGTCATATCAAAAGGTTTCAATGACAAAAACGAGCCCCGGCCTATCCATCGGTCGCGTCCCACCCATTTCATGGAAAGGGCTCCATCCTTCCTTCTCTCCCGAAGCAGCTCGGAATCCCGTTCCATCTCGTAAAAGGGCCCCAGCAACCCCTCCTGCGCAGCCTGCTCTACAATGTCATCAAAGCCTTGCAGCAAAATAAGGCGGTCCGTGTGGAGGTGTCTCCACACCTTGTCCGGATTTGAGAACCGAGGATAACCCTGCACGGTACCGGTGCTCAGACAGTACTCCACAAAGGTGCTGTTATCGACACCCCCATAATAGGTATAGATGCCACCGCCAATCCGCTCCTCCACCGGGCTGACGATCACGCCCTCCTCGCCCACCGCGTGCCACACCACGTCGAGATCGGCCGAGGCATCCACGACCACATCGGCAAGGACGGCCTGGCGGCCGCTCTTGTTCTCTATGATCACGCCCTCCACCTTGGGAGACGAGTCCCCCTCGCTGACGATAGCGTCAACGACCAGCGTGCTCCACAACACGTCCACCCCCGCCGCCTCGCAGAACTCGATCAGGACCAACTTGACAGACTCTGGGTCCAGCCATTCCTCGCCGTCGCGCATCTCCTCGGAACCTGGGGGATCCCCCCACAAGCGGTCCGACTCGCCCTCGGCCACGATGGCATCCAGGAACTCTTTGGCGATGCCCCGCGTGCAGACTGCGCCCAGATTATTGATATAGGCCCGCTTCTCCCACTGGGTAACCATGGTGGCCACGCTCTGCCCACCAAGAAAGGGGTTGCGCTCCAACAGTATAACGCTGGCCCCATTGCGCGCCGCGCACACAGCCGCCGCCACACCGCTGGGCGAGCCACCCACCACGCACACGTCCACCCGACGAAAGATGGGCGTCCTCTTTTCGGGCTCCAACACAAAATCCTCCAGCATATTCTCTTCCCTTCAGGGTCAACTTTTTCCACAAACCACTTTTAGTGGAGTCGGCATACCATGTCAAGCATCAAGCGAGGGTGCACGAGAATGTTGTAGATCGTTAGTCATTGCTCGTCCGCGCAGGCGGACGATTGGCCGAAAAGCCTTGCGGGCCGGCTTCAGACGGCGAAAGTCGGAGAACGAAGATGCTCGGTCTAAAGCCCAGCGCAAAGGCGCTACGCGCCGAGCGTCGACCTGCGTCGAGGCATTTGGACAGCGTCCCAAAGCGCTCACGCCACTTTTGCCTCATCGGTTTCTTCTTGCTGACGTTTCTGGTCATTCTAACAGACTTTACGTGCACCCTCAAGCGAAGGATCATTGACATGGCGTGCATGATATTTTACAATGGATCCGTAGCAAGTCACGAGCTAAAACAGGTTCCTGAATAGGGGGAGGAATGTGTAAAATGACGGTGTTAGGTATCGTAGGCAGTCCAAGAAAGAATGGCAGGACGAACGCTCTGGTGGACGCCCTGTTGGATGGTGCTGCACAGGAGGGCGTGAACACTAAAAAGATATACCTGATAGATTATGAGATCAGATCCTTTACGAATCCGACGGGGTCCCTTGATGGCTCTCAATTCTGTCCAGACGAACTCTCGGAACTGTGCGGGGAGGCCGATGCCATCGCCCTGGGGGCGCCCGTCTATTGGGGCGACATCAACGGCCTGACCAAGGATTTCATGGACGCGGTAAAGATCGCGGGGGCCAACGGCAAACCCGCTGTGGGGATCGCCATCGCTGGCGGCACGGGCAAGGGGTTGCTTTCTGGCGTGCAAAGCATATACCACTTTTTCTACCACAAGCAGATGCGAGGCATAGATCCCACACCGGTCTCTCGATTCAATATGGAAAAGACCCTCGAAGCACTAAAAGCCACGGGAGCCAGGTTGGCAAAGGTCTCGCAGAACAAAGAGCCCTTCCCTGGGGAAACGCGGGACGCCCGCTGGCCGGCGGTCCTGGCCTACTATGCCTCCACGGACGTCCTGGCACGTGACCCGGTGGACGAGTTCGTCATGCTCGCTCAGCAGTTGATCGATATATCAGAGGGCGAGGAGGTCGACGAGGCCAGAGAACTGCTGGACAAGGGACTGACGCTGATACAGGAGGGGAAACGGGGAGAAGGGGCAGAATACGTGGTACGCTCCTATCAGACCCTCTACTTTCCCCCAGAGTAATTGACCG
>JBKHJO010000111.1:0-4672 GCA_046538105.1 Anaerolineales bacterium | reverse complement strand
TCTAATGCTTTTTTCAGGGCAGCCAAAGATGGCTCTCCTGAAAGAACCACAAAAAAGCGCCTTTATATGTAGAATAGATTATTCTATTGCCATCTATCCTACAAGTGCCAGGCAACTCAACGTATGGTATGATACCTTCTTTCAGTAGAGTAAGATCTATCGCTACAAGGCCAGTCTCGAACTGCAATCGTGTCCCAGCGCCTTTCCATGGGCGAAATCAAGTCCAGACGAATTGGCGGCAGAATGCGTCGCTCAATCCTGCAGTTCCTTCAATAATCCCCGAAAAGCCTCGGTGGCCACCCTGAAGAGCTCCGGACCACTGAATCCATGGTGCCTTCCCGCCATGGCCAGATGTGGCTCCAACGAGGCAAAGCCATCGTACCCCTCCGCCTGTAATGCCCTCAGCAACTCCCGTAACTGGCCGTCCCCCTCCCCCGCGGGCACGACGCGCTTTTCCTCCATGAGGCCATCCTTTATATGAAGATAGGCGATATAGTCTTTCAGCATCTCATAGCCCTCTGAGAAGGGGCGCACATCACACATCACGAAATTGGCAGGGTCAAAGGTCATGCGCAGTTGCGGCGAGGCACAGGTTTCCAAGATATCCCTGCATCGGCGGGGAATATCGCCATAGATATGGCGCTCGTTCTCGTGAAGCAGCACCACGGGGTGCCCCTCCACAGCGTTCAAAAAGGCCCTGAGCCGTTCCATCACCGCCTCCCGATGGGCGTCGGCCTCTCCCTCGGGTACAAAGAAGGAGAACATGCGAATATATCGACAGTCAAAGAACTCGGCCAGTTCCACGGCGCGGGCAAAGCGTTCCATGTGGGGCTCAAAAGGATCGTCGATGTCGATCTTGCCGATGGGAGAACCGATGGCCGAGACGCCCATCCCGCGCCGATCCAGTTCCTGCTTTACCTCCCGCGTCTCCTCATCGGTCAGGTCCAGGACATTCTTGCCCCACACGCCGCGCAATTCCAGGTAGTCGATATCCAGTCCCTGCAAGACATCGAGTTGTTCGTCCAGTTCATCCGAGATCTCGTCGGCAAAGCCACTGAGCGTGAACATGTCCCCTCCTCTTACAGTATATCATCCGTCCTCTATACTATACTACAAGTGGAAGTGAAAACAAGCGACCGTATTGGCAGGAGCACAGGTTTTAGCAAGAGAAGAAGATGAGGTATCCTGTAGGGTGAGGAGAAAGGATACCGTATGCCAAACCAAAATCAAGCAACCGAAACTGCTGCAGAGCGCGAACAGGAATGGTTCATTTTCAGGGAGAATCGAGAGGCCGTAATCGCCGCACTGAAGGAGGGGCGCTGCGACGGCATCCTGCCCGCAGCGCGCAGTTTCCTGGACGGCTTTGCCGAGTTTTGCCTGGATGACGCCGAGGCGGGCACGCCGTCGTCGCCGTGGGATTCGACGACGGCACGGAGATCGAAAACCGGGATACGGCCGAGGTGGCGACGGGGGCACTGCTCATCCGCAATTCTTGGGGCAAAGGCTGGGGAGAGGATGGTTATCGTTGGCTGCCCTATAAATACGTCCTGAAAAGTCAGGCCGTGGACTGGTGGTCTCTGCTGCGGAACGAGTGGATCGCGACAAAGGCCTTCAGTCTCTGAGTGGGAAATCGCGGCCAAGCAATAGTCCAGAGTCATCAACCTGGACCATGGGGCTTTCAAAAGCCCCATGATGACATGGTTCCTGAGATGCATACACCTCAAGAACCATGCACGTTAAAAAACTGCGACGCCGGCCCCAGGCCTTTCGACCCGAGACCGGCGCCACATCTGAGGAGGAGTAGATAAACGGATGATAGCGATATTACATGAGCATGCCCCCGTCCACGACGAGTACCTGGCCCGTGATATAGGAGGCGTCCTCCGATGCCAAAAAGGCGACGGCCCGGGCAACGTCATGAGGCTCGGCCAGGCGCCCCAAGGGAATACGATCAAGGGCCCCCTCCACGATCTCCTGTGAGAGTTCGGCCGTCATGCCCGTCTTGACAAAACCAGGGGCCACCACGTTGGCCCGCACGTTACGGGAGGCCAACTCTTTGGCAACGGACTTGGTGAAACCGACCAACCCCGCTTTGGCGGCTGCATAGTTTGCCTGGCCGGCGTTGCCCGCCAGGCCTACCACGGAACTGATGTTTACGATACAGCCGCTGCGCTGTCGTAAGAATGTGCGCTGCATCGCCCTGACACAATGAAAGGCGCCCTTTAAGTTGGTGTCCAGGACGGTATTCCAATCCTCCTCGGACATGCGCAGGAGGAGACCGTCGCGGGCAATCCCCGCATTGTTCACCAGGATATCCACCCCGTCAAAGGCTTCCAGCGCAGATTCGACGAGGTGTTTTGCCTGCTCGGCATCGCTCACGTCCGCCTGAACGGCGATGGCCTCGGAGCCATTTTCCTCTTTGATACGCTGCACCACCTCGGCGGCCGCGGACTCGCTGGTCCGATAATTGACCAGAACTTTGCATCCCCAGTGTGCGAGTTCCAGGGCGATGCTGCGCCCGATACCGTGTGAACTGCCAGTTACAAGAGCCACTTTGTCCTGCAGACCCCTCATATCTATTCGGTCTCCATATCCAACGTCTCGATGCCGTCGGCGTCCGTCACCTGATAGAGGTCAAGGGGCCGATGAATGCGCCTGATAAGACCCGAAACCACGGCCCGGGGACCAACCTCCAACGCGGCCCCCACCCCCTCATCAACCATGGTCTGCACCGACTCCACCCACCTGACGGGGTGGGAGAGTTGCTTCAACAGGGCCTCCTTTATCGCCCGGGGCTCGCTCAGGGGGGTGGCCTCTGTATTACTCACCACCGGAATGGCCGGGCGCTGAAATGTGGTATCCTCCAGGGCGGCGCCCAACCGATCTGCAGCGGTCTCCATAAGGGGCGTATGACAGGCCACGCTCACCTTCAGGGGTATGGCCCGTTTGGCCTTCCGTTCCCGGGCCAGAGCAACGGCCCGCTCCAAAGCCCCTTTTGCTCCGGCGATGACCACCTGACCGGGCGAGTTATAATTGGCGATCCACACTCCCTGTCCGCCTCCACTCGCCTGGGCCACGATATCGGCCACCTCCTCATCCCCCAGGCCGATGATGGCCGCCATACCCCCCGACGCCTCCTCTCCGGCGTCGTGCATGGCCTCTCCACGCCGGCGCACGAGCCGCAGACCATCCTCAAAACTCAACGTTCCCGCTGCCGTCAGGGCAGTGAATTCGCCCAAACTATGTCCTGCCGTATAGGTGATGCGCTGGTCAACCTCCCCAAGACGAGGAGACAATGCCTGCCACAGAGCCATACTGGTAGTATAGATGGCCGGTTGCGTATTGGCCGTATCGTTCAAGCGCTCCGCAGGCCCCTCAAAACAAAGCCGTGACAGAGGAAAGCCCAGTATCTCGTCTGCACGGTGGTATAACGCGCGCACCCTCTCATAGGAGGCATATAATTCGCGTCCCATGCCCACAAACTGACAACCCTGTCCTGGAAAAACCAGGGCGATTCCAGTATCCAATGTCTCGCTCCTTATACAACAGCCAGTGACTAAACGCGCTGGAGCGCGGCCTCGGCCCCCGAGACGGTGCGGCTGACGATTTCTCCCGCCGGCAATATCTCATCGATCAGGCCAGCGACCTGACCGGCCATGATGGACCCCTCGACCATATCCCCTTCTCGGGCCGCCAGACGCAGCTTGCCAGCGCCAAACTCCATGATGTGCTCTTCGTCTATTCCCTTTTTTTCCATCTCTTCGAATTTGCGCGTCATGGGATTACGAATACAGCGTACGGGATGTCCCACAGTGAGTCCCGTCACCATAGTGGAGCGCTCGTTCGCGCGCAGGATGAGCTCCTTATAATCCGGGTGGGCCGTACACTCCTCGGAGCAGATAAAACGCGTTCCCATCTGCACGCCGTCAGCACCCAACATGAGGGCGGCGGCCAATCCTCGTCCATCGCCAAAACCTCCTGCCGCGATGACGGGAATATCCACGGCGTCCACCACCATAGGCACGAGAGTGAGGGTGCTCACACTACCGATGTGCCCACCCGACTCCTCGCCCTCGGCGATCACGGCATCCGCCCCCGCCCGTTGCAACCGGCGCGCCAGGGCAGAAGAGGCGACCACGGGGATAACGCGCATACCCGCTTCCTTGAGCGCTTTGATATAAGGGCTCGGATTGCCCGCGCCCGTGGTCAGCACGGGTACACGTTTCTCCACACAAAGATCCAGAACCCCTTCCAAATAGGGGCTGAAGAGGGGCACGTTCAGCCCATAGGGAGCATCTGTATGGGCTACAATGTGTTCCAACTGATCCTCGACCCAATCGACCGGAGCGTTGCCCGCGCCGAGTATGCCCAATCCTCCCGCTTCGGATACAGCGGTGACGAGTTCCCAGGTAGCGACCCAGGCCATGCCCCCCTGTATAACAGGGTGCTCAATCTCCAATAAATCTGTCAGTGCTGTCTTGAGCATCCGCTACTTCCTCCATTTCATATATATCAGTGATAACAACACCACAGCCTCCAAGTAGTTGCGCACTTTTGAGGATCTAACAGAATCATACAACCTTTTCTCGCCGATGGTGTTAGTAATATATAGGAAGTGACCCTTGGCTGCCCTGAAAAAAGTGTATCTAAAAGGAAATACGGGGCATATATC
>JBKHJO010000110.1:0-4675 GCA_046538105.1 Anaerolineales bacterium | reverse complement strand
TGGCCACGATGAGGATCGAGAGGGCGATGTGTAAGCTATTCATTATGTTGCGGTACGCAGGATGGATCTAACGATAAAGATTCCATTGAATTCGTGCCTTCCTCTTACAATCCGTTGGCGGTTCGTATGGTATCGAAAAGGATAAAAAACACTCGAACGGACCGGCCGCGCTCCCGCGTTTGTGATTTTGCTTTCTGTGAGCGCGTTGACGGTAGAACACACATCATATAACATCTAAACTAATCTTGATCTACTACTATAGAGAGGAATAACGATGGCGTCAAGTGGCGTCCTGTGGCATTTGAACTGCGCGTTTCACCAGAGGGCAATCTTGCCAGAGGAAAGCCTGTTGGATCGAAGGTGAGCAAGAAGAGTTTCATACCTATGGTGTCTCTGGCCGAACAGTTTGAGTGTGACCAAAGGGGAAAGTGATATGAGACGCTTGGCGAGCAGTCTGAGTGAGCTTGCACAATTGACATCGTGGCTGTTGCGAGCAGCGGCTATAGTGCTGATACTGGTTATTATAGGAGTCCCGGTTGGGGCAGAGCTGCCAGATTCAGAGGCTGATTGGAAGCTGCATCTTGCTCCGTTGAATCCCCAGTTTCCGACCTATTTAGAAGAGCCTGCATCGGTCCCTTACGGATACATCCCCCCACCCTTTGATCTGAGCCATGTGGAAGCACTGGCGGTCTCAAAGGTAAGACTGCAGGCACTGCCGGCCAGATTCGACTGGAGAGAGGAAGGCAAGGTGACCTCGGTCAAAGACCAGGATCCCTGCGGCATGTGCTGGGCCTTCGGAACCGCGTCAGTTCTCGAATCGGCGGTCCTGATTGGCGGGGGGGGCACATACGATTTTTCTGAGCAGAGTGTGGGTCTGTGCGTCGACCCCTCCTGGACGTACCTCTACGATGCGTGGGATAGGCCTTGCCATGCAGGTGGGAACGTCTTTTTGGCCAGCGAAGTTTTCATCAAAAAGGGCGCCGTCTTGGAGACGTGCAATCCCTACGACACCTCAGCCCTACAGTGTGATGGAGAGTGCGTATGTGACAGCTGCCCTGCTACCAAGATGGTCGATGGATTTCGGCTTGTGACAGCCGATGGCTCGCGGATTGGCGCAATCAAGAATGCCGTATATGACGAGGCGCCAGTCACAGTTTCTTATCTCCATGACGATGCTTACCTGTATTCGGATCCAAGCTATGGTACCATTTATGATTACTATCCAAATTCCTCTGACGAACCCACTCATCTCGTATCGATAGTGGGTTGGGATGATGATATCCCACATCCTAACCCTTCCCATGACGGTACCGGTGCATGGATCATTAAGAACAGCTGGGGTACCGGGTGGGGTGACAACGACGGCTACTTCTACCTCGCATACGATTCGAGCAATTGCAGAAACGTAGCCTATCTTCAGTACAAAAACCCAAAACCGGACGAGGAACTGCTGTACTGGGATGAGGCGGGTATGGTAACCGCTGTCGGCTATGAGCACGAAACCGCTTGGACGGCAAGTGTATTCACGACGCCTCAGGACAAGGCCATAACCCATGTCGATTTCTGGACCACGAGCAGCAATGCAGAGTACGAAATCTACGTGTGGGATGGCTCGTTTGGGAGCCAACTCGCGCATCAGACAGGTAGTTGTCAAGAACTCGGATATTACTCTATACCCTTAAGCACTGCGATTTCGGTGCCAGCCGATCATAACTTCACCATCGGTGTCAGGATGACCACGCCGGGCTTTGGCTACCCAATACCCGTCGAATACGCGATTTCAGGAGTGGTGAATCCGCCTATCCAATCCGATGTAAGCTTCATCAGGCACACCGCTGCCGATTCCTGGGCGGACCTAGCTGATGGAGGGTACAATGCTTCTCTTCGAGTCAGGATGACCGACAGCGATGTGACAACCCCCACCGCGACATCTACATCGACGGCGACCAACACACCTACATCGACGGCAACCAGTACAGGCACCACGACGTTCCCCTTACCCACGCCCACAGATACGCCGACCCCTACGTCTACGTCGGGCTCAGGCACGTTGACGCCCACACCGACGGAGACGAGTACAGCCGATCCCTATCCCTTACCGTCGAATACGCCAACAGACGGGCCTATCCATCACCATTTGATGCTGCCCCTCATCGTAAAGGGTGAACATACGGCGCCCCCCACGCCAATGCCCACTTTTACCCCGTCTTCCACGGCGACGCCCGAGCAGGAGGAATGGGTTCCCATACTTGCAGAAGATTTCGAGGGCTCTTTCCCAGGGGATACCTGGGAGGTTCGCGATAACGATCCCGATAGTGGTCGCTATCATTGGGGCGAGCGCGATTGTAGGGCTCACGGCGGTTCTTTCAGTGTGTGGAGCGTTGGTGCCGGTGACACACCCCTTGGTTGTGGAAGCGACTATCCGAATAACGTATATGCCTGGATGCTCTATGGCCCTTTTAGCCTAACCGACGCTACGGCAGCCGAACTGTCCTTCGATTGGTGGAGTGATACCGAGTACGAGTACGATGCATTTGGCTGGTATGCATCCACCGATGCAGAGAACTACTACGGTTATGAGGTCACCGGTGACTGGGCAAGTTGGACGACGGGCGAGGTGCTGGATCTGGCTGACGTGCCGGCGTTGGGCAACCTTTTGGGACAGGATCAGGTCTGGATCGCCTTTGTGTTCGGGAGCGATTCCAGCATCACCGACAAGGGTGCGTTTTTGGATAACGTGCTATTGCGCAAGCGCGTGGGCGCTGCTGCGGTGGGAGATGAGGCATCAGACGCTCCTCGCCACGTCCCGCAGCCAAATCGGAGAATGGAACCCGCTCACCTGCGGCTGGATTAAGCGGGCGTCGCTTCGCGAATGATCCTCCTATGAAGCTGTTTCAGCATAGGCAGGATGCTCGATGACGGCAAGGAGGGAGCCGCGTGGATCTCTCCTCGCGTCGCTTTATGACTTGGGCCTGAACTCGGCTGGATCCGCCGTCATCTCTTTCATGCGCCGCACATAGTACCAGTAGTTGTCTAGGGGCACGTCGGGGGGCACGTGATGGTCGCACCAGACGATATAGCCCCCCTCCTCGCACAGGGGCGCCGTGTGGGCCAGTTGGGCCTCGATGGCCGCCGACCCCTCCTTCATGGCCCGCTTATCGATGCCGCCCATGAGCCGCAGTTCGCGTCCGAAACGCTCCCGCAGATGGACGGGGTCCATGTTGGACGCCCGCTCCATGGGATAGAAGCCGTTCACGCCCCCCTCCATCCACAGGGGCAGCAGGGGCTCGGCAAAGCCGTCGCTGTCCACAAAGATGAGGTCGATGCCATGCTCGCGGATGCAGGAGGTGAGTACCTTGTAGGGCTCCAGCATGAACTGGCGGAACATCTGCGGGGAGATGAGGGGTCCGGCCACGTAGGCCATATCCTCCCAGAGGAGGATATAGTCTAGATCCACGTCCTCCAAAGCGCGCTGGGCCGTGGCGGTGCAGAACTGGGCCAGATAATCCATCATCTCCTGTATCCATTCCGGATCATCGTAGAGGGCCTTGGCGACGGCCTCCAGGCCCATCCAGTTGCGCAGCCAGCCAAAGATGGAGCCCATGCGCAGGGTGAGGGGATAGTCGCGCTGGGACCACATGCGCACCTTCTCTTCCCAGTATTCGGGATAGCGGGCCGGCGACGCCGGATCCAGGCGGGGCTTGATCTCTTCCTCCCAGTCCTGGCGCGTCTTCATGGGGAATTCCAGCCACTGGGGCATGCGGAAGGAGTGCTGCCCCTTGAACTCTTTGGCCACCACGCCGGTCGTGCGACGCACGATACGGTAGGTCGCCGTCTCCTCCAGCATCCGCTCCTGAAAGTCCGGCATGAACCCCAGCGAGACGTCCACCTGTTCTCGCAGCCGGTCAAAGCCGAAATAGGTGTTCAGGTGCACGTCGGGGGGCATGCCCTGCTCCTGCCAGACCTCCAGGGTCTCGGGCCAAAAGCCCATCTCGCCCCAGGGTCCTCGGTCGCGGGGTTCGTAGTACATGGTGGCCAGAAAGCGTTCGCGGTCATTCACGGCTCATCCCTCGTTGGCGTCTATACTGGTAAATAAGATAGCATAGAGGAGTGCGGCGAGCAAGAGACAATGCCAGCATTGGCCTGAAGAGCTGGTGCTGGATAATCCTGGCCCGCGGTCGGCAGACATGCCATAATCGGTAGGCGGGTGAAAGAATGCCTTACCCTTCCCCTTGAAAGGAGAAACCCATCCATGCAGGACATCCACGCCGACGCCGACTTACACTCCCACATCCACCACTGCTCTCCCCACACCAACCAACACCGTTGCACCGATGGCAACCGACACGCCGACTCTTACAGCGATGAAGACGAGTACGCCCTTTGCCGCCTCACATCGTCTGGTGTTACCCCTCATCATCAAACATTGAGGTATATCGGAGTCATCCACGACAGCGGAGATGCCATCCTATCTGCCGCCGTGAGGACGTTGCGGACGATTATATGGCATATCCGGACCACACGCTTTGGTCTGATGCAGGCCTCGGACACTTTCCCTGAGGATGGCTTCCCATGGTATGGAGGATTGCCTATCTGTTCGGCTCGTCTACGGCGTGTAAAGGGGTGTTGAGGAGGACGTGATCCTGGGGCTGATCCTCGCCGACGGTTTTCAAGC
>JBKHJO010000109.1:0-4685 GCA_046538105.1 Anaerolineales bacterium | reverse complement strand
CAACCTCGCCGAGGGCACAACGGGGGATACGCCCGCCGAGCCTCGCCAGCCCATCTATATGGCCAGCGTCGGCAAATTGTTCACCTCCACCATTATCAGCATCCTGTACGAGCAGGGCGGGCTGTCTTTCCATGACCGCATCGCCGAGCATCTGGACCAGGCGTTATTAAAGGGGCTACATGTCCACAAGGGGACCGACTATACGGAGGAGATAAGAATCGAGCATCTCCTGGATCAAACGTCGGGTCTGGCGGACGACTTTTTTCCCCTGTTGGATAAACTTTTGGAGGATCCGGAATTCAGTATAACGCCCAGAGAGGCCATAATGTGGGTAAAAGAGAACCGCGACCCCCATTTTCCTCCGGGCGCCGGTTTCCAATATACAGATACCAATTACCATCTCCTGGGACTGATCATTGAGAACGTCACGGGCCTTCCCTTCCATGAGGCATTGGCCCAGTATATCTTTCAGCCCCTGGGGATGAGGCATTCGTGGATGATCCACTATTCGGAGCCCATGGAACCTTGCCCCCTCCCCATGGCCGACTTTTACTTTCAGGGGACCAGATTGAACGACCTGGAAGGCTATGGTGCCCTTGACTATACGGGCGGGGGAGTGGTGGCCCCCACCGAGGACTCGCTCAAGTTCATGAGAGCCCTTGTAACCCATCGCTTGGTATCAAAAGATACCTTGCAAGAGATGACCGCAGATCGGGCCAGATTTGGCCTGGGCATTCGGTATGGGTATGGGACCTGGCAATTGACCCCAGTTCCCCTCTTGATGCCCAAAAAGTTCACCTCATGGGGCGTTGTCGGAGCGACGGGCGCCTTTATGTTTTATCATCCTGAACTCGATGCCTATTTCATAGGTTGCTTCAACGACTTTTCTTATAGGCGCAAGGTGGTGCGATTCATGGGGAGAACCATGAATCAGTTGTGGAGGGGAATGTAGAAAAACCGCCTATCTCGCAATTCCCATCGTCAGGACTATCCTCGGATCGATGGTCCTGATCATTCTCCCCTGGACCATCGCCAGACTTGGCCCTCCGAACCCCCGCCAGGCGGTTGCCCCGTGCGCTAACCCTGTATCCAGAATGACACCATCTTGTTTCCGCATATACTCTGCTCACAAAATGAATGATCACTCATTCATTTTGTGAGTGTTTGTTCATTCTACCCCGAGAGGAAGGCCATGGGCGAGATATCAGAGAGATGGAAGCGAGCACATGATCGGCGCCGTGCTCGGAGGCTTTCTCTTCCCATGCTACGCCATGCCTCCTGTACTGCGCTTTGTGGGCAACCTGTTCCCGTTGGCCTATTTCATTGCCATCGCCCGGAGCATCATGACCAAGGGCGTCGGTATCGAGTTCCTGTGGGATCAGGTGTACGCCCTCCTCGCCTATATCTTCATTATCTTTTTCGTCGTTTCCAACGTGTTCAAACAGGAACTGGATTAATATGACCGTGATGGAGAATATGCGTTTCTTTGCCGACGTGCAGGGCATAAGCCGTGCCGCCAAGCGCCGCTGCATCCCGGAACTTTTTGAATTCGCCGGCCTGCGCGAGTTTACCAACAGGTTGGCTGGCCGGCTGTCCCGGGGATGAAAAAGAAACTGGCCCTGGCCTGCAGCCTGATTCACGAGCCCCGGGTGCTCATGCTGGACGAGCCCATCCTGGGCGTCGATCCCATCAGCCGCCGCGAGTGCTGGGAACTGATATACCTCATGGCCGATGAGCGGATGACGGTCCTGGTAACCCCCACCATATGGACGAGGCCGAACTGTGCCAGCGAGTGGGCTTTCTCAGCGAGGGGCGCCTGATAGCCCTGGACACCCCCGACCAACTCAAGCGGACTGAGATGCGGGGGGATGTGCTGGAGATCGATTGTGATGACAGCGATAGGGCCATGCGCATCCTCCACTGGGCCAAGGCCCAGGGACACATCTTCTTTGACGAGGTGGCCCTCTATGGCGTGCAGATCCATGCCGTGGTGCCCGACGCCGAGCAGTACAGACCTGACGTGTGGCGGCTGTTGGAAGACGAGGGCCTGCGTGTCAATCACATCGAGTGGATCGCCCCTACCCTGGAGGACGTGTTTATCTCCTCGGTGACGGCCAATAAGTAATGACAGCAGATGGAGGCGTTCAGGTGAAAAAGACCAAGGCCTCACGGAAGAAGGGTTCGATTCTGATCGGACTGTGCGCTCTGTAACGACATAGCAAAAGCCCGCGACTAGTCTTTTGGGGGCTCTCGCTAACGGGTGAAGCGTAGGTCGGAAAGCCGTTCCGACCGCGCGCGGACACGCGCGCACACCGTCGCCGACAGCGCCGGATTCACGCCCCGCAATGTGACCACGACCGAGGAGCGGTTGAACACCTTTTACGTGGTGGAGGTGCGATTGCCCAATCCCGACCGCCTGCTCAAGCCCGGCTTGCCCCCCGACGCCGTGCTGGAGTAGAGCTATCCATTTACCCAAAAAGGCGTTCTGTGATAGAATCCATAATAGTCGTGAGGGCCTTGTACGCATATCATGATACTTGTCGACATGGATTCGGGTTTTCTCATGATCCCTTCGTAAACTAACATCAAAGGGTGATAGGTGATGGATAGGGAAGACGGTCATTTGCTACAGGTATTCGATCTCCATGTGGAGCGCGAGAACTATGAGATCCTGCACAATGTGAATCTGGTCATTGATCGGGGCACCGTGCATGTGGTGTTGGGACTGAATGGCTCTGGAAAGTCGACCCTGGCCTACACATTGATGGGCAGTGGGGGATACGTTCCCAGCGAGGGCAAGATCTGGTTCGACGGAGAGTTGATCAATTCCTTGAACATCGCTGAACGGGCACAGCGGGGTATTACACTGGGCTGGCAGGAACCGGCACGTTTTGAGGGGCTGACTGTGGCTCGCTATATAAGCCTGGGAATGGGCGAGCCCGATGAAAATCGGATGCGCGAGGCGCTGGAGGCCGTGGCCCTGCCGCCGGATACCTATCTGCCGCGCTACGTCGACGCCGCCCTCTCCGGGGGCGAGCGCAAGCGGATCGAACTGGCCTCCGTCTATGCCATGCGGCCCCAACTGGCTATCCTGGACGAGCCAGATTCGGGAATCGACAGCATGACCCTCGACGATATCGCCGCGCTGATCGAACGTATGGCCCGGGAGGGCACCACGGTATTGGTGATTACCCACCGCGACCAGATTGTGCAGATCGCCGACGCGGCCTCTCTCATCTGCGAGGGCGAGATTGTGCGCACGGGCAAGCCGGAACAGGTGATTGAGCGGTACGATCGCTGCTGTCGGGAGTGTGACAGGGCCGAACAGGTAGAGATGGAGGGGGATTATGAGCGACTTTGAAGCCATTCTGGAGGCATATGAGCGGTCCGGCGGCGATCCCGCCTTCCTCAAATCGTCCCAGGTGGCCAGTCTGGTGATCAGCGGCGATCAGGTGCTGGGACTCAACGCCGTGCCCGGGCTGGATGTGGACCCGCAACCGCTGCCCGACGGGGTCCAGGTGACGGTGGTGGTCGAGCCGCAGGTGCAGATCGAGAATCCCGTGCATCTCTGCTTTGGCGTGGTACCTGAAGAGGGGGTGCAGCGTATCCTGGTCGATTTCCGCATCGGCGAGGGCGCCAGCGTCCAGTTCACTGCCCACTGCACTTTCCCCAACGCGGTGGACGTGGAGCACCTTATGGAGGGCACTATTCATGTGGGAGCCGGGGCGACCATGCGTTACGAGGAGACGCACTACCACGGCGAGACCGGCGGTGTGCATGTGGTCCCCGTGGCGCAGGTGACCGTGGATGAAGGGGCGAGATACGTCTCGACCTTTAATCAGCGTCAGGGAAGGGCGGGCAGGCTCGAGTTCGACTATGAGGTGGACGTGGATGCCAACGCGGTGGCGGAACTCAACGCCCGGGCCATGGGATACGACGACGACGAGATCACCATCAAGGAGACCATCCGCCTGAACGGCCAGGGCGCCCGTGGCGTGGCCAAGTCTCGCCTCGCGCTGCGGGACCATGCCCACGGCAACGTCTTTGGCACCACCGAGGGGAACGCTCCCTTTACCCGTGGACATGTGGACTGTGTGGAGATCGTGCGCGATGACGCCGAGGCCGAAGCCGTACCCGTGGTGCGCGTCAGCGACCATCGCGCCCAGGTCACCCACGAGGCGGCCATCGGCACCGTGAACAAAAAGGAACTGGAGACCCTGATGACCCGCGGGCTGGACGAGGAGGAGGCGGTGGACGTCATCGTCCAGGGCATGCTGGAAGCGTGAACGGCGCCATCAAAACAAGCCCTACCCCCACCGCTGCCTCAGGCCGGGCATACCCGCCGACGTTGTGCTGGGGGTAGGGAGTACGATGATAAAAGAGGGGACCGTATGGTCCCCTCTTTTCATGCTACCTTTTGACGGTCCTTTTGACTATTCTTTGACTCGGTTGCAAAGTGTGTTGGTGACTTTTCTAAGCCTCGCCTGATGCTATATATGGGCAAGAGAGCCCGACAAGGCCCATATTCGGTATACGGTGAATGCAATTCACTGCACCAACACAAGATGGAACCGAAACGAAAGTTAATACTTTTTATTTTTTTGAGACCGATACAGGTACATATGGCTGCCCCTCGTGGAGACGAAGCGTCTGCTTCGTCTTGGAGCACAGCCTCCAAATCTGGG
>JBKHJO010000039.1:0-21010 GCA_046538105.1 Anaerolineales bacterium | reverse complement strand
GTTCCGCCCTGGAGGCGCAGCCTCCAAATCATTTTCCTCGCCCTGAGGGCGAGGAAAGGCGGATTGACAATCCGCCCTACGGGCCACCAAAAGTGGCCTTGCACAGACACAGCATCTGCTGCGTCTCATCCAGCACTCAGGCCCGAAGGTTGCGGCCCGGGCGGGCGCCGGTGTGGTCGCCGTCGTCGATAACGAGGTCGCCGTTCACCAGGACGTACTCCACCCCCTCGGCATAGGCCACGGGCTCTTTCAGGGTGGAGACGTCGTCCAGCGCCTGATAGTCAAAGATCACCACGTCGGCATAGGCGCCGGGGCGCAGCAGGCCCCGATCCCGCAGGCGGTGGTGGGTGGCGGGCATGCTCGTCATCTTGCGGATGGCCTCCTCCAGGCACAGGACGTGCTTTTCCCGCACCCAGTAGGTGAGATAGTGCACCATGCCGGCGTAACTCAGGGGATGGACGAGCTTTTCCGCCAGCACGCCCTCGGTGGCGCTGCCCTGGGCGTCCACGGCCAGGTTAAAGAGGGGATGGCGGATCTGATCGGCCACATGTTCCTCGGTAAAGAGGCGCCCCACGTAACTGACCTGATCCTGGCCCCTGAACTGAAGCACAAAGAGGTCGAAGAGGCAGTCCCAGGGTTCCTGGTCCCACATCTCGGCGATCTGGAAAAAGTTCTTGTGCCGCAGTTCAGGGAACTTTTCGCTGCGCAGGACGCGCAGGCGGTCCCAGTCGCCACGGGGGATAAAGGCCCAGTAGCGGTCGCATTCGCCCTTGACCCGGTCCCGCACCTGGGGGTCCTCCAGCAGGTCCGCCGCGCGCTCGGGTCCCTCCTCCACCACCCACGGGGGCAGGATGGCGGTGGGGTTTCCCCCGCCATCGACAAAGGGGGTGCAGTCCATGCCGATGTCCAGTCCCTCGTCGCGGGCCGCCGCCAGGGTATCCACGGCGCGCTGCCAGGCGCCCTCGGGGGCGCCGGTGTTGTGGCGCACGTTCAGGTGGGAGACCTGACCTATGGTGTCGCTGCGCCGCACGATCTCTACGAATTCCTCGATGGCCGCCTGGATCTCCCTGTCCCGGTTACGGATGTGGCTCACATAGCAGCCGCCGTATTCGCCGGCCACCTGGGCCAGGCGCACCACCTCCTCGGTGCTGGCCAGGCGTCCGGGGGCGAACTCGAGGCCGGTGGAGAGGCCGATGGCCCCGGCCTGCATGGCCTCGTGCACCATGGCCTCCATACGCCGCATCTGCTCCTCAGAGACTTGGGTTCCCACCGCGCCCACGGCGTTGCGCAGGGCGTTGTGCCCCACCAGCCAGGCAAAGTTGATGGAGGTGCCCATCCCGTCGATGAAATCGAGATACTCGCCAAAGGTGGCCCAAGCCACAGGCCCCTGGTAGCCGAGGCCGTGCAGGGAGCGCCTCATCTCCTCGCGGGAGCGGTCGGACAGGGGTGCGGGGCTGGAGCCGCAGTTGCCCACGATCTCGGTGGTGATGCCCTGGCGCACGGTGCTCTGGGCCGTGGGGTTGCTCTGGATCGTGCGGTCGCTGTGGCTGTGGGAATCGATAAAGCCGGGACAGACGATCTTGTTCTCAGCGTCGATGACACGTGCCGCCTCGGCGCCGGCCAGCCGCGCCACTTCCACGATACGGTCGCCCTGGATGGCGACGTCGGCGGGATAGGTGGGGTTCCCCGTGCCGTCGGCCAGCCAGCCATTGATGATGAGGGTATCGAACATGATGGCTCCTTCCCAGTAGGTCACTCGCTGTCATCTTTTTAGATGGGCATATCATAGGCCGTGTGGGCCACCTGTGCAAGGCGCTGGGCGGGGCGAGGGGCCGGTTGGCCTTGACCATCGATAGGTCTTTCCTTATATTCCAGATACGCTGTTAAGACCCTGAAGACCCTAAGGGGCTGTTTCTGGTCTTATTCACTGGCCTCAAGAGAAATATAGACTGAATGTAGATATGGAACCTTTGTTCCAAGAGGCCCGCAGGGTCTCTATTGTATGGAAGTCGCTCCTTCCTATGGAGATCACACGCATGAAAACGGACAGGCGCTCGCTAAAACTTTATGCCCTGCTGGTGGTTCTGCTGGCCGGCCTGGCGGCCCTCAACGTCTATCTGCCCCAGGGATCCTTTGCCCCCATGATGCCCGATCAGGAACTGCCTGCATCCAGGGGCGTGCTGGCAGCGGCGAACGCCCTGATCATGCTCGTGATGTATGGGGGATTGGGGCTACTGGGCCTGGTGCTCTCGCACAAAGTCGGCTTTCCCGCCCTGTGGGATAAGGCCGTGTCCAACAGGGAACGCTTTCTGACACCCGCCCTGGCGGGCGGCGGGCTGGGGGTCCTCCTTATAATCACCGACGCGGTATTCAGTCGCCTACATCCCCTGGGTCCCTTACCCCATCCGCCCTTTCCCACCTCACTGGTGGCCTCGGCCACGGCGGCCATCGGCGAGGAGATCGTCTTCCGTCTCTTCTTTGTCTCCTTTTGGATGTGGCTCATCTCCTCCGTGCTGCTGGGCGGTCGCTGGCAGGAGGGCATCTTCTGGGTCGTAAGCGTCGTCTCCGGCGTGGCCTTTGCGCTGGGGCATCTGCCCTCGGTGATGGTGCTCTACGGGCTTGAGCGCGTGGGCCAGGTACCCATCGCCCTCCTGATAGAGATCCTGCTGCTCAACGGCGTCGTCTCCCTCTTTGCGGCCTACCAGTGGCGGCGGGCGGGGTTCCTGGCCGCCGCGGGCGTCCATTTTTGGACCAACGCGGTGTGGCACGTGATCTGGGGGGCGATAGGTTTGTAGTGAGGCACGTAGAGATTATGGATTAGCAAGGAGCAAACCATGACCGACGATAAACGCCAGCGGGCCCACGACGAGACCCGCCAGGCCTGGAACCGCAACGCCGCCTATTGGGACGGGCGCATGGGCGAGGGCAACGATTTCGTGGAGGTGCTGAGCTGGCCTGCCACGGAGCGCCTGCTGGGCGCGTGCAGCCCGGGGAGCGGGTTCTGGACGTGGCCTGTGGCAACGGCCTCACCTCGCGGCGGCTGGCGGCCCTGGGGGCCGAGGTGGTGGCCTTTGATTTCGCCCGCGAGATGATCGCCCACGCTCGCCAGCGTACCACGCGGCACGCGAAGCGCATCACCTACCGCGTGCTGGACGCCGCCGGCGAATGAGCGACTCGCCCCGCCGTGAGTAGGCGGGGCGCCCGAGCGCTCTATCCTTCAGCCCATTCTTATGCACATTTTACGGAATTTGGCCATAGACGGTTGCACGCCGCCAAAGAATGTCGTATAATGAAAGCGCTGAAAGTTTTGGTTACGCCTACCTTTTCGCTTGACCTTGCGTCTTAAAAAGGGTGAGTGCAAACCATGGGGCAGGGGACGGAAATTTGTAGGAGGACGCCCAGATGAACTCGGTAAGACGAGCATGCGGGGCCTTGTTGGCGATCCTCGCCATGATCGCGAGTCTGCCCCTGGCCGCTGGCGCAGAAGCGCCGGAGGACGCACAACTGTTGGATTCCAGGGTCATCGTCAGCGAGGAGATCCCGGAGCCAAAGGGGTCGGCCACCCTCGTGGTCCAGGCCACCTCGTGGTCGGGCGCCTCGTACGATTATATCCTCACCCTGACCAACCTTTCTCCCTGGTTCATGGATTCCGTCCAGGTGCTCGATCGCTACCTTCCAGAGGACGTAGAACAGGAGGAAATGCACCAGGAATGGATGCCCGAACCCCTCAGGCCGGGGGATTCCGCCTCTTTTGTCTTTTCCTTTCCCGACGGTCCCCTGGAGAACGGCTGTCACCAGATCGAGATCGGCCTGGCGGAGGGAGTGGGTGTCGTCCTCATGGATTGCAGCGAGCCGGGGACGGTGACCATATGGGACATCTCATTGAGCGAGGAGTTGGAGGATTATCTCGCCGATCCGCCCGATGAGGAATCCGCGATCCAGACGAGTGACACCCGCCGCGGTCCTCCGCCTCCCCTCGACCAGCCCACGGGGGCGAGCAAACTGGGCCTCCACGTGACTCGCAACAGTTCTCCCGAGATCATGGATTTCGTGCGGGAGGTCCATCCGGCCGTCATCGTGGCCGTGGGCGACGTGGGCTGGCTTTCTGAGGTGAAAAAGGTTTCTCCTGAAACCATTACCATAGGTCGCTTTAAGGAGGGAGAGCAGGAATTCGAGGGCGATCCAGAAGAAGCGGCGCAGCAATTCGTAGAAGAGCACACAGAGCGCTATCTGATGGATTCTAATTCCGGTGTCGACTATTGGCTGGGATGGAACGAGCCGGTGTTCGAGAGCGTGGAGGATGTCGCCTGGTACGCCGCCTTTGAGGCCGAGCGGACGGTAGCCATGGCCGAACTGGGATTGCGTGTTGCCGTGGGGAACTTTGCCACGGGCACTCCCGAACCAGAGGAATTCGAGGCATTCTTGCCCGCCCTGTCCACGGTGGAGAAGCACGACGGTGTGCTGGCGGTACACGAATACTCGGCACCCACCCTGCAGAACGGCGTGGGAACGGGATTATCAGGATTCGACCCCCTGCCCAAGCACGGCGTCCTCGCCCTGCGCTATCGCTACTGGTACACCAACTATCTCTGGCCAGAGGGGCTGGATATCCCCCTGGTCGTCACCGAGGCCGGCGTCGACGGCGGCGTCCTGCCGCCCCAGGGGATAGAACTGAACGGATGGCGCGACTTTGACAGCACGGTGGCCGAGCTGGACGAGCCCCTCTTTGAGCAGACGCCAGAGACCTATCTACGACAACTGAGCTGGTACGACGATCAGTTGCGATGCGACCCCCACGTGTACGGTTTCGCCGTCTTTAACGTGGGCGACGGCAATGGAAAATGGGCCAGTTTCGACATGACCGAGCACCTCGACGACCTGGCCGAATTGGTGAAAAGCAAGGATTGACGCCTCGAGAAGGCGAACCGCAGCGGGCCCTCACATGAGGGCCCGTTTTTTTCGTTATCCCGAGCACCCCTCCACGCTAGCGGGGCGACCGCCCGGCCAGGTCGGGCAGATGGGGAAAGGGAGCGTGGGGCTCACGCTGGTACCAGTAGGCCACCGAGGAGATGTCGTCCGTCAGGGGCTCGAATTTGCGATCCAGATACCATCCCAGGGCCTGCAGGGTCACGCGCAATTGTGACTGAAAGCGGATGGGATCCATGACGTGCCAGCGGTACAGGCCGTGCTTGGGCACCTCGCCGGGCTCCCTGCGGTAGAGGGGATAGCCCAGAAAAGCGGTGGAAAAGGTCTCCCCGCCGAACCCCCAGGCGCCGCCAAAATAGTCTTCGGTGCCCGTGCCACAGATGGTGGGGAACGCGTCATCGCCGTCCATGTAGAACTTTATTTCGCCTTCCCCCCACCAGCCATTGGAGAACTGGTTCCAGCCCACCACAGTCCCCACATAGTGTCCCTGGCCTCGCACGCCGTCCAGGATGGTATGTTCGGGGCACTGGCGGGTGGTGGAGGATCTGCGCCATTGGGCGTGGAAATAGCCGGCGTCCTCCGCGATCTCCTCATCCAGAGCGTAGGTGATCTGGTAAAAGAACCCCTCGATGGGCTCCCAGTACTCGTTCTCGATGGTGATGCGCGCGTGCTCGCGAAAGGGAAGGGGCCAATAACTATTAAACCCGCCGCTGGGATTGACGGTCATGGGCAAGGAGGTGACGTTGTAGCGGAGACCAAGGGGGTTGGCGAAAAAGTCGCCCAGGGGCACCTCCACCGAGGGCGTCTCCTCGCCGTCCCAGTACATGCGCAGCACACAGGATCGGTAGGCCTCTGTGCGCACGGTGATCCAGATGTGCTGCACGACGCCCGGCCCCTCGATATCGGCCAGGGTGGTCGTGCTCTCGGGCTCCAGCGTGATACAGGGACGCACCTTCCAGCCCTGTCCCAGGCGCGACGCCGGGCTATCGGGCTCGGGCACGGCGCGCGCGCCGCCCCCCGGCACGCCGTCCGGATTCTCAGCCGAGATCGAGCGCGTCCTGGCATCCGAGAGAAGGGGAAGACTCCCCAGGCCGCCATACAAACCAAATGGTCGCTCCATGCTCACACCTCCATGACAAATACAGATATATCTCATGCAGAGGACATTCTAACGCAAAATCGATCTCGACTTCAAACAGCAGGGCCAAGTTGACAGAGAACAAGCATCCCATATGATGAGCAGGTGATAGAAACGGGGAAAGGTGATGGGGATGACAATCGTTGAGGTGACATCGGGGATTTGTGGCTTTACGACGCGCATCGAGAGTTCTGCGGACGCCTCCTTACAGGTGGCGCTGGAGATAACGAGCGACTGCTCCCGAATTCAGGAATTCGCAGAACGTCTCACCGAGATCCCGGCTCTGGAGGAGATCTCGCAACCGATGACGGAAACGCAAACCTATCGCGCGGCGGCGGCGTGCAGGCTACACGCCGCCTGCCCCGTCCCCTCGGCCGTCCTCAAGGCCCTGGAAGTGGCAAGCGGCATGGCCCTGCCAGCCGACGTGCACATGACCATTGAACAGGACTAGAGGGCGCTGTCCCTATCCTCGCCACACACAGAGATGGGACAGCAACACACGCCCAACGTGCCGTCGCCGGCATGGGCACCCAGAACAGCGGGCACGGAGGTCTCGCGCATGCGGGCGATGGGCAAGGAATTTTTGAGGGGAGCGGCCAGATCTGACAACCTCTCTGGGCAACCGGCCTCCATGACGATCATCTCTAGCGGCTCCTCCGTACCCATCCACTCCACCATCACCTCTGCCATGCGCTTGTAGGCGCGGGAAGAGGTGCGCACCCGCTCCAGGGCATCGATCTCGCCCTCGCGAAAGTAGAGCAGCGGCTTGAACTGCAACAGAGAGCCCATCAGGGCCGCCGCGCCCCCGATGCGTCCTCCCTTGTAGAGGTATTCCAGGGTATCGACGACAAAGAGGGTCTTTTGCGCCTCCAGCACATCCCTGGCGGCCTCGGCGGCCTCGGCGAGGTCCGCGCCGGACTCTACCGCCTCGGCCCCCACCTCTACGGCCAGCAGATGGGCCGCTGCGGCGCATCGGGTATCCACGATCTCGACGGGGACGTTCACCTCCTTGGCGGCCAATGTCGCCGAATTGATGGTGCCGCTGATCTTGGAGGAGAGATGGATGGAGAGAATGCCCTCGGCGCCCTCTGTCTCCAGCCGCGAATAGACCTCTTGAAAATCCCCAACGGATGGCTGTGACGTCTTGGGCAGGGGGTTACAGTGTGGCAAACGCCGGTAGAATTCCTCGGGCCCTATATCTATCCCCTCACGACACGTCTCCCCATTCATATTTATGTAAAGAGGGATGACGGAGATATTGTGCCGCTCCACATACTCATCCGACAGGCCGGCGGTGCTATCAGAAACGATGGCGATGGAAGACATCGAACCTCCTCAATACAGCGTCAAGCGAATTGTAAGCATAAAACGTAGATACCCCACCTTTCCACAAAACTATAACCCTCGTTCCCATGATGGGTTACGCACATGGCAAATCCAGCAAAAGTTATCTCCCATCCCCTTCTAGAATCCCTCCATGACCGTCAGGTCGACGATGCCGTAGGCCAGGGCACCGATGGCCTGCAAAAGTCCCAGGCGATTCTCGCGCAACTCTGCATCATCCGTCATCACCAGCACCTCGTCAAAGAACCCGCGAATAAAGGGCTGCAGATCCTCCAGCACGGAGAAAAAGGCCTCCACGCTCTCATCCTCTTCCAGCCGCGCCGCCGCCGCCTCATAGGCGCGGTAGAGATCTCGCGAGGGGGCCTCTACCAGGCGGTCGGGATCCACAGGCAATGTCTCCTCAAGATCGCGGGTGATGCGCACGCAGCGCGAATAACTATCCAAGAGTTCCTGCCAATCCTCCCGCGCCGCCCAGGGGGCGAATTCTTGCAGACTGTGGTAGGCCAGATAGGGATCGTGCCCCCGCGCGTTGAGGATGGCATCGATCATGTCATAACGAAACCCTTCATCCATAAGATAGCCCCGATAGCGGCGCAGGATGTACTCTTTGACTTTTTTTAGCAGTTGATCATCCACACTGACGGGCAGGCCCTCAGCAGCGAGGAGGAGGGCCTGGGGCAAAGATAGCGATATCCCCTTCTCCACCAACAGTTCCAGCAGCCCCAGGGCCGTTCGCCGCAGTCCCCATGGATCGGCCGCGCCCGAGGGGCGAATGCCCACGGCGAACAGCCCGACGAGGGTGTCCAACCGGTCGGCCAGCCCGATGGCCAGGGCGGCCCGCCCCCTGGGCAGGCGGTCGCCCATAAAGCGGGGCAAATAGTGCTCCTCGATGGCCAGGGCCACCGCCTCGTCCTCGCCGGAGAGTTGGGCATAGTGATGCCCCATCTGGCCCTGCAGCGAGGTGAACTCGATGACCAACTGGGTCGCCAGGTCGCTCTTGCACAGGGAGGCGGCCCGACTGGCGACGGCGATCTCGCGCTCGGAACAGTCCAGCATCCGCGCCAGTTCCGGCACCAGGCCCTCCAGGCGCCGCACCTTATCCAGCACGGAGCCCAGGTCCTCCTGGAAGGTCAGTGTCTCCAGCAGGGGGGTGAACTCTTCCAGGGGGGTCTCGGTATCGGCATCGTAAAAATAGACGGCATCGTCATAGCGAGCGCGAAGCACCTCCTCGTTGCCGTGGCGCACGGCCTCCACATCCAGATTCCCGCCATTGGCCACGGCGATGAAATAGGGCAGGAGATTCCCCTCCTCCCCGGTCACGGGGAGATAGCGCTGATGCTCGCGCATGACGGCCAGGAGCACGATATCGGGCAGGCGCAGGTACTGACGATCGAAATCGCCAAGGATGGGCAGGGGGTACTCGACCAGATTGGCCACCTCGTGCACCAGATCGGGCACCTCTCCCAGCCTGCCCCCCACACTCGCGGCCAGGCTCCGTCCCCGTTCCAGGACAGTCTCCTCGCGCGCCGCCACGTCAAGCATGATGCCCGCCTCTTCCATGACGCATTCGTAGGCGGAAGCAGAGGGGATAGAAACCTGCGGCGCATTACGAGAGCGGATACCGCGAGACGCGCGTCCACTGTGCACCCCGGCATGGGTAAAGGGCACCACCACATCATCCAGCAGGGCCACAAACCAGCGAATGGGGCGCGAATACTCCACACCGCTGGCGTTCCAGCGCATGCTCTGGGCAAAGTGCAGCGACGAGACCACGTCGGGCAGGATCTCTGAGAGGACGACGCTGGCGTCGCGGCCCTCCTCACGAACCACCGCCACCACATAGTCTTTGCCGTCGAACTCTCGCCCCTGCAGATCGGCCACCTCCACCCCCTGGCTGCGGGCGAATCCCTGCGCCGCCCGGGTGGGCTCTCCCTCCTCGTCAAAGGCCACGTCCGCGGGGGGCCCCTTGATCTCTCGCTCCTCGTCCTCCTGGCGCCCCTGCAGACCCCGCACCCGGGCCACCACACGGCGGGGGGTGCCCATGACCTCCAGTTCGTCATAGCCCAGGCGCGCTGCGGTCAGGGCGTCGGCGAGGGCCTCCTCCAGTTGGGTCATGGCCATGTCGAGGTCGGGGGCGGGAAGTTCCTCGCTACCGACCTCCAGCAGGAACTGGCGGGGTCCCCCGCCCACGGGCTGCTGAGACGCGGGCAAAGGCTCCCCCTCCTCCTGCGTCCCGCCGCTCCCCAACGGATATCCCGCCTCCTCGCGCTGTCGGGCAAAGAGGTCGGCCACCTGGCAGGCCAGATCGCGCATGCGCACAAAGTAGCGCGCCCGCTCGGTCACGCCGATGGCCCCGCGAGCATCGAGGACGTTGAAAAGGTGGGAGCATTTGAGCACGTAATCGTGGGCCGGCATGACCAGGTCGCGGGCCAGGGCATTCTTGGCCTCCGTCTCGCACAGATCATACATCCGGCGCAGGCTGTCCACGTCGGCCACCTCAAAATTATAGGTGCAGTACTCTATCTCGCCGCGCAGCAGCAGATCCCCATAGGTGATGTCATCCTCCCAGCGAATATCGGGGAAACCGCGCACTCCCTGCAACACCATGACGATGCGCTCCAGGCCATAGGTGATCTCTACGGAGACGGGATCCAGATCCCGCCCCCCCGCCTGTTGAAAGTAGGTGTACTGGGTGATCTCCTGCCCGTCGAGCCACACCTCCCAGCCCAGGCCCCAGGCGCCGAGGGCGGGAGACTCCCAGTTATCCTCCACAAAGCGCACATCGTGGACGCGGGGATCGATGCCCAGCGCGCGCAGGCTTTGCAAATAGATCTCCTGCGGGTTGCCAGGGTCCGGCTTGAGGATGACCTGATACTGATAGTACTTTTGCCAGCGGTTGGGATTCTCGCCATAGCGACCGTCGGCCGGGCGGACCGTAGGTTCCACGTACGCCACGTTCCAGGGCTCCGGGCCCAGGACGCGAAGCACGGTGGCCGGGTTCATGGTACCCGCCCCCACCTGCACATTGTGTGGCTGCCAGAGAAGGCAGCCCTGATTCGCCCAGAATTCGTCCAGTCGCATGATCACCTGCTGAAAATCCATCACCACTCCTGATCCTACACCATCGCCTACGATTGATTACTGACTCTATGGACAAAGGGCTCCTATGTCAAATGATACTCCCATCCGTTACGGGCTCACCAACAAGGGGAAAAAGACAAACTGGACTTCTATACGGTTTATGTGCTATAATACGGACAGTATACTTATGAATCTTTTATCAGCATCTCATCTGGCCACTCTGATCACCTATCACCCGAACCCGTCTATATCGCTCTTTATATCCATCGATCGCGAAAGACCCGAGAGGGCGGCGACGCGACTGAATAGCATGTTGCGGGATATAGAGGAACGCCTGACGGCATTGGGGCTTTCTCCAGCCTACGTGGAGGAACTGTTGCAGCCTGTCCAAGATCTGGTGTCTTTCACGGCATTCTGGGGACATCAGAGCAGAGGATTGGCCATCTTTTTCGCTCCGGACACGCTTTGTATCCTTCGGCTCCCCTACCCCTTTGAACAGCAGGCGGCCCTCAGCAATCAGTTCCACATCAGACCCCTGCTGCCGCTCATCAGCGCTGATGGACGTTTCTACGTCCTGACATTAAGGCAAGAGATGATCGAACTATGGCAGGGTACAGTAGAGGGGCTGGATCGCGTCGAGATAACAAGAGTGCCCGAAAACCTCTCTGGGATATGGAGACGGGAATCCCCCACGGTGCGGATTCCCACGGCGGAGGCAGGAAGGGAAAGCAGCCAGTGGCCGGCCAGATTCGCTGCTCCCGACCTGGACGCGGAAGAGGAGGATATCCAGGCGCACTTGAGAAGGCTGGACGGGGGACTGAACGACCTGCTGACCGGCCGGGTGCCCCTGATTCTGGCGGGCGAGGGGAATTATTGCTCCCTGTACAGGAGCATAAGCGACTATCCCAAACTTGTGGGAGGAGAGATTGAAGGGGAGAGGGATCAGCCTCTGGACAAGACCCTCCACCACCGGGGGCTTGAAATGGTAAAGCCTCAGTGGCGCAGGGAAAAGCGGCGTGCCTGGGCGGAATATGAACGTCTCGCCGGGCGCGGCAGCGGGGTCGTCTCCGACGATCTGGCAGAGATCCTTCCCGCTGCCTATAATGGCGAGATCAAGACCCTGTTTGTTCCTCTGGATCTCCAGCGCTGGGGGACGTTCGAGGCTGAAACGGGCCATGTGGCGTGCCATCCGACACCAGAGGCGGGGGATGTAGAACTCTTGGATCAGGCTGCGGGCTATACCTTTGTCAATGGCGGCAGAGTCTATACCCACGGGCCAAAGGAGGTGCAGATAAAAGATTCGGCGGCCGCCGTTTTCCGTTACTAACGAGAGGACAAGAGCAGGAGAAGGGAGCACGTTGTCTCGAGGGATGTACGCACCGTGGGGACACCCCGCGGGACAAAGCACAAAAACAGATTATCAGAAGGAGTCCAATGGATCAGGAAGGGAACAATATACAGCAAGAACCGAGTAATCAAGAAAAGAATAAAGAAGACGTGATGAAAGAGCAAGAGGAAGCAGCACAGGCGAGCGAGAAAGAGGAGGAGATTGCCGAATCGCCGCAAGCCGAGGAAGAGGCCCCGGAGGAAGCGCAGGCTCCAGAGGCAGAAGATGAAGCATCAGAAGAGGGGACCTCGCAACCCGTTATCGAGGAGGCCGTACCTCCGGCAGAACCCTCAGAGGGACGCTTTCCGGGAGGAGAAAGCTTTGCCGATCTCCTGGAAGAGGAGTACGACTATACCCAGATGCGGCGCAACGAGGTGCACGAGGCCACCATCCTGGCCATCGGGGAGAACGATATCGTCGTCGATATGGGAACAAAGCGCGACGGCATCATCCCTCCCAAAGACCTGAGTTTTGTGGATGACGACTATATCGACACCCTCAAAGTAGGCGACCGCATCCCCGTGGCCGTCATGAAAACGTGGGGCGAGGAAGACGGCATCCTCGTATCCCTGAACAAGGGCTTGCAGCAGGAGGACTGGCTGCGGGCCGAGGAGATGTTGGAGACGGGCGAGGTGATGGAGTGCGAGGTGCAGGATTACAATCGGGGAGGCGTGCTGGTCTCCTTTGGTCGCCTGCGTGGCTTTGTGCCCAACTCTCATCTCACCTCCATCCCCACGGGGTTGCGTGGCGAGGAACTGCGAGAACGCAAGGCAGATCTGGTAGGCACCAGGATGCGCCTGGCCGTGATCGAGGTGAACCAGCGCCGTCGCCGCCTGGTGCTTTCCAGACGCGCCGCACAGCGCCGTCAGCGGCAGGAACTGATGGAGGAACTGGAAGAAGGACAGGTACGAACCGGCGTGGTGCGCAACCTCGTCGACTTTGGCGCCTTTGTGGATCTGGGCGGGGTGGATGGTCTGATACACATCTCGGAACTGGCCCATCGCCATGTGACGGATCCGGCCGAAGAGTTGAGCCTGGGCGAAGAGGTGGAGGTCTATGTCCTGAGCGTAGATAAGGAACGAGAACGCATCGCCCTGAGCCGCAAACAACTGCTGCCCGATCCCTGGGACAGTGTAGTCGAGGAAGTAGAAGAAGGGGATATCATCCAGGGTACCGTGACGAGCATCGTGGGCTTTGGCGCCTTTGTGCGCATACACGAGGGCTTTGAGGGTCTGGTACACGTCAGCGAGATGCCCTACGGCGAGGCATCCCTGTCAACGTTGGAAGAAGGCACAGAAGTGACAGTGCGGGTGCTGGACATCAACCACGAGAAACAGCAGATTGGCCTCAGCATGCGCGACATTGGGGAGCCGGAAGAGGCGGCTGAGGCAGAGGAAGCAGAATCAGCCGAGGCGGCGAAAGAGGCCGAAGCGGCTGAAACAGGTGCGCAAGAAGAGGAGCCAGAGGAAGAGGAGACAGCAGAAGAGGCCGAAGGAATCGAAGCAGAAGAAACGGAAGAGTCAGAGGACAAAGCAGACGAGAATGAGAATTGGAGCGACGTCGGCGACCTCGACCCGGAGATCCTGTCGCGTATTCAGGATTGAAGACGCGTTCCTCTGCGCCCAATCACAGCGATTCTTTGGAAAAAGGCCGCCGCATCGCGGCGGCTACGAAATCCCAAAGGATCGCTGTCGCTTCCTATACTAACAGGGAGAGTCTATCCCGTTCCCCCTGCATAGCATGTGGCGGCCATCCTCGGCAGGCCTATACTCCATAACGCCCTGCGGAACGCACGTATCCACAACCAGATAGCCTCGATCCATATACTGCCAGATTGTCTCAAAGGGAAGGGTCCCCGGCACCCATTTTTCGCCAATGACCACCCCATGCCCCGGCAGAACAGTGAAAACTATTTGTCGGCGATCCTCAGGGTTCTGTAAAGCCTCTGAGCGCGCAAAAGCATCCCTGATACCTCGCGCCTGCGCGTCCGAACCACACGTTACCGGATAAGCATAGTAAGATGGGGCCAAGGGCACATATTCCACCCGCTCTGGATCGTAGGCGGCTATGCCACGGTGACCGTGCAATTTGGAGCGCACCACTGGCACGCGTCCCTCCACCTGCCAGTCGGGATCCAGGGCGATGGAAGGCAATACGCTATCCATCACCATCATCTCCAACGCCTCGGAGGAAGGAGGATGATTGGCCTGACCCTCCACACGCCTCACCAAAGCCCCCATACCATCCTCTCGCACGCCCACGATCACCGCCAGGTCCTCATGACCGATCTTGCCTTTATTCACCGGGCCGGCGCTGCCCGTGATGGTGGCGATCAGCGCGTCGAGCCGTGGCTCCCAGGTAGAAAAGCAGCCCTCGCTGTACTGGTCGGCCACGGCATCGCCCATGGCGGGCACGTGCACCAGATCCGCAATGCGTATCATAGAACTAAAAAAGTTCCGCGCGTTCAGCGCCTCGCTGGCAGCGCACATGGCATCGGGGGTGGACAAACTCTTCCAAACCTCGCGAGAAATGGGCGGTTGCTCCACATATCGGTGACGCGTCACCTCCTCAGTACTGACATCGGTGACGATACGCATCGCAATGTCGTGATAAAAGGCCTCGAGATCCTCTCCCTCACTGCGGGGATAGGCGCCGACAAGATCGAAATGATACAGATGCTCGGGCTCCTCATCCCCAATCAACAGCATCACGCGCAAACTCTTGGTGCGGGCCTGTATAAGACGTTCCAGGGCCAGGATAGGCCCCGCACGACGGCCCTGCTCCAAAAGAACGTGATAGGCCTCGGGGGCAAGGCCGGAAAAGCGAAAATCATCGGGATCGGGAGGATCCTTTGCCAGAGCCTCCTCAAAATGAGACCATAGAGAACAAAAACGCTCCCGGGTCACCTGCACCAGGGTATAAATGGCGGGCAGTTTCTTTAGATTATGCCGCCTGCGTGCCGTGAACAAGAGCGCCTGTCGCCACGATAGGGGCTTTTCAAAAGGCGCACTGGTGATGAGAACATCCGTGTCATCCCGGGGCACGGCATGAATTCTATGTCCCAGCCGCTGGAATGCTCTCTTTAGACCCTCGACCACCTTGTAGAGCAGAGGTGTTTCCTCGCCCAGATCGAAAGCGACGGATATCCTTCTTAACCACCCATGAACGGGTGGGTTCCCCACTGTGGGAACGTTCATAATCCCCGATGCTCCTTCCAACCCGCAATCTTTTTTCAAAACAGAACGTTGGCTCAAGGCCAGTCTTCTCGTTTCGTGTCGGCACGTTATGCAACCGTAGCATATACTCAATGCCCCCTCTTGGCTACCCTGACAGCCCACCAGAGTCGCATGGCATCCCCATCTGCTACGTCTTATCCGACGTTTCCAAAACGGTCTCGCGTCCTTGAAGATCGAGAACGCGCACAACCCAATCGGCCCAGCGGGGAGCGAGGACGGCCAACAGATCAAGCAACCTGCTCGGGAGACCAATGATTACCTCAGCACGCTGGCGTCGAATGGCTCTCACGATAGCCTCCGCCACCCTCTCGGGATCCATCTTTGGAGAAACCCACGGCACTTGAAGGGATTCTATGAGAGGCGTATCGACGCGCGGCGGATAGATGATGCTCACCCCCACCCCCGTACTGTGCAGTTCCTGGCGCAGAACATCTCCAAAGCCACGCATGGCGAACTTGGCCGCCACATAGGGAGTATCCAGAGGAAGTCCTTTGCGTCCATCCACCGAGCAGACGAGCACGATATGGCCAGAACCCTGAGCCAACATCTGGGGCAGAACGGCGAGCACTGCATATACAACCCCATAAAAGTTCACGGTCATGGAGCGCTCGATAGCCTCCACCGTCAACTCTTGTACGGGGGAACGCACGTACGCTCCTGCGTTGGCGATAAGGAGATCAACGCATCCCCATCGGGCAAGGGTTCGCTCCAAAAGTTCCTGTACCTCATGCCGCTCGGTCACATCGGTGGGCACCACCAGAGCCTCGCGCCCCATATCCCGAATTTCATGCGCCACCTGCTCCAGCAATTCTACACGGCGCGCCGCCAAAGACAAATGGGCGCCCTCCTGGGCCAGTTTCAAGGCCGTAGCGCGCCCAATGCCGCTGGAGGCCCCAGTGACGATGGCGACCTTATCCCTCAGATTCCCTCTCAAGCCACTATCCTATGAGGGCGCCCATACCACGCCCATACACCGCATCATGAGGCCGGCGACGGCGAGGGTGTGGGTTCCTCCTGCAGTAGATCCTCGCGCCCGGCCTCTATTACACGGCGGATGCTGGCCTCAGAGACGGTGACATAGTAAGAAGCATTGGAGGCTTTGACAACATACCCTCCCTTTTCGGCATCGTGGCTGCCCACCACGAGCGTGTGCTCTTCCTCCGTCGTCTGCAACGTGACCACGGCATGGGGATCGTCCAATCCATAGGTCGCCTCTTCCGTCTTGCCCAGGGGGCGCTGCAGGCGAAGATTGGCCACACTGCTCACCAGGTTGTCTATCTCCGCCTCGGATATCTGCTCATCCTCTGCCAGATCCTCCAGCGTCCACGCCCCCTCCTCTCCACGCACAAAGATGAATGTTCCCTGTTCATTCTCCAGTGTCATCTGCACCAACTCCTCTTGAGGCACCGACAGATAGCTCGCGTTCACCCAAGAAGAGGGCTGCGCTGTGAGATTCCAATGCGAGATGGCACTCGTGAGGTATACCTCGTCCTCTCCTTTCACGCGCACGTGACTGGCGCCATAGCGGGGGGCAGAGCCCACATAAAGCACGTGTTGGTGACCATCCTCCGTCTCAAAGACCACGCGCCCAACAGAGTTCTCCGCGCTGACCTGCAACTGCCGGTGACTGCCCTCGCTGCGCGCCACCACGTTATCTGTGTCCACCTCCACCAGACTGTCCAGCACGGGGGTGACGCTCGTCGTCTGTGCGGGATAGTCATCCGCCTCAGGCAGCACCCATTCCTCACCCTTTTTGTGTAGGGTGATCTGCTCCCCACGTTCGTCCGTGATCTTCAGCGAGACGATACTATCGGCCACAAGATCGGGGAACAGGGGCTCCGCCCGTTCCTCTGCAGCCGAGCGAGGCCAAAAGACGACCCCGGTGATAACCATCTGTACCAGCAGAATCGCTGCCAGAATCTGATGATGGCGTTTCATACCTCCACCTCCTCACGGGACCTCTCCTCATCCTGAGGAGAGAACAATTCCATGGGCTTCTCATTGCGCCGACGCTGGCTCGTAACCACCCCCAAAACGATGAGGGAGAGCAAAGCCGCCACATAATTCGCCGCCTCCCAGAAGGATTGGTGCCCCTCGCTCAGTGGACGGAGCACGCGCGCCGAAGCGCCACGAGCCCGAATGTCCAGCAGATCCGTATCCTCAGTGGACCAGGCCACGGCGTTCTGCAAAAGTCGGAGATTATTGAGATACCGGTCACCGCTGAGGCGGTATGAAAGATCAAAGACCAGATCGTCCAGGAACTCGGCGCTCCCCACAACCACCAGCCGCGACGCCTGGGGAGAGAACTCGACGGTGGGGGGAATGGCCTCCGGCCGGGATGTCTCCTCCCCCTCTTTCTGGGGCGACTCTGTTTCAAAAGGTGAAGGCTCGCCCTTGAAGGCGCTCTCGAACGCTCCCTTCACAGCAACGGCCAAAGGATAGGAGTCCGTCTCCTCCCCGCGAGGGAATCCATATTGTGGATAGGTTTCAAAGTCAGGCTGGATGTTGGGAGATCCCCCCTCTCCCGATGGCTCCTGGATCCATGAATTGGGACTGGAGCGCAAAAAGACGGAAACGTCCCGTTCTGCATTTTGTGTCTCATCCACCATGACGGGCGAGGCCCAGTTCAGGGTCACGGCAGGCAGATTGGAGACCAAGGCACTCTCTGTGGCCATACCATCGGAGCGGATATCGACAAAGAAGGGATAGTCGATGGCCTGAATCTGCTGCGTCTGCGATTGGCCCCCCTGGCCGACAACCACGGGGAAAGGCTCGTTCTGCGGATCCATGACCAACGAGGACTCCACTGTAATGCCGTATTCGGCCAACAGGTCCCCAATGCCGCCCTCTATCGGCCGCAGGGCCAGGCCGCCGCTCATCTGATCGGGGACCAACTCATAATCGCTCATGGCAACGATGACAGAACCGCCCCGCATCAGGTACTGATCGACGGCAAAGCGGTCCCTGTCCGTCATCTGTCGCGGCCCCACAAGCACCAGGACATCCATCTCGGCGGGCACCTGTCCCTTGCTCAAATCGACATCACGCACCTGATATTCCTGGTTCAGCACCTCGCGCACCATATTCCAGCTGGAGAGGGACTGCTGGGTCTGCCCAAACGCATCCTGTTCCGTGGACGGCTGTGGCGGAGTCCAGAGCCCCACCACCTGCAGGAAACCGGGCGAGAAGCGCTTGAGAACCGACTCCAAAGCGGTGCGCACGTTGGCCTCGCTGATCTGCTCGCCAACATCCACCACCCGGGTCTCGTCCCCCACCTCCAGCAGCAGATAGAAATAGTAGGTCTCATTGGAGAAGAGGGAAGCGCGAATGGGCTGCAGGCCGTATCGCTCATAGAGTTCGTCCCGCGTAACGTCGCTGCCTGGCGTGTCCGGGTTCACCCGCCTGTAGGTGAATTTGTTTCCCGACCGTCCGGCGACATCACTGGCCACCTTCTCCACGACCTCTGGCGCATCCATCATATGTTCGGGCAGGGTATCGGGCGTGACATAGAACGTCAGCTCGGCGGGGGCCTCCAGCGAGGCCAGCACCGCCTCTGTGCTCTGAAAACCATAGACCGCCTTGCGAACGGCGCTGGTCAGATCGTACTCCAGATTACGCAGACGTACAGACGTGGTGCCATCGCGGCGCGGTTCCACCTCGATGAGATCCTGAAAATTCAGCACCTGGCTCTGATCACCATATTGGATGAGGATATCAAAATAGGCATTGACGATGGACGTCTCGTAGCGGTCGGCTGCCTGCAGGGGCGTGGGCTGAATGCCATAGACCTCGTTGGCCTCGGCTTCCTTTTCCGGGTTTTCCGCCGGATCGATGATCTCCAGTTCTATCCGCCCCCCAGAGGCGATCTCGTACTCTCGTAGCATATCGCGCACCGTAGGCACCAGGGGCGCCAGCATCGGATGGGTCTTGGCGCTAAAATAGCCCCGGATAAGCAGGGGCTCCTCCAGATCACCGAGGATGCTCTTGGTGGTCGAAGAGAGACTATACGTGTCCTCCGCCGTCATATCGAGGCGCAGGCCGTGCAGCGGGTAGGCCCACACGTTGAGGAAGACAAGGTTGAGAGCCACCAAAACCACTGTGAGGGTGATCCCCGCGCGTTTGGGCCACGTGCGCTCGCCCTCGCTCCAACCCTTGGCCCGCAGGGAAAGCACGTTGAGGGCCAAAAAGAGCCCCGTCAAGGTGAGATAGTAGAGCAGGTCGCGCAGATCCACCACACCCCGCTCGATGCTCTCAAAGCGGCTGCCCGCGCCGATGGCACGCAGGATCTCGCCCAGACTCTGGCCCGCAAAATCGGTGACGCCACTGGATCCCACCAGATAGAACGCCCCACATACCAACACGGTGGAAATAAGGGCCACGATCTGGTTGTCGGTGCGAGAGCTCATAAAGAGCCCGATCCCGGCATAGGTTGCAGACAGCAGGATAGAGGCCAGATAGCCGCCAAAGACGGGGCCCCAATCCAGATTACCCAACAGAGAGACGGTGAGAGGCAAAAAGATGGTCAGGCCCAGGGCCACGGCCACCAGGGCCAGCACGGCCAGGAACTTGCCCAGTACCAATTGCCTAAAGGAGACGGGCAAGGTCAACAATGTCTCAAGAGTCCCCGAGCGCTCCTCCTCACTCCACTGGCGCATGGTCAGGGCAGCGACCAAAAAGATCATCAACACAGGCATGCGGCGGAAGAGAGGTCGCACATCGGCGACACCGCGCGCGAAAAAGGTATCCACCCAGAAAAAGGTGAACAGGGTCACGACCAAAAAGGCACCGATAAAGATCAGGGCCATGAGCGAGCCGGTGTACTCTTCCAGTTCCTTGCGTGTGACGGCCAATATCTCTTTCATGCGCTCACCTCAGCGGTCGTCGCAAGTTCATTGAATACTGTCTCCAGGGTACGCACGTCGCGACGCAACTCGCGGAGGGGCCAGTCCCGATCCCGCGCCAGGTTATATATGGCGGGACACAGATCGGCGTCGGCTTCCGCCTGTCCCAACACGCGATAGGCGGGGAATCCGTCCTCGCCCTCTATCCTTTCCACCTCTTGCACCAGATCCAACTGGCATAGCGCCGCGTCCACATCGCCCGGCACCACGTCCAGCACCAGCACGGCGTTGGACGTTGCTGCCAGTTCAGACAGGCGGGCGTCAGCCTTGATACTACCGTTGATGAGGATGATGGCCCGGTCACAGAGGACCTCCACCTCGGAGAGGATGTGCGTGGAAAAGAGGATGGTGCTGTCCTGGGCCAGATCGCGGATCAGATCGCGCATCTCCACGATCTGGGTGGGATCCAGGCCGATGGTGGGCTCGTCCAGGATGAGGATGCGGGGACGATGGACGATGGCCTGGGCCAGACCCACACGCTGCCGAAAGCCCTTGCTCAATTCGCCGATGGGGCGTGTGAGTTGCTCCTGCAGTCCACTGGCATAGATGGCCTCCGAGAGGCGCTCCCGCTGTTCCTCCTCGGGTATGCGCCGCAGGTTGGCCACCATGCACAGGTAGGACTGCACGGTGAGTTCCGGATAGAGGGGCGCCGTCTCGGGCAGATAGCCAATCTGAGCCTGTACCTGCCGAGTCTGCTCCAACACGTCCATGCCGTTGATGCGCACGTGGCCCTCGTCGGGCTGGAGATAGCCGGTGAGGATCTTGATGGCCGTCGTCTTGCCGGCCCCGTTGGGGCCCAACAGGCCGACGATCTCTCCCTCCTCCACATGAAAACTGATTCCGTCCAACGCCCTGATGGGACCATAGGATTTGGACAGGTCCGTGACGTCGATCATGAACACTCCCCTACCTTGAACTATGAATACTATAAGCCGTTGAAGATTAATGGTAGTAGGGAGGCGGGGATTTGTCAAAAGAAAAAAAAGAGATTGCAAAG
>JBKHJO010000108.1:0-4838 GCA_046538105.1 Anaerolineales bacterium | reverse complement strand
ACTCGTCCACCAGGATGTACAGGTAGCGCTCCTGATAGCGCCGGCGAACCTCCTCGTGTTCGGAAAAGAGTTCCTCCGTCCTTTGCAGCAGGTCGTCGAAATCGAGGGCGTTGTTCTCCCGCTTGCGCTTCTCGTAACGCTCAAAGACGCGGGCCACGGCCTCGTGCCAGTAGGTGGGGGGGCGATAGGTGTCGGGCGTGAGGAGATCGTTCTTGGCCCGCGATATGGCCCCCTGCACCGAGGAGGGGCCATAGAGTTTGGTGTCCAGATCCAGGTCCTTGAGGATGCGCCTGATGAGCCGCTGCTGATCGTCGGCATCATAGATCACGAAATTGCGGTCTATCTCCAAATAGTCCGCCTCGCGGCGCAGTATGCGCACGCAGGTGGCGTGAAAGGTGCCCACGGTCAGTTGTGAGGTGGCCTCGCCGATCAGGTTGCGCAGCCGCGAGATCATCTCCCGGGCCGCCTTGTTGGTAAAGGTCACCGCCAGGATGCGGTAGGGACGCACGTCGCATACGCGCACCAGGTAGGCGATGCGGTGGGTGAGCACCCGCGTCTTGCCCGATCCCGGGCCGGCGACCACGAGGACGGGCCCTTCTATACACTGTACCGCGTCCGCCTGGGCTGGATTAAGCCCCTCCAGAATCTCCATTCCGTTTATGGCTCCCATCTAAGGATTCAACGTGATCGGGTAAAACGTGTGGCTGCCTACTGAAAAGGAGCGTCGAGGAGAGTAAACGCCTTTCCCCCGACAGTTGGTGGGGGGTCCCTTCCAGGTACGTAAAGAGGGTAGCATGAAGAGGTTGTGGCGTCAATTTGTGGGGGCCTCAAAGACCTTATGGAGATAAAGAAATTGAACGGGTAACAGGACTGCTCTGTGTCCCGTCGGCTCGAAGCCGACGTCTATTCTCATAAGTGCGCTGGAAGCGCACTGAACTGCTGCGCATGAGAATTGGCACTAACCTGCTTTCAGCAGGTTTGGAGGCCACCGAAGGAGGACTCAGCAGCCTGGGAATTTGATTCCCAGGCGCAGGAAAGACTTGCCCCCTCGCATCTGCATCTGATCAAAGGAAATGAAGGAACGTCATGAGACTTCAAGGTCTTGTCGGCATGGCGGCTGTCTACACATCCAGCAGGGCGCGTACCTTGTCCGCCAGCGCCGCGATGCTAAAGGGCTTTTGCAGAAATTCCGTGCGCTGGTCGAAATCCTCCGGAGAGATGGTCTCCAGATCGGCGTATCCCGAGACAAAGAGCACCTTGAGTTGTGGATATTGGGTGCGCATCCGCTCGACCAATGCGCGTCCGTCCATCTGGGGCATGACCACGTCGGTGACCAGCAGATCTATCCCTTCCTCGTATTCCTCCCTCGTGCGGAGGGCCTCCTCGCCGTTCGTTGCCTCCAGCACTGTGTAGCCGAGCTCCTCCAGTGCCCTGCGCATGAAATCCAGGACCGAGGGTTCGTCCTCCACCAGCAAGATCTCTTCCGTTCCCCCGGGCATCCGGCCTTCTTCGTCGCGGCGGGACGGTTCCTTGTGTTCCGTTTCCAGGCGTGGGCAGTAGATATTCACCGTCGTGCCCTGTCCCAGGACGCTGTCGATATAGATGAACCCCTCGTGTTGCTTGACGATGCCATAGACGGTGGCCAGTCCGAGCCCCGTCCCCTCGCCCGGCTCCTTGGTGGTGAAAAAGGGCTCAAAGAGGTGTTCCTTCACCTCGTCCGTCATGCCCACGCCGGTATCCTTTACAGTGAGGCGCACATATTCCCCCGCCTTGGCGTCGGGGTGCTTTTTCACAAACTCCTCGTCCACGGTCTCGTTGGCCGTGGCGATGGTCAGGGTGCCGCCAGGAGGCTCCTTTTCGCTCATGGCGTCGCTGGCGTTCACCACCAGGTTGGTGAGGATCTGTTCCATCTGGGCGGGATCCACCTTTACCAGCCCCAGGTCCGGCGCGGGGAGGGTCACCAGTTCGATATCCTCGCGGATCAGGCGCCGCAGCATCCCGCCCATCTCCAGCAGAAGGTCGTTCAGTTGCACCGTCTGGCGGTTGAGGATCTGACGTCGGGAAAAGGCCAGGACCTGACGTGTGAGGTCGCCCGCCCGCGTGCCCGCCCGCTCGATCTGCTCCGCCTCCTCCCGCCAGGGACTATCGGGAGGCATCTCGGCCAGCATCAGCTGGCTGTAGCCGTTGATGACGGTCAGCAGGTTGTTGAAATCGTGGGCGATACCGCCGGCCAGGCGCCCCAGGCTTTCCATCTTTTGGGCCTGCCGCAGTTGGGCCTCCAGTTCCTCTCGCTCACTGATGTCGCGGGCCACGCTGAGGACGGACTCCTGACCGTTATATTTTACCAGGCGGCTGTGTACCTCGGTAGGGATGCGGTCGCCGTCCTGGGTCACATGGTCCGTCCTGAACAGCAACTGTCCCCGCTGCTGTATCTCCTCCATATGCTCGGCGACGGCCGCGGTGTATTCCTGCGCGTCGATATCCTGGGGTCCCATTCGCAGCAGTTCGTCGCGATGGTAGCCCAGGCGCTGGCAGGCCACGTCGTTGACCTCGAGAAACTTCCCCTCCAGGTCGTGGATAAAGACGGCGTCGCTGAGGTTGTTGAAGAGGGTCCTGAATTTGCGCTCCGATTCCTCACGCGCCTCCTCCGCCCGCACCTGCTCGGTGATGTCGCGGCCCATGGCGATGGAGCCTATCGATTGCCCCTCGTCATCGACGAGATTGCTCGAGTGCCAGGAGATGATCCGTTCCTCCCCGTCCTTGCGGCGAATGGTGGTCTGAGATTCCTCCGCCACTTCTTCCCCCTCGATGATGGATGCTACCTTGGCCATGATCTCTTGGCGATATGTTTCGTCGGGGTAGAGCCACTCCCACACTTGATCGTGTCCTACCACTTTCTCACGGGGGTAGCCGCTGATCTCCTCAGCGGCCTTGTTCCAGATAACAATATTGCCTTCTCGATCCAAAACGTCCAGCCAGACGTTGGCATTATCGATGATGCGTTCCCGAAACCGATAAAGCTCCCGCACCTTCGCCTCGGCCTGTTTGCGTTCCGCGATCTCCTCACGGAGGCGTTCGTTGACGGCCCGCAGCTGTGCCGTGCGCTGGGCCACCACGTTCTCCAGGTGTTCTCGATGGCGTGCCAACTGTTGCTCGTTGCGCCAATGGGTCAGTGCCGCCTCCAGGGTTTGGGGTAGGGTGATCAAATAGTTGGAGTCGGGATCCTTGACGAGATAGTCGTGGGCGCCTCGCTGCATGGCCTCCACGGCGATGGATTCGTCGCCCGCGCCCGTGACGATGATAAAGGGCATTCCTTCCAGATCGTCAAAGAGGTCAAAGGCCGTACCGTCGCCCAGCAGATAATCGACGAGGGCCACGTCAAAGTCAGCCCCGGCCAGGATATCCCTGGCCTCGGCCACCGAGTGGGCAAAGGTCAGCGCATAGGGAAGCCCCTGCTCCTCCACCAGCCGCTCCAGGGCCTGGCAATCCAATTTGTTGTCCTCTATGGAAAGTACTTGAATCGTCTCTTCCATCATTCGCACTCCGGGGGTAGGTGGCTGAGGGTCCAATATAGATCGATGGTGCGTATGATCTCCATGAATCCCTCATAGTGGACGGGTTTTACCATATAGCCCGCTACGCCCAGCTCAAAGCTTTCCACCCTGTCCCTCTCCTCCCGGGACGTGGTCAGGACTACCACGGGGATGCGTTTCAATGACTCGTCCTTTTTGACGACGCGCAGGAATTCGATGCCCCCCATGCGGGGCATGCGCAGATCCAGCAGGATGAGACAGGGTCGCCTTTCCTCATCATCGCGAAGGATGGTCAGGGCCTCCTCGCCGTTCCCGGCCACTCTTACCGGGTTCGTGATCTTGATGTCACGCAGCGCCCGCTGTACGGTCATCACGTCCACGCGGTCGTCCTCCACCAGCAGGATGGGCGCATTGCTTCGCATCTATGTTCCTCTCCGGGTACTTTACATCGCCGCTTCCATATTATATCAGCCCTGGAGCCGGCGTGCAATCCTCTATCACAGTTATCACGAATAGGTATCACGAATAGAACGAATAGGGCGAATGTCACGAATTGGGATATTCGTGACATTCGTATCATTCGCGTAAATTCGTGATAATTATACGTGATAATTATTAGTGCCATTCGCACCATTTGCGATATTCGTGATGACTTTGTGATAACTAGTTGGTTATACGCACATACTCTACGCGTGGCGTGCCAAAGTTTATGAGGATGCCCAATTTGAGCCCGGCGGCCTTTAGATAGGACAGCGTCTGTTGCTTCAAGGCGTCATTCAACGCGGAGACGGCCTTTAATTCCAGCACGATCTTTTCGTCTATGAGGAGGTCGAGACGGTGGGTGCCCACGACGTGACCCTTGTAGCGTACCGCAACCTCTTGTTGGCGTGTAAAGGGGATGGCTCGTACCATCAGTTCCTGGGCCAACGCCTCCTCATAGATCCGTTCCGCGAACCCTGGCCCCAGGGCGTTGTGCACCTCGAACACCGCCCCCATCACGCGGTAGGAGATCTCCCGATGGAGCACCTTGTCTTTTTCCACGCGCATCCCTCCAGTATCACGAATCACACGAATAGGCCAAATGACACAAATGCTTTTATTCGTGCCATTCGTATTATTCGCGCCATTCGTGATGATTATTCGTGATAACTACTTGGGCAGCGTAAAATAAAACGTGCTCCCCTCGCCCGGGGTGGACTCCACCCAGATCTCCCCGCCGTGGGTCTCCACGATCTTTTTCGTCAGCGCCAGGCCAACGCCGGTGCCGCCGCCCTGATCCCGGGGTCTCAGCGTCTGGAACATCTC
>JBKHJO010000007.1:0-66561 GCA_046538105.1 Anaerolineales bacterium | reverse complement strand
CTACCCATCTATCCCACGGCGGCTATGATGGCCGCCTATGGCCTGGGGAGATTGTGGGATGGCGCCAGGACATGGGGAATGCGTTATGATCAGAAGGGCCGTTGGATACGCTGGGTGGCCGGCCTCGTGATCCTGGCGGTAGTGTTGGGCACAGCCTTTTGGGCCATCGCTTTTACCAGCATCTATACGCGGCCGGTGACCCGCATTGCGGCCTCGCGCTGGATGTATGAGAATCTGCCGCGAGGCAGTTCGGTGTCCTATGAGGTGTGGGACGATTCCCTGCCCCTGAATGTAGATGGACAGTTGGCGAGTTCCCACTTTGATCAGGTGAGGATGGATCTCTATGCGGAGGATACCCCGGAGAAGCGCGAGGAACTGTACGGTTGGCTCGAGGACACGGACTTTATCGTCCTCTCCAGCAACCGCCTCTACGAATCGATTCCACGTCTTCCCATGCGCTATCCGATGACCACGCGCTACTATGAGGCTCTGTTCTCAGGGGAACTCGGCTTTGAGCGTATGGCCACCTTTACCTCGCGGCCAAAATTGTTGGGCATCGAGATTGTCGATGACAACGCGGAGGAGGCCTTTACCGTATACGATCATCCCAAGGTGATCGTCTTTCGAAAAACCTCCGCCTTTTCCATGGCCAGGGTCCGAGCCCTGTTCGGAGGGTATGATCTGGAACGCGTCGTGCGCCTCAAATCGGGGCAAGTGGCCTCGGCGCCCAATTTGTTGATGCTCAGCGAGGAGGAATGGGCCATACAGCGTGCCGGGGGGACGTGGTCCAATATGTTTTCTCGCGAAAGCCTATCCAACAGACTGCCCACGGTGATCTGGCTCCTGGTCCTCTTTTATATGGGATTCGCGGCTTTTCCCGTGACTTTTGCGGCCTTGGGGCGGCTGCGTGATCGTGGATATATGCTCTCCAAGACCGTGGGATTATTGCTCGTGAGTTATCTCGCCTGGCTGCTGCCCAGTTTGAAGGTGTTTCCCTATCGTCGAGGGCTCGTTGTGGGAGTGTTGTTGGGCGTGAGCGCCCTTGCTGCCGTGGTGGGGTGGATGCAGAGACGCGAATTGCTAGAGTTTTTGCGGGCGCGCTGGCGTCTCCTGGTGGTCAGTGAACTGCTGTTCCTGGGTTTCTTTTTTCTCTTTTGGTTCATCCGCTTTCTCAATCCCGATCTCTGGCATCCGGTTGCGGGTGGAGAGAAACCCATGGATATGGCCTATCTAAATGCCATCATCAAGAGTACCCACTTCCCTCCCTATGATCCCTGGTTCGCCGGCGGATATATCAATTATTACTACTTTGGCTGGGTCACCGTGGGGACGCTGATCAAGCTGACAGCCATCGTCCCCTCGGTGGCCTATAATCTGGCTATTCCTACCTTTTTTGCTTTACTGGCTGTGGGTTCCACGTCTGTGGTCTTTAACTTTATTCCCGCGGGGGAGGATGAGGATGGATGGTTCCCCAGAGCGCTGGGCTACGGACTCGTCGGTGCGCTATTAGTAGCCGTGGTGGGCAATCTGGGCGAAGTGGATCTCCTGTGGAATGGTTTCAAGGCACTGGGCAGTGAGGTCTCCTTTGAGAGCACCCTTCCAGGGCTCGTGCCTCTGGTGCAGGGGCTCCGTGGATTTTGGGCCTGGATCGGGGAGGGGAAGCGACTCCCCTTCCGTCCCGAGTGGTGGTACTGGAACGCCAGTCGCATCATGAAGCACGGCGAGATTAACGAGTTTCCATTTTTCAGTTTCCTGTACGCTGATCTCCATGCCCACCTAACAGCCATGCCCTTTGCCGTCTGCGCGCTGGCCCTGGCCACCAACTTTGTCGTGGAGCCCGTGCGGTGCTTATGCGGTCTGGCTGGCGATGATGGGGGAGAAGCAGAGGCCGCGTTGGAAGGGGGCCCTGCTGAGGAGAGAGACCCCTCGGAGACTGTCACGTCCTCCTCTCAGGGGATTGTCCTTCCGTTGCTGCGCTCCTTGCGGGGGCTTTTGTCGTATGTTAAGTGGCCGGAAGTCGCCTCCCTGACGCTGCTGGGGTTGGTCCTTGGCGAGTTGTGGTGTAACAACTCTTGGGATTTCCCCACCTATGCCGGGGTCTCCGTGGCCGCCCTGGCCATAGGTTCCTATGCCAAGGCCGACAGGATCGAAAAGGAGGTGGTGGCGCGATTCGCCCTGCGCGTGGCCTATGTGCTGGTGCTGAGCGTGCTTTTCTTCCTCCCCTATCACGCCAATTATGGCCTGGCATATTCCAGTGTGGAAGTCTGGGAGGGGGGAAGTACCTCCATCGGCGCATATCTCATCATCCATGGGACGTTCCTTTTTATACTCGCATCATATCTCTTGGCGCTCCTTTTCGATAGGAGGCGTCGAAACGGTATCGTGCGTGCCATACACCTGTTTTTCCATTTCAGGGAGCGAAGGGAACGTGCGCTGCATCTCTACGACCTTCTCATGCGCTGTCCAAATGTGGGCTACGAGCTGGGATGGTTGGGCCTAATCGTTCTGGGGATCGTGTTGGTGCTGCTCTTTTTTCAGCAGGCGTGGATCCTGTTACTGACGGTGCCCATGCTCGTCCTGGTCTTTGGTGTAGTGTTCTTCATTCGGGTGCGGGCGGAGCAGCGCTTACAGGCCGCTCTCGTCGGCGTCGGGCTGTTACTCGCCCTGGCGGTGGAATACATCGTGCTCAAGGGTGACATCGGTCGCATGAACACCGTGTTCAAGTTTTCTCTACAGGCATGGATCATGTGGGGAGTGGTCGGGGGCGCCGCCTTGGCCTATCTGATCCCCCGGCACGAGTCCTGGCCGCTGTGGACGCGTTCCCTGTGGCGCAAGGCGCTTATCTTTCTCCTGGTCGGCGTATCACTCTATCCTTTGTTTGCCACGTATGGCAAGGTGCGGGACCGCTGGAATCCGGAGCTTCCGTCGGGGCTAGATGGTATGCGCTTTATGACGGTGGCGAATTATCGGGAAAACGAGCGCGATTTGGCCCTGGAACACGACTATCATGCCATCATGTGGATGCAGGAGCATATCAAGGGTTCTCCCGTCATCGCCGAGGCCAATACTCCCCTCTATCGCTGGGGGAGTCGCGTATCGGTGTACACGGGGTTGCCGAGCATCGTGGGTTGGGATTGGCACCAGAAGCAGCAGCGCGCGGCGGTGGGCAGTCAGGTGGTAGACTGGCGTTTGGAGGATCTGCGACAGCTCTATAACACCCACGATACCGTGATCGCCGCCCGCATTCTCAATCGCTACCGCGTGGGCTATATATACGTGGGAGAGTTGGAGCAGGCCCATTATGCCGCGCAGGGTCTGGAAAAGTTTGAGCGTATGGTTGGTTCCACGCTGGAGGTCGTCTACGAACGTGGTCCGGTCACTATCTATCGCGTCAAGGGGTCGGGCGCTGAACTGGTAGCCTCGAATTCTGGGGAACAGGGGAGCCCGTGGGGTGTCGTGAAACGTTGGCTTGCCAGGCATTGGGTGCCGGAGGTGGTGAAGGCGGAGGACCCACAGAAACGCCCCTCTGGCGACCTGCAGGCGGGGGGGGAGGGCCCCTCGCTTATGCTGGACGAACCTGTCGATCAGTTGCCGGTGATCGAGGATAGGGGCTGGAATCGCCTGGCAGCGGGCAGCACGATCCTTTCTCTCCTCTCTTGGTGGATCGTATTGCAGATCCTTGGATTGGTCGCTCTTCCCCTGGTGGGCTATGCTTTTCCCCATCTGCCGGACGGGGGGTATTATCTGAGCAAGGGGATAGGCTTATTGATTGTCAGCTATTTCGTGTGGGTCGGTGCCAGTTTGCGTGTGGTTGCCAACCGTCCCCGGGTGGTCTGGTCGGCCCTGGTGTTGCTGGGGGGAGGTGCTTTTTTTCTGTGGTTGCGCCGTCGCCGTCGTGTGGGAGGGAGGTGGCGTCTACAGTGGAGGCTGATACTGATAGAGGAGGGAATCTTTGACGTCGGTTTTCTGCTCTTTGTCGGTCTACGCCTCCTCAACCCGGATCTGTGGCAACCCTGGTTTGGTGGGGAAAAGATGATGGAGATGGCTTTCCTCAATGCCATCTGCAAATCCGCCTATATGCCGCCCTATGACCCCTATTTCGCCGGCGGGTATATCAACTATTACTACTATGGGCAATTTATCGTCGGTACGTTGATCAAGCTCACGGGGACGCTTCCTCGGGTGGCCTTTAATCTGGCCGTGCCCACCTTTTTTGCACTGACCGTCTCTCATACCTTTGGTGTCTCCTATGGACTCGCGGCCCTGGATGGGGGAGGAATGGAAGAGACCGCAGGAGTGGGAGACGACGTTGAAATTGCCGGGGCTGATCCTCAAAGTCCCATCTCCTCCCGGGGGCTGTGGGCGGGGATGGGGGCGGTGGTATTGGTGGCCGTCATGGGCAACCTCTCTGGTATATTGCAGGTGCTGGAGAGGCTTGCAGAGACCGGGGGGGTCTCTCTCGCCCGCTCTGAGGTGACCTGGGCGGATATTTCCCGCGTCCTACCGGGGTTGGTGCGTATGATACGACAGGGCATTCCTCTGCGATTCGAGTACTGGTACTATGGCACACGCATCATCCCCCACACCATCAACGAGTTTCCCTTTTTCACCTTTCTCTTTGCCGATCTGCATCCCCATCTGATCGGCATTCCCTTCACTATACTTGTCGTGGGGCTGGCGGCTTCCTTGTTATGGGGTAGGGAGCGCCGCCTTGGTCCCTCTATCATGGCCGGCCTGCTGGCCACCGTCGCCCTGGGTTCTTTGGGGGTGATCAACACCTGGGATCTGCCCGCCTACGCGGCGCTTTCAGGCTGTGTATTGCTCTATTATGGTTATACACGTGGGGGATGGAAGGGGATGATGATGGGGGTGGCCGTCTTTTTGTTCTTGTTCCTGCTCTCGCTCATGGCTTATGGCCCTTTTTATGCCCATTATCAGCCTCAACATGTGGGATTGGGGATCGTTCCTCCAGATGGGCGTACGCCACTGGCTCCTTTTTTGGCTATCTGGGGATTTTACATCTTTTTGGTCTTCTCTGTGTCCTCGTGGTGGACGTGGCAGGCCTGGCCGTGGTCCCGCCTGGTGACTGTGGTCAAGAGGCGAGGATTGGGGCGTACCCTGCATCGCCTTTGGTCGTGGCGAAAGGGAGGGATGGTGGTATGGGGCATTCATTCTCTATCTTTGGTCATGCTGATTGCCGTAACCGTCTTTTTCATCCGCTCCGGGCTATGGCTCTGGGCGATGCTCGTTCTCCTCATCGGAATGACGGGCCTGGCCCTTTTTCACAGCGGAAGGGACCGCGCCGCTTTTATGCGGCGTCTGATGGTCTTTGCGGCTTTGTGTATCCTCTGGGTGGTGGAGATCGTCTATCTGAAGGATTTCCTGGCCGGTTCCGAGTGGCGACGCATGAACACGGTGTTCAAGTTCCATATCCAGGCGTGGGTACTTTTCGGTTTGGCGCTGGGCGGTATCTTGTCCATACTATGGTGTAAGGTGAAGGGATGTCTGGGGGCCGTATGGCAAGGTGTCCTGCTACTGGGGCTGGTATCGTCCATGGTATATACTGTGTTGGCAGTTCCGGCGCGGGTTAGCCAGCGCTTTCCCAATGCGCAGCCGCCGATGGGAACCCTCGACGGCACGGCCTATATGAAGACGGCGATCTATTTCTGGCCGGACGAGGGGAGCGCGATACACCTAGAATACGATCGCCAGGCCATCGTCTGGCTCTGGAAAAATGTGGAGGGCACGCCGGTAATCGCCGAGGCACCCCTGGGCTACTATCGGGAGGGGGGGCTTCGCGTCTGTTCCTATACGGGACTGCCCACTATCATCGGTGCGCATGTGAATGAGCAGCGTCCCTGGAAGCAATTGGGATCGCGGCAGGAGGATGCGGAGGCCATCTTTCAAAGTGAGGATGTGGATGGCGTGCAGGAGATCCTGGCGAAATATCGTGTGCGCTATGTTTACGTGGGACAACTGGAGCGTAACGCCTACGATCCTGATGGTCTGGCCAAGTTCGATATCCTGGTGCATCGGGGGATCATGAGGCGTGTGTTTCATAATGAAGGAGTCGATATATACGAGGTGGTTGGGTATGGGGATGTTTAAGGTGATGGCGTCTCCCTATGCAAGAACGGCTCTGAGGGGTTCTGGATCATGCTGCACGTCCTGATCTGGTGGTTTGTCCTGCAGGTGATGGGGCTGCTTGCCCTGCCCATAACGCTGCACCTTCTGCGCTTTCTTCCCGACCGTGGGTTGGGTTACGCGCGCCAGGTGGGGCTGCTCCTATCGGCTTTTGCCTTTTGGCTGCTGGTGACGCTGGGGATCCTGCAGAATACCACCTCCTGCATGGTATTCGTGTTGCTGCTTATGGGAGCGCTTTCGCTTTATCTCTGGTCAGGGGATGGAGGGCGGATGCGGGCCTTTTTGAGGGAGCGGTGGCGCCTTCTCCTCATCACCGAGAGCCTTTTCTTTGTAGGGTTGGCGGCTTTTGCCCTCTTTCGGGCCTACAATCCCGACATTGCAGGCACGGAAAAGCCCATGGAGTTCGCTTTCATAAACGGCATCCTGCGCAGCCGCACCTTTCCTCCCCATGATCCCTGGCTGTCGGGCTATACCATCAGTTACTACTATTTGGGCTATGTTATGACGGCCATGCTGATCAGGTTGTCGGGGGTTCCCAGCGAGATCGGTTTCAATCTCATGGGCAGCACGCTGTTCGCCCTTACCTTGAGTGGTTCTTTCAGCCTCGTCTACAATATGGTTCAGGCGTATCTTGAACGTCAAGGGGAGGGTTCAACGGAGGAAACTCCTCTGGTGTCGGAGGCTGCTGTGGGCACCGGCCTACTGGGCGCGGTCTTTGTGGCGCTGATGGGCAATCTGGAGGGCGTCTTTGAACTGCTGCGCGCCCATGGCGGGGGCTCGGAAGCGTTGTGGCGTTGGTTGGATATAAGGAACCTTCGCGCCACGCCGCCGAGTTCCACGTGGTATCCGGATGATTCCTGGTGGTGGTGGCGGGCTTCTCGCGTCGTCCATGACGTGGACGCGTCGGGTCGCTCAATGGAGGTCATCAGTGAATTCCCCTTTTTCAGCTTCCTTCTGGGCGATAACCACCCTCACGTACTTGCGCTGCCCTTTGTTCTGCTGGCTCTCGCTCTGGCCCTGAACCTGCTGCTGCACGGAGCGCGGGAGCAAGGGGTGCAGCAGGGTGAAGTAGGAGAGGGGGGAAGCCTCTGGAAGCGGGGGATCGCCCTTTTAAGGTGGATCTGGCCTGGCGGTATCGGGGATTTCCTTCTCTATGCCGTGATCATAGGAGGCTTGGGCTTTCTCAATACCTGGGACTATCCGATCTATCTGGGGCTCCTCGTTCTGATCTATGCCGTGCACCGTCAGGCGGAGGTGGCGCCCGGGCAAAGGTGGCTGCCTGACGCGCTTGCCGTCTTTGTGGGGCTGCTCTTCACGGGCATCCTGGCTTATCTCCCTTTTTATATAAGCTTTCGCTCTCAGGCGGGGGGCATCGGTTGGGTGGGGGAGATTAAGACACGGCTGCATCAGTACCTGATCATGATGGGAGTCTTTATCTTCATCCAGCTCGGCTTTCTGGTCTTTCTCACGACTCACCAGCCGCTGGGGAGCGAGGCGGATGGTCCGTCGTGGGCGAGATGGGTCGCCGGGCTGATAGCGCTTTTCGTACTGGGTTGCCTACTTGGACAGTGGTGGACGGCGGCTTTTGTTTGGGCGATTGTGGCGCTTTCACTGACACTCTGGCTGTCGGGGAGTTGGAGCGTCCCGGAAATGTCCCTTTCGCCCAGCACGTCCTTTTCGCTTCTTTTGGTCATGGTGGGTTTTGCGCTGACGGGTAGCGTGGAGTTTATCTTTCTTCGAGACACCTTCGGTACGCGCATGAATACCATCTTCAAGTTCTACTATCAGGCGTGGGTGCTACTGGCCCTTGCCTCTGCTTATGGGATATTCCACGTGCTGCATCGATGGGAGCGGTTAGGCTCCATGCTGGGACGCGTCGCCACCGCGATGTGGCTGGCGATAGCGGGGATGCTGGTGCTGGCCGGTATGAGTTATACCGTGGCCGCCATACCCAGCAAGGCCGGTGGATTTCGTGGTGAGCCGACCCTCGACGGCACGCGCTATGTAAGAGAGCATCGGAGGGCGGACTATGAGGCTATCCAGTGGTTGAGCGCTAATGCTACGCCGGGAAGCGTACTCCTGGAGGCACCGGGGGGGTCCTATTCAGAGTACAACTGGATCTCTGCGCATACTGGCATACCCACGCTACTGGGTTGGGGGGGACACGAACTACAATGGCGGGGGAACTATGATGAGGCCGGGCGTCGGGAGCCGGATATTGCCACTATCTATCAGAGCCTCGACGAGACGCAGAAGCGCCATCTCCTGGAGAAATACGACGTGGATTACGTGTATGTCGGGCCGCTGGAGCGAAAAAAGTACAGTTTGAACTCGGCTATGACTGGCGCCTTTGATGATCTTATGCGACGTTGTTACGAAGGAGATGGGATCATCATCTATTGTTGGTCGCCTTGAAAATGGGGCGTCCCGTTCTGTAAGGGTGCGTTCAGGTATGGTATAATCCTTGTGATCGCATGTCAGTTTGTCCATTTCATCCGTTCGGCTGGGAGATGAATAGACCGCTATGACCGTCAATTCCAACGGTTCACGTGCACTGTCCTCGGCATTTGTGGAGGATGTCCGCGATTTCAGGGAGAGGAGCATAAAACAGGGATTGACATTCGAGGGGCTGACCGTCGAGGGCGCGCTGTATGGGATCATTACTTTTGCCGCCCTCGTGGTACGACTAGCGTCCCTGGGGCGCTGGCCGCTTGTGGAAGAGGAAGCGCACACGGCTCTGGCCGCATGGCGCGCTCTGCAGGGGGCGCGGCCCGTACACTCTTTTGAATATATCCCGCTGCTCTATGACGCGAATTTGGTATTCTTTGCCCTGACGAGGGCGTCGGACGTGGCCGTGCGTCTGCTGCCCGCTTTTATGGGGACCGCTCTCGTATTGCTTCCCTACTCTTGTCGCGACGTATTGGGGCGTCAGGGAAGCCTGATGGCTTCTTTGCTCCTCGCTTTTGCGCCGACGTGGGTCTTTTTTTCGCGCACGTCCGAGGGGACCATACCCACCGTGACATTGAGCGCGGTCATACTCGTTTCGATCTTGCGCTACCTGCGGACGGGTGATGGGACCCGCTTGAGGTGGGGCTTTGCCGCTCTGGGATTGGGGCTGACGGCCGGCCCCGGGATATATACGTTTTTGGTCTATGCGTTGTTGTACGGCGGCATCTGGTGGCTTATCCGGCATGACGACGCTTTCCGTGAACGCGGGGGGACGTTGTTCCAGGGAGCCTTTACCCGATGGAACGTCTCGATGCTGGTGGGGACGTTCCTCCTTTTTGGCAGCGCTTTCCTAAGCAATCCCGGGGGTATCGGAGTCAGCATCAACCTGGCTGGTCGGTGGGTGCGTGCATTGTCCCCTGTGGGCGATTTGTCCTCCCTCGCTCTTGTCAAGACGTTGTTGATGTACGAGTTTCTGACGGTGGTTCTGGGCGTCGTGGGTATCGTATGGGGGCTGAGCGGAAGGGACAGGCTTACCTCCTTTCTTGCTCTGTGGGTTGCCTGGGGGTTGTTGTTGAGCGTTCCCCTGGGCCATCGGGAGCCACAGTGGCTTCCCCATCTGCTTCTGCCGCTGGTCATCCTGGCGGTGAGGGGGTTTCAATATCTCTGGGATCATCTCATCCGCGGTGTGGGGCGAGATGAAGGAATAGTGTTCTGGGCGGCCGTCGTCTTGATGGCCCTTGCTTTCCTGGAACTCTGTGCGTATATCCACACGGCACAGGTGAGGTATCTCCTCTATGCGGCTGGGGGAGGGGGGGTGGTTTTGGCCATGTGGGGGGCGTCCTGGTTCTGGCTCGGACGTCGTGGAGCCTTGGCGGTCGGCGTGGGCATTCTGCTGTTGTGTATGGCCGTTGTGACCGTTCGGGGGTCGACGGCGCTGGCCTATCAGACGGGTCGCGATGCGCGGGAGGGGATGGTCCATCGTCCCGCGTCGACGCAGTTGCATGCACTGGAGCGCTTTTTGCAAGAGTTTTCGAGCCGCCGGGCGGAGGGACGGCGCGCCATGGAGGTCGACTATGAGGAAAGCCTGGATCCCTGGATGGGCTGGTATCTGCGCGATTATCCTCATGCGCGTTCCGTGCCTTTTGGAGATGCCCGGGCAGGTACAGTTGTTCTGATCACCGAGGAGCGTCTCGAGGAGGAGCAGCCGGCGGGCTATGGGGGGCAGGGTTTCCATCTACGGGAGCGCCGCCCCGCGCAGACTCTATCTTTGCGTGAGTTCCTGCGCTGGTTGGTCTATCGCGATGCCGTGGGGATTGTGGAGGCCGAACGGATTCACGTGTGGGTGCGCCTTGAAACTGAAGATCAAACTATAAGGTAGGAGAAAACGCACGGATGAGCGAACGAAAGGAGATCGCGTTTCTGGACAGGCCCGTTATACGAGGTGGGATCGCGTGGTGGAAGGTGCTGTACACCTTGCTCATACTCTTTGTGGTGTTCACTCGGCTGTGGGCCCTGTCCCCCCGCGGTTATAGTCATGACGAGAGCATTCATGCCTGGGAATCCTGGAAACTGGTCACGGGGCAGGGATACAGCCACAACCCCACCTATCACGGCCCCTTTCTCTACCATTTTACGGCTTTTATCTTTGCCCTATTTGGGCATAACGATTATACAGCCCGCCTGAGTCCTGCGCTTTTTGGGATTGCCCTGGTGGCTATGCCCCTCCTGTTGAAAAAGTGGTTGGGCAAAAAAGGTGTCCTGGGGGCGACCTTTCTCATGGTTATCTCTCCCGTGATGATGCATCGCTCCCGTTTCCTGCGGCATGATGTATACGCTGCCGTGTTCAATTTGCTGTTGTTCATCGCCATCTTTCGCTATCTGGATCGGCGTAGGAATAAAGACCTTTATCTGGTGGCGGTGGCGGTCTCTTTGGGCTTTTGTGCCAAGGAGACGACCTTTATCACCTATTTTATCTTTGGCACCTTTTTAGCCCTTTTCTTTCTTTATCAATGGTTGCGCGACCGAACCCGTTCCTGGCGTGATATGGCCGTCTTTGATCTGATCATCGTCATGGGCACCCTCATCCTCCCTCTGGCCTCCCCCTTTGCCATCAAGATTTTGGGAGGGGATCCGCTGGATTATACGCAGCAGGGAGTACTCTTCTCTGGCGCTATATTCCTGGTGGTTCTGGGTATCTCTGTGGCCATCGGCTTCTGGTGGGACTGGCGCCGCTGGCTGATATGTGCGGGACTATTCTACGGCATCTTTGTGCCGCTTTTCACCACGATGTTCACGAACGGTCGGGGCTTTGCCACGGGAATGGTAGGACAACTGGGATACTGGCTTTCCCAGCATGGTGTCAGGCGTGGCGATCAGCCGCCGTATTATTACCTTGTGCTGATGTCCATGTACGAGTTTCTTCCCCTACTCGCTGGCGCCGGCGGGGCGGTATACTTTTTCAGGGGATCGACTGAGGACAAAGGCACTGAGGGGGACGCTCCTGTGCAAAGCCCCTTTGTCCCCATGCTTCTCTATTGGACCGTGTCGGCCTTTGTGATCTATAGTTGGGCCGGGGAAAAGATGCCTTGGTTGACCATGCATCTGGCCCTTCCCCTGCAACTTTTGGCCGGGTGGGCTGTTGGAAAACTCTTTGATACAGACTGGCGCGAACTGAAGGAAGAGGGGGCGCTCTGGCTTCTCTTACTGGTTCCTCTCTTTATCTTTGTGATCCTGCGCCTGCTTGCGTTCAGTCCCTCGACGGGCATGACCGAGCGAGAATTGAGCGAGACCATGGCCTGGTTGACCTCTCTGGTCGTCGGTTTGGGCCTGGTGATTGCTATCTCTCGCATCATGTACCGTCTGCGCCACAGCCAGCGCTGGCGCATCGTCTTGATCTCGATTTTTATCGTACTCTGTATAGTGACCGTGCGCTTTGCCTGGATGGCGTCCTTTATCAACGCCGATCTGGCCACCGAATTTCTGGTCTATGCCCAGGGATCGCCGGATGTGGCCCTGGTGGCACAAGAGATCGAGGAGATGTCCCGTCGGTTGACGGGGGGGCTGCACATGAAGGTGGCCTACGATGACGACGCCAGCTGGCCCTTTGTCTGGTATCTGCGCAACTTTGACAATGCCCAGTTCTATGGCCAAAAGCCAGACGCTCCCTTTGATGCCGAGGTGGTACTTGTCGGGCCACCCAACGAGTCGGCCGTCAAGCCCCTGTTGGGCAACAACTATTACCGGCGCCAGTATCGGCTCATATGGTGGCCCAACCAGGACTGGTATATGGATCCAGAACTGAGGAGTATTCGGGAGGGCATGCAGGATAAGGGCTTCCTGGGGAGGCTGTCTGATAGTTTGCTTTACATGGGCAAGATGTTGCAGAAAAGCTGGCGGGTTATCAGTAGCGAGTCGGCGCGCCAGAACCTCTGGAACGTCTTCTTTTACCGCGAGTACGAGGAGGCTTCTTTGACTGAATGGCCCCACGTACACAAATTCGCCATGTATGTGCGTCGGGATGTGGTACAGCAACTGTGGGACTATGGCCCCGAGGCGCTCACGGCAGCGGAACCTCTGCCTGGAGACGAGTACCTGGAAAAGTGGGAGCAGATCGAGGCGGTCGATGCTTTTGGTGCCACGGGCAGCGAGCCGGGACAGTTGGATGCGCCCAAGGGGGTTGCTACGGATGACGAGGGTAACGTCTATGTGGCCGACAGTCACAATCATCGCGTGGAGGTATTCGACGGGAGCGGCCAATTCTTGCGTCAGTGGGGTGCAGAGGGTGGTCAGCCCGGGGAGTTCAAGGAACCCTGGGATGTGGCGGTGGGGCCCGAGGGCGATGTCTATGTCGCCGACACTTGGAACCACCGCATACAGGTGTTCGATAATCAGGGACAACTCCAAGAGATATGGGGGACCTTTGGTGAAGTGAGGGATGCCATGGATTCGGGCGACCTTCTCTACGGCCCACGCGCTCTTGTCGTCGACGAGGAAGGATATCTGTATATCAGTGACACGGGGAACAAGCGGGTGGTGAAATACGATCCCGAGGGCAACATGGTCGGGGCTGCGGGAGGCGCTGGCGATGAAGAAGGGCAGATGCAGGAACCCGTGGGGCTTGCATTGTCCCCGGAAGGGACTCTGTATGTTGCTGACACGTGGAACCAGCGTATTCAGGTCTTTGATAGCGATTTGAACTTTTCGCGCAGTTGGCAGATCCACGCTTGGGTGGGGATGTCCGTGCTGAATAAGCCCTATCTGGCGGTGGGAAGTGAAGGAGATGTCTATGCGACCGATCCGGAAGGGCATCGTGTCATCGCCTTTGATGGTCAGGGGCGGCTAGTGCGCGTTTGGGGGCAGGAAGGCGGCGATCTTGCCTCCATGAATCTGCCGATAGGCATCGCTGCGGATGCGTCGGGGCGCCTGTTGGTGAGCGATTCCGGGAACGGCCGCGTCCTGGTGTTCGAGGAGCGTTGAGAAAGGGAGCCCATGAGACTGCACGAATATCAGGCAAAAGAGGTATTCATCGCTCATGACATCCCTGTGCCTGCGGGCCAGGTAGCGGAGCGGGCAGAGGAGGTGTCAGAGATCGCGGAACGGTTGGGCACGGACGTGGCCATCAAAGCACAGGTGCTGGTGGGGGGTAGGGGTAGGGCCGGTGGTATCGTCTTTGCCGAGGGGCCCACGGAGGCCGTCGAGAAGGTTCGGGGCATCCTGGGCCGTGAGATTCAGGGGCTGGCCGTGCACTGTGTCCTGGTGGAGAAAAAGATCGACATCGCCGACGAGATCTATGTGGGGTTGACCGTCGATCGCCAGGCGCGGCGCATGATGTTCATCGTCTCCTCCGAGGGAGGTGTGGGCATCGAGGAGACGGCGCGTGGGCGGCCCCAGACCGTGCAGCGGATGGCCCTCGATCCCCTCGTCGGGCTCCGCCCCTATCATGTGATTCGCCTCGTGTCGGCCATGGGGCTACCGCGTGCCCTGTGGGGCGGACTGCGGCGGATCGCGGTCAACTTGTACGAGATTGCTCAGGAGACCGAGGCCACTCTGGTGGAGATTAATCCCCTGGTGGTTTCGCGGGAAGGGGACCTGTGTGCCGTCGATGCCAAGATGACGCTGGATGATAACGGCCTCTTTCGGCATCCGGATATGGTGGCCATGCGGCACGCCGACGACGAGGGGGCGGGGGAGCGCCGCGCGCGGGAGGTGGGCATCAGCTACGTGAGGCTGGAGGGTGATATCGGCTGTATGGTCAATGGGGCGGGATTGGCCATGGCCACCATGGATGTGATCAAGCTCTGTGGCGGTGCGCCAGCCAACTTTCTCGATATCGGCGGGGGCGCTCGAACTGACAGGGTGATAGAAGCTCTGGAGATCATCCTGGAAGATGGGGCCATACGCGCTGTGCTTATCAATATCTTTGGTGGCATCACGCGCTGCGACGTGGTGGCTGAGGGTATCGTCGAAGCCTTGAACAAACTGGAGATTGATGTGCCCATGGTTGTTCGCCTCGTGGGGACGAACGAGGAGGAGGGGCGCCGTATCCTGACCGAGGCGGGATTGGAAAGTACGCCCAGCCTTGCCGAGGGCGCGCAGGCGGCTGTCGCCGCGGTAGGGAGGAGCGGATGAGCATTTTGATTGACGCCGATACCCGCGTACTCGTGCAGGGCATCACGGGACGGGAGGGTTCCTTTCATACCAAGCAGATGCTGTCCTATGGCACAAACGTGGTTGCTGGCGTCACTCCGGGCAAGGGAGGCGAAAGGGTAGATGGGGTGCCCGTCTTTGACCACGTAGAGGTGGCCCTTGAGAATAGCGGGGCCAATGTATCTATTGTCTTTGTGCCCGCTCCCTATGCCATGGACGCCATCCTGGAGGCGATGGAGGCGAATATTCCTCTGGTTGCCTGCGTGACGGAGGGCATTCCCCTGTGGGATATGTTGCGCGTGGCGCGCTATTTGCAGGACAAGCCCGTTCACCTCCTGGGGCCCAATTGCCCGGGGGTTATCAGTCCGGGCGTTACCAAAGTGGGTATCATGCCTGGGCAGATTCACCTACCGGGAAATGTGGGGGTGGTGTCGCGGAGCGGCACGCTGACCTACGAGATCGTATGGGGGCTGACACAGGCCGATCTGGGGCAGTCGAGTTGTGTGGGGATCGGTGGGGATCCCATCGTCGGAACGGATTTCGTCGACATTCTGCGCTTGTTTGAAGAGGATCCCCAGACAGAGACGGTGGTGCTGATCGGCGAGATCGGGGGACAGGCGGAACAGCGGGCGGCGGAGTTCATTGAGACGGAGATGACCAAGCCCGTGGTGGCTTTTGTCGCCGGGTGTACGGCACCCCCTGGCCAGCGCATGGGGCACGCCGGGGCGATTGTGTCCGGAGAGGGCGGGCGTGCGGAGAAAAAGATCGCAATCCTGCGCTCGGCAGGTGCCCTGGTGGCCGAACGGCCGGCACAGGTAGCGGAACTTTTATATGAGGTGATGGACTGAGCACATGATTCTGGATGTTGACGTCTTTCTCTTTGATTTTGATGGCACCCTTATCGCGCCAAGTATAGATTTCAACAGGATGTATCGGGAAACCTTCAGCATAATACGCGATTTTGGTGTGTATGATCCTGTCATGGAGCAGTTGCACATTCTGGAGATCGTCGAGCGTGCAGAGGCGCGGCTGCGGCCCGACCATGGTATGCGCAGGGAATTCCTGAAACAGGTGCATACAGCGATCCTCGATGTGGAACTAGGGGCCGCCGAGCGTGCTGAGGTCTATCTGGGCGTCCCCGAGATGCTGGAAGAACTCGCTGACAGGGGACGTGGGGTGGCCATCGTGACGCGCAACTCCCGGGCCGCCGTGATGCGTATTCTGGAGCGACAAGCGCTGCATTACGATGTGTTGCTCACCCGTGATGACGTGGCGCACGTCAAGCCGGATCCTCGCCATCTATTGGAAGCCTTGGAGCACTTTTCCGAGACGAAACGGTGTGCTGCCATGTGTGGGGACCACCCCATGGACGTGCTCGCGGGGAAGCGTATCGGCGCGCTGACGGTGGGCGTCCTTACTCCCGACACGACGGAGGAACGCTTTGCGGAGGTGAAGCCCGATCTTGTGGTCTCGCATCCCCCAGAGATCTTGGAGTATATAGATTAACTCATGTCATGTTGTGCTCGCGAAATCCGTTTGACAGGGCAAAGTAATACTTTTATGATGAAGATGGAGCTGCCTATAGGTACCTTACGGAGATCCATCACTCAAAGATGAGATGGAGGCAGTATGGTGGTTGGGAGATATTGGGGTCAGACCCTTGAGGTGGTGGCAAAGGGGCTGGCCCTGTTCCTTTTTGAGCAGGAGGCGTCGCCATGGAACAAGGAGGTTCTAAGATGACGACTACAGAAGTGGCTCCTCAAGGAACCGTTGAGAAAGAGGGGACGTGGGCAGAGACTGGACAGGAGAAGCGGGCGCGTATGCGTGTCCGCGTTTTTGGCAAGTGGTGCAAGGGATGTGGTCTGTGTATCGCCTTCTGTCCACAGCAGGTCTTTGAAGCGGATGTGGAGCAGCGCCCGGTCGTGGCGCACCCGGAGCGTTGTGTGGGCTGTCAGTGGTGTGTGATTCATTGCCCGGATTTTGCCATCATCGTCGATGAGGTTGAGATCGGGGAAGATAAGGCCGTGAAATGACAGTAGAGTTGTTGCAGGGTAACACGGCCTGTGTCAGGGGGGCGTTGATGGCGGGCTGTCGCTTCTTTGGCGGCTATCCTATCACCCCCGCGTCAGAGATCGCCGAGCTGTTGTCGCAGGAACTTCCCAAGGTGGGAGGAAAATACATGCAGATGGAGGACGAGATGGCCTCCATTGCCTCTGTCATCGGGGCTTCCATCGGCGGGCTGAAGGCCATGACGGCCACAAGCGGTCCCGGGTTCTCCCTCATGCAGGAGAATATAGGTTACGCAGCGGCCACCGAGATACCTTGCGTGGTCGTCAACGTGCAGCGGGGGGGGCCGAGCACGGGTTTGCCCACGTCTCCCTCTCAGGGGGATGTCATGCAGGCCCGCTGGGGTACACATGGGGATCATCCCATCATCGTGCTGTGTCCCTCTTCCGTGCCCGAGACCTTTACGCTGACCGTGGAGGCGTTCAACTTTTCCGAAAAGTATCGCATCCCGGTAATCGTGCTCATGGATGCCGTCATGGGGCATATGCGGGAACCCTTTGATCTGGGGGCCAACGAGCCGGTGGAGATCGTGGAGCGCATGGGCACGAATGTGCCGCCGGAATGGTACTTTCCCTATGACGACACGCGCACCATTCCGCCCCTGGTCAGTTTTGGACGAGGGTTCCGCTATCATGTCACTGGATTGATGCACGATCGCGCGGGTTTCCCCACCTATAGGGAGGACGAGATCGTCCCCTGGTGGCGCCGGGTTTTTGCCAAGATCGAGGGCAGTTTAGATCAGATCGTCATGTACAGGACGGACGGGATGGAAGATACGCGCACGGTGGTCATCGCCTATGGATCCACGGCGCGGTCCGCGGCGCAGGCTGTCAAGATGGCACGCTCGAAACGCTACAAGGTAGGGCTTGTGGTGTTGCAGACGCTATGGCCCTTTCACGACCTGCTGATCGAGGAACTCGCCGCCGAAGCGCATCGGGTGATCGTGCCAGAGATGAACCGGGGGCAATTAGTGCTGGAGGTGGAGCGCGTCTTGGGGCGTTCCAAGGTAACACGGGTCAACCGGCTGGATGGTGAGCTGATTCCCCCTCGGCAGATCGTCGAGGCCATCGAGAGGGGCTAGAGATGATACGCGAAGAGCACGAGATTTACGAGTATTTGCGGCATAAGAAGCGTTTCCCCAGCATGTGGTGCGCTGGTTGTGGTATCGGTATCGTGTTGGCGGCGATCATTCGCGCTGTAGACCGCATGGGGGTTTCCAAGGATGATGTGGCCCTGATATCGGGCATTGGGTGCAGCGGGCGTATGCCCGTCTATGCCGATTTCAATACCATGCACACCACCCACGGGCGTGCATTGGCCTTTGCTACGGGACTGAAGATGGCACGGCCGGATATGCACGTGCTGGTTGTCATGGGGGACGGGGATGCGCTGGCTATTGGAGGCAATCACTTTATCCATGCGGCGAGGCGCAATATCGATCTGACGGCCATCATCATCAATAATGAGGTGTACGGCATGACAGGAGGTCAGTATTCGCCGGCCACTCCCAAAGAGGCCTTTACCTCGACGGCGCCCTATGGCACCATCGAACGGCCCGTTTCCTGCTGTGATTTGGCCTCTGCGGCCGGGGCTTCCTTTATCGCCCGTGGGACCGTCTACCATGCACGGGAACTGGATCGCCTGATAGAGGAGGGCATACAAAAGAAAGGCTTTGCCGTCATCGAGACCATGAGCTATTGCTACACCACCTATGGTCGGCGTAACGAAAAGGGCTCCGTCGTGGAGATGATGCGCGATCTGAAAGAGAACAGCATCTCTGTAGAGGCCGCCAGGGAGATGAGCGACGACGACGAGCGCGAGAACAAGATCGTGCGAGGCGTTCTGGAAGACCGCGATTTCCCCGAGTACACGGAAGAGTATGCAAAGTTGATCGAACGGGCCCAGGCGGCTATGTGAGAACATCTAGAATGGAGATGTATGGCACGGATTGAAATTCGACTGGCGGGCGCGGGGGGACAGGGGCTGCTGCTGGCGGGTCTCATTTTGGCCGAGGCGGCCGTTCTCTACGATCACAAGCAGGCCTGCCAGACACAGTCCTACGGCCCCGAGGCCCGTGGGGGCGCCAGCAAGTCGGAGGTTATCATTGATGATGAACCCATCGATTATCCCAAGGTGATGGCCGCCGACGTGCTTTTGGCCCTGAGTCAGGAGGCGTGTGACAAGTACTATCATGATCTAAAACGTGACGGATTGCTGATCGTGGATTCGGTGCACGTGCGGCGCATACCCACGAACAGGGCTTTCGGCCTGCCGATCACCCAGATTGCGGGGGAGAGGACCGAGCGTGCCATCACAGCAAATATCGTTGGATTGGGAGTGCTGGCTGGCCTCACCGACGTTGTCTCAGAGGAGGCATTGCAAAAGGCCGTCGCAGAGAGGGCGCCGGGGGACACGGCGGAGATCAATCTGGAAGCACTGGCCGCTGGACTGGAAGAGGGAGAGAGACTGCGTCAAAGTTAGGATGAGATAAGGAGCGCGTTTTCATTCATGTCAGGGAAAGATGCCACGTCAGATAAAATGATCGGTTCGCATCCCAAGAATGTGGAGGTGATATCCACGGAACGCGCCTTCGATGACTTTTTTCAGATCGATCGCGTGCGCTTTCGCCATACCGAGTTCGACGGTAGTATGAGCAGTGAGATCAACCGTCTGGTGTTCGAGCGGGGCGATTCCGTTGCTGTATTACCCTACCATCGCGAGCGAGGGCAGGTTGTCCTCGTCAAGCAGTTCCGCTATCCCGCTTACGTGCAAGATGGCCCAGGTTGGTTGTGGGAGATCATCGCCGGCATGCAGGAGGAGGGGTTGACGCCGCGGGAGGTGGCTCGCAAGGAAGCCCTGGAGGAGGCTGGATACCAACTCGGTGAGTTGGAAAAGATAATGACCGTCTATCCCAGTCCTGGGGCTTGCTCAGAGCGTGTGCATATCTATGTCGCGCCCTTTGAACGAACGGATCGTGTGGGACGCGGGGGAGGTGTCGATTCGGAGGATGTCCTCGTGCGCACTTTTTTTCTCGCTGAGACGCGACGTATGATAGAGGACGGGGGGATCCTGGATGCCAAGACGGTGATCGCGCTGCAATATCTGCTCATTCACGGGCGTGATTTGTAGGGTATGAAAATGTCGTCTGTCTGGAGGGGCCCACTGCGTATGCAGTGGGCCATGGTGTATTGAGGTGAGGATGCGCAAAGCGCTTTTGGAACGGTGGCTGGCCCGGGTGCCCCTTTGGGATGCCACGATGACTGTATTGTCCACCGATGCGACACGGACCTATCTCGTAGGGGGCTCTGTGCGTGACGCGCTGTTGGAACGCCCCGGCCATGACGTGGACATCGCGGTGGCTGGTGGGGCGATGGGCCTCGCCCGGCGCGTCTCCGACGCCCTTGGTGGCGCATACGTACCCCTGGATGCGGAACATGACGTGGCGCGGGTGGTGATTTTTTTGGGGGATGCCCGGTATCATCTGGACTTTGCCGCCCTTCGGGCGGAGGATATAGAGGGGGATCTCTGGGCGCGCGACTATACTATCAACGCTATGGCCGTGGCCATCGACGATGGCCTGGGGGAGTTTTATGATCCTACGGGGGGCCAGCAAGATCTGGACGCCGGCCTGATTCGCGTCACCCAGGACGGGGCGTTCGCAGATGATCCCCTACGTATCCTTCGCGGCCTGCGAATGCGCGGGCTTTTTGGTTTCTCTTTAACGCCAGAGACAGAGAGGTTGGCCTGTCGCTGGCTATTTGCTTTGGAGAGGGTTTCCGCGGAACGTATCCGAGACGAGTTCTTTCAGATACTGGGACTCTCCTGCGCCGCGCGTTCTCTGCGCTATGGCGCGGAATTGGGATTGTTCCACGTCGTGCTGCCGGAACTGGAGAGATGTCTGGAACGTGCGCTGGGCGTTTTGGCCACACTGGAACACGCCTTTGGCTTGGAGGAATGGGAAGAAAGCACGGATCTTTTGTGTTCCTTTGGCAGCGCCTTGAGGGAACACTGGGAAGAGAGATTGGCGGGTGGGCGCACGCGATGGACGGCCCTGAAGTTCGCCGCATTGCTGAGCGTGATCCCGCGAACCGCGTGTAGGGGGGCGCGTATTGCGAGGCGTTTCAAGTTGAGCACACGGGAGATTGGTTATATTGGGGATGTGATCAGGGGGAGCTTTTGGGACACCATCTGGGATGCTGACCACGAGGTAGACGCGCTGACCGCGCATCGCTTTTTCCGTGATGTGGCAGAGGCGGGCGTGGATGGGACCATCGTGGCCCTGGTTGGTCGTCTCGCCGATGACGGCGTACATGCGAGGGGACTATCCATCGAGGAGACTATTGCCAGAACCCAGCGGGTACTGCAAATGTGGTTCGAGAGGTATGAGGAAATTGTCGAGCCTTCGCCCTTGCTCTCGGGGCACGAGGTGATTCGCTTCTTAGGGGTGGAGCCCGGCCCCATCGTGGGCCGAGCGTTACGGCACTTGACCGAGACCCAGGTCAGGGGGCTTGTGGAGACGAAGGAGGAGGCCGTGGCCTATCTTCATCAGGCCTTTGGGGATAAGTAGGACTGACGTATATCGAGGTATGGTAATATCGCCGGGCTTTTTCGTCTCTTTTTCTGTCTTCATCTCGATGTGGTACAATGCTTGCAGTCAATTATGTGCGGAGTTGTGAGCAGTGGAGGTCCAGTTCGGGGTGGCCAAGGTCGCCAAGTATGCCACCCGAGAGAGTGGAGATACCCTCGAAGTCATCGAGCGTCCCCATGGGGGGCTGTCGGCCGTTCTGGTCGATGGACAGCGGAGCGGGCGCTCTGCCAAGATCATCAGTAACATTGTGGCGCGAAAGGCCATCTCTCTCTTGGGAGAGGGGGTGAGGGATGGTGCGGCTGCCCGCGCGGCCCACGATTATCTCCTCACCCACCGGGGCGGTCGGGTGTCGGCCGAGCTGCAAATAGTTTCAGCCGATCTGCGCAGTGAGTCGGTGGTGATCTCTCGCAATAGTCGCTGTCCCGCCCTCATCGTGCACGAGGGGCGGTTTCGCCGCTTTGGCACCGAGAGTTATCCCATCGGGGTTCGTGTGGACACAAAGCCCGTGATCATCGAGTTGCCTTTGCGATCCGATACGGTCGTGGCGGCCTTTACGGACGGATTGAGTTGCATTGAGGATGCCTGTCTGGACGACGGGAGTTTGGAGAGCATGGTGGTGCGTGCCGCGCAAGAGGGTCTATCGGCGCAGGCGCTCGCCGATATGCTCCTCTTCAGAGCTTTGGAGGTCGAGGACGGGCGTCCCAGGGACGACATCAGCGTTCTAGCCATGGTGGTCCTTTCGAGGGAGATTCCTCATGGCGTGCGGCGTCTTTCGGCCAGTTTTCCCGTATAGGGGCTTTTCGGTCTTTCATATGTGATGCGTTGTCTGGGGGTGGCACGTGGTGGCATGTACAGATGACGGCCGGAAGTTTCCGGACCCCGTTGAGGGGCGAGTAGCGGTCGTTGGCGTGTGTGCCTCGGGCAAGACCGTGCTGGTGAAAAAGCTGCGCGCCCTCGGTTACGATGCCCGTGCCTGTGCCCAGGAGCATTCTTATGTCCCCCACATGTGGCGTCTCTTGGTTCGTCCCGAAATCCTTGTTTATCTGGAGGCCTCTTTGGACACAGTATGGCGGCGGGGACGTACCTCTTTTGACGCGGCGTATTTGCGGGAACAGCGTTTCCGGCTGCGACATGCACGGGCGTACTCGGACATCTGTGTCAATACGGACGATCTTGACGAGGGGGAGGTGCTGGATGTGGTTGTCGAGGCCCTGGAGGAGAGGCTCCACCTGGTGGCTTGAGTCTTTGCTGTTTTGACGCTTTCCAGGGGCGCCGATATAATTGGGGCTCGTGTGTGATGGTGTGGAAAATGGTCTGCTTTATCGTCAGGTAGGTGTGACACCCGAAAGGGTGTTTGTTTTTGCTGTTTTATCGTACAAGAGGAGATTTGCTAGATGCGGCAAAGGGATGTACGTCTGCTCGTCCTGATCGTGATCGTCACTGCTTTTGCCGCCTGGGTGGCGTGGCCGGGGAATCCGGGCATTCATCTTCGTTTGGGGAATGCCCGATTTGATCGCGATCTCGATGTGCGGTTGGGACTGGATCTGCAAGGGGGGATGCGTGTTCTCTTGGAGGCCGACATGCCCGCCGGGGAACCTGTGGATACACAGGCTATGGAAGCAGCACGCAATATCGTGGAGAATCGTGTGAACGCCCTGGGCGTCGTTGAGCCCGTCGTGCAATCCGTCGGCAACCGTCGCATCCAGGTTGAACTTCCTGGGATCGAGGATCCGGAGGCAGCCATCGATACCCTAAAGGAGACGGGTCTGATGGAATGGGTTGACACGGGGACAGAATATTTGCCCCCGGGAACTGAGGTGCAGACCGATTTTGGGCAATCTGTAGAGGCCGGGGAGGAGGTGTCTCCTACGGAAAAGGTTTACCACACCGTACTCACGGGGCGGCGGCTGAGGACGGCGCGGGTAGAGTTTGACCAGAGCGGATTGCCCGTCATCGCCTTCGAGTTGGATAATGAGGGCGCGCAGATCTTTGCCGAGCATACGGCGAATAACATCGGGCGCTTTTTGGCCATCGTCCTGGACAAGAAAGTTATCTCCTGTCCCCGCATTCAGTCGGCGATTCCCGAGGGACGGGGGCAGATCACGGGGGAGTTTAGTGTGGAAGAAGCCAAAGCCACCGCACTCCAGCTTCGATATGGTGCTTTACCTGTCGCCCTTGAGGTAGTGGATACCCGCACGGTGGGGCCCACGCTGGGTGAGGATTCGGTCCGAAAGAGCGTGCGCGCCGGGGCCATCGGCCTGGTTATCGTGCTCCTGTTCATGCTCGTCTATTATCGTCTACCCGGGTTCCTGGCTGATCTGGCTCTCGTCGTCTATGCCTTGCTGACGTTGACCATTTTCAAGCTCGTGCCCATTACCCTCACGTTGCCCGGTATCGCGGGTTTTCTCCTTTCTATAGGTATGGCTGTGGATGCCAACATCCTAATATTCGAGCGCATGCGGGAGGAACTTCGTCTGGGACGCACCCTGCAGCGAGGTATACAGTCCGGTTTTCGTCGCGCCTGGTCGTCGATTCTGGATTCCAACGTCTCCACGTGGATTATATGCCTGATCCTGTGGTTTTTTGGAAACAGTTTTGGGGCGAGCATGGTCAAGGGCTTTGCCGTCACACTGGCCCTGGGCGTGCTCGTGAGCATGTTCACTGCTGTGGTCGTCACACGAACGTTGATCCACGCCGCTTTTGCCGTGGCGGGCAAAAGGTTGCAGGGGAAAGACTGGCTTCTGGGGATATAGGAAGGTGATGAGGGAATAGGGGAGGACATATGTTCAGTTTCGTGCAAAAACGGCGTTGGTACTTTGCTTTTTCTGCCCTGCTGATTGCACTTGGTATGGGTGCGATGATCTATTCCACCATTTCTGTTGGTTCGCCGTTGCGCCTGGGTATCGATTTCACCAGTGGCTCTCTGCTGGACCTGCGTTTCCTGGAGCCCGTGACTCTGGAGGCGATGCGCGACAGCGTCACAGAGGCCGGTTTCCCCGACGCCAGCGTACAGACGGTGGGGGATAGGCGGACTGTGAGCATTCGCACGGAGCCCATGGATATCGATACAAAGAACGCGTTAAAGAGTCATCTGGAGGCAACGTTCGGCGAGGTGACGGAACTTCAGTTCGAGAGCGTGGGCCCTACCGTTGGCCGCGAGACCACCCGTGCTGCTGTCCTTGCCGTCCTGGCCGCCTCTGCGGCTGTCCTCCTCTACATCGCCTTCGCTTTCAGGAATGTGCCCAACGCCTTTCGTTATGGCGTGTGCGCCACAGCCAAGATATTACATGACGTTCTCATCCTTTTGGGGGTGGGCAGTATTCTGGGTATCGCCATCGGGTGGGAGATGGATGCCCTGTTCCTCACAGCTGTGGTCAGCGTGGTGGGCTTTTCCGTGGAGGATGTCATCGTCGTCTTTGACCGCATCAGGGAGAACATCCGTCGCCGGCGTGGCGAGGCCTTTGAGACTATCGTCAACCGGAGCCTCTTGGAGACTGTGCACCGCGCTCTGGTCACAGAGTTGAACGCCATCTTTATAAAGATAGCGATCATCTTTTTCGGTGGTATCACCATTCGTCACTTTATGCTGATCATGTTGATCGGCATGGCGGTGGGAACCTATTCTTCCCTTTGCTTTGCCGTGCCCCTGCTCGTGGCCTGGGAAGAAGGAGAGATCGGGCGCCTGTTCCGTGGTGCGGGCGAGGAGGGTGTGGCGGCGTAGAGTTTCCTTTTGTGCGTTTCGGTCCGAGTATCCTAGATGGAGGGTGGCTATGGTTAGCTTTGATCCAGCGTTATATGAGCGAGAGGACGAGATAGGGGTGCGCCGTCGCCAGATCGTCAGTATCCTGGAAAAGGCGCTGGATGCCGTGGATCCCACAAAGGCAGTGAAGCGCCATCTTGAGCGTGAGGGAGATACCCTGCGGATAGGGGACGCTCGCTACGATCTAGATACCTTTTCCAATGTCTTTGTCGTGGGCGCGGGTAAGGCGGGGGCTCCCATGGCCCAGGCAGCAGAAGAGATCCTCGACGATCGTCTCACCGCCGGTTGTATGAACGTCAAGTATGGTTATGCCCTGCCCACGCAAAAGACTGAATTGACCGAGGCCGGCCATCCTATCCCGGATCAACAGGGTGTCGATGGCGCGCGCCACATCGCGGAGCTGTTGGATGAAGCGGGGGATGACGATCTGGTGCTCTGTCTCATCTCGGGGGGGGGCTCGGCCCTCATGACCCTCCCCGTGGAGGGCGTCACCCTGGAGGATATGGAGGACCTGACCGATGTGCTCCTTCGCGCGGGGGCCACTATCAATGAGATAAACGTCATTCGCAAGCACGTGGATCGCCTAAAGGGAGGGAATCTGGCCCGTCTGGCCAGCCCGGCCCGTGTGGTTTCCCTCATCCTTTCCGACGTAGTGGGCGATCCCCTGGACGTGATAGCATCCGGCCCCACCGTTCCCGATACGAGCACCTTCGCCGAGGCGTATAATCTGATCGAGCGCTATGATTTGTTGGAAAGCATCCCCGCCTCGATTGTAAATCACCTGAGACGCGGCAAAGAGGGAAAGATCGAGGAGACGCCCAAACCGGGAGATTCGCTTTTTGAAATGTCTCAAAATCTGGTGGTGGCCAGCAACGAGATCGCGGCTCGCGCAGCAGTAAAAGAGGCCTCGAATCTGGGCTTCAACAGCCTGCTTTTGTCCACCTTTGTGGAGGGGGAGGCGCGGGAGGTAGCTAAGGTTTTCGTGGCCCTGGCCAGGGAGATCCGTAACTCGGATAATCCGGTTCCCTGTCCTGCCTGCATCGTCGCAGGGGGGGAGACGACGGTGACTCTGCGTGGTGAGGGAAAAGGGGGGCGCAATCAGGAGATGGCCCTATCGGCGGCCATAGGTCTGGAGGATCTGGAGGATGTGGCCATCGTCTGCCTGGCAACTGACGGCACCGATGGTCCCACGGACGCCTCGGGCGCTCTGGCCGATGGCGACACGCTCCGTCGCGCGAGGGAAGGAGGCCTCGATCCCTGGAGCTATTTGGAGAACAATGACTCCTACAACTTTTTTGCGCCCCTTGACGATCTGCTGATGACGGGACCCACAAACACCAACGTCAACGACCTGACCTTCGTTTTCGTCTGGTAGGGGCTATGGCGACTGGAAGGTAGCGCGTAGTTCATCCTGTTTTCTTTGCAGTTCTGGGGCAGCGTCCAGATCCTCGACGATGATTCGCTCGATGGTCGCCAACAACTCCCCGCCTATCCTTTCCAGCGCCCCAAGGCTCTTGGCGGGCAGCATGATCACGTTGTCGGAAAAAGTCCTGGCCACGTCAGCCATCTCTTTCCCCACCTGCTGTTCATAATCTTTGGCGTGCACCAGACTCTTGCGCGGGGGAAGTTTTTGTCCCGCGGCTTTTGGATAGTTCGAGAGAAAGCGAGTTAACTTGAGGGCCTCTGCAGGATGCTGGCACTGTTCGGTGATGTAGTATGCCTCAATGTCTCCAAGTCCGAAGGCCGCGCGATCCCTTGGCAGAGGGAGCATGGTCCACTCGGCGCTCCAGTCAAAGGGTGTATCCTGGCCGCCACGGCTGCTGTACCAGGCCAACCATACACCGCAGGCGCCCCTGACGACGGCCTCCATTACGCCGCCCCGGCGGAATGTGGTGCGGATTATCTCGGGGTCCGGCGCTACCTGGTAGACGTTGTAGAGGTCGGCATACCATTGCACGGCCTCTATGGTATAGGGGTCGTTCAAGGTCACCTTGGATGGGGAGTTCAGGTCGTCCACGATCCTGCCGCCGTGCAAGTAGATAAAGACGACAGGATCCATACTTTGGGGCGTGGTGCAGTAGCCAAAAACCCCGGCGTTCGCCGTTTGGTCAAGTCCTTGGGGATGGTTCATCTCGGCAGTGAGTTCTAGAAAATCGGAAAGTGTCCATGTCTCGGTGGGGATTTCCACGTTCAGGGCTCTGGCCTTTTCCTCGTTGATATAGACTACCACCATGTCCAGCCCGGCGGGAATTCCCCACTGTTGGCCCTGTATCTGCAGTCCCTCCCACGCTCCTTTATAGTAGTCCTTACGAATGCCTGCCCATTCTCCAAGTTGAATATCGTCCAGGGGTTTGAGAAACCCTCCTTGCGCATAAGCGAGGGCCTGTTGTCCTTCGATAAGGATATCCAATTCTCCCGTTCGCATGAGTAGATCCATCTCGTTGCCGAAACGCTCTACCTCGCGCAGCTCGACAGTTATCCAGGGATACTTTTGGTGAAAGTCTGCGATCAGGGGTTGTAGTTGCCGTGTATGTTCCCGATAGGCCATGCGAAGGGTTACGGGCTCAGGTGTCGGCCCCATGGCCATCTGGGGAGTACAGCCCCACGCGGGAAGCAACAGGGGAAGGGTGATAAGACAGTGCAAGAGATGATAAAGCGTTCGTTTTATCGGTTGGGTCCGGTACCCGTTTTGCATAGGGTTGTCGTCCTTTAACTTTTTCTGGGCAGCGTGCTGGCGACTGAGACTTTTGACATGGATCATCATAATCCTGCTTGATAGGGGGCGTCAAGCAGGAGGAGTCAGTTCCCTTTGTTCGGTTGACATGCTTTTGGGTTCGCGCTATGCTAATGTGCGTTGACAGGATTGGTTCTTTTGCATACGTTGAATGGGAGAGATATGGCAAACAAGCCAAAGATTACGAGCATCGAGATTACGGAATTTGAGTACACCCTGCACGAACTGGGGACGGACTATAACGGGTTCAACCTCGTCTATGAGCCTGGCAGTACCATCACTCGCAAGAGCGCCGTGCTCCAGATTCATACTGACATGGGCATCACGGGCGAATACGTCACGGGCATGAGTCAACTATTTACGCTCCCTGGGCTGGCCCAGTATCTGATCGGCAAGAATCCCCTGGAGCGAGAGCGCATCTATCAGGACGTAAAGCGGGCTATGCGGCAGACGGCACGCATTGGCGTGGCGGTCGTCGATATATGTCTGTGGGATATCGCCGGCAAGTATTATGAGGCACCCATCTGGGAGTTATTGGGCGGCCATGTTCGTCCCCTCAAGTGTTATGCCAGCACGACCCACGGCGATCACAATGGGGGATTGGATTCCCCTGAGGCCTATGCGGACTTTTCCGAGCGGTGTCTGGATATAGGTTATCCGGCGTTCAAGATCCACGGCTGGGGGCAGTCCCTTGTCGATCTGGAGATCGCCAATATCCATGCTGTGGGACAGCGGGTGGGAGATGAGATGGATCTCATGCTGGATCCTGCCTGTGAACTGGACACCTTTGGCGATGCGATAAAGGTAGGGAAGGCCTGTGACGAGGAGGGCTTTTATTGGCTTGAGGATCCCTACAAGGATGGCGGCATCTCTCAGTTTGCCCATCGCAAATTGCGTCAACTTATTGAGACACCCCTGCTGCAGACGGAGCACGTGCGCACTCTGGAGCCTCATGTGGACTTTGCCCTGGCCGATGCCACCGATTTTCTGCGGGGCGATGTGGGATATGATGGCATCACGGGCGTGATAAAGTTGGCCCACGCAGCCGAGGGATTGGGAATCGACGTGGAGATGCACGGTCCGGGGCCGGCTCAGAGACACGTCATGACCAGCATCCGTAATAGCAATTATTATGAGATGGGGCTGGTCAATCCGGGGAGCCCCGGGACGGCGTCCCCCGTCTATATGGACTATCAGGATGGCCTTGAGGCTATCGATGAGGAGGGATGCGTCTATGCGCCAGAGGGTCCCGGATTGGGTGTGGAACTGAACTGGGATTATATCGAATCCCATCGTGTGGGCGGGATCACGTTCGACTAGGTTTGTAATCTGATTTACACGGGAAGCCGCCAAGTCTGCTCCGTTGGTGCTGCCTGGTCCAAAAGGACATTTGGGAATAGAGTGGGTGGGCTGATGGGGTGGACTTTTGTGTTTGGGGGCTCATTTTGTGTAGGGGATCGGTTCTTTTGGGAGGTAATATGGAAAAGAGAAGTTTGGGCAACTCTGATTTTGAGGTAAGCGTCTTTGGATTGGGCTGTTGGCCTTTGGGTGGGGGCTCCGGTTGGGGCGAGCACGATACAAAAGAGTCAATCGCCACGGTCCATGCGGCCCTTGACCACGGCATGACCCTGTTCGATACCGCCGAGGCATATAATGCTGGACGCAGTGAGGAGATACTGGGCAGGGCGCTGGAGGGACGACGGGATGAGGCGTTCATCGCTACCAAGATATCGCCCTCCAACGCGGAACCGGACACCCTTTGCACCCACTGTGAGGCCAGCCTGGAGCGGCTGCGCACCGACTATATCGATCTTTATCAGGTGCATTGGCCCATAACCGACTACTCGGTGGAGGATGCCTTTGCCACCCTTGAGGATCTGCAGAATGAGGGCAAGATACGCGCCATCGGCGTCAGCAATCACGGCGTGAAGCAGCTCCGCGAGGTTTTTGACACGGGAGTATCCATCGTCAGCAACCAGTTATCCTACAGCCTGCTGAGCCGTGCCATCGAGACGGAGATCATGCCCCTGTGTCGGGAGCGGGGCATCGGGATCATCCCCTATATGGCCCTTATGCAGGGTTTATTGGCCGGGGTATGGGGCTCGGCGGATGAGGTGCCGCCCTTTCGCGCACGCACGCGCCACTTTGGCGAGGATCGCCCGCAGGCACGACATGGTGAGAGAGGGGCCGAGGAAGAGATGTTCGCAGCGCTGGATAGGATCGGGGAGATCGCCGACGATCTGGGGCTTCCCATGGCCCACGTCTCCCTGGCCTGGGTCGCCGCGAAACCTGGAGTATCCTGCGTGCTTATCGGAGGCCGCAAGGTACATCAGTTGGAGCGCAATCTAGCGGCCGCCGAGATAGAACTGCCCGCCGATGTGATCGCCGCCTTGGACGAGGCCACGGAGGAACTGCGCCTGAAACTGGGCCCCAACGCCGACTATTTCCAGGGTGGCGGGAGTGGTAGGATCGAATAGAAAGATTTTTGTATATAGCCTCCTGAGCCCAGGGAACTTTTCTGGGTTCAGGATTTTTGTTCGTAAGTATGGCTTTTCATGTTTGGAGCGATAATACATCACTGGTCACCGAAAGGTTATCACATCACCATATGAGCATATTCCTTGCGGCTTTTCCTCTTCTTGTTATCCTGATACTTATGCTGGGCTTGAAATGGGGAGGAGTTCAGGCGGGCGGTGTTGGATGGCTCTCCTCCCTTCTCATCGCTATCCTGTGGTTCGGCGCTGGACCTGCCGTGCTCTTTTGGGCGCAGGTGCAGGGCGTCTTTCGCGCCGCTTACGTCCTCTATATAATCTGGGGGGCCCTTTTCTTCTTTCGCGTCACCGAGGCAGACGGGACGTTGGAACGAGTTAGCGATTTCCTTGAAAGACTTGCTCCCGACCCTGTTCTTCAAGTGCTGTTGATGGCCTGGGGATTCACGTCGTTTCTTCAGGGAGTCGGCGGGTTTGGCGTACCCCTGGCCGTGGTCGCACCAATTCTGGTCGCCATGGGGTTTTCTCCACTGGATGCCGTTGTGATGCCCTCTCTGGGTTATAGCTGGTCCATCTCTTTTGGGTCCCTCGGCGCGTCTTACGAGGCGCTTGTATCCACGACCGGCGTCGAGGGCTCTCTGGTGGCTCCCTGGATGGCGGTCATGCTGGGAGTACCCTGTCTGCTGGGTGGTGGAGGCGTCCTCGGCATCGCCAACAAGCGTGAGACCTGTCGACCTTTCATTATCTCTTTACTGACGATGTTGACGATGGCCGTGGCCATGATCGCCGTGCAATATGGGGCCGTTCGCGTGGGGCTTCCTAATATCGGTGCCATGTTGGGTGCGCTGGGCGGCCTGGTTGTTGGAAGCATGTGGGCTATCTTTCGGCGTCTATACCTCCCATTGAACGCCAAAACTGTCATCTCGCCGAAACGAGCCTTTTCTTCCATGTTACCCTATATACTTCTGATCGTCATCATCGTGGCCGTTAACTTTTTGCCGTTCCTCCACGATCCTCTCAACCGGGTGATATTGGGGGTTCAGACACCGTCCCTGAACCTGCGAGACGGTACACAGATCCCGGCGAATCAGACAAAAAACATCTCTGTCTTTGGACATCCCGGCGCCCAACTCGTCTATACGGCGCTGATCACCCTGGCGCTTGCCAAACTTAAAGGCAGGCTTCCGCCCGGCAGTGGAGAGCAGATTCGCAAGGGCGTCTTGCAGAGCGGCGTGAAATCGTCCCTCGGCATCCTGGCGATGATGGCAATGGCGACCACGATGCAGGTCACGGGCATGGTCAGCGAACTGGCAACGGCCATGGCCGCGCTGGCGGGACAGTGCTTTCCCCTCATCTCTCCCTTTGTTGGGGCTTTGGGCGCCTTTATGACGGGCAGCAACACCAATTCGAACGTACTTTTCAGCGCGTTTCAACTCCAGGTCAGTCAGACCCTGCACCTCCCGGTGGTATTGATTTTAGCCCTACACAACGCTGGTGCTGCGGTTGGATCGGTCTTTGCTCCCGCCAAGATCATCGTGGGATGCAGTACGGTGGGTTTGAGTGGCAAAGAGAGTGGGGTGTTATCCCGTACTGCCCGCTATGGCTTTATCGTTCTCATAGCCCTTGCAGCCCTTGGTTTTGTCATCGTCAGGGCTTGGGGCTAGATCTTGCGGGGATGGTCCGCTCATCCTCATTGATTAGAGAGCATACAGAGTATATATAGGTCATTCTCAAGATACGTCACTGTATCAGGTCCTCCAGGCGATATCTTGTGAGTCTCCAGGCGGCCCAGTACAGGGCGAGGGCGAAAAGTGTGCTGGCGCCAAGGTTCAACGCAAGGGGGTAATGGGCTCCACCGTCGACTATCAGCAGGTGCCGCAGGGCGTCCACCATATATGTGAGGGGGAGGAAACTGGCCACGGTTCGCAGCGTGGCGGGCATCTCGGCGAGGGGGACAAAGACGCCGCACAGGAAGACCATGGGAAAGCGAAAGTAGTTGGACACGGTCATGGCGTCGAACACCTCACGCATCAAGAGGCTGATGACCACGCCAAGCAGAGAAAACGTAATGCTTCCCAAAAGGATGGAGACGAGGATGCCCAACCAGGCAAAGTGCAGTCCCCAGGCCAGACTGCCGACCAACCATACCAGGCAGCCCGTGGCGAGGCCGAACAGGGCGCCACTGGCCATCTTGCCCATGACCAACGTGGGAGGTGCTATGGGGGCCAGTAACAGGCGCTCCATGGCACCGATGCGTTTCTCAAAGGCGATGACCACCGCCTCCATGGACGTGGTGCCAAAGAGGACGGTCACACCGATCAGGCCAGGCACCACGGAGCGGATGTCGGCGGGGTTACGGATATAAAAGGCCAGAATCATCACCAGAGGAAAGAGGATGCCCCAACTGATGACTGGCGACTTGAGATAATAGGTGCGCATATCCTTTCGCGTGATATACCAGGCGCGTTTCAGTTGTACATTCATCGTTTTCTGCCTCCTTGGCCGTTGGGGGCCTCTTGTTGTTCCAGTGTCTCCACGTCCATGCCGGTCAATTTCACAAAGGCGTCCTCCAAGGATACGTTTACCGATCGAATCTCCTCCACGTGGGCCTGATGCTGGCGCATGATGGTACAGATCTCGCTTAGCCCGTCGTCCAGGGAATTTACGCCGAGATGCAGCCGATCTTTTCTGACAGAGATGGTCGAGACTTTGTCGGATGCTTCCAGGGCGCGGCGGAGAGCCTCAGTGGGTGAGGGGGTCACCACCTCCACACGAAGATCACTGTTCTGGTACCGTCTTCGCAGGGCGGAGGGGGTATCCACGGTAACCAGTTTCCCCTCCACGATAATGCCCACACGGTCACATAATCTTTCAGCCTCGGCGATGAGATGGGTGGTGAGAAAAATAGTCACACCCTCGGCACGAAACTCCTGGATCATGGTACGCAGGCTTCTCGCGCTTTGCACGTCCAGGCCGGTGGTGGGCTCGTCCAAAAAGAGGATTCTAGGATGGTGCACCAGGGCTGCTGCTATGGTGAGGCGCCGTTTCATCCCCCGGGAGAGGGCCCCAAAGGGGGAATCGGCCCGCTCGGACAGTCTCACCCGCTGCAAGAGTTCATCCGCTCGCAGTCGCCATCGGTGACGTGGCAGCCCGTAGAGTTGGCCCATAAAGATGAGGTTGTCCCGCGCGCTGAGCTCGCCGTAGAGGTTGGAGCGCTCGGGGACAACCCCCACGCGTGCTTTGACTTTCAGAGGCTGGTCCTGTATGTCCAGGCCATCGACGAGGGCCGTGCCCTCTGTGGGCTGAATTAGCCCCGTCAGCATGCGAATGGTGGTCGTCTTGCCCGCGCCGTTGGGACCCAAAAAGGCAAACAATTCTCCCGATGGTATCGTCAGGTTCAGGTTGTCGACGGCACACAGGCCATTGTAATAACGTGTCAGTCCTTCGGTGTCTATAGATGCCATTCTCTTCTATTTATACCTCCTGCAGATCTCCCTGAATCGTGCCCCGGCGGATAAGCCAGCGCACCGTATAGGCGGCGGCCAGGCCCACGATAAACCCGACGGCCATGTTAAGGGCCACCGATATGGCGGCCGTGAGCAGAGCTAGGTAAAGGGGCCACCTTCGCAGTTCGGTGGCGACTTTGGCCAGGCGAATGCCCACCATGAGCATCATCCCGCCGATCAGGGGCATGGGAAAGGCGGTGAGGATGGCCAGCAAAGCCCGACCTAAAAAGATACCCAGGATGATCTCGATCAGTCCCTCCAGGATGCTCGCGCCGCCGGTACGCGCGCCAAAGTAGTACTGGCCGGCCAACCCGTGGGCTCCATGGCACATGGGCATGCCGCCAAAGAGGGAGGAAACAACGTTCATCACCCCCATGTTAAACAGCAATTTCCTCTCGGTTACAGGCTTTTCGGGAAAGAGGTCGCGAATGAGAGTGGCCGTGGCCAGTACCGCGTTGGTGATGGATAGGGGGATCTGGGCGAATCCCGCCTGTACCATGGCCTGCCATATGTCTGACCACTTGGGCACGGAGAACCTGGGCAATCCGATGCCAAAGTCGAGTCCCTGAGACAGTTCTCCCCTGAGCAGCATGATGGCGACGCCCAGGCCCATGATCACCACCGCCGCGGGGGCGTAGCGGTTCTCGCGCAGCAGCAGGATGATGACGATGGCCAGGGCACCCAGCCACAGTTCGGGGAGCATCATCTCCACGGCGCTCATCCCCAGGCTAATCCCCAGGGCCAACTGGATGCCACGTATGAGATAGGTGGGGATCTTTTCCACCAACTTGCTCACCAGCCCCGTCATCACCAAGAGGAGCCAGAGCACTCCCAGGCCCAGTGCGGAGGCGGTGACCATGGCAGCCGGCCAACCCTGGGCGATGGCCGTGACCGCGATGACCTTTTTGGGTTCCAGGGGCATGGGCAGGCGATAGACGAGGCCCAAGAGGATGTTGGCCAGGCCCATCATCACGAACAAGGCGGTGGGATCCAGGCGAGAGACGGCGATGAGCCCTACTGCCAGGGGAAAGAGGGTGCCGAAATCGCCCATGGACCCGCCCAACTCGCGCATATTGAATTCGAAATCCGGGTATTGTGTCGTATCACGCTCCATAAAAGACTCCGCTTCTGTACTATTTCACTTCTATCCGTTCTCTCTTTGCAACAGCCAGGTGGCGATGCCCAAAAAGATTGCGCCATAGATTAACTGTATTCCCAGAGCGATCAAAAAACCTCCGTCATTTGCCGGGTTATTCATGGCCCGGCGCAGAGCATTCACCGCGTATGTAAGGGGGGACAGCAGGGCCACACTTCCCACCAATGCCGACGTGGCCTCGAGGGGGGCAAAGGCCCCGGACAAGAAAACCATGACGATGCGTATGACAGTCGCCGGAGGCATGGCCTGCGGGACATCTCGAAAGGGGGCCGCCAGGCAAAGCCCGAAGCAGGAGAAACAAAAAGAAGAAAACAGGGCGGCGATGGAGAACAGGATCAGGTTTGGTTGTAGAGGAAGGAACAACAGTAGGACCGCCACATAGGTCGCGGCAAGAACGAGGCCAAATACGACGCCGGCCAACGCCTTGCCCAGCACGATCATCAGCGGTGTGACGGGCGTTGCGAGCATGGTGTGCAACGTCCCTGTCCTTCTCTCCAGAGGCAAGGAGATGGCCTGGATGGCCCCCGCACCGAAAAAGATGGCGATGGCTATCAGTCCCGGGATGATGCTGATCAGTTCCACCTCCCTGTTGAGAGAGAAAGCCCAATAGAGAACCAGCGGCAGGAAGAGCCCAAAGGTCAGATTAGGCCCCTTGAAAAAGTATATTCTGGCATCTTTTTCTCCTATCCAGAGAACTTTTTTTAATCCCCCAACCCACCTCTTATTCATCATTCCTCCTTTGCTCCAGCCGTTCCTCGACGGTCATGGTCTCGGGAGGCAGTCCTGTGAGCGCTCGTTGCCAACCAGATGCCAATGATCGTCTCTCCATCATCCTCTATCAGTCTGCCTTTGCCAACCCCCTCAAATTGAAAGACATGCCTTGCAGGGGAGACATCGGAACACTTTGGGCATGAGAGAACTAACCCCGTCTTCCCTTTGCGCTACGATGGCTTGGGCAGACGCAAGATCATGCCCCCGTCGAAAGTCAGTTCATCAATATGACCGGCTGACTCGCCGTCCTTCGATATCAGATGGATGTGCATCGCGTTTTTCACGCCTTTATCTTTAACGGCGGGAGCGTAGGTGCCGATGAACACGCCATGGTGTTTTTCAGAGTAGAACCCGACGATGTTCACCTCTTCGTTTTGCGTGACATAGTTCGCTTTGGATTCCCTGAAAAGTTCGCGGGTGATGGACTTGCCCCCCGTGCGGTCGACATTGATGTGCCACCTTAGTTCGGCGGCCTTGCCCATCACCAAGAAAGGAAAGGGTTCAGCGCCGGGGTCGATACCGGCGGCGGTCGCACGAGCCTTGACGAAACGCTGCAGGTCGTAATAAGTCTTTACATCGGCAGGGACTGATTCGTCGCGCCACTGCGTGTTCTTGGTCCAGGCACCAAAGATCGCCGTGCCGTGTTGGCCATTGTCCATGATAAAGCCATCGCCGCGCACCCTGGTCACATAGGGCTTGCTCTCAAAGACGGTGATCTCTCCATCGAGATCGCTAGAGGCGCCCACGCCGTAGGTAGCGTTGGAACCCGACATCTCGGCAATGGGCAGGACGCCCTCTACCTTGCCGGAAGCTACGATGGCCGCCTGTTTTCCATAGTATTCGACCAGACCGTCCTTGTGATATTTGGTCATGTCATTTCTCCTCGTGGTTTATTCGACTGTGTAGGGCGCGCGGGTCATGCTCTCGGGCACCATCCGTATGCTCTTGCTCGAAGCACACTCATATGCCGATGGCTTGCTCCCCACTATCTTCTGCTAGCCTACCCGTGCCAATCACGTCGAATTGAGGGAGACCTGCCTCGCGGGCGAGACGCCGAAACGTTTCGGGATGGCGCGCCAGAGCAAACGCCTCTCTTTCCTCAGCGCTCATGTGCCTCTGCGAATGCCGCTGCCGTCGGACGAACTCCTCACGCGCCCATTTCGGATACCGGCTTCCCAGGCCACCCCCGATCATTGCTTTCCCACCTGGGCACAAGACGCGATAAATCTCGCGCAGTCCGGCGGCTCGGTCCTTCCAGAAGAAAAATGACCCACGACTGACGACGATATCCACCACCTCAGCCGGAAGAGGAATTCTCTCTGCTGTTTCGATCACGGGGACAACGCGGGCGAGCAGACGGCGCTCTGCCGCTTGAGCGAGGGCCTTCCCAAGCGCCTGCTCATCTGGATCCAGCAGAATGATCACCCCTTTGTGACAAGCAGCTAAGGCCAATCCGAGCCCGCCGGTTCCAGTGCCCACGTCCCTCCAAACACCGTTTTGGCAAGCGACATAGTCCATGATATCAGATGCTACTGTCGCAAAGTGATCCGGCAAAGGCGTGCCGCCGCCGAAGCGCCTGCTTTCGCTCACAGTTCTCTCCTTTTAGCCTCTATAGCGCCAAAACCGATGCTCTCGCGATAAACGTCAAGACCGTCAGAGGCTCCGACCAACACGTTACCGGACGCCACGATCTTCCAGTGTCGGCTCAGAGGCGTGGGTCAACACCTCAGCCCGGGCGAACTGGCTCATGTAGAGACGGTAGTAGAACCCTTTCTCGGCCAGGAGTGAGTCGTGGGTGCCGCGCTCGATGATGCGCCCGTCGTTGATAACCAGCAGCTGATCGGCGTTGCGGATGGTGCTGAGCCGATGGGCAACCACAAAGCTGGTGCGTCCCTGCATCAGGTTCAACAGGGCTTCCTGGATGTGAACCTCGGTGCGTGTATCGACGCTAGACGTCGCCTCGTCCAGCACCAGGATGCGTGGATCGGCTAGGATGGCCCGGGCGATCGCCAGCAACTGGCGCTGGCCCTGGCTGAGCGTGCTAGCCCGCTCGGCAAGGGAGGTCTGGTAACCCTCGGGCAGATGCTGGATGAACTGGTCGGCGTTCGCCAGGCGTGCTGCCGCCATGCACTCTTCGTCCGTGGCGTCCAGCCGCCCATAGCGGATGTTCTCCAGCACCGTGTCGGCGAACAGGAAGGTATCTTGCAGCACGATCCCCAGTTGCCGGCGCAGGTCATCCTGCTTCACCTGGCGGATGTCACGGCCATCCAGGAGGATGGCTCCCTGATCCACATCGTAGAACCGTGAGAGCAGATTGATGATCGTGGTCTTGCCCGCGCCGGTCGGTCCCACCAGGGCCACCATCTCCCCCGGCTCGGCGGTTAAGCTCACGTCCTTGAGCACCGGCACCCCCGGCACGTAGCTGAAGTCGACGTGATCGAACACCACCCGGCCTTGCAGCGAGGGCAACGCCACGGCATCGGGGCGGTCGGCGACTTGGGGTACCTGATCCATCAGACCAAAGACCCGTTCGGCGCCGGCCAGGGCCGACTGAATCGAGTTGTACAGGTCCGCCAGGGTGAGCAGTGGCTCAAAGAAGCGGTTGGCATACAGCACAAAGGTGGTGATGACCCCCACACTCACCAATCCGCGCAGAGCGAGCCAGCCGCCCAGGCCAGCGATGACGACAATCTCCAGGGTGCTGAACACCATTAGCATGGGACGCAAGAGCGTCATCATCATCTGGGCGTGGATCGTCGTATCGCGCACGGCGAAGTTAGCGCGTTCGAACTCGGCCAGGGCTACTCGCTCACGCCGAAAAGCCTGTACCACCCGCAGGCCGCTGATGTTCTCCTCCATCACCGCGTTCAGCTTTCCCAGATTAGCCTGCACCTGCTGGAAGCCCCGGCGAGTGCCCCGGCCCATACGCAGGGTAAAGACCAGCATCAACGGCACGACGAGCAGCGCCCCGGCGGCCAGCCAGGGATTGAGCAGCACCACCACGATCACCATGCCTACCAGCGTGAGCAGGCTGGCGGCCAACTGGACGATGCTCTGGGAAAGGACACGGTTGATGGCGTCGATGTCGTTGGTCAGGCGGCTCATTAACTCGCCGGTGGGGCGTTGGTCGAAGAAGGGCAGTGAGAGGGCCTGCAGGTGCGCGAACACGTCGCGCCGCAGGGCGCGTAGCACCCGCTGGGTGAGGGCGACCACATAGTAGCTCTGCCCGTACTCCGCCAGCCACCCCAACGTATAGGTGAGGAAGAGGAGCGCCACGACGCGCAGCAGCCCGGGCTGATCGCCCCGGGCGATAAACCGATCGATGGCAACGCCCACCAGATAGGGCCCGAGAAGCGCCAGCCCGGTGGTCACGACGACTAACCCGATTACTAAGACAATTAGCGGGGCGTGAGGGCGCAGATAGATCAAGAGCCGGGCGATTACGGCGCGCGAGTCACGTGGCTTCTCCACTCGCTGCCCCATCCGCATCCCCTGCACGGGCATGCCTGCATCCTTTTTCGACCCATCGGGGCCCCCCGACCCATCCGGTGGGGCGGTTTCCGTCCCGCCGACACCCCCCTTCACACCTGCGCCACGTTGTTTGTCACTCATGGTTCGCTCCTTTCCCGACCCCATCACCGAGCTGGGAGTCGTAGATTTCTTGATAGATGGAACAGGTCGCCATCAGCTCGCGATGGTTACCGACCGCCATGACGCGACCGCCATCGAGGACGACGATCTGGTCGGCCCCCAACACGCTGCTGATGCGCTGCGCGACCAACAGCGTCGTACGTCCCTCGCTCGACGTATCCAGCGCCTCCTGTATCTTTACCTCGGTCTCTACATCGACCGAACTAGTGCTGTCATCCAGGATCAGCACGCGAGGCTGCATGACCAAGGCCCGCGCGATGGCCAGGCGTTGCTTTTGTCCCCCCGAGAGGTTGACGCCGCGCTGTCCCAGCCGCGTATCATAGCCCTTTGGGAAACCCGTGATAAAATCGTGGGCCTGAGCCGCCCGGGCGGCCGCCACGACCTCTTCGTCGCTGGCTTCGGGCCGGCCGTAGCGGATATTGTCGCGGATCGTGCCTGAGAACAGGATCGTCTCCTGCGGCACTAGGCCGATCTTCGCACGCAACGACTCCAGAGTGAGGGCGCGCACGTCGTGGTCGTCGAGCGTCACCTGGCCCTCGTCTACGTCATAGAAGCGGGGTAGCAGACTGATCAGCGAGGTCTTGCCCGAGCCGGTGGCTCCCAGCAGGGCGACCGTCTGGCCCGGCTCCATAGTCAGGTTGATGTCCTGCAGCACGGCTTCCTGCTCGTGGCCACTATAGGCGAAACTCACGCCCTCTAGGGCGATTTCTCCCGTCGCTTTCGGCAGGGCCATGGGGCCGTCTGTTACCGTGGGCACCTGGTCGATCACCTCATAGATGCGCTGGGCCGAGGCCGCCGAGGCTGAGATAAAACCCACCATCATCCCCAGATGGCCGAGGGCTCTCAGCACCCAGAGCAGATAGCCGTTGAAAGCGAGGATCTGGCCCACCGAGAGTTGCCCGCGCATCGCCAGCAGACCGCCAACCCCCACCACAAAGACGATGCCCAGGTTCACTAGATAGTACAGGGTGGGCAGGAGGATAGCGAGAAAGCGTCCCACGCGGATGCTACGCTCCGTCAAGTCCTCATTGACCTGGCCAAAGCGCGCATTCTCGTGCGCCCCGCGCACAAACGCCTTGACGACGCGCACCCCGGCGACGTTCTCCTGCAAGATCGTGTTGAGACGATCGAGGCGGCGTTGCACCTGCATGAACAGGGGCTGCGCCCGGTTGGCGTACCAGAGGAACACTGCGGTCGAGGCGGGGATGATGAACAGCATGATCAGGGCCAGCCGCCAGTTGGTCAGCACCATCAAGACCAGGCTGCCCACAAACATAAACGGAAGGCGCAGGAACATGCGCCCCGTGAAAAAGGTGAACTGGGTGACCTGCTGGATGTCGCTGGACAGGCGGGTGAGCAACTGACCCGTCCGCCATTGGTCCAGGTTGTGGAAAGAGAGCGACAACACCCGCTCGAAGAGATCGCGCCGCAGGTCAGCGCCCAGACGCTCTGAGGTGCGCACTGCACACACCGTGATCCCCACGGTGGCCGCGGCGCTGACCAGGATCAGGCCGACCATGATGAGTGAGGATTGTAGGATGATGCCCCCGTCGCCCGCCAAGATCCCGCGGTCTACCGTCCACTGCAGCATACGGGGGATCGCCAGGTCGGCGGCCACGAGACAGGCCATCGACAGCCAGTTGAGGACGATCAGTCTGCGGTAGGGCCGCAGCGAACGCAACAAGCGCCATATATAGTTCATGTTAAGCTAGGTCCTCCTCGTTGTAATTGGTCATAGTAATCAGTCAAAACTTCTCTTAATCGGCGCCGTCGCGATGACCAGATGTTTCGGCATGCTTGTGGAAAAGGTGTCTACTGCCCCACACGTTCCCGTAGTTTAGCTCAAGCCAGAGATGTCAGTACCCGAGTCCCCGCGCTCGATGCTGAAGCCGCGCAGCCGGAATTAGGAAGATCACCAGGAACACCGCCAACAACGCTAGATCGAGCCACAGGTTCAAGAACCCACGCCCCAACATGGCGTGGTTCATCAGATCCTAGGCGTCCGTCAGCGGCGAGACGTAGGCCAGCACTCGGGCCCAGGCGGCCATCTCCTCCAGGAGCACGAAGACTCCGCTGATGAACATCAGCGGCCAGCGCTTTTCCGAGCACGATCACCAGCGGCGTGACAGGTGCTGCGAGCATGGTGTGCAACGTCCCTGTCCTTCTCTCCAGAGGCAAGGAGATGGCCTGGATGGCCCCCGCACCGAAAAAGATGGCGATGGCTATCAGTCCCGGGATGATGCTGATCAGTTCCACCTCCCTGTTGAGAGAGAAAGCCCAATAGAGAACCAGCGGCAGGAAGAGCCCAAAGGTCAGATTAGGCCCCTTGAAAAAGTATATTCTGGCATCTTTTTCTCCTATCCAGAGAACTTTTTTTAATCCCACAACCCACCTCTTATTCATCATTCCTCCTTTGCTCCAACCGTTCCTCGACGGTCATGGTCTCGGGAGGCAGTCCTGTGAGTGCGACAAAGGCGTCCTCCAATGTGGGTTGGCTCGTGTTCAGGGATAGAACTTTTAATTGATTCTCTCGGGCCGCGTCCACAAGGGCCGGGAGCATTTCGGAGGGGTCTTGGACGTACAATGTAGCCCTATTTCCAGAGATGATCACTTCTTCTACGTGATCGAGTCTCTGTAGGCTGATGCGAATCGCGTCCGCTGGATCGTCAAACGAGACCCGAATGACATTTTCCCTTTGGGTCATGCTTTTAAGGTTTTCTGGCGCATCTATGGCGACGATTCTGCCCTGGTTCAGGATGGCGATGCGTTGACATAGTTGGTCAGCCTCCTCGATATAGTGCGTTGTGAGGAGAATCGTCACGCCTCTCTCATGCAGTTCCCGCATCAGGTCGCGGATCAATCGGGCGCTCTGGACGTCGAGGCCGGTGGTCGGTTCATCGAGGAAGAGGATTTCGGGCTCGTGGATCAGGGCGGCGGCGATTGTCAAGCGCTTTTTCAACCCCGTCGAAAGAGCAGCGGTGCGTCTATGGCGCATGCCGTACAGGCCAAAGAGGTGCAGCAGTTCCTCTGCTCGTCCGATCCTTTTCTCAGGGGGCATCCCGTGCAGTTTGGCCACAAAAACGAGGTTATCCCATGCGTTCATCTCGCCGTACAAACTCGCGACATCTGAGACTACCCCGATATGTTCCTTTACCTCAATGGGGTGGCTGACTATGTCGAGGCCTACCACAGTGGCTGTCCCCGAGGAGGGTGTGATCAGGCCCGTGAGCATGCGGATGGTCGTCGTCTTGCCCGCGCCATTGGGGCCAAGCAGTCCGAACAATTCGCCCTCTTGCACTGAAAAGCTGACGTCATCGACAGCAAGGAGATTATGATAGTACTTGGTCAGGTTTTGTGCGTCTATTGCGCTATCCATCTTTGTTTTCTCAAGATTCTTTCACCTGGCTCGACGGTGTAGCGGCCCACTGCCGTTGATAGAGGCGCTGGTAGGTGGGATTATTCTCCACCAATTCACTGTGCGAGCCCTGGCCCGCGATGCGCCCGTCCTCGACAACCACGATGCGATCGGCCTTGCGCAGGGTGGAGAAGCGATGGGCGATGATGATGGTGGTGCGATCCTCCCGGATGGCGTCCATGGCCTGCTGGATCAGGGCCTCAGTATAGGGATCGACATCGGCTGTGGCCTCATCCAGGATGAGGATCTTGGGATCGGCCAGTAGGGCACGGGCAAAGGCCACAAGTTGTCTCTGGCCTCCCGACAAGAGGGCTCCGCTCTCCCCCACTTGGGTATTATACCCCTGAGGCAGAGTTTCGATAAATTGATGCGCTTGGGCCCGCCGGGCCGCCTCCTTGACCTCCTCATCGGTGGCCTGAGGATCGCCATAGCGTATGTTTTCCATGATGCTGTCGGCAAAGAGAAACACGTGCTGGGGCACCAGCATGATCAGGCGGCGCAGGTCTTCAGAGGCGATATGCCGCACGTCCACGCCGTCGATGCTGACCGTCCCCTCCTGTGTGTCATAGAGCCGGGCCAACAGGCGAGCGATGGTGCTCTTGCCGGCGCCCGTGGGCCCCACCAGGGCGATGGTCTCGGCGGGGCGAATGGATAGGTCCAGATCATGGAGCACGGTTTCCTCATCGTAGCCAAAGGTGACATCGGAGAAGGTGATGGCGCCCTGAAATCCTTCGTCAGGTGCCTGGGGATGCTCGGGTGGCTCTATCTCTAGGGGTTCATTCATGTATTCGTTGATGCGATCCAGGGAAGCCGCCGCCGACTGAAAGGTGTTGTAAACCAGGCTCAGTTCGCGGAGGGGCCCAAAGAAGCGGTTCACATAGCCCAGAAAGGCCAGGAGCACTCCGATGGTGAGGGCGCCCTGGGCCACCAACGTGCCCCCGTACCCCAGGACGAGGGCCGTGCCCAGCATGTTGGTGATGGTCATGACGGGGAATACGGCCGCGAACAACAGGCTCACCCGGAGGTTGGCCTGGAGGTTGCGCAGGCTCAGGTTCTCGAACTGCTGCACGGTAAAAGACTCTTGAGAGAGGGATTGTACAACACGCATGCCAGATACTCCCTGCTCCACGCCGGCGTTCACGGCAGCCAGTTCCTGTTGCACGTGGCGATAAGCGGTCCGCATCTTTTTACCCAAATAGCCCATGCTGAGGATGACCACGGGGATGGAGATCATGGTCACCAGGCTGAGGCGCAAGTTGATGAGTAACATGATGACGACTATGCCAATCAGGGTCAGCATATCGCTGAAGAGATTGACAAGGCTGCTGGATACCATCTGCGACAGGGTGTTGACGTCATTGGTGAGGCGGGAGGAGATCTGACCCACGCGCTCTTTGCCATGGAAGGCCATGGACTGCCGCAACACCCGATGGAACAGATCCCGCCGGATATCATAGATGACGTGTTCGCCGACCCAGGTCGACAGGTAACCCTGGGCATATCGGGCTGCCCAAAAGAGGCCGTTGGCGCCCAGGTAAAGCATGCAGATGAGACTCAGACCCCTGAAATCGCCCTGCGCGATATAGTCGTCGAGGGCTACCTTGCTCAGGTAGGGCATCAGGAGCACAGTCCCCGTGACCACCAACATGGCGCCCATGGCCAACAGCAGGCGACCCGCATAAGGCCGCAGATACTGGGCCAGCATACGTACCGCCTGGCGATCCAGACGGCGAAGCGTGTACTCTTCCTCTTCGCCCTGGAGACGCCTCATGAATCCGCCGCGAATGGTCATGCTCTCACTCCTTCCAGAATTTCACCTTGGAATTGTAGATCGTACATCTCTTTGTAGAGCCCATCTTCCCTCATCAGGAGTTCGTGGGCTGAATGTTCCTCGGTCCCGTGGGCCTGCTCTGCGATGCGGCCCTCTTTGAGGACCACAATGCGGTCTGCCTGCTGCACTGTCCACAGTCTGTGGGCGATGACGAGGGTGGTGCGGCCCTCACGCACCGTCTCCATGGCCTGTTGCATGCGGCGTTCGGTGTCCGCGTCCACGCTGGACGTTGGCTCGTCAAAGATGAGGATGTGGGGGTCCGTGAGCAGGACGCGGGCCAGGGCGATGCGCTGGCGTTGGCCGCCGGATAGGCGCACGCCCCTCTCGCCCACGGGCGTGCCGTATCCCATGGGCAGGGATTCTATAAAGTCGTGTATCTGCACCGTGCGTGCCGCCCCCTCGATGTCCTCCTGGCTGGCGTCGGCGCTCCCGTAGGCGATATTCTCTCCGACCGAAGCATCGAACAGGAACACCGTCTGGAGGGCGATGCCGATGGCGTCGCGTAGGCTTTTTAGCGTCACATCGCGGATGTCGTGGCCATCGATGGTGATGCGTCCTTTGTCCACGTCGTAGAAACGGGGCAGGAGGTGGACCATGGTCGTCTTGCCCGTTCCCGAGGGCCCTACCAGGGCCACCATCTCGCCGGGGGCGATGTCCAGATTGATGTCGTGGAGCACCTCGTCGCCCTCGTTATAGGAGAAATGGACGTGCTCGTAGCGGATCCGACCCTCGACGGGTGGCAGGGGATAGGCGTCGGGGGCATCTCTTACCTCGGGTTCGATATCCAGGATGTCAAAGATGCGCTCCGCCGCTGCCGAGGCACGCATAAAGGCGTTCAGCATCATTCCCGTCTGGCGAATGGGCCGGAAGAGCATATTGATGTAGGTGGTAAAGCCAATGAGGGTGCCCAGAGAGATAACATCTTGTATGACGCCGCCGCCACCGACCCAGAGGACAAGGGCCATAAATACGCCGCTCAGTACATCGACGTAAGGCATCCACAGGGCGCCGATCTTGCCGGCCTCGATGTTGACGCCCATGAGATTCTCGCTCTGGTGATCGATTCTCTTCTCCTCCATCTCCTCTCGCCCAAACAGTTTGATGACCTGGATGCCCACCAGGCTTTCCTGTATGGCTGCGGTGAGATCGGCCAGTTTTCGCCGCACCCTGCCAAAGACCGGGCGCAGACGCCGGGCGTAGATCAGCATGCCATGGACCATAAGGGGGAGGAAAAAGAGATACAACAAACCGAGACGCCAATCCCATATCAAAAGGACTGCCAGGATGCCCAGCAAGGTGAGGGAGTTGCCCACCACGATCACCACGGCCCTGGAAAAGAAATCGCTCAGGGTATCCACGTCTGCCGTGACCCGAGACATCAGATCCCCCGTGCGGGTGCGATCGTAGAAGGAGAAGGAGAGTTGACTCAGGTGTTCAAAGACGGCATTGCGGATACCAAAGATGATCCGCTGTCCCACATAGGCACCCAGATAGAGTCGAGCAAAATCTATGGCTCCCTGCACGAGGGAAAGTCCCAGCAGTCCCCCTGCCACCCACCAAAGGCGTTCCGTTCGACCGGCAAGGATGAACTGGTCCACGGCGTAGCGGATCAGCCAGGGCGGGGCCAGTTCCATGACCGTGGTAATAAGTACGGCCGCGAGGACCAACAGCATTCTCTTGCTGTGGGGCCTTATATAGTGAAGCAGCCGCCTTAGAATGGGACCTATATTGGGAGGAGGCTGTCCCCCTCCGGCCCCTGGACCTTTTTTCTGTTCCCCGGCATTCTGTGATGCTCGGTTTTGGTTCTTGCTCGCTGGTTCAGCATTTATTTTCTTCATGATATGAAGGGTCTCCCTTTTTATCATCTCCACTGTGAAGGATTCTGCACCTGAGACCTTTTTTGGTCCCCAGCGCTGCGATTCCTCGTAGAGCCCCTGTGGCTGACTATGGTCGAAAACTCTCTAGTGACCATCCTGGATTCCCAGAACGGTTAACTTTTCTAGACTCTTGATTCCCCTTGGTTCATCTCTTTCGATAAAGATGCTCGATTGTTCTCCCAGTTCAAAACTCCCCTCACTATTTGTGAATAGACCTCGGCCTTCAAGAACCAGGGAAAAGACCGCGTAGGGTTCAGGGTGAGGGGGGGATCTCTTGCCCGGGCTCAAAGCAGACCAGCACGACATTGAAATTATCCGATTTCAGAATGTCGGTTTTGTTTGGTCTTTCCCCAGAAAAGTTTTGAAAGGATAAGATATCGTCTATTCTTCTCATTGTTTGCTCCCATTCGTTTGCTAAACTCAGCATCCCGGCACATGAGCCCGATGATGCATCCTGGCGGCGGGGATCAAGAAGACTATCAACAGCACCGGCAGCAGCGCCGGGTCAAGCCAGGGAGTCAAGAATCTTTTTCCCAGCACGGCGTGGTTCATCAGATCCTGCGCATACGTCAGTGGCGACAGATAGGCCAGCATCCGTGTCCAGGGTGCCATCTCTCGCTGGGGGGCGAATATACCATCGGTGGACATCGGGGCCCAGAAAGCCAAAGACTTGGCCCTATCGCACGGTAGAATCGGTATTATCCACAGTGAGGAGATCGCCATAGTATTTGATCAGGTTCTGCACTTGAATCGCATCAGGCATTGATATTAGCCCTATCTATGACTCCTTTTGCATCGTCTTCATATACTCGGCGGTTCCCCCTGGAGTTGCAGCAATTAGTTGCTTTAAATCAAGTTGAGGCTACCTTTCCGTCGCGTTTTCGCTCCTTACTGCATGGGAAGGCGTACAGCCACCATTGATTGGCGGCTGTACGCCTCGGGTTGCTATACTATTCAGTCTCGCAGGGATGTTCATCGACGTCACCGTGGCATTCCCGAATCTGCTCGGGGGTGCAATCGCCAGGCTCGCCTTCCAGCCGTTCTGGATGGGCGCACTCGCAGCCGCAGCACATGAATACCTCACCTCCTTTCCCAAGACTAGGGTTCCTTTGCCATTTTACAAAATGCCTCGCCCAACTGCTCGCGGGCCAGGCGCTGATAGGCGGCGACGCGTTCGTGATCCAGGTAGTAGTGAAGTCGGTAGCCCTCACGCTCTCCCTGTACGAGTCCCAGGTCTTTCAAGATGCGCAGATGCTGGGAGACGGCCGAAGAACTGACATCCAGTTCCTGGGCCAGGCGGCCCACGCAGAGGGCTCGCCCGGGTCGCTGTTGGGCCAGGAGGCTTATAAGGCGCAGCCGCGTCTCGTCGGCGAGGGCTTTGTAGAATGGAACCAGTTCGTCCATCTCACTCACGACTTTGATTTAGTGATTACTTATGTACTAATATAGTCGGGAGTTGGAAACCTGTCAAATTCAAGGGAACCCCTGGAGATGTTGGAGAAGATCACGGGAAAGATCTCATGGGTGAAGGTAGGGGAGCACTCCAGCATTTTTCGAAACAGAAACTCGGGGAGGAGTGAATAAGAAGTTGGGAGTTCTCCACCGTCGAGACGCAGATAGAAAGGGAGGAAAAGGAGCATTCCGTCTCTGCCAATAAGACCCATTTCGTCACCAGTCACTAGCGTACGTGGAGGAGATGCGGCGCCCCCGGTTCCTGACGTCACATCTCGCGAATGACGCCGATGACCTTGCCCTGGATCTCCACCCTGTCAGCCTTCACATAGATGGGCTCGAAAGCGGGATTGCGGGGTTGCAGGCGCACGCGCTGACCGCCTGCTTCCAGGTGGAATTCCTTCAGAGTTACCGTTTCTTCGTCCACGAGCCAGGCGGCTACCGTGTCGCCATTTTCGGCAGATCGCTGATGCTGCATGACGACGATGTCGCCGTCGGCGATGAGGCTGTCGATCATCGAGTTGCCACGCACACGAAGGGCATAGATATCATCTGTGTTGTTGAGCATGTCTGTGGGTACGGCGATGTGATCCAGCGCCGCTTCAGGCGCCTCGTTTCCCGGAACAGGGATGGGTTCACCGGCCACAATGTTCCCCAATAGGGGAACGGGCATGGCCGTGATTTCCTCCTGTAGGCGCAGGCCCCGCGAGGTGTCCTTGTTTCGTATGAGATAGCCCTTTTTCTCCAGTGCGCTCAGATTGTAGCTGACCACAGAGGTGGACGAAATAGCGGCCGCCTCACCGATCTCACGGATGGTAGGGGGATAGCCGTACTCGACCAAATAATCGCGAATCACTTCCAGTATCTTTTCTTGACGCTCGGACAATTCCTTTGCCATGTCGTAAGCCGCTCCCTTCTCTCAACCACTCGCGTTTATTATAATGAACATATGTTCTATGTCAAATTCTTCTCGAGAGTGTCGCGAGTATGAGATGGCCCGGCCTCCCCGCTCGACAGCGTGGGAACCTTGAATTATGATAGAGATGGACTGTAAAGGCGGTTCTCGTTGTATTCGGTTCTTTGGAAAAGCAAAGTGCAGAAGAAAGGAGTTGCCTGATGAAAGGGGTCGTTCTCGCTGGAGGGTTGGGGACACGGCTTTATCCCCTTACACACGCTACCAATAAACACCTGTTGCCGGTCTACAATAGACCGATGATCTTCTATCCCATCAATACTCTGGTGCAGGCGGGCGTCACCGAGATTATGGTTGTCACTGGAGGGCCTCATGCGGGGGATTTCATTCGTGTGCTAAAGAATGGCAACGAGTTGGGCGTGGATCATCTGGAATACGCCTATCAGGAGGACGAGGGAGGCATCGCCGATGCCCTGCGATTGTCGGAGGATTTTTCCGACGGGGAGCCCCTGGCCGTCATTCTGGGGGACAATACCACCGATGCCGATATCTCGGGAGCCGTCCAGGCATTCGAGGGAGGGGCGCTTGTCTTTTTGCGGCAGGTTCCCGACCCCGAGCGTTTTGGGGTGCCCCAGTTCGATTCGCAGACGGATAGGATCATAGCCATCGAGGAGAAACCAGAGGAGGCCAAGAGCGGCTACGCTGTGACCGGCCTATATCTCTATGATGCCCGCGTCTTTGACTTTATTCGCCGGGCCGAGCCCTCGGAGCGGGGCGAATTAGAGATCACGGATATTAACAACATGTATATCGAGATCGGTGAACTGCGTTGGGCAGAGTTGAACGGTTTTTGGTCCGATGCAGGGACTTTTGAAAGTCTGTTTCGGACCAATGCTTACTGGGCGCAAAAAGTGACGGGCAGGGCATGCGAGGATTTTGGACCATATCTTGAGACGCCGCCCGAGTAGGCCGAGAGGTATCATGTGATCTGACAGTCAAGTTTGACCATCTCATCATTATGACATTGTTGAGAAGACGAATTCAGTAGGAGTGAATATATTATGGAGATCAGTGGAGTATATCCCCCCATCGCGACACCGTTCGATGTACGGGGGAAGTTGGATTCCGGGGCTCTGAGAGCCAACGTGGAGAAATGGAATGCGACAGGGCTGGCCGGTTACGTGGTGGCCGGCTCCAACGGGGAGAGTGTGATGTTGGAGCCGGAAGAAGTGCTGGAGATCGTGCGTGTGGTGGGCGACGCGGCTCTCCCGAATCAGCGTGTCATCGCGGGCACGGGGCGTCAGTCCACGGCGGCGACGATTCGGCTTACCGAAAAGGCCGCCGTGGCGGGTGCGGAGGTAGCCCTGGTGATGACGCCCTCCTTTTACGCCAAACAGATGACCCCGGCAGCCTTTATCCAGCATTATGAGAGGTTGGCAGATGCTTCCCCAGTACCTGTTTTGATTTACAACGTGCCCAAGTTCACCCACCTGAACATCTTGCCCGAAACGGTGGCCCGCCTGGCCTCCCACGAGCAGATCATCGGCATCAAGGACAGCGCAGGCGATATCGGGCAGATCATCGATCTGGTGCGTCTCTGTCCCTCCGATTTCAACATTCTGGTGGGCAACGGGCCGGCCTTTTTCAGCGCCCTTCAGGCAGGAGCCTGTGGGGGCATCCTCGCCCTGGCCAATGTGGCGCCGAGGGAGTGCGTCGCCATCTGGGAACTGGTTCATGGGGGAAGGGATGACGAGGCGAGGGATATCCACTATCGGCTCATGCCGGTAGGCCGTGCCGTCACCTCGGGATATGGTATCCCTGGTCTGAAGGGTTGTCTGGATCTCTTGGGATATCAGGGCGGAACGCCACGCTCTCCTCTGTTGCCCGCCGATGCGGCGACGCGGGAGCGTTTGAGAGAGATATTGGTGGCTGCGGAACTGCTCTCTTTGGCGTGAGGTTCATTTGCCTTGTGCTTTGTATGAACTCTGTCGATGGATACAAACGGATGAGGAAAGAGAAAGCACCTATACTATGACATTGAAAAGCCTTGTTATCTATTTCTCGCCAGGGGGCAACACCAAAAAAGTTGCCGGGGCCATCGTGAGAGGGCTGGAAGATCGCGGCGCCGATGTGAAGTGTCTGCCCCTGCAGCAAGCCGGGGAAGAGCATCTCTATGCCTACGATCTCGTCTGTCTGGGTGCCCCCGCCTATAACTTTACCGTGCCGGCTCCCGTGGGACGCTATGTCAAGGAACAGTTGCGGAGGGCCCAGACGCAGGATCGTGTGCGACTGCGCGCTCCCACCTTCCCGCACAAGTGGGCCGTTATCTTTGTCACCTATGCGGGACCCCATACAGGTGTAGACGAGGCCACGCCTGCGGGCGATCATATGGCGCAGATGTTCCGTCATCTGGGATTTGAGATCAGGGGCAAGTGGTACACCGTGGGCGAGTTCCACGATGAGAACTCGCCGAGCAACCTCTACGGACGCCTGGGAGATATCCGTGGACGTCCCAACGCCCATGACCTGGGGGTCATCCAGAGCAACGCCGCGGGACTGGCCTTTGTCCTGGAGCACGAAAAGGTGAGCGCGGAAGAAGACTGACATTCCACACCCTTGACGCCGGTGTCAGACCAGGGTTTCCAGTGTCTTTAGCTGGTCCTCGAACTCGGCGAGGGCGTCCTCGACCGGCTTTGGTGTGGTAAGGTCGACGCCGGCATCTTTTAAGAGTTCCAGTGGGTATTTGCTGCGACCGCTCTTCAGAAAGGCGATATAGTCGTCGAGGGCCCCCTCTTCTTCTTTCAGAATCCTGTAGGCGATGGCGATGGCGGCGCTCATGCCCGTGGCGTACTTGTAAACGTAAAAGTTATAGAAAAAGTGGTCGATGCGGGACCATTCCCAGGCAATTGAGGCATCCTCCTCGTCAAAGGCCATGCTGTCGCCAAAATAGTGTTTGACCAGGTCATAGTAGGTCTCGTCCAAGCCATCGGCGGTGAGGGGCTGTCCTTCCTCACTTTGTGCGTGGATCGTCTTCTCGAATTCGGCGAACATGGTCTGGCGGAACAGGGTGCCCCGAAAACTGTCCAGATAGCGATCGATCAGGTAGGCGCGAATGGCATCATCCGCTGTTGTGGAGAGTAGATGATGGGTGAGAAGGCTCTCGTTAACCGTCGAGGCGACCTCGGCGACGAAAATGCGATAATCTGCCAGAGGATAGGGTTGGTTGCGGTTTGAGTACCAGCTGTGCATGGAGTGGCCCGCCTCGTGGGCCAGGGTGAAGACAGAGTCCAGATCTCCCGTATAGTTCATGAGGATGTAGGGCATGGAATCGTAGGAGCCCGAGGAGTAGGCTCCCGATCGCTTGCCCACATTCTCATAACGATCCACCCATCTCTCGGATAATATCCCCTGACGAAGGGTTTTTACATATCCTGCCCCCAACGGCTCCACGGCCTTGCAGATCAGATCCGCGGCTTCCCCATATTCATAGTGCGCGGTTACCCTGGGGACGGCCGGCACATAGATATCGTACATGTGCATGTGGTCGAGACCCAACAGACGCTTGCGCAGGGCCATATAACGGTAAAAGACGGGCAGGGCGTCATGCACGGCGGAGATCAGCGTATTGTAGACCGACGTTGTCACATTGTCCTCAAAGAGGGCGGCCTCCAGGGCCGAGGAAAAGCCCCGCACGCGGGCCTCAAAGATGTGCGTCTTGATCATGCCGTCGAGGGTGGCGGAGATAGTCTGACGGTTACCCCGATACTCGGCATAATATTTGTCATAAGCGGCCTTGCGCACCGTTCTATCCTTACTCCGTAATAGGTTCAGAAATGAAGCGTGGGTCAGTTGCCGTTCTTTTCCCTCCTCGTTCTCGATCTGGGGCAGGCGTGCTGCAAGATCCACGTTCTTGAGCACGCTAAAGATCTTGCCAAAGGCAGCCAGGGGTTCGCCGGCCATGGACAGGAGCCGTTCCTGGTCGCGGGAGAGGGTGTATGGCCTGTATCGGAGCACATCCTGGAGCCAGACGCGGTAAGGGGCGAGGATATCCTCTTGCAGCCATTGCCATACGGTCTGTTCATCAAGGCTGAGGATCTCTGGGGCCAGGTAAGAGCCCGCCGTGTCCAGATCGGTGTACAGGGAATGTGCCCGCTCCCTCATCTGTTCGTGGTGGCTGTTGCTGAGATCCTCGTCGCTCCGAAGATGGGCATAGACCCATAACCTTTCTATCTGTCTGTTAGCCGCGAACCAGGTCTGCAACGCCTCTGCCAGCATATCTGCAGAATCGAGCCTGTCGCTGTAAGCGGCTACCTCCTCAGGCATTTCCTGGGCGGCCTCAAAGTCGCGCTCCCATTCCGCCTCATGCGCATAGAGTGCTTCGAGGCGCCATTTGTCCTCTTGCTGAACCTGATCCCGCTCAAGGGTTTCTTTCGACATGTCATTTCCTCTTTGCGAGTATACTTTTTCCGTGTTTTATGCTGAAAATTCCGATCTGCCTGGATTTTGATACCCTCGTCCCGACATCTGGTATACAGACGTGAATGGGACGGCGCGAGCGATCATACCGTCCCATTCCTACCATAGGTGCGGGGGGACTGCTGTATCGGGCTAGTCCTGATCTTCCTCACGGGTAAATAGATCATCGATATTGTCAAGTTCATCCCAGGCATCGTCCAGGGGGATAAAGGGACGCTCGACAAAATCCTCGGCTACATTGTCGAGATATTCTTTGACGTGGAGTTCCGGATGCTTTTTTTCCAGTTCCTCGATTCGTTCGTCCCATTCCTCAATGAGTTCCTGGCTTTGCTCTTCCAATTCTGCCAGATCGAGCCCCAATTCGAACATATAATCGATGCGCACCATGAGATCGTACCAAGCCTTCCAATCCGTTTCTACGCGCATCCCCTGAAGGGTGATACCGAGTTGGCTGAACTCGTAGGCGGGGGAAAAGGCATAGAGCACCACCAGTTCCATACCGTATCTCTCCGCACTGTGGGCCAGATAGGTTCCAATGGTCGCGCCCCCCTCATAGTTGGAGAACCTGACGGAATACTTTTCCAGTTCCTCTTTCATATCGGGGAGGCTGTAGACACAGGAGGCCTCTCGGTCCCTATCATAGGGCGTGGAACCATATACACCACCCACGGCCACGATGCGCTTGACTTTTAGCGCCTCGGCCATCTCAAAAAAGGCTCTAGCGTACTCGTCCTCCTGCCGATGGGGTTCATCTCCCAAAAAGATCACCAGGCCTCTATCTCCGAGATCAGCGTAAAAGATCTCGTTCCTGTTGCCTATCAAGTCCTCGCGGTATCCCTCCAAGAGCTTAATGTGGGGTCTGAGCAGGTGGTGTGCTCCTGGGATCTGAAAGAGGTAGAAGCCATCATAAGCGATCTCTCCAATTTTTCTTGCATCTGTTAAATCGACAAGATAGTCGGGGAGTCCAGAAGAGATCTCGCCAGCGTCGGCCCATTGGCGCCAGCCGGCAATCATATAGTTGTCCTTCTCTACGGGCGTTTCCCATAAATCGACGATCTCGTTCATATCGTCCACCTCTCTATCCAGTCCTAATGATCCATCCAGCGTGACAGTTACATCCTTGGTTTATTTTGCCCCTGTTCGGGCTGTGGGTCAAACGGGAAGGTGGGTGTGGTGGCATGCGTCCTCTTTTGGCGTGGTACTCACCTTGTGCTACCATAATCCTGCGAACTGACTTTTGTTGAGAGTGGGTACCGTTCTTGACCAATCTGGTGTGGGAGCGAATACAGCGGACGCTTGTTCACCGTAATCGTCTTGTGCGCGCTCTTGCCGTGCTTGCCATATGTTTTGTCGCGGGAGGGCTCACGGGAGCCGTCATCGGTTCTCTGGGGGGGATTCTGGGGAGCGCGACCCTGATCGCCCTGGCGGTGGGCTATTTTATGCTGAGAAGCGTCTTTACCGGGCTGCTGGTACTGGTTGGGATCATCTGTCTTCTCCCCTTTGCTGCCGTCCCCATCAATATAGGATTTTCCCCCACCTTTCTTGACCTGGTGCTGTTTGGCATCTTTTTCGTCTGGCTGAGCAAATTGGTGACGGAAAAGGATCAGGATTTTGTCGCACACTCTCCCACGCTTCCCATGATCGTTTTTGTCCTTTTGGCCGTCGTATCTTTTATTGCCGGGCTTGGACATGCCACCCTGACGCCAAATGTATTGCGGCGCTTTGTAGAGATAATACTCAGTATACTCCTTTTCCTGGTCACCATCAATGTGGTGCGTGACAAGGAGCGTTTGCAGATTATTGTGGGAGCCCTGATCCTGGCTGGCTTTCTCGCCGCCTTGGCAGGTATCGTGCTCTATGTCCTGCCCGACAACCTAACTGTGCGTCTGCTATCGACCCTTCACATCGTACGCTATCCTACCGGCTCTCAGGTCCTGCGCTATATTGAGGATAATCCCGATCTGCCCTTGCGAGCGACCTCGACCTCCATCGATCCTAACGTTCTGGGGGGTATGCTCATCTTTACGGGCACCCTCACCGCCGCTCAGGCCCTGGCCAGGCGTCCCCTGTTGCCCCGAGGGTGGCTCATTTTCATGTTGTTCATCATCGTCACCTGCATGGGGCTTACCTTCTCTCGCGGCTCCTTTGTGGGGTTGGGGGTGGCCTTTATGCTTCTTGGCCTACTCCGCTACAGGCGTATGTTATGGATCGGGCTAGCGATACTGGGCTGCCTCCTTCTGTTGCCCTCGGCCCAGGTCTACGTCCAACACTTTGCTGAAGGAATACAGGGAGAGGATCTGTCCACGCAGATGCGCTTTGGCGAGTACAAGGATGCCCTCATTCTCATCTTGCGCTATCCGTGGCTCGGCGTGGGGTTTGCGGGCACGCCCGATATCGATACCTATCTGGGGGTCTCTTCTGTATACCTGCTCATCGCGGAGGAGATGGGATTCTTGGGGCTCGCCGCTTTTCTGAGCGTACTGATCATGTTTGTGGTGCGCTTTTTACGGACATTTCCCCTTTGTTCTCGGGATTGGGAACTGGATCCTTTGCTTCTGGGTACCTGCTTGGCCGTAAGCGGCGCCATGGTGGCAGGACTCGTGGATCACTATTTGTTCAATCTCGATTTTCCCCATGCTTCCGCCCTGCTCTGGCTTATGTTGGGCCTGGGCACTGTGAGCATCGAGTTGGTGAGGGAGAAGCGCGCGCGGGTCGAATCCTAGATTAGGGATGTCCTAGAGCACTGTTTGCAGACGTAGGAGGATATCCAGGATTATGCGTAGCGTTGGACCGCCTCCACCAGCATCAAAAAGTTCCTGGCGGCTCGCTTGCCATGAATCCCCAATGACTTTTGCTCCCCCAGCATATAGCCGGTAGTCCCCACGCTTTCTAACTTCTCTGTCAGGGCCCGCCCCCCTTTGGCCGGGCGCATCTCGAGCACCTCCATGTCTTCCAGCCCGCCCACCAGGCTGACACGCTGGCCGATGCATCTCATGGGTTCGACCATCTCTATATCCCGGTATGGTGGCTGTTCGATGGGATGCAGGGAAGCGATGCCAGTGCGGCGATGCGTTCAAGAAAGATCTGCATATTGCCGTGATCACGATGGTGGGCGATGGCATCGTGGGTGTGTATCATCTCTGCCAGTGACCCTCTATAGGGTGGGACGAGTTCTCTCCGGGGGCTGGGACGAGAGCGGGTATTCATCTGGCATCGCGGCTACGACGTGGCGCCTCCGCCGCTCCGCTGGAGGAAGGGGACCCCGGGAATCCAGCACGGGATCCGCACATTCCCACCGGCATCTCCCTCGTTTACGAGTTGCGCGAAGACCTGAGGCCCCTTTGGCACCATTATTGGGGATATCCTCAAGTGGCTGCCGAGGCCGCCGCAAAGGTAGAGGCGGAAATGGACTCGGACGCCTGAATCATTGAAGCCGCAAAGTGTTCTTTCTCATGTTGAAAAGCGCGGTTTCGGTGCGGCGTGTTCTCCTGGATTGTCGCTAGCGGGCGAGAATCTGAGCGAGCGTGTAGTATTCTTCGTTGATCTCGGGTTTGCCCTCCAATATCTCGGCCAGCGGCGAGATTTCGATCTGGCCATCGATGTAGCCCACCATGACACCGCTCTTGCCCTCGTGTAACGTCTCCACGGCTGCGGCGCCAAGTCGGGTGGCCAGCAAGCGATCCTTTGCTGTGGGGGAGCCTCCACGCTGAATGTAGCCCAGGACGCTCAGGCGGGCCCCAAAGCCCGTCTCCTCTTTATGGTCCTCGATATAGTCGGTGATGGTGGCGGCATCCGGTTCCATGCCCTGTGCGACGGTGATGAGACAATATCGCTTGCCGCGCACATAGGCGTCCGCCACGTGCTGCACGATCTCTTCCAGATCAAGGGGTACTTTGGGAGTACAGATCACCTCTGCTCCGTCGGCGATGCCCACCATCAGGGCCATGTATCCCGTTCCCCCGACGGTCTCTACCAGGAAGGCCTGCTCGCGCGCGGAGGCCATATCCTTGATGTGGTCGATGGCCTCCAGTGCCGTGTTCAGCGCCGTGTCGACTCCGAGGGCCATGGTGGTCCCCAATATATCGTTCTCCACGTCGGCCGGCACGCCCACCGCGGGAAATCCAGTCTCCGCAAGGATGTGGCCCCCCTCCAGACTTTTTTCGTCTCCTATGACGATCAGGCCATCGATGCCCATCGCGTGGAGATTACGCAAGGCCTCGCGCAGTTCGGGCCGTCCTGCGAACGCCTCACCCTCCGATGTCCCAAGGAAAGTTCCGCCTTTGTCGATGATGTGGCTGACCGAACGAGAGGAGAGTTGTACAAACTTGCCATTCAGCAATCCGGCATAGCCCTCCCTTATGCCCCAGGGTTCCAAATTGTAGTAAATGCCCATGCGCACCACGGCGCGAACGCAAGCGTTGAGGGCAGGGTTTCCTGCCCCTGCTGTCAAGACTCCCACACGTCTGAGCCGCTTGTTCATGATCTCGGCGATGCCTCCACAAAAGAGATGCTTTTTCTGAGCGTTCGGATATCTGACGCTTTACTTGTCATCCAGTGCGGCGATACCGGGGAGTTCCTTCCCCTCGAGAAACATGAGGGAGGCTCCGCCTCCTGTGGAGATGTGGGTGATCTCGTCGGCCACACCGGCCCGTATCACCGCCGCGGCGGAATCTCCGCCGCCGATGATCGTGGTGGCGTCCGACGCGGCCAGGGCTCTGGCCAGGGCGAAGGTCCCCTGTGCAAAGGGTTCGAGTTCGAAAACGCCCATGGGACCGTTCCAGACAACCGTTGCCGCATTCCGGACTTGATTCGCAAAGGCTTCCACCGTTTTGGGACCAATGTCGAGGATGCGCCAGCCCGCTTCCACGTCGCCAGCGGGTATCGTCTTCCCGTTCGCGTCCGCAGAGAAGGCGTCAGCCACCACCACGTCGTGGGGCAGATGCAATTTATCGCCCGCCTGCTCCAGAAAGCGGGCCGCGGCGTCGACGCTTTCCTCCTCCACAAGAGAATCGCCCATGGCATAGCCCCTGGCTTTGAAAAAGGTATTGGCCATCCCGCCGCCGATGAGAAGGGTTTCGACCTTATCCAGGAGGTTCTCGATCACGCCGATCTTGTCCGATACTTTGGCCCCGCCAAGGATAGTCACAAAGGGATGTTCTGGATTCTCCACGGCGCTGCCCAGGAAGGTGATCTCCTTATCTACGAGAAAACCGGCCACGGCGGGGAGGTACTGGGCTATACCCACCATGGAGGCGTGGGCGCGATGACAGGTACCAAAGGCGTCATTCACATATACGTCGCCCAACCTGGCCAGGCCTTGGGCGAACTCGGAATCATTGGCCCTCTCGTCGGGGTGGAAACGCAGGTTTTCCAACAGAATGACGCCGCCCGGCTCATTGGCTTTCACTGCCGTTTCCACCTCTGACCCTACACAATCGTCCAGTTTCTTCACCGGAGCCTGGAGGAGTGCGCTCAGGCGCTCGGCCACCGGGTCCATGCGCAGCGACTCGTCCACCTCTCCCTGGGGACGGCCGAGGTGCGAGCAGAGGCTGATCGCCGCGCCGTGCTCACGCAGGTACTGAATAGTGGGTAGGGCTGCCCGGATGCGTGTATCATCCGTGACCTCCAATTCTTCATCAAGGGGTACATTAAAGTCGCAGCGTACGATGGCACGCTTTCCCGTCCAGTCGATATCCTTTATTGTCTTTTTATTCATTCCATAGCCTCCTCAAAGCGTGTTCGCTATATCTTGCCCAACTTGGGAGCATTGTATCACAACGCCCATGCGGTGCAAAACAACTTTTTCAAAAGTTGTTTCGGTTTCGTCTTGTGTTGATGCAGCGAATTGCATTCACCGTACACCGAATATGGGCCTTGTCGGGCTCTCTTGCCCATATATAGCATCAGGCGAGGCTTGGAAAGTCACCGACACACTTTGCAACCGAGTCAAAAATTTTGACAAACTCTTTGGAATATGATAGGCTTTTCTGGAGATGAAAAGCGTATGCAAAGTACAGGTTCCCTCGGACTGGCATAGTTTTCCCGCTTTGTTGGGTTATGTTGACGTGGGTTGGAGGGACTTTTGTTATATTAGGTCTTGTCCCCTCACCTCCAATTTTGTGGTGAGGGTTTTTCTAGTTGTATTACACTGGATGAAAGAGGAGGATGTAACTAGCAGATGAAAAAGGATGATGATCGAGAGTCCGAACAGCCTCCGGGGTCACGGGATGACATACGTCTTGAGGAGGTAGGGAAGCCCTGGGCCCGTTCCGCCGATCAGGTGCTTGATGCGCTGGAGGTCTCTTCGGAGGAGGGATTGGATGGGCGCGAGGTGGAGCGACGGCGACAGCGCTATGGCCCGAATCGCCTTCGCGAGGCGGAGACGGAGAGCGCCTGGGAGATCTTGATTCGGCAGTTCAAAAGCCTCATCGTGGCCCTGCTTGCCGCCGCCTCGGTGCTCTCCTTCGCTTTTGGTGAGTTTGTGGAAAGCATCGCCATCGGCGGGGTGATCGTGATAAATGGGATCATCGGGTTTGTCATGGAACTCAGGGCCGTGCGTTCCATGGAGGCTCTGCAGGAGCTCAGTCGGGTGGAGGTCAGGATTCGCCGCGAGGGGCAGCGAAAGGAGATGCCAGCCGAGGATCTGGTGCCGGGCGATATCGTGGATCTCGAGGGGGGCGACATAGTGACAGCCGACCTTCGTCTTTTCGAGGCCTCCAAACTACAGGTCGATGAATCGGCCCTGACAGGGGAATCCGCGCCCGTGGGCAAGCAGACCGATCCCGTCGCGGAGGACGCGCCCCTGGCCGAACGGGCCGACATGGTCTTCAAGGGGACGGCCATAACGCGTGGATCGGGCAAGGGGGTGGCCGTCACCACCGGCATGGATACCGAACTGGGACATATTTCCTCGCTCGTGGCAACGGCGAAGGAGGAGATCACGCCTCTTGAGAGGCGGCTCGACGATCTCGGCCAGCGGTTGATCTGGGTCACGTTGGGCGTCACTGTATTCGTCGCGCTCTCGGGCATGTTGAGGAATGGGCGAGAACTTTTTCTGATGATACGAGCGGGCATCGCCCTGGCGGTGGCCGGTATACCGGAGGGTCTACCCATCGTGGCCACCATCGCGCTGGCGCGGGGTGTGTGGCGCATGGCCCGGCGTAACGCCGTGGTCAACCGGCTCTCGGCGGTGGAGAGTTTGGGGTCGACGAACGTGATTCTCACGGACAAGACGGGCACGCTGACCGAGAACCGCATGACGGTCACGCGGGTCGCCCTGGCGGCTGGTACGATAGCGGTCAGCGGTGAGGGGCTGGAAATGGAGGGAGAGTTCCGTCGCGATGGACACGTCGTAGAGCCTACAGAACACCGGCTTTTGCGAAAAATTCTGGAGGTCGGGGCATTGTGCAACAACGCTTCCCTTCAAACCGAACGGTCGAACGGGGAGAACGCGGCCGTTGGCGACCCCACAGAGGTGGCCCTATTGGTCGCCGCTGCCAAGGCGGGGATCCGTCGCGACGAACTGACGGAGGAGATGCCCGAAGTCCGTGAGGTGGCTTTTGATCCCCAGGTCAAGATGATGGCCACCTTTCACGAGTCTGATGAGGGGGACGCAGCCTATTTGGTGGCTGTCAAGGGCGCCCTGGAGCCCGTGATCGAGGCCTCATCGCATATTGTGACAGAGGAGGGGAAACGGGAACTCACCGCCGAAGAACGTCAGGAATGGGTGAAGCGGAACGAGAAGATGGCTGAAGAAGGCCTGCGCGTGATCGCCGTGGCGGATAAAACGGTCGATTCTTCGGAGAGCGATCCCTATCAGGATCTGACCTTTCTTGGTCTCCAGGCCATGCTGGACCCGCCTCGCGGCGATGTGCAGGATTCGATCCGGGCCGCGCAAAATGCGGGGGTGAGGATCGTGATGGTCACGGGGGATCAGCCCGCAACGGCCCGAAACGTGGCTCGGGCTGTTGGTTTAGTCGACAGTTCCCATGTCGAGGTGGTTCAGGGAAGTGAGATCACCGATGTCCAGAATCTGGGTGAGAGCGAGCGAGGGCGATTGTTAAAAGCGGCGATTTTTGCGCGCGTCACTCCAGAACAAAAACTCGATCTGATCAGCATGCATCAGCAAAGTGGGGCCATCGTGGCGATGATCGGCGACGGGGTGAACGATGCGCCGGCGCTGAAAAAGTCGGATATTGGGGTGGCCATGGGAGAGCGGGGCACAGAGGTGGCCAAAGAGGCCGCCGATATGGTGCTCAAGGATGACCGCTTCTCCACCATCGTCGCCGCCATCGAGCAGGGACGGGTGATTTTCAACAATATCCGCAAGTTTGTGTTCTATTTGCTTTCCTGTAATGTGGCGGAGATCATGGTTGTGGGCCTGGCGTCGGTGGCCAATGCCCCATTGCCCCTCCTGCCGCTTCAGATTCTCTTCCTGAATCTGGTTACAGATGTTTTTCCCGCACTGGCCCTGGGGGTGGGGCAGGGCGATCCCCACATCATGGAGCACCCCCCGCAGGACCCCGAGGAACCCGTCCTCGCGCGCCGTCACTGGTTGGGCATTGTGGGGTACAGTTCGTTGATCACCGCCTTTGTGTTGGGAGCACTGGCGCTCGCCTTGCTTTGGTTGGGGATGGAGGAGGAGCAGGCTGTGACGGTCTCGTTTCTCACATTGGCTTTTGCCCAACTATGGCACGTTTTTAATATGCGCGAGGGCGATACGGGGCTTTTGCACAACGACATCGTGGAGAACCCCTGGATTTGGGGCGCACTGGCTCTGTGTACCATACTCTTAATGCTGACGGTCTATTTGCCAGGGCTGGCCACTCTTTTGAAGGTGCAGGATCCCGGCCGAGAAGGGTGGGGCCTGATTGTAGGATCAAGCCTCGTCCCCTGGTTCCTTGGACAGATTATCAAAGGTATAACCAGCGGGGAGACGTCACGTTGACATCTTTCAGGATACTATGACCAGACGCTGGCTTCACTGAAAGAAGCTCCAGGAGTTGCATGGCACACGGTGGTCGTTCTCCGGCGATTTGCTTTTTTGTATAGAGAGCATGTCTTTGTGCTGTGGAGCCTCGCAAAAGTGCCACGCAGCTGAACGGCTACACGTTTTTTCAATGGAGCCCATGCTGTCAAAGTCGATACCTGCAGAGGATGCTGTATTCCTGAGCATTGGGAAAGGGGATGGTAAGCGTGGATGAACAATCTAGTTCATGCCGTATAACGGAATCTAATTGCGCCGTATTGTGTTGGACGTACTGAAACCGCACAATCCTACCATCGTGGACCTGGCACGACAACTGGCCAGCCTGCCCGGGGTGGATGGCGTGAATGTCAACATCTATGAGGTGGATCGAAGGGTGGAGAACTCCAAGGTCACCGTGGAGGGCGAGGATCTCAATTATGAGATCCTCGCCGCTGTCATCGAGGATGCTGGGGGGGACGATACATTCTATCGACAAGGCGGTGGCGGGTAAGATGCTCATTGAGGACTCGCCGGCGCTGCAAGACGCGAAAAGTTTGGGATAACTGAGGTGAAGGGAAAGGGTGCTCCCCACCGTTATCGCGTTCCCTCGGCCATGGTGCGCAGCGAGACGACTGTCAGGGATTCTATATTTATCGGCACCGTGACGCATGCCCCCAGCGAGCAAGTGGCTCGAGAGTTTGTCGAGGATGTGCAAGCCGGATATAGCGATGCGAATCATAATGCCTGGGCGTATAGGATATCCCAGTCCCCTGGGGAGATCTTTGCCTCCTCAGATGACGGAGAACCAGGGGGAACAGCGGGCAGGCCCATGCTGGCTGTGTTAAAGGGCAGTGGTTTGTTGGAGGTGGCTGCCGTGGTGACCCGCTACTTTGGGGGTACCAAGTTGGGAACGGGAGGTCTCGTTCGCGCCTATGGCAACGCGGTGCGCGAGGCGTTGGAGGCACTACCTACAAAAGAGCGGATCCTTCACCGGGTCGCCCGTATCACTGTGGATTATGCGTTGTACAATGATCTGCGGCATCTGTTTCCTCGGTACGATGTGACAGTGCAGGGAGAGACTTTTGGCGAGGATGCGACGCTGAAGATCGCTGTGCCCTATGATCGCGCAGAAAAGTTGACTACTTTTCTGCGCGATGCTACAGCCGGTCGTCTGTGTTTGGGAGATGCGTGGATGGGAGAGACCTATCTGTAGTAATAGCAGCATGGGGCAACAGCGAAACTTTGGTAAATTGTGGATATTATTCCTCTGTCTTTTACTTCCGTTGTCTGCATGCGGACGGGAGCGGAATCGGGATGCACAAATCGTCGTGGCCGGTTCTCATGCACTGGAACAACAAGTGGTAGGAAAGATGACCGTGCTGGCCCTGGAAAGAGAGGGGTATGACGTGGTGGACAGATGTGGCATGGGCAGCGCCTGGATGGTCCGCAGTGCGCTGGAAGCGGGCAATGTGGATGTCTGCTGGGATTATACGGGCGATGCCTGGACGGTGCACCTGGGACATGACTATCCCATCTCGGATGCTGACGAGTTGTTTGCCAGGATACGTGAAGAGGATGCCCTCAACGAGATCACGTGGCTGTCTCCCTGTGCTTGGCAGCACAGAATGTCACTGGTTGTATCAAGGCCTTTTGCCCAAGAGAACGATGTCGATACACTGACAGACCTGGCCTATCACGTGCTTAACGTGGAACCTGGCCTGACATTATGTGTGCCAGAGGAACTCTACGACACCGCTCATGGCATACGGGGCCTGCAACGCGTCTATTCCTTTCGTTTTAGGGAACAACAGGTGCGTTTTCTTCCCCTACAGGAGGGATACGAGGCGTTGATAGCGGGGGATTGTGATTGCGCTCTAGGGCTCTCGGTGGACGCAGCGCTGATGGAGGGGGATCTGTACTTTCTAGAGGATGATAGAAAATTCTTTCAGGCCTCGAATCTGGCGCCCATGGCCCGCACTCCCGTGCTGCGTAAGGCGCCGGATGTGGAACCCGTACTCGTCGAACTCAGCACAGTACTTACGGAGGACGTGATGCGGGAAATACACCGACGTACTGTGATCGAGGGACAGAATCCTGCTACCGTGGCGCGACGCGTGCTGAGTGAGTGTGGGATGTGATGCGGATCTAAAAAGTTTCGTGACCGAGAGGAGACGGATGAAGATCGCCCTGGGTATCGATACGGGGGGAACCTTTACAGATGCTGTATTGGTCCAACATGGGACCAATCGGATACTGGCTTTGGCAAAAGCCTTGACCACCAAGCAGGATCTTTCTATTGGGATTCGAGAGGCCATCGATCGTGTTCTGGGGGATACGAGGTCGGACGTACATCTGGTTTCTCTCTCTACCACGCTGGCCACAAACGCCATCGTGGAAGATAAAGGATCGCCCGTCTGTGTGCTACTCATCGGTTATGAGGGGCGGCTGGACGGAAGGATCGATATAGGCGAAGCGTTGGGCACGACGCGCTATGTCTGTATGCCCGGTGGCCACAGGGCGAACGGCAAGGTATGGGAGCCGTTGGATATGGAGGCGGCCAGAGAGGCCATCCAGCAGCACGCGCCCCACGTGGCGGCCCTTGCCGTCTCGGGATACTTTGGTACACGCAACCCATCCCATGAACTGAAGGTCAAAGGTCTGGCCCGAGAGATGGTGGATCTGCCCGTGACCTGCGGCCATGAACTCACCCATCGACTTGATGCGTTACGGCGTGCAGCCACGGTGGCCCTGAACGCGCGGCTCATTCCCCTGATATGCGAGATGATCGACGCTGTGGAGGCGACATTGATCGAACAGGGAGTTGACGCGCCCCTGATGGTGGTCAAGGGGGATGGTTCGCTGGTCAGGTCGGCGGTGGCTCGGGAGCGTCCGGTGGAGACGATCCTGTCCGGCCCGGCGGCCAGCGTCGTGGGTGCCCGCGCCCTGTCTCATGGCGAGGATCTGGTGGTTGTGGACATGGGAGGCACGACGACGGATATCGCCGCCATCGAGGGGGGGCAGCCCCGGCTCAGCGCCCAGGGCGCGCGGGTCGGGCGGTGGCGTACCATGGTGGAGGCCATCGATGTTCATACCGCGGGACTTGGCGGGGACAGCCAGGTGTGGTTCGGGCGTGATGGGGAAATTGGTGTGGGGCCGAAGCGGATCGTGCCCCTCTGTTTTCTGGCAGCCCAGTATCCGCAGGTGAGGGGGATATTGGAAGAGGGCGAACTACAAGGACCTGAGCAGGAGGGATTTTTTCTCCTTCAGCGTCGCGATTGGGATGCCGATGATGGGCAGCCCCCCTTTGTCAGGAGGCTGCGGGATGCGTTAGCGGAGGGCCCCTGTTCCCTGGTGCGAGTACATCGTCTCATGGAGTATCCACGGTTCCACGCACGGCATCTTCGAGAATTGGAGCGACAGGGTCTGGTCGTACAGGCTGGATTTACCCCCACCGATGCGGCCCACGTGTTGGGGCACTATGGGGAGTGGGATGCAGAGGCTTCCCACATGGCGGCTGAGCGGCTGGCCACATATTTTGATGTGGATGTAAGAGCCCTCTGTGAGGATGTTCTGCAACGCACGTCGGAGTGTATCGCCATCGAGATTACCCATAAGTTGCTCGGCGACGAGGGGTATGAGGACAACGGGGATCGTTCGGACATGGACAGTTTTTTACTGGACCTGGCATTGCGTTCTTGCGAGGCTTCCAATTTGAGGTGCCAGATCATGCTGCACTCCCAGCTGGTGGCCATTGGCGCTCCGGTGGAGACCTATTTCCCTCGGGTGCGGGACTTGCTACACGGCACGCTGCATATTCCCGATCATGCCGAGGTGGCCAATGCCCTGGGGGCTGTGGCCGGGAGCGTGGTTTCCAGGGTACACATTCTAATCGTTCCCGACGAGGATGCTGGCCTATTCCGCGTGCATTTTCCCGATGGACTGCGCGACTATGCGACGTTGGATGAGGCGCTGGCCTGTGCCGAGACACGGGGCCGCGTGCTGGCTTTGGAGGAGGCGCGGCGTGCGGGGGCGGAGGACGTTCGGGTGCAGGTGGAACGGCGCGATCAAAGGGCTCCCGTAGCCACTGGGTGGGGCGAGGAACTCTATCTGCAGACCCTGCTGGACGTGACGGCGGTGGGCCGCCCACGGCTTGCGCGGCGTGATGGGG
>JBKHJO010000107.1:0-4978 GCA_046538105.1 Anaerolineales bacterium | reverse complement strand
AACCCTAGACCCTCGTTAGGTACTCCCCTGTCCGCGTATCAACGCGTATGACATCGCCCTTTTCCACAAAAAGGGGAACCTCCACCCTCAATCCTGTCTCCACCGTGACCACTTTTGTCGCACTCCCGGCGGTATCCCCTGCAAAGCCCGGCGGCGCTTCTACCACTTCCAGATTCACCTTGAGAGGAAGATCTATCCCCATAGGTTCCCCCTCATACATCTCCAAATCCAGCGTGATCCCCTCCTTGAGATAGGGCGCCACATCCTCCAGGGCTTCCTTGGGCAACGCGGGTTGCTCATATGTCTCCTCATCCATGAAATGATAGAAATCCCCGTCTTCGTACAGAAAACGTACCGTCCTATGCTCCAGATAGACACGATCCACACTTTCTCCAGACAGGAACGTCTCATTCACGGTCGTTCCGGTGCGCAGATTGCGAAGCTTGGTGCGAATGATCGCCCCACCCCGTCCGGGCTTGTGATGATCATATTCCAAAACGCGCCACAATTCTCCTTTGTGCTCGAATGTGACACCTTTGCGAAGTTCCGTAACAGATACCATATCAAATCACCTCAAGAGCAAAGCGAAACAATTCGAACTATTATAGTGAGAGCATAAAGATATATCAAATATCATCAGCCTCTTTTTCAAGTTGCCCGCAGATAACCTATAATATGTTGGTGATTCTAACAGGTAATATGGGAGTCAATCGTGCCGATATCCAAAGAGTGCCTGCAACGGCTGCTCATGCGCGTGCAGAAACCAGGCCGTTACGCAGGTGGCGAATGGAACAGTATCACAAAAGAATGGACCAGTGAACGCCTTAAGCTGGCCCTGGCCTACCCCGACACCTATGAGATCGGTATGTCGAACCTTGGCCTGGGTATTCTCTATGACCAAGTAAACGCTCGTGATGAATTCCTCGCCGAGCGAGCCTTTGCCCCCTGGGTAGATATGGAAGAGGTGTTGCGCGACGCCGAGGTGCCCCTTTTTTCACTGGAAACACGCCATCCATTGAATGAATTCGACATCATCGGCTTCAGCTTGCAGTATGAACTGACGTATACGAACATCCTCAACATGCTCGATCTCGGTCGTATCCCACTCTTTGCAGAGGAACGCACTGAAGAAGATCCCCTCGTCATCGCGGGCGGCAGTGGCACCTACAATCCTGCGCCCCTGACCGAATTCTTTGATCTCTTTGTGATCGGAGAAGGAGAAGAGGTTCTCCTGGAACTACTGGAAACCATACGAGAATGGAAATCAAGCACACGAAGCGATAGGGGACGAAAAGCACTACTAAAGCATCTGGCCTCAATAGCGGGTATCTATGTGCCCACGTTTTATGAGACCAGATACAGACCGGATGGAACGGTCGAGTCTATAGACCCCAAGAAAAAAGGTATCCCGCCACGTGTGCACAAGCGAATTGCCCCAGAACTCGGCCCCGTTCCCGAAAAACCCCTAGTCCCCAACATGCGCGTGATCCACGACCGCGGGGCCATCGAGATCCAACGGGGATGTGGCCGGGGGTGCCGTTTCTGCCAGGCAGGGATGATCTACCGCCCCGTTCGACAGCGCACCGGAAAGGAGATACTGAAGGCCATCGACAGAATGGTCGCCACCACGGGATACAACGAGATAGGGCTGGCTTCCCTGAGTAGTAGCGATCATCCAGAGATCGCACACATTATCTCGGAGGCTAAACGGCATCACAGCGACAAGAAACTCACCATATCCCTGCCCTCCTTGCGTATGGACGCTTTTTCCGTCGAATTGGCCAAGATGGTACAGGAGACGCGCAGAACGGGCCTCACCTTTGCTCCCGAGGCGGGAAGTCAACGGCTGCGGGATGTGATCAACAAAGGAGTGACCGAAAAAGACATATTCCAAACCACAAAGGCCGCTTTTGAGAATGGATGGAATCGCATCAAACTCTATTTCATGATAGGCCTCCCCACAGAAACCGATCAAGACGTCCAAGATATCGTCGAGATAGTGCAATACATACGCTCACAGGGAAAGAGAATCCGCAATCGCAGGGTACACATCAATCTTAGCATCGCTACCTTTGTCCCCAAAGCCCATACGCCTTTCCAATGGCTGCCCCTCGCGTCGCGCCAGGTTATAGAACGACGACAGCAAATCCTCATGGACAATCTCGGATATCGGGGTATCCATCTCAGTTGGTCCGATTGGGACACGACGTGGCTTGAGGCCGTCCTGAGTCGTGGAGATGAACGGCTGGGAGCGGTGATATATCGGGCCTGGAAATCCGGCGCTCATTTTGATGCCTGGGACGAACATTTCCAGCCAGAACGCTGGCGCGAGGGTTTTTCTCAAAACGGCCTCAATCCCGATTTCTACACGTCACGTCAGAGAAGACAGGAAGAGACGCAACCCTGGCACGTAATAGACATAGGAGTAGAACAGCAATTTCTGTGGCGCGAGTACCAGAGAGCCCTGGAGGGACGAACGACGCCCCGCTGCGGCCAGGCGTGTCAGCATTGTGGCATTCTCAAAGCCTTTGCTACCGAGCGCCAAAGACTCCCTTCGGAAGAGACATGGAGGTGCCCATGAGCCCGGAAACGGAGATCGTGCAAAGGATCCGTTTCACTTGCGGTATCAAGGGGCCCCTTGTATATGTGGCTGTACTGGACATGATGCACATATGGGGACGCCTCCTGCGCCGAGCAGAGATTCCCATCGCCTACAGTCAGGGGTTTCATCCCCAACCAAAACTCCAGATCGCTGCCCCCTTGCCGGTAGGTTACAGCAGTGAATATGAACTGGTAGATGTCTTTTTAACCCAAAAGCAGAAACTAGGGGATGTGTACGAGGCGACCAAAACGCAGACCCCGCAAGGACTCGAGATCATCAATACCCAGAACGTGCCAGTAAACGCTCCGGCTGCACAGGCCACCATGAGAGAGGCTGTCTATCGCGTCCGCGTTTGGACCGACGAAAAAGCGACAGTGCTCAAACGACGCATCCAGAATCTATTAGCGAGAGAGGAGATCATTCGCCAACGCGCTAAAAAGAATGAGACGGTGGAATATGATCTGCGTCCTCTGGTACACGATATCAGATATGATCACTCACGAGAGGAATATCATCAACTGCAAGTACGCGTGCGATGCAGCCCGCGCGGCGCAGGCAGGCCCGAAGAGATCGTAGACGAACTGAACCTGGATCCAACACATTACACCATCCACCGAACCCGTCTTATACAGGAGCAGGAAAAGGAGAGCAACTGATGAAACGTATATGGGCACCATGGCGCATAGAGTACGTCAGGGAAGAAAAATCAGGGGACTGCATTTTTTGCACCAAGCCGGAAGAGGCGAAGGATAAAGAAAATCTCATTCTCTTCCGCGGGGAGTCCTGCTACGTGATCATGAACCTCTATCCGTACAATAACGGCCACCTGATGGTGGTCCCCTATGCCCATGTCGATACACCGACGGATTTACCTGCCGACACCCTTGGCGAGATGATGCAACAGGTGAATATGTGCCTTAAAATACTCGAGGAAAGCATGTATCCCGACGGGTTCAACGTCGGCATGAATGTGGGCAACGCCGCCGGGGCGGGCATTCAAGACCACGTGCATATGCACATCGTCCCGCGATGGACGGGCGATACCAATTTCATGCCCGTCATCGGTGACGCCAAAGTGATCGTCGAGGGCTGCCAACAATGCTATGAGAGACTCAAACCTTTGTTCGACGCCCAGGAAAAAGCGCACTAAACAAAGGTAGAAGATACCTCTCAGTCTTGTTTCTCTCGCTGGTTCTGTTCCTCAAAGGCCTTCTCCGAGAGAAAGCGTTCCGCCATGATGGCCGCTGCCGCACCGGCCCCCGCGGCGACAACTACTTGCCGGAACCAGGGATCCTGCACGTCGCCAGCGGCATACACGCCAGGAATGCTAGTACGCTGACACTTGTCGGTGACGATATACCCGTCATCATTGAGTTCCAGCTTGCCCTCAAAGAGTTCGGTGTTTGGTATAAGCCCGATATAGATAAACACGCCATCGCAGGGAATGAGGTCCTCTTCTTCGGTCTCTACATTGCGCACCCTCACTCCAGTGACGGCATCCTCTCCCTCGATCTTCTCAACCACCGTGTCCCAGACAAAGCGTATCTTGTCGTTGGCAAAGGCGCGCTCTCGAAGTGCGGCGCCAGCCCGTAGTTCATCGCGCCGATGTATGATGATGACTTCTTTGGCAAGGCGTGTCAAATAGAGCCCCTCATCTAAAGCACTGTCCCCACCGCCAACGACGACCACGGTCTTGTCCTTGTAAAAGTATCCATCACACGTCGCGCAGTAGGAAACGCCTCGGCCAATAAACTTTTTTTCTCCGGGCACCCCTAATTTGCGAGGCGATGTGCCTGTACAGATGATCACGGACTTGGCCTTATATGCTAGACCGTGTGTCTTCAAAAGGAAAGGATAACTCCCCAAGTCAACATCGATGACCTGCTCGAAGGCGATTTCCGCTCCGAACCGCTTGGCATGATCCGACATCTGTTCGGCCAGCGCCATGCCGCCGATACCCTCCGGAAACCCCGGATAGTTCTCCATCTCCTCCGTCGTCGCCACCTGCCCACCAAAGGATTCTCCCATGAGGATCAAAGGCTCCAACAGCGCGCGTCCCGCATACAGCCCAGCCGTGAGCCCCGCGGGTCCCGCCCCGACGATGACAAGATCGCGCTCCACGATCTCGTCCCCTTCCATAGCGCCATTCGCCTTCAACCTCTCTGTATTCAAGGACAAACCCATAACCTTTGCGCCTCCTCCATCTAGTAACAAGCCAAAACTACTTTTTCCATTCTAACACCCGGTGGCGTATACGTCAATTGTAGAGTGTTCTAAAAGGACAAAGGGGGCTCGTCTCCTCCTCGTCGTACTCACCGAGCAACCGCCCCTTCTCTACCGCCAGGGGGCAGTCCAATCGGCGGTCGATATCGCGCT
>JBKHJO010000038.1:0-21976 GCA_046538105.1 Anaerolineales bacterium | reverse complement strand
CGAACTTTGACACTAGTTCGGGGACATGCTAGGCTATGCTCCTGCTGGGAATGATGGAATCACCGACGCGATCTTGATTGGAAAAACGTGACAATGGGACATGATATGAAAGCAAAAGAGGTCTTTTCCACGGGGAAACTGCCTCTCGAACTGCTCAATGCGCTACTGCAGCGATACACGCGGCCGGATGACCGCCTTGTCGCAGGCCCCGGTGTAGGAGAGGATGTGGCGGCCATCGATATGGGAGATCGCTATATCGTGGTCAAGACCGATCCCATCACCTTTGCCAGCGATCAGATCGGCTGGTATGCGGTACACGTCAACGCCAACGACATAGCCACCAGCGGCGCCCGCCCACGCTGGATGCTCAATACCATCCTGCTGCCGGACGACCAGACGACATCCGAGTTGGTAGAGACCATCTTTGCCCAGTTACATCAGGCATGTGGGGCGCTGGACATCACGCTGGTGGGAGGACATACGGAGGTAACCTGGGGCCTGAACCGCCCCATCGTCGTGGGCGTGCTCATCGGCGAGGTGCCCCGCGAGGATCTGATTACCACTTCAGGGGCAAGGGAGGGCGATCACATTCTTCTGGCAAAGGGCATCCCCATAGAGGCCACCGCCCTCATCGCTCGGGAGAAGGCGGAAGAGCTGCGCCAGCGCGGCTATGATGAGGACTTTATGGAGCGGGCCAGGAACTATCTCTATGATCCAGGGATCAGCGTCGTGGACGCCGCCAGAATAGCGGCGAAACATCCGGGGGTCCACGCCATGCACGATCCCACCGAAGGAGGCTTGGCCACCGGTCTGCATGAACTGGCCCTAGCCGCCGAAACAGGGCTCATCCTCTATGCCGACGAGGTGCCGGTAACAGAAGAGGGACGGCGACTCTGCGAGGAATATGGACTTGATCCCCTGGGAGCCCTTTCCTCGGGCGCCCTCGTCATCACCGTGGCCCCCGAGGAGAGGGCCGCCTTGATGAACGCTTATCGAAACGCCCAGATCCCGTGTGCCTGCATCGGAGAGATGCTACCCGCAGAGGATGAGACATGTATGATACGCCACGGAAAGCGCCTGCCCCTCCCACGCTACGATCATGATGAGATTGCCCGCATCTTCTAATCCCTCGAAGCGCCATCGTGCAGCACGTTCACCAGACTCTGGGCCAACTCCCGTTCTTCCTCCACTGTGCTGATTCTTCCATCGAGGAGGGCATCCTGAATGCGGTCCAATATCTCCCCATAGACGGGACCGGGGGGTACCCCCAACGAGCGAATATAGTGACCGTCGATGCGCGTGGATATATGAGAGAGTTCGCGCTCGTACAGATCCAGGCGCCGACGAACCAGATCCGAGTCCGTCAGCACAGAGAGAACGAAACGCGCCTCGCTGGAAAAGGGATCCAGCAACCGATAGATGACGCTGGGAAGCATGGCCTCCGCGGTGAGCTGCTGCATAGAGTCCTGCAACCGCGCCACCTCATAAAGAAAGCGCGCCTCATCCCCGGCGACATGCAAGCGCTCCACAAAGGATTCCAGATTTTCCGCACTCATGGAACTGACGAGAAGGGCCAGATAGCAAAGATGCAGGGTTGGCCCTTTTGTTTTCTCCTCCTCTGCAACAAAGGCCGCCTCCAAAGGACGGCCGGGCCTCCTAAAGGCGGGAGACCATTGGGAAAAGGTCTCCCGCAGGCGCTGAAAAAGCTCGGCCATGGACGAGGAAAAATAGAGGGCGGGATGCAGGTGCTCCAGCGCGCCCAGATGATGGAGACGCTCCAAAATGTGCTCTGGTTCGGCTTCCTGCAAGATGAGATAGAGTTCGTGCCGCAACCGGTCCCCCGTCACATCATCCAGCAATTCCAGGGCGTCCTCCATGAGTTCTGCCGTACGTCGCTCTATGGTGAACGCCAGACGCTGCTCAAAGCGCACGGCACGCAGAATGCGCGTGGGATCCTCGATAAAGCTCAAATTATGAAGGGCTCTTATACGCTTCTCCTGGATATCGCGCTCCCCCCCATAATAATCGAGCAGTTCGCCGTAACGTCCCCGATCCAGACAGATGGCAAGGGTGTTGATAGTGAAATCGCGTCGATACAGATCCTGTCGAATCGAACTCCTCTCCACCTGCGGCAGGACGGACGGCTGCTCGTAGAATTCGGTGCGCGCGGTAACGAAATCCAGCGAGGGAGGAACCCCTCTTGGTCGCTCCCCTTCCAGGATCACCTTTGCCGTGCCAAAGCGCCTGTGACTGCGCACGTGTCCGCCAATCCGTGAAGCCAGTTCATCCGCCATATGAATGGCATTCCCCTCCACAACGAGGTCGAGATCAAAGGTGGGAGAGCCCAGCAACAGATCTCGCACAAACCCACCCACAATATAAAGCGAATAACCGAAATCGTTAGCCGCGTCCCGCGCCTCGATAAGCAGTTCCCGCAGCCCCTGGGGCAGGGCCTCCTCCATCATGCGGCGAATATCCTCCGCACGGGAGGGATGTCCCGACGGCGTCCACAGGTTGATCAGATCGGTGCGCGTGATGATGCCCACAAAACGACCGTCCTCCACCACGGGCACCTGCCCCAATCCATGATCCACCATGATACGCTGCACTTCGGATACGGGATCCTGAGGACTGACGTGTAAAGGTCCGGTGTGCAAGATATTACGCACGGGCATATCGTTCAGGCGATGATGAAGGGCCCGATCGACATCGCTCCGCGTGAGAACCCCGACCAATCGGTCCCCCTCTACCACGGGGAACCCCTCATGGCCGTAACGGCGCATCAACTGTGCTGCATCCTGCACGGACATATCCAGGGTTAAGGTGTGCACGTTGGTGGACATGAGCGACCCTACCAGCGTGGGGGGCTCAATCTGCTCTTCAAGGATACGAAGCAAGGCCTGTGAGACATCCTGCAAATCCCTCTCCTGTACCAGCGCCGCTGCCGCCCTGCTATGACCGCCCCCACCAAATTCTTCCATCACCTCGGACACGTCCACCGCCTCCGTGGAACTGCGGGCCACAATCTGTGTGCTCCCATCGTACTGGGCCATAAGAAAACATGCATCAGGATCATACATATCGATGAGTTGATGTATCAGGGCCGCCAGTTCATCAACATACTCCTCAAGATGAACGGGTGAGAGGCAGATGGTGCGACCTCGAATGGTATGTATCTCTGTATTATTGATGAGGGACTCCAGAGCCGCCCGCTGTCCCCCGGAGAGGGGCAGATGCAGGAACTCGCTGACCAGGGAGAGATCAGCCCCCTGCTCCAGAATCCATGCCGCCGCGCGTGCATCGCGGGCCGTGGCCATGGTATACAGCAGCGATCCCGTATCCTCGTAGATGCCCATCAGCAACAGACTGGCGCCCAAACGTCCCAGGGTAATCCCCTTTTCCCTGATTCTTTCCGTAAGCAAGGTCACCGTCGCCCCTATTATCTCCCCCTCAAAGGTGATGCCCTTCCCCTCCTCGATCTCCTGACGGTGGTGATCGATGATATGGCGCGGCGTCTCGGGCGTCATCCCGGGCAGCGGAGCGACACGCTGCGTATCTACCAGGATCAGATGCTCGATCTTTTTTCCGGAAAGCTCGCGTCGGTAGATAAAAGGGAAATCCTCGCCATAAAGGGCCAGGAACTCGCGCAGATTACGATTCAACTTTTGAGGCAGGACGGCTCGATAATCGGGATAGAGCAATTTGGCCCCGTATATGGACGCCAGGGCGTCCATATCAGCGCGCTCATGACTTGTGATCACCTTCATGGCCAGACCCGGCTTTCTTCCGACATCTAGATGTCGGCCCTCTGCAAGACAATCCTCGATGTGATACCGCACGATACGTTAACATCCCGCAAGAGCATTATAATTCCCCGTGAACAATTGACAAAAGCCAAGGATACCACCTATAATCTGGAAAAGTGAATGGAGGGTTCTGGCCATTCTTTGTCGGACACACGGGAGATGATGCTTTTTCAAGACGTCAAGCGTTCCAGATGGTGGCTAGCCCTACTGATCCTTCTATTGACCTTCCTGATCCTCCTCGGCATAATAGCAAGAATTCTATACGTGAACGTATACGCTTCGGTGGTCACCCCGTCCCATCACCCCACACGCACTATTCCTAACACGGACATCAATCCCTATGGAGCCGATTTTTTTCTGGCGCGCGAAGTGGAACCCTGGAAACTGGACAAGACACTCCAGATGGCCACCGATGCAGGGATTGGTTGGGCCAAGCAGCATTTCCTATGGGAAGAAATAGAGCCGGTACGCAAGGGTGAGTTCCTTCATCCCCACACCAAGACCAGTAGCTGGACGAAATACGATAGGATCGTCCAGGCCTGTGAGGAACATGATATACAGATCGTGGCGCGGTTGGATCGTCCCCCCAACTGGACGCGGCAGGATAACACCTATCCCGAAAGCCCGCCAGATGATTTTGAGGATTATGGTGATTTCGTGTACGCGTTTGTAAAACGCTATGAGGGACGCATAAATTACCTTCAGATATGGAACGAGCCAAACATATTTCCAGAGTGGGGGAACAGGCCGGTGGATCCGGCCGAATACGTGGAACTTTTGAGGATCGCCTATACGCGGGCCAAGGAGGCCAATCCCAACGTCTACGTATTGAGTGCTCCACTGGCCATGACCCTGGGACAACCACATCCGGAACCGGGGGAATGGATTTCCATGAGCGATCTCGACTACCTGGAGGGCATGTACGAGGCGGGCGCGGCAGATTACTTTGACATCCTCTCGGCAAACGCCTTTGGTATGGATCGTCCCCCTGAAGATCCTCCCGATTCCCAGACATTGAACTTTCAGCGCGTCGTTCTACAGCGCGAGATCATGGAACGCCATGGGGACGGTGACAAGGCGATATGGTTCAACGAATATGGATGGAATGCTGCGCCCGCGTCCATGCCTCCTGACGAACTGATCTGGCAGCGGGTGAGTGAGGAAGAACAGGCAAAATACACATTACGCGGCATCGAAATGGCAAGAAAAGAGTGGCCCTGGGCAGGCGCCTTTATGATCTGGTACTTTCGCCAGGTGGGCGATATTCCCAGGGCAAGGGCCGATTACTATTTTCGCATGGTCGATCCCGATTTCACCCCTCAAAGACTCTACTTTGCCGTGCAGGATGCGGCAGCAACACAGAGCGCCGCCAGGCCCGGACTGTATCAGGAAACCAATCCGAATGTGCAAGCGAGCGGGAACTGGACCCACATCATCGACGAGGGGGCGTTGGGAGAGGCCTTTATTCGTTCAGAAGAGGCTGGAGACAGTATCACATTTACCTTTACGGGAAGCGGAGTCGATCTGATCACGAGGCGAGGGGATCATTCGGGGCGGCTTGTCGTCTCTCTGGACGGACATTCCGTCTCCGGATTTTCCCTGAACGAGAGGGAGCAAAGTTATGTCGACCTTTATAATGCTACCACAGAAACTCAGAGCCATATTCCCCTGGTGCGAGACGTAAGACCCGGGGAGCATGTCCTCCGCATAACCATCAGCGACAGCCGAAACCCAAACTCTTTGGGGCAGGAATGTGTAGTGGATGCCTTTCGGGTGATCGCGGAAGAGGAAAAAAAGTTTCCCGCCTTCGCCCTCTCGCTGGCCGTCGTTGGTCTCATCGTTGACGGATACCTTCTCTGGCGCGTCTGGCGCCATCTCCGATGGACCCTTCGAACACCCTAGAAAATCATCCCTCCCTTTTCGAACGCCGCATTATCAACTCTTTTTCATCAATCTCTATCACCTGGTGTCCGTAGGTATTGATCACCGTCGTCTCGCCATACTGTCTCCGGCGCTGGGCATCCTGACGGTAGAGGTGGATGTGTCCATGAATGAGATAAAGGGGAGAAAAGGCGTCCATGAATTTGAGAAAAGCCTCAAATCCCCTATGACAGAGATCCTCTTCGTCCCCGATACCTCGCGGAGGGGCATGGGTGATCAATATATCGATGGCCCGCCCATAGCGCAGGTAATTCCAATAGAGTTGGGGGGCCATCTTCCAGACATTCCACTGCATCTGCAATTCCGTATACTGATGGCTTCCTTGATTGTAACGCATGGAACCTTCCAGGCCACCTATCAGCAGGCCCCCATGATTCACTACTCGCCCGTGGATATTCTCACATCCTTCCGGTGCAGTTTTGACCCCCCCGTCGCTCTCTCTCACCATACGCTGGTGGTTGCCAAAGACATAGTACAATCTCTTTGTCCGCAACATGCCCACGATATACTCCAGGTAACGAAAGGGCAGATCACCGCAACTCAATACCAGATCCACATCCCCAAATCGCTCGCGAACGTTGGGACTGTAAACGAGATCATCGGGTTTATCACTAACGGTAAGAATTTTCATCTATATAACTCGCAAAAAATATAATGCTGTTTACAGTTGACAGGAAGAGAGCAAGCCCTTACACTTTTTTCCAATCGGCCCTTTCCAAGCAATCCTCTTGGTGAAAAAGGAAGAACATCATGGGTTCCAAGATGATGTTGAATGCATTGCTCCCCTGCATTCAAAGCGCTTTTGAACCTGGGCGCATTTGGGGAATAGGAAGTATATGCCGAATTTAAGCGCAGCAAGCCGGGATCTATGAGCAAAGAAAGGAACGCGATGCGCGCACAAACGTTTATCATCATCATACTCGTCCTGACCATCGCTTTATGGGCGGGGATACTCTATTTTATGAACACCAAACCACCCACCACACCCAACCAGACCCTCTTTCTCCTCATCTGGGGGACGACGATATCATGCACCGCCATGCCCATCTCTTACGCGTTCCAGACGCGGCTGAGTCTCCTGCCCACCAACCAACGACTAAATCGGGCCATCCGTCATGGGCTGCTCATCGGCGTTCTGGGCACGACGTTGATGGTCTTACGCTTCCTGAGGCTCTTGAATCCATTAACCGCTGTTATCCTCATCCTCTTTGCGGTGACCTCAGAGATTGTCATCTCATTGAAGAGCGGTTGAAGCGTTTCCCGGATTTTTCCCCTGCTAACTAACAAAAAGCGGCGAGAACAAAGGGATATTTGCTCTCGCCGCTTCCCGGGATAGAGATAACCGAAAAGCCAACTATAAGATGGCTACCTCTGTATTGCGGTCAAAGATATGCGCATTGTCCATATTGATATACATTTCCCGGTCCTGCCCGACGCGCGCGGAGGTACGAGGATCGACACGGGCGATAAAGGTCTTGGTGCCCGTAACCAGATAGAGGAACACCTCGTTGCCCATAAGCTCTGTCACGTCCACCCGTGCCTCAACGGGAGCCGCTGTGATGCCCCGTGGCGCGTACTCGGGATCATGGATATCCTCAGGGCGGGTGCCAAAGATGACCTCCTCGCCCAGATATTCTTGCAGAACCGGCATCTTATCATCGGGGACCTTTACCTTGAAAGTTCCGCTGTCAAGGTACATCTCCTCATTCGTGCCCGTGACGGTCACGTCAAAGAAGTTCATCGACGGGCTGCCGATAAAGCCAGCGACGAACACGTTGGCAGGCTCTCTGTACAAGGTGTGAGGCGTCTCCACCTGCTGCAGAATGCCATCGCGCAGCACGGCGATGCGGCTGCCCATGGTCATAGCCTCAGTCTGGTCGTGTGTAACGTAGATAAACGTGGTCTCCAGACGTTTGTGCAACTTGGAGAGCTCGGCGCGCGTCTGGACGCGCAACTTGGCATCCAGGTTGGAAAGGGGCTCGTCCAGGAGAAAGACGTAGGGCTCACGCACGATGGCACGGCCGAGCGCCACACGCTGCCTCTGACCACCGGAGAGCGCCTTTGGCTTACGGTCGAGCAACTCTTCGATGCCCAGAATGTCCCTTGCAGCCTCCCTGACGCGGCGATCTATCTCCGCCTTGGGCGTCTTGGCCAGCTTAAGGCCAAAAGCCATGTTATCGTACACGGTCATATGGGGATAGAGAGCATAGCTCTGGAACACCATGGCGATATTGCGATCCTTTGGCGCCACATCGTTCACCAGACGATCGCCGATATAGATATTTCCGGCGGTCAACTCTTCCAATCCGGCCAAGAGCCGCAGCGATGTCGTCTTGCCACATCCCGACGGGCCTACAAAGACGAGGAATTCCTTGTCCTCAACTTCCAGGCTCATATCGTTCACGGCGATGACATCGCCAAAACGCTTGGTCGCATGATCATATGTTATACTAGCCATAATTATCTCCTTAGCAAAGCCATCAGATCAAAATGGGAATTCCCCTCTTCTCTCCCTATCTGGAAAGAAGGCGAAAGACACTTTCTGGTTCAAGAGCGGCAGAACTTTCCGGTCAGCCGTAACGAGTGGGGAAAGGCTCGCACCGCCGGGCTCATTGCCAAAACCGTCTACTCTCGAAGCAGTTCGCTGCCACCAACAGCCATATACCACCCCTGCGACACCTTCTATAGCCACCTCCTCGTCACGACCCTGCGGATCTCAAACGTACCACCTCGCTCCGCAACGTCTATAAGACCAACCTCACCTACAGTATACCCCACGAATAACGACAAGTCAATGGTAAAAGCAAAATTATCCGCCACATCTTTGGGGCGGATTTCAAACATATCGCTTTTCATCCAAGCGGTCAGAACGATAATCCCGCTCTCTCGCCTGGAGACAAATGGTTGAGGGGTAACACTTTACGCACGCCTGTTTCCCCCTTAAAGGCGAAAAGATACGGCGATTAGACCGTATCTTTTTCGCGACGCTTTTGCTTGTAGCGGTATATAATCCGTCCCCGCGACAAATCATAGGGGGAAAGTTCCACCTTGACCCGGTCTCCCAAGAGAATGCGGATATAATGCTTGCGCATCTTGCCCGATATATAGGCCAGCACCTCATGACCGTTTTCGAGCTCCACGCGAAACTGTGTATTTGGAAGGGCTTCTACTACTGTACCCTCTACTTCGATCTTTTGTTTACTCGCCTTAGTCATACTATTCTAGGTCTCTCCCTCCGAGCCCATCCCAAGATGAGCCTATAAATTACCTGTTAATAAGTATATCAAGCAATAAACCGAACGTCAAATTGGAAGATCGCCCATCTCCCAAAAGAAAAACGAGAGGGGCAATAGAATATCACAGGGCGAGAATAGAGAGACGCGCAACATCGCTCCAGGCCAGAGCCTCCCCACGATAGCGGAAAGACTATGGTTCGGGTGGCACGTCGACAAAACGTGCCCTTACGGGAACGCCCCCCCGTCCGGAAAGAGACTGATATCTCCATCGCCATCATGAATAGCCAGATAATCAAAGGTTCTGCTCTCCAAAACCCTGATCATCTGCTCCTGCGCCTCGGCCAGCACGGGACGCAGTGAACACGTGTCCATCTTCTCACAGCCCTGGGAGGGAACCAAGCAGGGGCATAAACCTATGGGACCATCGATAGCCTCGATCACCTCCAAAAGGGTGATCTCTTTTGCTGGGCGCTCAAGGGAGAATCCCCCTTTGGCCCCACGGTGCGAGCGTAAAATCCCCTCCTTGACCAGGTTCTGAAAGATCTTGGCCAGATAACTGGAGGGCAGATCCTCTGCAGAGGCGATATCGCCCACCAACGCCACCGTATCGGGGGGCCGCTTGGCCAGATAGATGACGCCCCGCGCCCCATAATCGGCTCCTCGCGTAAGTCGCATGTTCCACCTTTCTATGCTCCTCCTTTGCTCGCCCCGATTCTACCACAGTCAAAAAGTGTGGACAACAAGAAACAGACCTTATTCTCTCCGAATTTTCTTTTGACGCCTTGAGGAGTCCTGGGGTATAGTCAGCACACAGGGAAGCATATCATGCGATCACGGGGTTGAGGAGTGGAAAAGGATGGCCACGAGACACAGCGTTGCAGTGGTAAAGGCAAAAGAGATCGATCAGGCTGTCAGACGAGGGCTGGATCTGATGGGAGGTATCGAGCGTTATGTGCGCCCCGGTGCCCACGTCCTGATCAAGGTCAACATGTTCAGCCAGGGCCGGGCCGAGGACGGGAATGTCACCCATCCGGGCGTGGCGCTGGCCGTCGCCCGTCTATGTCGCGCCTGTGGAGCCCAGGTGACCGTGGCGGAGCGGTTGCCCAAATACGATTATAACCTGCGCGGCCATGAGGCCATCGAGGAGGTGGCCGAGTTGGTGGCCGTCGAAGATCTGGAACGAGACCTGATCTCCCTACCCGGCGCCCGCTCCCTGACCTGCCAGATACCGTGGGTCAGGCTGATCGATACCTGCGACGTATTCATCAATATCCCCGGATTGCGCACCCACGCCCTGACCAAATTCTCCAACGCCATGAAGAATCTCATGGGACTCTTTCCTGCCGATACCACCCGCTATATCCACGAGTTCGGATTGGACGGCGCCATCTGTGACCTCAACTACCATCGGCCCAGCGATCTGGTCATCACAGAGGCCATCTATACCCTGGAGGGGAATTTCCCCTCAGAGGGTTCGCCCGTCAAGACCGACCTGATCACGGTGGCGGACAACGCCGTCGCCGCCGACCTGGTGGGGGCCAGGATACTGGGACTGGATGCGAAGGAGGTCTTTTACCTGCAGGAGGCCATCCAGCGAGGCATGGGCCCCGCCTCCCTCGAAGAGATCGATCTATTAGGCGACGATCTCGGCGCCCTGCTGGAGGACGTACAGATTACACCGGCCCCTCGGGATCCAGAACAGTACGCCGGCCCCTTTCGACTGTGCGCCGAGAACGCATGTCCCTCCTGTCGCCAGGCGCTGGCCGGCGGGTTATTGGCCGCCAGTCACATCCCTGAACTGGCCGAGATGCAAGACGTGACCATCATCGCCGGTCATCAGGACGAGGAGCCCGTCATGGAGGAGGGCGATAAGGTCCTCGTGTATGGCAACTGCGCTTACCGCTACCGCCATCTAGGGCACTATGAACCGGGATGTCCTCCGCTATCCTATCAGGTGCGCAAGGGGCTGGAAGCCCTGCAGACGCGCACCATCTCTCCCTCCCTCTGCTCCATCGCCTGGCGCGAGGAGCCCATTGAGACGACACTGCCCATCGCGGCCGAGGCGGGCTATCCCGGCCTGGAGGCATGGGGCCCCCACCTGGAACGTTACGTGCAGGACCACGGCGACCTGGCCCCGCTGGCCGCGCAACTGTGCGAGTACGATCTGGAGGTACCCATGATCAGCGCCTACTTTGACCTGGCGAACGATCTCGAGGGAAGCCTGGCGACGGCACGACAGTATGTGGACTATGCGCGGGCATTGGACGCTCCCCTCATACGCGCCTTTACCGGGGGTGGCGATTCCTCGGAGGCCTCCACGATGACGTGGCGCGCCGTCGTCTCTGGCCTGAAAGAGGTATGCGCCCTGGGCCTGGATCAGGATATTGGCTTTGCCCTGGAGACCCACGCCGGCCACCTCCACGATACAACAGAGAGCACCCTGCGCCTGATCCGCCAGACGGGAATGCCCAACCTCTGTGTGAACCTGGACATCTGCAACCTCTACCATGCGGGAGAAGATCCAGTCCACGCCCTGAAAAGACTGCTGCCCTGGGTGCGCATCCTCCATCTGAAAAATGGCATTCAGCGCGAGGGACACTTCGAAGCGACACCCCTTGCGGCGGGGGAGATGGACTATGAGACTTTTTTGCAGGCCCTGGTGGAAAGCAACTATGGAGGATACGCCTCTGTGGAATGGTTCGGCAACGAACCAAAGACGGCGGCCTTTGGAGAGATCTCCTATCTGCGTCACATGTTGGGGGATAGATTGCGCTCAAGATAGGGGTATGCTGCTATCCTGTGACGGTATTCTGGACAATCTCACGAGACGCCCTTTTGCATGATCCTGCGGCTATCCCTTTAAAAAAGAGCCAAGGAGAAAAAAAGAGCGAATGAAGAACAAAGCATCCGTACACCAATGTGACGTGCTCGTTGTGGGCGGCGGCGGTGCGGCCCTGCGGGCGGCCATAGCGGCCCATGAAAAAGACGCCGACCTGGAGATCTTGTTGGTGACCAAAGGGAAACTGGGACAAAGTGGCGTGACGGCCACAGCCTGCTCGGACCGCATGGCCTTTCACGCCACGCTGCCCACTACGGAGCCAGGCGGCGACGATGCCTGGTGCTACCACGCCGAGGATATCTACCGCATCGGGGGCCATGTATCGGACGCCGATCTGGCCACCATACTGGCTCGCAATGCGGCCCAGGCCTTTCACTATCTGGACGAACTCGGTGTGCCGTGGGCACGCCGTCCGGACGGCACGGTGGATCAGTTCGTGACCGACGGCTCCGACTATGCCCGGGCCTGCTACACCGGCCCCTATACAGCAAATCATATCGAAGAGGCTTTGCTGAGACGCCTGAGGGAACTCCCCATCGGGGTACGGGAGGAGGAGATGGTCGCCGAACTGCTGATGGATGAAAAAGACGAGGGTGTGTGTGGTGCACTCCTGGTCTCGGAGCGCGACGCGGCGATCACGACGGTAGCCGCCAAGGCCGTCATCCTGGCCACGGGAGGGGCGGGAAACATCTATGCCGTCAACGTCTATCCAGCGGACTGTACGGGCGACGGCTATGCCCTGGCCTATCGCGCCGGCGCCGAACTGGTCAATCTGGAGTTCATCCAGATCGGCCTCTGTTCCCTGAAGACAAATCTGGCCTGCTCGGGCAGCATGATGCGCGCCCTCCCCCGGTTGGTGAACGACGCGGGGGAGGAGTTCCTGCCCCGTTATGTCGCCCGGGCAAAAGGGCGAGGGGGCGGAGAGAATCCCTACGATATCCTCTTTGCCAAGGGGGCCAGTTGGCCCGTCTCCTATCGCGAGCCCTCCCACATGGTGGATATCGCCGTGACCATGGAAAGGGCGGCGGGACACCGCGTCTTTCTCGATTATAGCAAGGACCCGGCGGGGCTGGGTGTGGCCTCCCTCTCCCCCAAGGTGCGTGCCTGGTACGAGGACAGGGGGCTGACGGCGGGCGATCCCGCCATCAGCAGCCCCCTGGCGCGATTGAAAGCCATCAACCAGCCCTCGGTGACCTGGCTGGCCGAGCGGGGGGTCGACCTGGAGGCGGGAGATATAGTGGAGATCGCCCCGGCCATCCAGCATTTTCAGGGCGGGATCAAGATCCGCACCCGCGCCGAGACCAGCGTCAAGGGACTCTTTGCCGCCGGGGAGGTGGCCGGGGGACACCACGGCGCCAACCGTCCGGGCGGGAACGCCCTCCTGAGCGGCCAAGTCTTTGGGCGCATCGCCGGGGAGAGCGCGGCCGCACACGCCAGAACAGAGGGAACGAGGAGAGTTCCGATCGATCCCGACGAGGCGATGGAGAAACTCTTTTCGCCAGACGGCGTGGACACCGCCACTGTCCGGCGCGCCGTGCGGGCAAGCATGAACGAGGCCGCCGCCGTCTACCGTACCACATCCGGATTGGAAGAGTTGTGCGCAGAACTGGACTCCCTGGCCCAAAAGGGTATCGCGCCCGGTGACGCTCCCCTCAACACGGTACTGGAGACGGTGAACGTGCTTCAGACGGCGCGCCTGGTGGTCAGGGCCGCCCTGGAGCGAGACGAGAGCCGCGGCCCCCATCTGCGTTTCCCGAGTGACGGCTCTCCGAAACCTCTGCCACGGGACGACGCCCGCTGGTGCAGGTATATCGTCCTGTACAGGGACGATGGGGCGCCATGCCTCGAGCGGCGCGAGCCAAAAAGCGCTCTGTGATTGACACACCCCCTTTCCTATGGTACTATGGATCAGAGAATATTATGTATGGAGGAGTATAAGGGATGCCCAAGGTAGGCAGAAACGATCCGTGCCCTTGTGGCAGTGGTAGAAAATATAAGAATTGTTGCATGCGCAAAGATCGTATCAGCGAATCGCGCGAATTGAACCTGGATTCCATGGAAGGCTTTTTGCTGGACGCCGTGACCAGTTATGCGCAGTCGCCCCGCTTTGTGAACGACGTTAACGAGGCACTCAATTTCTATTGGGGCGGACGTTATGCGCTGCGACGAGATCTCGTCATGGAACACCAGGAGGATGTGCACCGCGCTCTGGAGTGGGTTATACACGACTATCATACCAGCACCCGCGATCGATATATCATCGACCTGTTCGTCGAGAACGAGGCGGATCAGTACCCTCCCGAGGCTGGCGAGATACTCGAGGCCTGGTCCGAGTCCGTCATGGGTATATTCCGCCTCCTCGAGATTATGGAGGACCACCGACTAGCCGTTTACGATCCCCTGCAGGAGCGCGAACTGGTCATCTTTGATTCGTTCCTGGCACAGAATGCACGGGGGGGCGACGTATTGGTTGGCCGTCTATTCGAACTGGAGGACGAGTATCGCCTCTCCAATATGACCCTCATCCTGCCCAACGACTATGAAGCACCATTGGTCGACTATGTCACCAACGCTTACGAGATCTACCAGGATGAGCATCCAGAGGCGACCTGGGGCGAGTTCCTGCGAGAGAACGGACATCTCTTTAACGCCTTTATGCTCTCGGCCCGGGGGGAAAGCCTGCGCCCTCTCATCGGAGCCGGCACACGCTTTCACGATCCCGCCGACTTTCGAGATACCTTGCGGGAAGCCACCATCGAACGGGAGCGAGAAGTCGAGGAGGAGGCGCAGCGAGAAAGGGAAAGAGAACGAGAGCCAGCGGGCAGCCGCCGCACCCGTTCCGGTATCATCGTCCCCGGCGAGGAACCGAGAGAACCCCCCGAAGAAGCGGAGGAAGAAGACCGGTCTGGACGGTCGCGAATTCTCATCCCTGGACGCGATACGTAGAGTCCCGCTAGTCCCCCCGAAAGCCCTGGGCCTACTGCCCAGGGCTCTTTGTCTACAAGCACAAGAGACAGACCATCCGCTGGAGGAATTAGTATGAGCGAACGCGCGATCAAGGCGCTCCTTTTCGATCTGGACGACACCCTGCTCATCAACGACATGAGCAAATTCTCCCTCCACTACTTTGAGGCCCTCAGGGCCCGGGTAAAGCCCGTATGCTCGCCAGAGACCTTTATGGAGGCCCTGAACGCGGCCATGCGCGCTGTGTGGGACAATGACGGCCAGAACGGCAAGAACGCTGAGGTCTTTTGGGAGGCGTTTGCCCCCCGTCTCGACTGTGACATCGACGAGATCAGGACGATCCTGGAGACCTTTTATACGGAGGATTTCGAGGCCCTTCGCAAGTACACGAAAGCCGATCCCCACGCCCGGCCCCTGATGGACCTGGCCTTTGAGGAAGGGTATCAGGTGGCCATCGTCACGCAGCCGGTCTTTCCTCGAGAGGCCATCCTGGCGCGGCTGCGCTGGGCAGGCGTGGGCGCCGACCGCTACGATTATGACTATATCACCACCTACGAGAATATGGGGGCCTGCAAACCCCATCCCCAATTCTTTGTGACCATTATGGAACATCTGGAGCGCAAGGCCAACGAATGCCTGATGGTGGGCGACAGCCCCGAGGCCGATCTGCCCGCCCGGCGCCTGGGTATGAGCACCTTCTGGGTTGATCGCGGGCGCATACCCCAACTGCCCTCGGCGGCCTCCGACGCCCAGGGTAGCCTACGAGACCTCATGACACTTGTTGAGACGGGAGAGATACATGACCTGTAACGGAACCGGTACACTGGAAGAACTCCTGCGAGCGGCGGATAGGGCATTCAGAGATCTTTACCGGCAAGAGCCCGCGTTCTTTGTCGCCGCACCAGGACGGGTCAACCTCATCGGGGAACACACCGACTATAACGAGGGTTTTGTACTGCCGGCGGCCACCGACCAGCACGTAGTCATGGCGGTAGGGCCGCGGGACGACCGCCGCGTGAGGCTGTCGGCCCTGGACTTTGACCAGAGCACCACCTTCCCGCTCGACGACATCGAACCTGTGAAGAAGCAGACGTGGAGCAACTATCAGCGGGGGGTGGCCTGGGCCCTGCAGGAGGAGGGCTATACGCTGCAGGGCATGGATGCCGCGATCACCAGCGACATACCCATCGGATCGGGCCTCAGTTCCTCGGCGGCGGTGGAGGTGGCCATGGCCTATGCCTTCCAGATCGTTGGCTCCCTGGAACTGGATGGCGTCAAACGCGCCCTGCTCTGCCAAAAGGCGGAGAACGATTTCGTGGGCATGCGCTGCGGCATCATGGACCAGTATATCATCTCCCTGGGAGAGCGCGATCACGCCCTGCTCATCGACTGCCGCAGCCTGGACTATAGCCCCGTGCCCGTTCCCACCGGATACAGCATCGTGGTATGTGATACGAAAAAGCGCCGGGGCCTGGTGGACTCGGAGTACAACGCCCGCCGGCGGGAGTGTGAGAGAGGTGCCGAGATCCTGGGCGTCCCCGCCCTGCGCGACATTAGTCCCCAGGAACTGGAGACCAACGCAGACAAACTGGATCCGGTGACCCTCAAGCGCTGCCGCCACGTGGTCACAGAGAACGCCCGCGTGCTGGACGCCGTGGAGGCCCTGGAAGACGGCGATGTGGCGACCTTTGGTCAGTTGATGAACGCCTCCCACGTCAGCCTGCGCGACGATTACGAGGTGAGTTGCGAGGAACTGGACGTGATGGTCGAGGCGGCCTGGGAGCAAGAGGGGATAGTTGGCGCGCGGATGACGGGCGCCGGCTTTGGCGGATGCACAGTCAACCTGGTGCGCAGCGAAATGGCGGAAATCTTTAGGCGGCGCGTGGCCGACGCCTACCAGAAGGCCACCGGCATCGCTCCCGACATATACATCTGTCGTGCGGAGGAAGGGGTACGCCGCCTTGACGGGTAAGCGCGGCAGGCAACTTCTCCCCGCCTTTCTCAGCATGATGCTGATGGGGGCCAACGCCGTCGTGACGGGGGCCCTGCTTCCCGTCATCATCGAGGATCTGAATCTGAGCACCTCACAGGCTGGACTGCTGGTGGCGAGTCCCGCCGTAGGCTATGTCGTCGCAGCCACACTGGCGGGCATCCTGGGCGATCTGTGGGGACACAAGCGGGGGTGGCTACTGGGAGCCCTGGCAGGCGCCATCTCCCTGAGCGGGGTGACCCTGGCGCCGAGTTTCCCCTGGCTGTTGCCCACCATGGCCGCCATGGGCCTGGTCGCCGGCTTTTTCGACGGCAGCATCAACCCCCTGGTGGCGGCGGTGGGCGGGGAGCGATCGGGCAGCATGCTGAATCGCGTGCATCTCTTTTTCGGCATGGGCGCCACCGTGACCCCCCTTTTCCTGGGCATAGCCCTGCGGCATGGCGTGGGGTGGCGCGCCCCCTATGCCGTCCTGGGCGCCTACGTCGTGCTGATCGGCCTGATTCTACTCAGAACCCGATTTCCTCCCCAGGTAGCCGTTGAATCCAAAGGGCGATTCTCTGGAAAACTGCTCGCCTCGCGCGTGGTGCTCCTCTCCGCCCTGACCATCATGATCTATGGGGGCGTGGAGGCCAGCATCCTCTCGTGGCTGGCCCTGTATCTGGAGCAGGTACGCACCCTGACCATAGACGCCGCCAGTTTCAGCGTCTCCTTTTTCAGCGCCACCATACTCGTGGGGCGTTTTCTTTGCAGCAGGGTGGTGGAGGGCATAGGCTACAGGCGTCTCATAGTGGGCGGATCCTGGCTGGGGGGAATAGGCCTGGCCCTGATGCTGATCCTGCCGGGGAAAGCGCTGCCCTGGCTGGGGCTGATCCTCACGGGCCTGGCGCTGTCCGGCCTGTGGGCCACCATCATGGCCGACGTGACGCGCCGCGTGCCCCAGCAGATGGGAGCAGTGGCGGGAATACTCTGCTCGGCCAGCGGCCTGGGCAAAATAATACTGCCCTGGCTCGTGGGACAAGTGGCAGAAACGGCCACCCTCTCCCTTGGATTGGGACTGGTGGCCCTCTGCTCCGTGGCTACCGGCGCGATCTACCGGCGCATCTGAGGGAAAAACGCGACTGCGCCATCATGAGAAACCTCACAAACAACGGTCACAGCATGGAAAAAAGATCTTTGCTGGCCTATGGTGAAAATAGCCTATGGCATAATGGATAGAACAATGCACAAAAATCCTTGACAAAGCAATGCGCGCATGATAGGCTGTATGATGAGTGAGGAACTGGTATGCGTCGGGCCTGGCCAGCGCGAGAGATTGATAGACGGAAGGATCCTTCCTTATTGCATACGCGGTTTCCTCGGCTCCAACTAAGCTGACACAAAGAACGGAGGTGAGATCGTAATGCTTCCTAAGGAGATGGACAGGAGAAAGTTCCTGATCGTGACAGCGGCGCTGGGCGCGGGAGCAGCCCTGGCGGCGTGCGCACCGCCGGAAGAGATACCAGAGGAACCGGGCGAGCTCGAACCGCCTGGTGAGGAAGAACAAGAATTGCCTGGAGAGGAAGAACAAGAACTGCCTGGAGAGGAGCAAGAACAGCCTGGCGAGTAATTCTACTACAACACACGTTCTAGTAAGTAATCCCGAGGGGGAGAGGTCTTTCCCCCTCGGGTTCGAGTTTTCTCATCCCCTTTATCCCCACGCTATCAAGCACGATCCTCTCTCGAACATACTGATCGACCATATCCATTCCCGCGGCATGAGGCACAAAAGAGGAGACTGCACTTTGTACCGTGCGAACAGTGCAGACGTGGAGAGGGCTAGGCCGCCCCGTTCCCGTCTATCTCGCGCCCCCTGTAATGATTCTCATAGTATTCCTCATACCGCTGGCCCGACTTTATCTTGCGCCACCACCACTCGTTTTCCACGTACCATCCCACCGTCTTTTCCATGGCCTCGGCAAAGGAGTGACGCGATTTCCAGCCCAGGGCGCGGATCTTGTCTATATCCAGCGAATAACGGCGGTCGTGTCCCGGCCGGTCGGTGACGTGCTGGATCAGGGATTCGGGTTTGTCCAGTAGATCGAGGATCATGTGGGCCATATTGATGTTGCGCGTCTCGACGCCGGTGCCCAGATTATAGACCTCGCCGGGCTCGCCCCGATGCAGGACTATGTCGATCCCCTCACAGTGATCGACCACGTACTGGTAGTCGCGCATCTGCTGGCCGTCGCCATAGATAGGCAGGGGAAGATCGTCGATGGCGTTGGTCACAAAGAGGGGCACCACCTTTTCCGGATACTGGTAGGGACCGATGTTGTTGGAGCCGCGGGTGATGGTCACGGGCACATCGAAACTGTGATAGTAGGCCAGCACGAGGAGATCGCCGCCCGCCTTGCTGGCCGAGTAGGGGCTGCGCGCCTCCAGGGGGTCCTCCTCCGAAGAGGAACCCTCCAGTACCTGACCATACACCTCGTCGGTGCTCACCTGATGATAGCGCTCCAGGCCGAACTCTTTGGCCGCCTCCAGCAATACAAAGGTACCGTACATATCGGTGGTAATAAAGGCGCCCGGGTCCGTCAGCGAGCGGTCCACGTGGGTCTCGGCCGCGAAATTGACGATGACATCGATATCGTGGGCGCGAATCGCCTCTCGCACCCCGTCCGCATCGCAGATGTCACCCTGGACAAAAGCATAACGCTCGTTGTCAGCCACGTCCTTGAGATTATCCAGGTTTCCGGCATAGGTTAACTTGTCATAGACGAGAATGCGATAGGTAGAGTGGCGCTCCAGCATATAGCGCACAAAGTTGGAGCCGATGAAACCGGCTCCCCCAGTAACCATCAGATTTTTCATGACGACACACCCTCTCTACATCCGACGAAAGCGACGGAAACATTATACCGGCGGCGTGTGCCTTTTGCCAACCGCCCGTGCCCGCCCTACAATGGAGCCCGACGGGGACACCTATACGAGGGATCAGAATGCAGATCTCGGATTTCATCGCCCACGTGCGCAGCCACGTCCAATACAAGGGGCAGATCGTGCATATAGAAGAGATACCCGCGCGGGCGGCGCAGCACGGCGCCCTGGCGAAACCGCTGTCAGAGTCCCTGCAAGAGATTCTGGAAGAACGGGGTCTCCTTCCCCTCTACAGCCACCAGGCCCAGGCCCTCAACGCCGTGCGCGAGGGAGAGGACATCATCGTGGCCACGGGAACGGCCAGCGGCAAGACGTTGTGCTACAACGTCCCCACGCTGGAGGGCATCCTGGAGGACGAACTGTCGCGGGCCCTGTACCTCTTTCCCACCAAGGCATTGGCCCAGGACCAACTGCGGGCCCTGGGCGAACTGACCCAGGGCGAGCGCCTAGATCGCATACGCTTTGACACCTATGATGGGGACACGCCCCGCAGCGCCCGGGGGCGGATACGCAGGCGGGCGGCCATCATCCTCTCCAATCCCGACATGCTGCACCTGGGCATCCTTCCCAACCACACCTCGTGGGGTGCCTTTTTCCGGCACCTAAAATACGTGGTGCTGGACGAAGCCCACATCTACCGGGGCATCTTTGGTTCCCACGTGGCCTGTGTCATGCGCCGCCTGCAGCGCGTCTGCGCCCGCTACGGCGCCGATCCCCAGTTCATCCTCTCCTCGGCCACCATCGCCAATCCTCGAGAGCACGCAGAGCGCTTGATCGGCAGGGAAGTGAAAGTGGTTGAACAGAACGGCGCACCCCGGGGGTCGCGCCAATTCTTGCTGTGGAACGCCCCCTACCGGGATGAAAGGGGAGAACTGCGTCACAGCGTGAACAGCGAGGCCACCTGGCTCTTTGCCGCCATGGTGGAAAAGGGGGTGCGCAACATCACCTTTGTGAGGACGCGCAAGGTGGCCGAGTTGATCCTCCTCTACGCCCAGGAGGCCCTGGAGCCCCGAGACCCGGCGCTGGCGGAGCGCATCAGCGCCTACCGGGGCGGATACCTGGCGGAGGAGCGCCGGGAGATCGAGCAGCGCCTCTTTTCGGGGGAACTGTTGGGCGTCGTCGCCACCAACGCCCTGGAACTGGGCATCGACGTGGGGGAACTGCAGGCCACCATGCTGGTGGGCTATCCGGGCACCATCGCCAGCACGTGGCAACAGGCCGGCCGCGCGGGTCGGGGAGAAGGGGAAGCCCTGAGCATCCTCATCGGACGGGACGATCCCCTGGACCAGTTCTTTATGCACCATCCTCGTGAACTATTCCGCCGTTCCCACGAGCGCGCCCTCATCGACCCCCAGAATCCCCACCTCCTGGCCTCCCACCTGACCTGCGCCGCCTACGAGGCGCCCCTTGCCCCCGAGGAGGAGGCCCTCTTTGGCGAGGGATACATGCAGGCGGCGGAAACGCTGGAGGACGAGGGCGTGCTGCAGAGGCGGGGCAGGCGCTGGTACTATCCCAGCGACGACTATCCGGCCCAGGGGGTGAACCTGCGGGCCACCTCGGGCCAGCGCTACGCCCTGGTGGACGACACGGATAATAGTCGCCTCATCGAGGAGGTGGATGCGGCCATGGCTTTCATTCGCATCTATCCGGGCTGCGTATACCTGCACCGGGGCGAATCCTATCTGATCACGAGCCTGGACCTGCAGGCCCAGGTGGCCCACGCCCGTCCCGCCGACGTGCCCTATTACACCCAACCCATGGAGATGAACGAGGTACATATCGTGCGCTCCCTGCAGGCGCGCCAGTTGGAAAGGACCAACCTATTCTTCGGGCGCGTGCGCGTCACCCAACAAGTGATCGGCTTTCGTAGGCGGCAACAGTTCGACCATTCCCTCCTCTCCGAAGAGCCCCTGAACCTGCCGCCCCACTTCTTTGAGACCCAGAGCCTGTGGTTCGCCGTACCGGAGGAGATCGCCCACACCCTGGCCGACAAGGGATTGGATTTCGCCGGGGGTCTCCACGCCCTGGAACACGCCCTGGTAGGCCTGCTCCCCCTCTATGCCATGTGCGACCGCAACGATATCGGGGGACTGTCCACCCCCCGGCACCCCGACACCGACCGCCCCGAGATATTCATCTACGACGGCTATCCGGGCGGGGTGGGCATCACCAAGGCGGGGTTCGAACTGGTGGAGGGGCTGTGGCAGCGCACGTGGGAGACGATCCGGGACTGCCCCTGCGAGGAGGGCTGCCCCTCGTGCATCCAATCGCCCAAATGCGGGAG
>JBKHJO010000106.1:0-5034 GCA_046538105.1 Anaerolineales bacterium | reverse complement strand
TGAACAATCTGGAACTCTTTTCCCATTCCCCCAATCTGACCCTGGACTCCTTCTATGAGATCGGGCGCAACGCGGCGCGCTATGCCAAAGGAGAAGCGGTGGATCCTGTGCCCGTCAAGGTGGATAACTGGGTGCGGCTGCGTCTGATCGTCAAGACCATGCTCCTGCACCGACGTGAATGTGAGCAGGTGGACCCCGATCGCCCGCCCACCGAATTGTGGTTCGATTGGGAGCCCGACGTATAGACCGCTTTGGAGGGAAGGTGATTGGATGAGTGAGAAGGAACGATATCCGTTGGGAGAAAACGCTCGAGAGCGCATTCGGTCGCGAACTGGCCGCCCATTATCCGATCTGACCATGGAAAACCTGAGGGCCGGCAAGATCGATGCGGACGATTTGGGCATCCATCCGGAGACCCTGCGAGAGCAGGCCCGCATCGCCGAGGAGGCCGGCTTTCCCCAACCGGCGGCCAATTTCCGCCGCGCGGCGGAACTCGCCACGGTGCCCAATGAGAAGGTGCTGGCTGTTTACGAGGCCCTGCGCCCCTATCGGGTGACCTACGAGGAACTCTTCGCCCTGGCCGAGGAGATGGAAGCGGAATACGATGCCGTGGAGAATGCCCGCTTTATCCGCGAGGCGGCCGAGGCCTACAAAAAGCAGGGCTTGGTCTAACCCCTCGGCGGATTTCAGGCGTTCCAGGCCAGGTGGCCGTAGGTCTCTTTTAGATATTCGATCTGGGCCTCTGAGAGCGGACGCGACAAGAGGTCGGCCACGTTGATCTCCAGGTGTTGGGGATTCCCCGTGCCTATCAGCACCGTGGACACCGCCTCGTGGGCGGCGGCGAACTGATAGGCCGCCTCCGTGACGGAGGGGATCTCTCCCTCGGTGACCCCTTTTAATCCCAGGGGATCGTCCTCGCTTGGCCTGGGGATGGAGAGGTGCCTGTCATCGATGAACTGGTTGATGGTCTCCACCGCTTCCTTGGGATTGCGCAAAGAGGTGCGTACGGCGGCCATGACAAAGACCCCCAGATTTTTTTCCTGGGCCAGGGGCAATATCTCCTCGGCGGCTCGCTGGTTGAGGATGCCATATTTCACCATAAAGGTGTCAAAAAGATCCTCTTGCAGGGCCATCTGGAGCATCTCGTGGCGAGGATCACCGCCCACCGTCTCTGTGATGCCCAAAAAGCGCACCTTGCCCGTCTCCTGCGCCCGTAATGCCACGGGGTGGAAGCGATCGATCACTTTTCGGTAGATATCCGGCCCCACGCCATGATACTGTAGCACGTCGATGGCATCCACCCTCAGATGTCTCAGGCTCTGCTCCAGTTGCTCCATCAACGCCTCCGGGTGGTCGTGAATCTCATCGTCCACCTTGGGCTGGAATTTGGTGGCCAGCACGTAGCGATTCCGGGGTACCCCTTCCAGGGCCGTGCCCAAGAGTTCCTCGCTCCTTCCGTACGCTGGTGAGGAATCGAACACGTTGATGCCCAGATCCAGGGCCTTTCTCACCACGCGACGCGATTCGGTGGCCGTACGTCCCGTATTCTGGCCCAGTTTGGATGCGCCGCCGGTGCCTAATCCGGCGAGGGAGACCTTGAGTCCTGTGCAACCGAGGGTGCGATACAGCATGATGGATGGCTCCTCCTATATTCCTTATGTGCCTTGCATTCTAACAAATAAAGTATATGTTATTTGGAGAGTGGGGCAAGTGACAGGGAAAGTTCGACCTCTCATTTGACAGAAAGCCAAGGAGTTATATACTCTTTCCATATTTGGGGGAGGTCGCACAATTGTTGGCCTCAGTTTTTCTTTTTAAGGAGTAGGAATTATGGGATTGTTTGGTCGTAAGGTCGCCAGAAATCGCTGTCCGGAATGTCGTCACTATGTGATGCTCGAGGGCTATGGGTATTGTGCCAAGGATATCGTCGCCGACGTGGATGCCAAGCGCCTGTCCCCCGAGGGTGTCCGAAGGCAATGTGTCCGCTGTCCAGAGGAGATGACGTGTGAGGACTGGCAAGCACCCGCCTGATTCGCAAGATGTTACTACCATAAAGCGGGACCTGCGATTTCACGGTCCCGTTTTTGGTGTCTATGCTGTACGAGCGGGTCTATTTCTCTTTGGTAGAACCTTGTGTCTTCCTCATAACGATCTCGTAGGGCAGGGCGATGGCTCCCATGGGGCAGATGTCCTCGCATTCGCCGCAGTATTCGCACAATTCCTCGTCGATAATTACCTCTCCGGCGTGGATATGTACTGCCTCCTCGGGACACTTTTCGACGCAATCTCCACACAGTGTGCAGCGTTCTCTATCGATTTCTGGCGTGGCGCGGTCTGTTTCACTCATATATCTCATTCCTGATGTAAAAATCTCCTTCTGTTTACTTTTTATTTTAATTCTTCTTTATGTCCCTTGCTGTGACAAAAGTCACGTCTTTACTTCTATATGGTTGCCTCGCGGCGCAGCGCCTGGGGATCTATGATCTCTATGCTGCCCCGATGCACCTCGATCCATCCCTGTTCTTGGAACTGAGCCAGATTTCGCGCCACCACTTCCCGCACCGTGCCCAGTTGGGCAGCCATCTCGCGCTGGGTCACGCGCTGACTGTGTGCCGATTCAGCCCGCTTCAGGAGCATTTTCGCCAGCCGCTCCGAGACGGAGCGCAGGGAGAGATCCTCGATCAGGGAGGTCAGCCGGCGCATCCTATGGGCCAGGGTGGTCAGAACCTGCATGGCCACAGGTGGGTGGCGCTTTATCAGCCTGATAAAATCCTGGCACGCTAGTCGCAGCAGGGTCGCTCGCGTCGCCGTACGGGTGGTCACGGGCAGAGGGCCATCGTCCAGGGCGGGCACCATGTAAAAGGCCTCTCCCGGCTCGAACTCGCCGAGGACCTGCTCGCGGCCGACGGCGGACATCTTGATAGCCCGTATGCGTCCCTCCACGACAAAGTAGACGGACGTGCAGCGGTCACCTTCCAGCCCCAGAATCTGTCCCTGGTCCAGTTCTTGGAGGGTCGTCATGCGCGTCAGGTCGTGCAATCGCGTTTCTCCCAACCCCTCAAAGAAGGGATGATCCCTCACATAGTCTGTGACTCTTGACACGTTTATCTTGACCTCCTATCGTTCATCACACTATCTTCTATTATAGCATGTTGATCGTAATTTTCGACTTTTCGACAACCCTACCTCCTCAAGATGAATCGTTGGTTTGACATGGCCCGTCTTTTCGTGATACTGTCAGGATATGCACCCGTCAGTATAGCAACTCGCAAGCGAGCCACAGGAGGTTATCATGAAACAGCGCATAGCCGTACTGGGCGTCGGAGGCATTGGCGGCTCCATCGGCGCTTACCTCACCCGCGAGGGTCACGACGTAACCCTCATCGATCAGTGGGCGGCCCACGTGGAGGCCATAAAGGAGGGCGGCCTGACCCTCAGCGACGTGAACGGCACCTTTATTGTGCCCGTGACGGCCCTGCATCTGAGTGAGGTCAGCGGCCTCAGGGAACCCTTTGACATGGTCTTTCTCTCCGTCAAGTCGTATGACACCGTCTGGTCCATCCACCTGATCGCGCCCCATCTGGCGCCTTCGGGTTTCGTCCTGCCGGCTATGAACGCCCTGAACGACGAATCTGTGGCACAGATCGTGGGCTATCATCGGGTCGTGGGATGTATGACCCTCATCAGCGCTGGCGTCTACGATCCCGGCCACGTGGTGCGCACCGATCCCACCACCACCCATGCCTTTACCGTGGGGGAACTGTCGGGCCGGATCACGCCGAGAGTAGAGGAAACGGTAGAGATGCTGCAGGTCATCGGCCCCAGCAAAGCCACCACCAATCTGTGGGGTGCCCGCTGGTCCAAATTGGTGTGGAATGCCATGGGCAACGCCCTGGCCGGCTTGCTCGGTCCCGAGGGCCAGGAGATGGACGCGGAGCAGGCGGATCTGGAGAATCTCGTCCGCGTCGTCATTGGCGGCGAGGCGGCCACTGTGGCCACCCGCATGGGCATTGTCCTGGAACCGCTCAACGACCTCTCTTTCCCGGAATTCGCCCATGCCAGCACACGAGACGATTTCCTCGCCCTGCGGGACAAACTCGCGGCCGCGCGTGGGGGACGGGGGTTGACAGAAGAGCAACTCGCCCGTCTGCCAGAACCGGGGCGTCCCTCGCTGCTGCAGGACGTGATCAAAGGACGGCGTACCGAGGTGGACTATCTCAATGGCGTCGTCGTGGAAAAAGGGGGGCAACTGGGGGTGCCCACCCCCATGAATGAGGCCGTCGTCGATCTCATGCACCGGCTGGAAGCGGGAGAGATAGCGCCGGGCCTGATCAACCTGGAGCGGCTGGAGGAGCGACTCCCGTTCTAGTTTGGTTTCTCTGTAGGTATCGCCATGGGGAGGAGTGAAAACTGAATCTGGGAGACATACGTTGAGATGATGATCTGCGAGTGAGCATACCATAACGGCTATAACACACTTACCATTATAGAACCGCTGGCCGAATGTTGTGCGGTGATAATCGAGTTCCTTGGCATCTGTATTGTTACCGGGCTGGCACTCTACGCCCTGATCTCTGCGGCGTCCCGACTCTGAAAGAGTCGCGTTGCGGGCGGTTTTCCCACAGGTCCGCCAGCACCTTGGGCGCGGTATTCTGCTGGGCCTGGAGTTCTTTATCGCAGCGGATATCATCCGCATCGTGGCCATCGAACTGGCAAACTAAAGTTGTTGTCACGCCGTTGTGGTGATACGTACCTTCCTCAGCCTTACCCTGGAGATAGAGTCGACCGGTCGCTGGCCCTGGCAGAATGAGACGAATCCATCAGGATACGCCAGATGTATATGTTTCGATATGAAAAAGGGGGACGTGGATGTATCTTGCTTTTAGAGGCCCGAGGGCCTTCGGACGTGCCTACGCCTTCATGCTAGAGCACGACGCCCATACGCCGGGCAGTGTGGATTGCCAGTTGATGCATGTTATGGTGCGCCTTTGTCCCCAGATGGTGGATTATCTCTACGGTGCGTTCACGCCCCTG
>JBKHJO010000105.1:0-5213 GCA_046538105.1 Anaerolineales bacterium | reverse complement strand
CGCGTTCTTGACACTATATGCCTTGAGCATATAATTATGTACGCTGTTCATTCATTTTGTCTTCTCAACGCCTTTTCCCAAGTGGATATGATATATACCACAGATGGCGCTAGACGCTAACACAAACTCTCATTCGATAACCTATAGAAGAACATGGCTACCAAGCAACGCTGTCCAAAATGCAATCATCTGAATGATCTCGATGCTAAGCAATGTGAGCATTGTAGCACGCCCTTCGTACAGGTATGCCCTATTTGTGGCACAGAACGGCCCTGGTATGTGCGGCGTTGCCCCAATTGTCGCTCGCAGAACGCGGATGCGTCCTCGTTTGCCAACCTCTTCCGCAAGGACCCTGATCGGCATCTGCATGATCGTTATATCCTGCAAGAAAGGATATCGTCAGGCCAGGTCAGCGCCGTCTATCAGGCAATAGATAGCAAGGATCCCACCAGGAGATACGCCATTAAACAGCTCTCCACTGTCGCCTTGCTTCGCGCCAGGGAGCGGGAACTGGCCGAGACGAATCTGCGAAATACGATCAAGCGGTGGTCACAGGTTGACCATCCTGCCCTTTTGCCCATTGCTGATCTCTTCAAGGAACAGGACGCCTATTATGTCGTGTCTGACCTTGCCGGGGGACGGACCATGCAACAGATTATCAATGATAGGCACCTCAATGTACCACCGAAACTGGCCCGTAACTGGGGCGCACAACTATCCAACCTGCTAATACATCTGCATGAGCAAAAACCCCCGCTCCACGTTCCCTTTCTTGCGCCGGAACACGTGATGGTGACGGACGCCGGGGGGGTAAAGATCTTGGGATTCGGGCTGAGCCGCTTCTTCATACCGAATACGCAAAGGCCGTATGGTAGCGTCCGGGGCTATATGGCCCCCGAACTGGGCCAGGGAGAAGCCCCATCAGTCAAGACGGATATCTTTGCCCTGGGAAGATTGCTTTATGCCCTCCTTATCGGCAGGCTACTGGAGAGGGGTCTCTCGAGGCGATTCCCCCTGCAAAAGACGGTACCGGGAATTTCCAAGGATCTCGTGAGAATTATCGCGCGGGCCGCACATCGCAATCCGACGAGCCGTTTTTCAGACGCCTCAGAGTTCGAAAAGGCCCTTTGGCCTCCACAACGAGGCCCCCTCACCCCTCTCCCAAACTGGGCCGAACTGGCCACCGTCGCGCCACTTCCTGCATCCAAACGCCAGGAGAGCACTCGGACACAACAGACCATGGCCGATCTGGGCTTCGAGCCGGATGTCCGCTTTAGACCAAGGGAACAACGTCCGGAATCAGAACAGGAGCGTCCACGGCCCGCCCCCATACAGGAAAAAAGGCGGCCCGCCCTGTCCATCCATCCGCATCGTTTCGATCTCGGTGAGGTGAAACCGGCCGGCAAGGAGCGTCTCGCCCTGCAGATGCACAATACGGGCAACGCCGAACTCCACGGCCGCGTCATCAGCAACGTGGACTGGCTCAAAGCACCCAAGAAGCCCATTCGCCTCCCGGCGGAAAAGAGGGCAAAGGTGATGCTCTCCTTACAGACGGACATGTTACCTACAGGGAAAATGACAGAACCACAGGCCCTTTCTGTGGAGACTAACGCGGGGAACCAACAGATCGCCTTTGCAGCCCGGATCGTGCGGGATCCCCTTTTACATGTGCGGGAGACAACCCTTGACTTTGGGCAGGTGCGGGAAATAACCGAACGTGTCCTCACCATCGAGAATGCTGGCGGAAACACTCTAACCGGGCGCGTCATCAGTCAGGCGCCCTGGCTACAGGTGCCGCAAAAAAGTTTCCGCTGCAGCCAGGATACTGCAGTTCAGGTGACAGTGGAGATCTTGCCGCAGCAGATGCCCCCCGGGCCACAGGTACAGGAACAGGCGCTGATCGTCGACAGCGACGCTGGCCAGGCGAGCATAGAGGTACAAGCCGAACACGCGGTACCGAAATTGATCCTTCAAACGGAGCAGATCGACTTTGGCCACCTGGAAAGGGGAGAGTCCAAAGAACGTTCTCTCAGCATAGGTAACGAGGGAAACGCTCATCTGAGAGGGCAAATTCAGACCTCATCCCCCTGGCTGCAGGCCCGTCCTGAGGCGTTTGGATGCCCTCCGGACGACACCATAGAGATCACGCTGACCATGGACAGCACGGATCTGTCCGATGGTCTCATCCACGTCCCTCAAGCCGTGCGCGTAGAGACCAACGGCGGCACCGAAACGCTGACCCTGCAAGCGCACGTACACGCACCAGAGATTGTACTGGATACTCGGGAATTGGCCTTTGGTGCCCTGTTTGCAGGAGAGAAAAAACATCTCCACCTGCGTCTGCATAACGACGGCTCGGCGCCCCTCTCGGCTCATATCGAGTCCAAAGTCCGTTGGCTTGCCCTTTCGCAAGATGAGATCAGATGTGATCCCGGTGAGGGGGTCTCCATCCGTGTGACGGCCGACGGCACCCACTTTGCAAAGGGCCAGAAACTGTCAATCTCCGACGCCATCGTCATCTCCTCGGCCCCGGACATTCAGGAGACGGTAGCGGCTTCTGTTCAGGTGCTCAAGCCCTCCTTACATATCGAACCCACACGGGTGAACTTTGGTTACATAGATCCCGATCAGCCCGAGACACGGACCCTCCTCATCAAGAATGGGGGCACGGGAGATCTCGCGTGGACGGCGCAAAAGGATGCCGTCTGGTTGGAGGTCTCTCCCACAACGGGAACGTGTCCGGCAGGAGAAACACAGGAGATCGAACTCACGGCCTATGGGTTGGCCCTCGATTCCGATGTCGAGGAGGAAATTGGAACCCTCATCATCAACAGTGACGGAGGTCGTGCCAAGGTGCCGTTGAGAGCGGCCCCGTCCTCGCCGCTTATCTCCACCGATGTCACCTTCCTCGATCTGGGAACCAGTGTGAATCGAGAGGATGTGCAGAGATCGCTTCGTATCTTCAACCATGGCCTGGGAACGCTACGGGGCTCCATCAACACCGACAAGACGTGGCTGGTGGTGGATCGCGTCTCCTTCGAGTGTGCCATGGGGCGATCCATCGAGATCGACGTAGGAACGGACATGGAGGAATTCCCCACCGGTGACGATAAAGGTACGGGAACCATCAGCATCCAGAGCAATGGCGGATACACAGAAGTTCAGGTGGAGATTGAACTGCAACAGAGACCTCACCTTGAGGTACCAGAAACCATCCCCTTGAAACGACGTTCCGAGGATTCTTCCCCTCAGGCACGGTTCCCGATAAGAAACTCCGGCCTGGCCACAGCCCGTGTACATTTACAAAGCGACGCGCCGGAGGTCATTCTTGAGCGCAAAGATTATGACATCAAACCGGACAAAAGCGTTCCCATCAGAATAACGTGGCAGGGACCTCCTCCGGAAGGGGAAAGACGGCCACGCCTTCACATCGAGACAGAGAACCAGGAGTTCGACATCCCAATAGTGCTGGATGACAAGAACTCCATGACTCTATTCCGACATAGATTCACCGTATAACCACTTTCATGGCAGACATTGGAGGTTCTCATATGAAATTGTTGATGGCTATCGTACGAAGCGAGTTCGAGAGCGATGTCAATTTCGCCCTGAACGAAAAGGGATTTACCGTCACCCGCATCAGCACCACAGGAGGATTTTGGAGGCGCGGTAATACCACATTGCTGATCGGTGTCGAGGATCAAGAAATCGACGAGGCGCTGGCGACGATAAACGAGAACGCCGGTCCCGAGATCGAGAGCGAGCGAGCCCCCAAAGCCCACCCGCCCCACAGGGCGACTATTTTCGTGCTGGATGTGGACGCTTTCGCCCAATACTAGTGACGACTGGATCCTCCCTTAAAGGGCGAGATCCAATCCCCATTCTCATCGAAACGGAGGGGAAGCGACCGCTCCACAATATCCAGATCCTCGCGCGCCTTGACCTGACGTGCCAGGGCAGGAGAAACTAGCAACTGCGAAAGCCGAAGCGTATCGCAAAGGCACACCACACGCAAGGCATCCAGGGGTGTGTGGCGCTCGCGAAATGCTGCCGCTTCCAGCGCCGCCTTGGCATTTTCGTAAACGAGAGCAAGTTTTGCTCGCTCGATATTTCCCGAGGTCATCACATTGGCGCGCGTGGCTTTCCAGTCCAGTTTATCGACCAGCCGTTGGGTCGTGAAATCGGCCAGTCCCACCCCCACCCCGTTGCCATGGCTCGCTTCCGTTAGATCGAGTACCACAAGAGAACTGATCTCAGGAGCCTCCGGCCACTCGGGTTCGCCGATGATCCGTTTACGACCGATGACATAGCAATCCATTCCCGTGCCGCTTATATCCTTGCCCATGCGTTCCACAAGTGCTATGTCGATCTCCTGAAACGGGATCTTGGCACAGAGATCCTTGGCTCGCATCAAAAGGTCAGGCTCGCGTTCCACGATCTCATCCGCAGGTAAGCCGACGAGATCGGCCACGCCGCCCCAGGCGTTTTCGATGATCGCTAGCCCTGCCAACACATTCGCTCTAGAAAAGGTCACCTGTGCTATCCGGGGAATATACTTCCGTAAACCAAAATTCCCATACCGGTGCACCGTCGAGGCTTGCCTGTGTTTGCCCATGCCGATGACGGCCATCTTGCACAGCCCACTCTCTATAGGACCGTCATAGTTCGTGTGCTTCTTTACGCGATTGACCACGATGATGCCATCTGCCTGCGCGGCCATGGCATCCAGATAGACGGGAATACCTTCCTCTATCTCACCGATACGCACGACCTCCATGGTAGCCCTGACAGGAGCCCCGATCGTCTCCTCCGTGATGCCCAGACCGGCCAATAGGGCTCGCTGTCCCTCGGCTGTTCCTCCACCATGGCTTCCCATGGCGGGGAAGAGAAAGGGCCTGCCCCCCCGTTCCCCGACGGCGGCAACGATGGCTCGTAGCACCTTGGGGATGGAGCCGATACCTCTGCTCCCCGCCGTGATAGCGATCTCGTCGCCACGCTGGACATCATCCAATGCCCCTAAACGTTCCAGTTCTCCCCGCACTTTCGAGGTGATATCGGAAATATCCGGTTGGTCCCATCGTTGCTGGATCATAGTCATCCCCAGATCATCCAGAGATCGACGTGGTTCTATTTCCCCCCTGCCTGATGTCATTCGATGTCCTCTCTTCTATTAACCTGCCCGTTTCCTCGAATGCAATATGAATCACTCTGAT